>DATDJP010000302.1:0-56805 GCA_036520475.1 Polyangiaceae bacterium | reverse complement strand
TTCAATCGTCCGCCACTGCTGCTCCAACTGCGCCGAACCATGCTCGCCGCGCTATCATTCCCCAACCCATGGACAGCACCTCTTCGGCTCCCTTCGGGCACGTTCACGGGCACGGGCACGTTTACGGGGAGATCTGCAATTTAGGGACGCACCCTAGCCCCGCATCAGGTCAATCGCGGCGATACAGGGTCGAACGATCGCCCGGTGGAGAGGGCGGGACGCGCAGGGGTTCGGCCTCCACGGCCGGGGCGGCCGTACGGCGGCGTGCAGTCGCCTTCGCCGCAGCACGCGCGCGCGCGGCGCGTGTGGCGGTGCGGCCGTGTCGCTCCGGCTCTGCCGGTTCTCCCGGCGCCAGCGCGAGATCGGCGGGCGTCACAGGCGGATCGAGGATGGGAGTCGGCGCGTGAATGACGCCGGCTACGTTCGGGCTGTGCGCGAAGCCTCGCTCGAGCGGTGGCGGAGGTCCGGTCCAGATGTACCAGCCGCTCGCGAAGGCCACCGAGGAGGCGAGCAGCGCTGCGACGGCGATCCACGGCCAGCGACGTGGCGAACTGGCAGCGAGGCCGCCGTTCGTGACGGACAGCGGCATCTCGGTGCTTTCACCGGGCGGGGCCGTGAGGTCTTCTTGCACCAGCTGAGAATCGGTGAACGACAGGGCCGCCGAGATCACGCCGCTCGTGTCCTGGAGCGGGCGCGGGCCCAGATTCTCGGTGCGCGAATCGTGGCTGCGCGAAAGGGTGCGGCCCGGCGCTGGTGCAAGCGAGAGCGACGGGGGCGGCGATGGGGCCGCTAGCCCGAACACGCGCGAAAGGTCCGTGATCGCGGCCACGGCGGACGCGAACCGTTCATCGGTACGATACGCCGTTGCCCGCGCGAACCATGCGTCGAAGGCTGGCGTGAGCAGCACCGTGCAGCGAGCTGCACGTGCGCTGGCGGGCTCGACCGGCCCCTTGGCCGCAAGCGAGGCGAAGGCAAAGGGGTTCTCGCAGGCCTCGCGCTCCTCGCGCCAGTAGTGTTTCCCGACGAGCAGCAGGTACGCGAGCATGCCGAGGGCATAGATGTCCGTGGCGGGGGACACGCGGCCCTTGCCCCGAAATTGCTCCGGAGCCATGTAGAGGGGAGTACCGACGGCCTGAGTGCCGCCCTCCGAGGTGGCGTCCAGGCGCATCATCTTCGCCACGCCGAAATCCAGCACTTTGACCAATGGCGAGCCGTCTTCTCGCTGGGTCAGAAACAGGTTGCTGGCCTTCAGGTCGCGATGAACGATCGAGGCGCGATGGGTTCGGTCGAGCGCCAGCGCGGCGTGCCAGAGGTACAGCAGCACGTCGTTCGCAGGCAGCGCGCCGCGTTCGCCGACGAGCTCTCCGAGGTCGATCCCAGTCAGCCGTTCCATCACCAGAAAAGGAACATGAGTGTCGGGGTCGATGCCCGCGTCGAGAACGTCGACGATGTACTCGCTCTTGATCTGTGCGAGGGCGCGGGACTCGCGGAAGAAGCGTGTGCGCATCTCCTCGCGCTCCGCCGTGTGCCCGAGCATCAGTTTGATCGCGCAGGGGCGGCGCGTGACGATATGCGTGCCCTCGTACACGGCCCCCATGCCGCCCGTGCCAATGCGTGCGCCGAGCGAGTAACGGCCGGCAATGACCGTTCCAGCAGCAGCGCCCAATTGGGACATGTATGACTTATCCTACCTCAAGCGGGACTCGCGCGCATGCGGTGATTCGGGCGCGTTCCGGCGGATTTCGGCGAAGCTAGAAGCTTGTCGTCAAGCTGAATTGCGCGCGGCTTGGAGCGCCGGCAACGCGCAACCGCCAACTGCCCGGCCGCGTCCCGCTCGAAGACTGAGCCGGTTCGGTAACGAGCAGAGTGATGCCCGCGGCCAGGCCGACAGCGCCCGTGGCAAACGCAATCGTGCTCACGGTGCCCAGTTTTCTTGCAGAGTCGGCCGCTCTGAGCCCCTCGGCCTTGCACTCGGCGCGATCCCCACTGACGTCGCGGCAGTACTCATCCACGTCCGGTTTTTTTGCGAGCACCATGAGGCCCGCGACGGAGCCGACCAGCACGCCGGTGACGCCGATGCCTCCCACAATGTAGGCCCAGGTGCGCCGCGAGCTCCCCCCTTCGTCGTGCTCTTCCTTGTGCGACGCGGCAGCCGCCGCCGAGCGGCTGATTGCGGGCGCCGGCAGATCCACGCGCACGCTTTGATTCGAAAGGGCCGTGACCTCACGGCGATTCATGCCGCCAGCACCGTCGCTGAACTCGATCACGTGTTTACCTGGATCCACGCTGAGCGCGCGCCCGATGCGCGTGCTGTCGAGCGGTGCGCCGTCGAGGATCACCTGCGCACCCGCCGGGGCGCGTCCGGACCAATGCAGCTCGAGCCTGGGAACCTCGCGCAGGCGCTTGTTGCGTTCGGCCCTCGCCACCGCCGCGCGTTCGCTGTGAGCTCGGCTTTGTTCGTCGGTCATGAGCTCGTACAGCGTCAAATACAGGGCGTAGTGGCGCACTGCGCTGGCGGTTTTTCCGGCGCGTCCATAACACTCGGCGAGCGTGAACAGGGTGCCGGCCTTGGGATCGATGCGGTGGCTCTGATCGAGCAGCACGCAGCCACGGTCGAAGCGGCCGGCGAGCATGTCGGCGACCCCGTCGTCGAAGAGGCGTTGCGCGCGGGCCGCATTTTCCGCGCTGGGAGCGGCCGGCTGCTCGGCGCGGCCCTTCTCGGAGGCCGCCTGCGCGTGGGCTCCTGCCGCCCAGCCCACAACGGCGTAACCGAGCAGCGCGCCCAGCATGATGCCTCTCACGGCGCGCACGATATCACCTTCGCGTCGGTGCTTCGCAAGCGGCGCGCGGCCGATCGGGGGGACCCACTCGGACAGCGAGGCTGGCGATGGTTTCAGGTTCGTGGAACGACCCCGGCACTGCCTTCGACGTCGGCGACCGCCGGCTCCGTCTGGCTTGGGCCTTCGCTCTGGGCTTCGCTCGGGACCGCGCCCGCGGGCGCGCTGTTCTGTTTTGCCAAAAAGCGTTTCAGGACCCAGATCTGCGCGTTGTCTCGCACCAGCAGCAAGAGCAGCAGCAAGGCGTAGGGGAAGATCAAGAGCCAGCCTTTGGGCGTCACCGGCAGGATGAGTTGCCGGATGGCAAGCTCGTGCAGGCCGCTGCCGGTCCAGACCAGATACAGCGCGATGCAGCCGAGCGGGACGACCAATTGCAGGAGCCTGCGTCGCCAGGGCGCGGCTTCGAGCTGCGCGATGCTCACGTTGGCGTGCTCGATACGGCTCGTGACCATCTGCTGCTGCAGGAGGCGCTCGACCGCCGGGGATTGAGCCAGGAACGCGCTCACCTGACGTCGGGTGAGCCAGTAACCAGCGAAGCCGATCAACGAAGGGCCGAGGATGTACAGCACCTGCTTGACGAGCGGTGCTGCAGGGCGTTCGGCGAGGATGGTCATGGCGGTGAGCCCGCCGATCATGGCGCCACCGTAGAGCCAGTTGACACGCGCCACGCGAAAGATGGCCATGGAGCGCATGAAATACTGCACGCGATTCCGAACGGTCGCCTCGTCCGCCGGTTGGTACGACAGGCGCAGCGCGGCCAGCACCTCGGCGACCGGGAAGGCAAGTAACAGCGCACTGAATACCAGACCCATCAGGAACGTTCCCTGAAAGACCAGCGTCTTCACGATGTCGATGAGGTCGAGCGGCTGGGTCAAGGCTTGCTTGCGCAGGAACGTGAGCAGGCTGCTACGCTCTTCGCCCAGCGCCCACTCGATGACGTTGGTGGCGCCGATCGTGAGCAGCAGCACCACGATCAGAAAAAATGGCCAGACCGCCTCCCATGCCGGCCTCGCCACGAGCAGATCGTAGCGATCGATGGCACGCGCGAAACGCACCTCGGCGGAGAGCAGGAACAAGTATGCGAACAAGAAGATCAGGATCACGATCAGCGAATGCGCCCATTCCGTGCGAAGCTCGGTGGTGATGCGCTGAACGAACTCCGTCGAGTAGCCGGGCTCGCGCGCGGCTTGCGTCAGCGCCACGCTGGCCACCTCGATGATGAAGGCGAGCTGGAACAACGGCGCCAGCGCGGCGGCGAACGTGCGATGCGCCAGGTAGCCCGACACGAAGGTTTCTTCGCCGGTCGCGGGCCGGAAGCGATCGCGCTCTTCGCGCGGGCGAATCGCCAGGTAGCCCGACCAGAGCGGACAGCGCAGCGCCAGAATCAACAGGAACCAGCCGACCGCGTTGAACACCGTGGGCGGCGCCAGCACGAACAACACCGCGATTGACTGCCCGGTCAGATACCAGACCAAAAACGCAAACAGACCCAGCGCGCCCGCGGCCCAGAGCGCGTTGCTCCACCATTGCTCGCGCCCATAGTCGCGGCCGATACCCTCGATGTAGTTCTGCACGTGAGTGCGAATCTGCGCGATCGTCAGCGTGCGTCGTTCGGGTTCTTTCTCGAGCAGGCGCAGCGCCAACATTTCGAGCGCCAGCGGTGCTCTCGGGTTGTGCACCGACGGTCGCGGCGCAGTCTCCGTCAGCACACGCACGAGCAGGCGCGTGGCGTCGTCGTCTTCGAACGGCAGATGATCGCACAGGATCTCGTAGAGGATCACGCCGAGCGAGTACATGTCCGTGCGTTCGTCCACCGGCGCTCCCTGCGCTTGCTCCGGGGACATGTACGCGGGCGTGCCGATCACCGTGCCCGCTTGTGTGGCGAGCGACTTCTTGCCCGCACGCACCGAGCTGATGTCGTGCGGCGGGATGGAAATGCTCGGGTCGGACGCGCGCAAGCGCTCCTCTGCCTCCCACAGCGAGCCCGAGGTCGTCGACACGACGGCGGCGGCGGCGTCCGGCCGACCGACGACCTTGGCCACGCCCCAATCCATTACCAGCACTTCGCCGAAGTCGCCCACCATGATGTTGCTGGGCTTCAGATCGCGGTGGATGACTCCACGCGCATGTGCGTACTCCAGGGCCTGGCAGACCTGCAGGAACACGTCGAGCAAGCGACGGAGCCCGAACTCGGCGAGCGTCTCCGGATCCTTCTGACGGCGCTTCTCCAGAATGGTTTCGAGCGATTGCCCGCGCACCAGCTTCATGGAGAAGTAGACACGACCCTCGGGATCCATGCCGATCTCGTGCACGGGCACCACGTTCGGGTGCTCGAGCTGCGCGGTGATCTGCGCTTCTTCGATGAAGCGTGCGAGCTGTGCGCGCGGTAGCTGGTCGCGGGGCAGGGGCGACACCTTCAGGGCCAGCTCGCGCCTCAGCGTGGTGTCCGTGCCGCGTACGACGTAGCTCATGCCCCCGCGCTCGACCTCGCCAGTGACCCGGATCTTCCTGTTCCAGAGCTCTTCCGAGCCCAGAGTCGGCAGCTTGGCGCGGGGGATCGCGGGCCTGCCAGAGCGGACGCTCGGGTGTTCCGGTGAACGCTCGTCGAAGGCCGAGCTGTCCGCGGGCCACTCGGACGAGAGCGCCTTCACGGGTCCTTGCACCCCCGAGCTCACTACCGGCGCGCTGTCTGCAGCGCTGGGTGCGGGTGGGCGCGACGTCCGTCGACTAGGCAGCGGCGGCGGCTGGCTGCGTCGTTGTTCACTCATCCCGGGGGCCCGACGTTCGGGCATTGTCGCGGCCCTTCGCCTGCAAAGCAACCACCCAGTGCCCCGCGTTCGGGTCCCTCGCGGAGCGGTCGGCCGGGCTCACGCGAATGGCGCCAAAAACTCAGCGCAGCGTGACGAGCTCTTCTGCGGCGGTCGGATGAATCGCGACGGTGCGGTCGAGGTCGGATTTGCTCGCACCCATCCGCAAGGCCACGGCAAAGCCCTGGATCATCTCGTCGGCGCCCCGGCCGATCACGTGAATCCCGACCAATTTTTCCTTCTGCCCGACGGTGACGAGCTTCACGGCGCTCGTGCTCTTTCGGTCGGTGACCGCGTGATACAGATTGCGAAAGCGGCTCGTGTAGCACTTGACGGACGAACCGTATTCTTCGAGTGCGCGGTCTTCGCTCAAGCCGACGGTGCCGAGCGGAGGGTGGCTGAAAACGACCGTGGGAATCGCGTCGTAGTCGAGCTTCGCGTCCTGTTCCCCGCCGAACACGCGGTCGGCCAGGCGGCGCCCCGCGGCGATCGCCACGGGTGTGAGCGGCCAGCGTCCGGTCACGTCGCCGACCGCGTACACACCGGCGACGTTCGTGTTCTGAAATTCGTCGGTGAGCACGTGGCCCTCCGGGTCCAGCGCGATACCCGCTCGCTCGAGGCCGATCTCGCGCGCGATGGGCTCACGGCCGACGGCCCAGAGCAGGCAGTCGAAGCCGGTGTGGCGCTCGCCGTCGTTCGCGCAGAAGGCGAGCTTGCCGTCGGCTTCGCGCTCCACGCTTTCGATATCCATACCGGACAAGAAGCTGATCCCGGCGTTGGCCATCTCCTCCATGAGAATGTCGCGCAGCATGGCCTCGAACCGGCGCAGCAGCGTTTCCCCTCGCAGCGCCACCGTCACCGCGCTGCCGAGCGCGCGCAGCATGCAGGCGAGCTCCACGGCAATGTAGCCGGCACCGACTACCAGCACGTGGCCGGGCCGCTCCTTCAGCGCGAAGAACCCGTCCGACGTGATGCCGTGCCCCGCGCCCGGAATGTTCGGCACACGTGGGCGACCGCCGCTGGCGATCAGCACGTGCGGAGCGCTCACCCGTCGTTCGGCCACACGCACGGCGTGGGGACCTTCGAAGTGTGCCTCGCCGCGGAGCAGCTCGACGTCGTCGAGCTCCAGGTTCTTCGCGTACAGCTCGTTCAGCCGCCGCACGTAAGCGTCGCGGCGCTGAGCGAGTTTGCTCCACGACATCCCGCGCACCTCCACGTCGAAGCCGTAGTCCGCGAGGTCATGTAGTCGCTCGGCGTGCGCTGCCGCGTTCCACATGATCTTCTTGGGTACGCAGCCCAGGTTCACGCACGTCCCGCCCAGGGCGCCGCGCTCGATGAGCAACGCCTTGGCGCCGTGCGCCGCTGCCCGCCGGGCGGAGGCGAGGCCGCCGCTGCCGCCCCCGACCACGATGTAGTCGTAGGTATCCACCATTTCTGCTGCCATCGCTGTAGTGTTACTTGGACTCGGCGACGGGCTCTGGCCTGCGTGCGGTGCCCCGGCGTGGCAGCTCGTAAATGCTGCGCCCCTTGAGCTTGCGGCCGATCAGCAGCGCGGCACCGGCGACCCCGACGGCCACGAGGGCGAGAGTGTTGCCTCCGGCTCGCATGCTCGAGAAGAACGCGAGCGCGAACGCCGCGAAGACCACGACACGACTCGCCACATAGCCCGCGGAGTATGCCGTGAGCGGCCGTGGCGCCACCTCGCGCCCCGGCGGCAACTGAACGCGGTTTTGCCCCCAGAGACTGCGCAACTGATCCACGAGCTCCGCGTACTCCAAGTCGGAGAAGTCGCCCGCCACGTGCAGCTCGAGCTTGGGACGACGAAACGGAGGCCACACCTTGTGGCCCGTGAGGATGCCTGTCCAGAGAACGTACATCAGCATTCCGCGCGTCAGATGCGGAGACCACGTGTCTGCCCCCAGGGGATTGACCACGAGCACCTGGCGCGGATTGTCCGGACGCCCCAGATCGACTTGCTCGAGCGTCTTGAAGTCTCGCCACTTGGCGTCCCAGTAGGGATCTTCACCGGGTCGCACGAAGTGGACGCTCGGCTCGCTGCGCGGTGTGGAATCCCCGACGCGTTTTTCCACTGCGTTCAGGATCTTGCGCGCGAGCCACCTGTGCTGCGATCCGCTGGCCGCGGCGTCGCAGAGACGGCGAGCGAGCGCAGTTTCATCCTCGCCGACTCCGAGGATGCCGGCGCGAAATCCCTCGGTGCCGAGCGCGACGCTGGCGCGCGTCGTCTCGCCAGGACCTTCCGGGGCTTGAATGGTGATGGCTGAGCGAGTGACGTGGAGGCGGAGCACGCGGGTTTACTACCTCGGCTTTCGAGAGCTGGGGGAAGGACACCGATATCACGCAGTGCGTCGTGGCTTTTCTTCCCGTTTTCTTCACTGAAAGCGGCCCTGTGCAAATGTCGGACAAAAACCTTCGCGCTGGGGCTGGCCTCGTTTACCCTCAATCTGAAACGGTTTCAGATGTGCTGAGGAGGCTTCACCATGAGCTCTAACCTTTCACGTAACGCACTTCGCACCGCCTACCGCGCGCAGCAGCGCGGATTCTTCCTGCAATGCCTGGCCGCGCAGCGTGTCTTCCGCGGTCTGATGGGCGGCGAGTTCCGTCCGCGGCCAGAGGAGATTTCGACGCTGGAAGCGGGCTATGAGCAGACGATCGAGCGGGATTGGGCGGACGCAGACGCGGAAATCTATCCGCGGCAGCTGCTGTTTCAGTTGCCTGCAGCGGAATACGCGAAGGTGTTACCAAAGCTCGTCTCGGACTTCCCGCGCATCGCGCGGCGTGCCAAGCGCGGCGACTTCCAGGATCTCCCTGCGAGCGTGAACCTCAGCGCGTACCCTGACTACTATCGGCGCAACTACCACTGGCAGACGGACGGCTACTTCAGCCGGCGCTCCGCCGAGCTGTACGACGTCGGCGCCGAGTTCGTGTTGTTTGGCTTGGCGGACGCGCTGCGCCGCCGAGTGCTGCCCCACATAGCGCGTTACGTCGCCGAGGAGGGCTTGTCTCGTGCGCACATCCTGGACGTGGGCTGTGGTACCGGCAGCCTGCTCCGGCAAATGACGGCCGCGTATCCGGAACACAAGTACTACGGCGTCGAGCTCAGCCCATTTTACGCGGAGTTCGCGCGTGAGCGACTCGGCCGCAGCGAAGCCGTGCTCGTCAGCGACAACGCCGAAGCACTGCCCTTCAAGGACGGCTACTTCGACGTCGTGACTTGCGCTCATCTGCTGCACGAGCTGCCGAGAGCGGCGCGCGCGAACGTGCTGCGCGAAATGCGGCGCGTGCTCAGACCGGGTGGGCTGCTCGTGGTCGAGGATTCCGTACAAGCGGACGCCGACCCCGCCCTCAAGCCTTTTCAGCAGCGCTTCGCCGGCGAGTTCCACGAGCCGTTCTACCGCGACTACTTGAAGGACGATCTCGCGAGCGCTCTGCACGGTGCCGGCTTCGCCGTACGCGGAGTCGAGACGCACTTTCTGGCCAAGA
This sequence comes from Polyangiaceae bacterium, assembly GCA_036520475.1. Lineage (GTDB taxonomy): Bacteria > Myxococcota_A > Polyangia > Polyangiales > Polyangiaceae > DATDJP01. Next base: position 47,660 of record DATDJP010000302.1, on the reverse strand, counting down.
TCGCCGTCGCGAAGTGTCCCTCCGTGAGGCGCACGAGCCGGCTATCGCGGCGTCTCGACTGACCTCGGGCTGAAGCGAGAGCCGGGCGGGCGCCCTCGGACAGGTTATGTCACACGGACATTGCGTGTCCTATGCAGTGCGCGCCCGCCTCACTACAACAGGCAGCATGCTCAAGCGGCTGCGTATCCAGGGTTTTGCGCTGTTCGAGGACGTCGAGCTCGAGCTCGACCCCGGCCTCAACGTGATTAGCGGTGAAACCGGCGCGGGCAAGTCGCTGGTCCTGTCGGCGCTGGGGCTCTTGCTCGGGGCGCTGCGCGGGCCTTGGCCGTTTCGCGAAGGTTGCGACGAGGTAGAGCTCGAGGCCGAGTTCGTGCTCACCCCGGGCGAGAGCGGTGCCCCGTCGTCCGCATCCGAGGCGACGTTGTGCGTACGACGCGTGCGCCGGCGTTCCGGCAAGGGGACTTGTCACGTCGGTGCCGAAATCGTCACTGCGCGCCGCGCTGGCGAGGTCGGGCGCACGCTGGCGGAGTTCGCGTTTCAGCATGCGCAGCTCGAGCTCGGTTCCAATCTCGCCTTTCTCAGGGCGCTGGACGCGTTTGCCGGACAGACGGAGCTTTATCGAGAGTACGCGCAAGTCTACGCCGAGCTCGTCGAAGCGGAGCGCGAAGCCGCGCGCACGGAAGACGAGCTTTCGGATCGCGAGCTGCGCGAGCGCCGTCTGCGGGATCGCGTCGCTTCGCTCGAGCGGCTCCAGCCCGCGCCGAACGAACACGGCGAGCTCCGAGCGCGACTCGCCGTGCTGGGACGCGCGCGCGACTTCCTCGAGCTCGCGGCCCGTGTGAAAGCGGTGCTTTGCGAGCGCGAAGGGTCCGTCGAAGACGAGCTCTCGGCGTTGGTGCGCGCTGCCGGACGCGCTTCGGATGCGCCGCTCGGCGTGCGCTCGCTGGTCGAAGCCTTGCAGCGCACGGCCGACGAGGTGCAAGAGGCGGCACGCGCCGCGAGCCGGCTCGAGCTCGAGCTGGACGTAGAGCCCGCAGAGCTTTCGCGACTCGAGCGGCGGCGGACGGAGCTCGAGAGAGCGGCAGAAGCGCTCGCGCTGGCTCCGGACGAGCTCGGCACGGAGCTCGAATGCGCGCGCGCAGAGCTCGCGTCGTTGCAGGTGGCAGAAGGACGCCTGGTCGAGCTGAACGCGCGTCGAGAACGGGCGCGGGATCGCGCGCGGGATTTGGCGAGCGCACTGCACGAGAGAAGATCCAGGGCCGTCGGCGAGCTCTCGCGCCGCCTCGAAGCGGAGCTCGCAGATCTCCGTCTGGCCGGTGCGCGCTTCGCGCTCGAGCTGCAAGAGAGCCTGGACGGCGCATTGACGGCACAGGGCATGAGCACGCTGTCCGTCGCCTTCGCCGCGAATCCAGGCGAAGCGCTCGGCCCGCTCCTGCGCGTCGCATCGGGGGGAGAGCGCTCGCGGCTGCTGCTCGCGCTGCGTGCGCTGGGCGTCGGTGCTCAGGTCGTGTCGCACGGCTCGCTCGTGTTCGACGAGGTAGACGCAGGGGTCGGCGGTGACGCGGCAGAAGCCGTTGCGCTGCGCCTGGCGAGGATCGCCGCGCAGCGTCAGGTGATCGTGGTCACGCATCAGCCCAGCGTTGCAGCGTGGGCCGGTGCGCACTTCCGGGTTCACAAGCAGACTAGCCAGGGCCGGACGAGCGCTCAGGTGGAGCGCTTGTCGGATCCGGCGAGGGTGGATGAGCTGGCGCGGATGTTGTCGGGTAGTGGCCGCGAGCAGAGCGCTCGCGTGCTGGCGCGGGCGCTGCTGCGCCGCGCTCGAAGCGCGCCCGCGACGCCGGGCGACCGCGAGGAAGCGCGCCACAAGGGTCGCCGGTCGGCCCTTTGGAATGGCCGCGCGGCGTAGTGTCTAGACCAATCGGTCCAACATGCTTGTGATGGGGCCTCCGAATGCGCACCTTGATCTTGGCGTCGCTTTTCGCGCGCGGTTTCCCGCAGTGTGCTCGAAACTACCAACTTTTGGCGGCGGCCAATTTCAACGGGCGGACGCGGCGATATCCTGGATGACGCGCGCCGCTTCGCGATCTTTAATGGCGCCATGACACGCGATGTTCATCGCACGCAATCCGCACCGTGAGAAACGCGTGTGACGTTCGCTCGCAAAATCATCGAGCTGGAACAGCGCCTCGACCGCATTCGGCGTCGGAGCGGGCAGTACCCCGCCGTGACCCGCGCCGATGCAGGAGCGGACGCCGCTGAGACGCCGTCGACGGCGCTGGACGAGAGTTTGGATGAGCTGGCGACGAGTCTGGGCGAGCTCCGAGCGCTCGAGACGGAGCTCCAGCATCGCAATCAGGCCTTGCACGAAATGCAGCAAGGGCTGTTTGCGGAACAAAGGCGCTATCAGGACCTGTTCGAGTTCGCGCCGGACGCCTACTTGATTTCGGATCACATGGGCGTCATCCAGGAGGCAAACCACGCTGCCTGTGAGCTATTGGGGAATCCGCCAGAGAGCCTCCTCAAAAAGCCGCTGAGCAGCTTCCTCGAAGACCGCTCGCAGCGCGCGGAGCTCTCGAAGTTCATGACGGACGTGCGCCACGCAACCGGTGCCCGCACGCTCGAGCTCGAGCTCAAGCGTATGCGCAGCGGGGGCAGCTTTCCGGCGAGCTTTCACGCCGCGCCGATGCTCGAGCAGGGGCAGTGCTTGGTCATTCGCTGGATGATTCGCGACATCACCGAGCAGAAGCGCGCCGCGCGCGACGCAGAGCTGGTAGCGGTCGTCGCGGCCAGCACCGATCCCATCATTTCACTCGGCCTCGACGGCTGTATCCAGTCCCTGAATCCCGCGGCCGAACGGCTGTACGGTTACTCGAGTCGCATGTTGATGGGGCGGCCCGTCAGCGCGTTGTTCTCGGCGGAGCGGGTCGGCGAATTCTTCGCGTTCCTCGAGCAAGTCGAGCTGCGCTCCACGAGTCGTTCGCTCGAAACGATTCACGTGACGCAGCGTGGCGCGACGTTGCAGGTGCAGGTGAACGCGACCGTGATTCGGGATGGCAGGGACCACCCCAAGTCGATTGCCATGTTCGTGCACGACATCAGCGCGAGCAAGCAGATCGAGAATTTGCTGCGTGAGCGCGCGCAAAGTCTGTTCGAATCCGATCGCCGGAAGAACGTCTTTTTGGGCCTGCTGGCGCACGAGCTCAGAAATCCGCTGAGCGCCGTGCTCGGCGCGCTCGAGCTGATCGATGAGCCGCTGTTGTCGAGCGAGGATCGCGCGCGATCCATGGAGATCGCGACCCGCCAGCTCGGTCACATGCGCCGCTTGCTCGACGATCTGCTGGACATGACGCGCATCGCTACGGGCCGCCTGAACATGAAGAAGGCGCGCCTGCAAGTCGAAGCGCTGCTCGACGGCGCGGTGGCGTCCGCACGCGTGACGCTGGCCAAATACAAGCACCGGCTGTCTGTCGTCGCGCCTCGGGGATCACTCGAGTTGTGGGGCGACGAGGTGCGGCTGGTTCAGGTGGTCGTCAATCTCCTGAACAACGCCGCGAAGTACACCGACCCCGGCGGCGACATCGAGCTATCGGCGGCTGGCGATGGCCAGTGGCTCGTCGTGCGGCTGCGCGACTCGGGGATCGGGATGGGCGCGGAGCTCTTGCCGCGACTGTTTCAGACGTTCGTGCAGGCCGACAGCTCGTTTGCTCGCTCCGAAGGTGGGCTCGGTCTCGGTCTCGCGCTGGTCGACCAGATCGTCCGGATGCACGGCGGTCGCGTGTTCGCGAGCAGCGCGGGCGAAGGCCGCGGCTCGTTGTTCACGCTCGAGCTGCCGCTGCTCGATGCTGGTCAGCCTGCAGCGCGTACGACGCGTTGAATGCAGCGACGCATGAACGCCGCTTACGCGTGACTCGCGCCGTTTGCCGGCTCAGCTGGCGGCACGAACGACCCGTTGAATCCAATCCTCCACCTGATTCAGCACCGGTGTGGGGACGTCATTTCTGCTGAGAGGCACGAAGCCCGGCAGCTTCGGTGACCAAAATAGGTTTTCTTCTTCGTATTCTTCGTGTTCTTCGTTCGCCTTGTAGGCGCGAAAGTTCCAAACGTGATCCATGATCGCGAGCGATGCGAAGCGGACGATCCATTCGTCCTTGCCGATGCGCTTGCGCGCGACCTCGTCTCCATGTAGCGGCATGTTCAATCCAAAACTGTTGGGGCCTCGTCGCGTCTGCGAGCAAAGCGTGTAAAAGCGTGTAATCGGTGAGCGTGGTTGCGCGGCTCGTTCGCGCTGGCGCAAGGCAGCCGAAGATATCTTTCGCCGACGACGGCGAGGTCATGCCACTAGCCCTTGTGGAAATCAGATTACTCGGAGAGTTATGTGAGCGATGCGTAACGAAATCAACGGGGCCAATTGCTACATGATCCCGCGACTTCGCGCGTCATTGCGAATGGGGACGAGGTACCTGCCCGTATTCTCGTCGATCCATCCAAAACATTGGCTCGTCAAAAAACACCGGCTCGTCAAGAACTGGCTCGAGCGTTCTATTCCGGAATGACTGTCGTTTTCCCTGAAGCGAATATGCAAAGTTTGCGTCGGCTGTTTAGTTCTGTCACAGCGAGGCCGCGGCCAAGCGCGGCGCGGCGCTCGAAGTGTTAGACGCTCGACGGACTGCTCGCCAGGCAGGGCGCGCACGCGCGGGAGATTCCGCGCTGCCCAGGCGAAAGCGTGCAATGAGTGGCTGCTCTAGCCGCGAGAGGCTCCTGTTGTGGAAACAGCGGGGCTCCGTGCCGGCCTCTCGTAGGTAAGCGGCTGCGCCTTTTGCTCCGAGTTGGTGGCTCCAGACTTCGGACATCAAGATCACGCGCCCGTCCGCGTCCAGCAGGTCGACTGGTGAAAGCTCGACGTCATCGTGAACGCCGTCTTGCGCGACGGCGCCGAGCGCCTCCAGCGTGTTTTCGGAGGAGATGCGATACGTCACCGTGGCGCCTTCCACGTCGCCCGGTCCGTACATGGCTGCGCGCATGCCAGGCAGCACGAACAGAAAATGGCTGTACACGGCGTCGATGGCTGCAGCTGGGAGCACCGTCAACGTGAGCGCGTTGTCACCCCAGGGACGTTCCGTGCTCCAGAACGCGAAGTATCCGACTTCGATGCGATCCCCGGAGCGGCGGTAATGATACGCGAGTGTCTCGCCGAGCTCGCCCGCGGACCACACCTTCGACACGATACACACCGGCTGCGACTCGATGAGCGCGCGCTCGAACGAGTGCGTACTGCGGTCCACGATTCTTTCTGCTACCTGCGCCGGCCAGGCCGGACTCGGCTCGGCATGGGCCGCCAGGCCGAGCGCAATGACCGTCGCCAAATCTCCAAAACGCGCTGCCGCTCTAAATCCGACCCTCACTCTTCGCAAGAGCGGCCGAACGACGAATCACTAAAGTTGTATGCCGGTGTGCGGAGGATGCGCTGAGCGTGCTCTGGGCGTGGGCGTTCGGTTTGCTCTCCTCACCCTCACGGCGCGTGGCACGCGGTGATTGGCCCGCTGGCAGCTCGGCCAGGGTGGAAGTAAGCGCTTATCGCACAGACTGCGGCGTGCGGCGTAGCGCTTCGACGTTGAACCCCTGGCTCTTCGCGAGCGACAGCGCGTGACCCCAGATCGGCTCCGCGAGCGCCGGTGTACGTGAGAGCACCCAAAGTGCAGTCCGCGAAGGATGGCCGACCACGGCGTACTCGTAGCGCTCGCCGACGTCGAGCACCCAGTAAGCGCCGGCGTAGAGACCAATCTGCAGAGACAGCTTGGCGGGCTCACTCGGGTCGTCTCGTGTGGCGACGGCGCGAAACTCGTGCACGGGGCCGGAAGCCGACTTCATGAAACAGGTGTGGCGGACTTCGAGCCGGTCGTGGGCAGTGAGCCGGTAGTCTGCGACGGTGTCGTGGCAGTGCGCGTCGTAGTCGCGCGGCACCCGGGCGATCTCGTACCAGCGTCCTTGAAAGCGCTCGAGCTCGAAGTTCTTCTCTACGGCGGGCCCAGGCTCCGTGCACGCCGTAGCCAGCGCTGCACACACGATCCATCGCCTCATCGGATACCTCCGCGTCGTCTCCCCGGGCGTACGAGCAGCGGCGCCAGGATCAGGTAGGATAGCCACCCCATCCGTGAAGCGATGCGTGAGCTCACGCTGCAACCCGTCAGCGGAACAGGCAGAGCCACGCCGTCGTTGGGATCCGTGCCCTGGCGCAGCTCCTCGATGTCCGAAACGGTGTCGAAGTCGCTGTCTGGGGCCTGCTGCTCCGCGGCGTCCAGTGCGGCACGCAACGACCCGGCGTTCAAAGCCGTGGCACCGAAGCGCAGCAGCGTGACCCCGAACGGCGTGACCACGGTGTCTGTTCCGCCTTCATCGCTGTCGTGGCACAAGGTACAGGCCGGCGCGGCGGGCAGCTCGAGGTGTGCGCGCAGCTCTTCCGGAAAGATATCGGAGGCGCCCGCGACACTCGCCCATGCAAGTGCGAGCGCCGAGCATGCGGTAGCCATGATAGAGCGTGCGGTCATCGCTTTTTCCTACAGGTACAGGTGGGCTTGCAAGAGGAGCAGCCAGGCTTCGGCGCGGCCGAGGTCGCTGCCCAGGCTCTGGTGAATACCGTCCAGCCTGAGGTCCGCCTGTGGCGCGAAGAACCAGGCGGACGAAAGCCATGCTGCGTAGGAAGCGGGGGGAGCATCGATCCCGACGTTCTGCGCTTCACCCGTGGCTAGCAGGTGGATGCCCTGAGCTACCTCTACATCCGCTTGAACGTAGCCGACCACGCCTTCCAGCCGTTCGCTGTGCTCGGGCGAGCTGAGCACGTAGTCCCACTCGGTCAGCAAGACTAGCGGCTGCCAGGGCGTGGCCCAGCGCGCAAAAGCCCCGTGCGCATGACGCCACGTCTTGCGGAACAGCCGCGTATCGAGCTCACGGTGCGTGATCAAGCTGCTCACGCCCACTCCGAATCGGCTTTCAGGAGTCCACTCGAGGTACGCGCTGTAGCCGCGCTCGCGAAAGTCGTCCGGCCGGAGCTGGAAGTTGCCCGCGATGCCCATCAGCTCGCCGCGAAAGTGTTCGCTCGACAGCGCGAGCGAGACGCCGTGCTGCTGGTGGTCGTTGATGCTCGTGCGTGTGAGCGCGCGTGCCCAGAGCGTGTGTTCGACATTGCGGATCCCGAACGGCAAATTCATGCGTCCGGCGCGTAGCAGCAGCGACGAGGGGGCGAGCCAAAACCCGAGCCAGTGCTGGCGCGATATCAGGTTGTGCTCCGGCTCGCGCGTGATGGCGGCGCCGAGCGCCCCCTCATGGGCGTAGCCGATGCTGGCCGATGCCACGAACCGCTCGAGCTGAAGCGTGGCCTCGGCGTCGGCTTGCATCAAGATCGTACGGTGGTCCTTCTCGACGCCCTCGAGCTTTCGGAGCATCTGCAGCAGGCGCACGTCCCCGCTCACGAGCAGCGCTTCCGGTAGCGGCACCGTGTTCCAAAGCAGCTCGGCCTGACCCGACTCGCCGCCGCTTCCGTATTGCGTAGGCAGCAGTGACTGTCCGATGCCGCGCCCGTAGCGTGAGAGTGCGCCGCCTCCCGATGGCTCGACGTGACAGGGCAGACACTGGGCGTATTCGTGACGCAGCATCCAGCTGTACGCCTCGGCACGGCCGGCCCAGCAGCAGAGCGCTGCCAGCAAACTCACGGCGAGGACCGAGCGCATGGCCGAGCGCTGCGCGCGTTTCATTCGGCACGAACGGGCGCCGCTTCCAGTCAACATGCGGCGATGCACATACACCGAGCGGCGTCCGTGCATTGCAACGTTTCGCTGTCGTGTGTTCGACGATTCGCCGTCGTGTGTTCGACGAACTCGCTACCGCACTGGGCCCTGCCAGGGGCCCCAGATTGCGAGCGTCAGGGCTGGCGCGTCCTGAATGTTCACGAACAGCGTGTGACCGTCCGGTGAGAACGTTGCGCCAGCGAACTCAGCGTCGCTCGCGGCGTTCAGCGCGAAGGGAAATGTGCCGCCCGCTTCGTCGATCCCCACGAGCCACTGATCGTCTTCACCGTCGGTGCAGGCCAGCGCGTAGCCGTGAGGCGTGACGGTGATGTTGTCGGGGCCATCGTACGAACTGCCGTGTTTGAACAACACCACGAGCTCGATGCTGTCGCGCTGCGGATCGAGACGCCAGATCTGTCCGCTGTGCAGGCCTGCGCTGCGATCCTCTTGATCTTCGGCCAACGGACCGTCCCCGCGGCTCGACACGAACCAGATCGAGCCGTCCGTGTCCGTCCAGATGCCTTCGGCCTTGGGAATGGGCGTGGCGCCTGCGGAGATGGCCTGTTCGCGCACCGAGGTGTCGCTCGCGCCGGGGTCGGGGTTCCAAATCGGAACCCAGCGCACCCGAAACACCTGGCCGGGCTGTTGCACGGCGGAAAGGTCGCTCCCGACGCCCACCACCGACATTGCAGTCAGCGTACCCCCCGCGTGCAGGCTGCCGGGACCGGCGAGAGGCCGTTTGGGCTCGAACCGGTACACGCAGCCGTGCGGCTCGCCGGCGTCTTCCGTGAGGTACGCGACGCCCCTGCGGCTGAAGGCAACGGCTTCGTGCTCGAAGCGCCCCATCCCGACGATCGGTTTGGGGTTGCCGCCGCGCCAGGGATCCACCTCGAACACGTAGCCATGCGGCTTCGAGAGCACTTCCAATGTCTCTTCGCAGGTGAGCCACGTGCGCCACGGCGTCGGACCGCCCGCGCAGTTGTTGGACGTCCCGGAGAGGCTCACGTAGTCGAGCAAGAGCTGGCGATCATGAAGCACGAGTAACGTCGTCGTGCCGCCTACGGCCTCCGGGTCGTAAACTCTCCCGCGCAGGTGTGCGACGGGAGTCACGCCGTCTTCGCTCACGTCCTCACCTTCGATTTCGTGGTTGCGCACCAGCCATGTCCCGTACAGACCGGCAGAAAATGCGCCCATGCCATCGTGACTCCCCGGCACCTTGCCGCCGTGCGACAGCGGCTCTCCCTCGCGCGAGAAGACCTTGTAGCTGAAGCCCTTCGGTAGATCGATCAGGCCCGCCGGATCGGCGATCAGATCGCCATAGCCGCCGAACGGGCGGCGACGTCCAAGACCGCGTGCGTGTGCGGGAGTAGCAGAGCCAATCAGGTGGAGCATGGACCCTGCCATTCCCAGCGCTCCAGAGCGATACATGAAAGCACGGCGTGAGATAGTCATGGGCGGGCACCATAGACCTGCGTTCGTGGCGTTCACGTGATCCTTCGGCAACGCTCACGCGCGTGCGCCATGCTCTCAAGGTGACGTCGTTGACGACAGTGCGCGTGCGCGTGAACAACTTCATCATGCCGACCGGTCTACCGACTTCAATCACGTGTGTGATTGGCGCGCACCAGAACTCACCCGAAACGTAACATGGGGGTGCGGCGCGCTTGTTATGGTGCGCCCATGTCGGAGGTACGGAGCTTGATGCTGGCTCATTCACGGGGACCCCAGCCGTCCCATTTCGCGCGGCGGCGACTGGCAGCGCTGGATGCACCGGCGAGCTCGATTCACTCCTGTGGCCGGCTCGTCGCGGACTCACCTCGTATGCACGAAGTACTCAACCTGCTGGTGCCGATCGCCAAGACCGACATCACGGTGACGCTACTTGGGGAAACCGGCACCGGTAAGGACGTTCTGGCCCACACGCTGCACGATCGCAGCGCGCGGGCACGGGGGCCCTTCGTAGTATTCGACTGTGGCGCGGTGGCCGCCAATCTGGCAGAAAGCGAATTGCTCGGCCACGAGCGCGGGTCTTTTACGGGGGCCGTTGCGGGCTACGCGGGCGCTTTCGAGCGGGCCAACGGCGGAACGCTGTTCTTGGACGAAATCGGCGAGCTTCCCTTGGATCTCCAGCCGCGCCTACTGCGGGTCCTCGAGAGCCGTCGCCTACGGCGCGTGGGTGGCGCCCACGACCGAGCTGTGGACGTGCGCGTAGTCGCCGCAACCAATCGCGACTTGGCAGCCGAGGTGTACGCCGGCCGCTTTCGGCAAGATCTGTACTTCCGCCTGGTCGGCGTGGCCATCCCGGTCCCGCCGCTGCGCGAACGCCTGGAAGACTTGTCGCTGCTGGTGCAGCGTCTGCTCGAGGACCTGGGCGGAGCCGATCTACGAGTCTCGGACGAGACGTATGCGATTCTGCGCGCGCACAACTGGCCGGGTAATGTGCGCGAGCTCAAAAATGCGCTCCGCTGCGCGCTGGCTTTCGTGCAGGGCCCGACTCTGGAACCCCAGCACCTGCACCTACAGCCGCAATCAGAGCCGCCACCCCGCGCCGAAGATGAGGAGCTCGAGCACCTCACGCTCGGCGGCTTGACTCTTCAACATATCGAGCGCGCCGCCGTCAAGCAAACGCTCACCCAAACCAATGGCAATCGGGCGCTCGCGGCCCGCTCTCTCGGCATCGCCGTTTCCACGTTGTACGAGAAGCTCAAAAGATACGGCATGTGACACGTTGAGCTCTCGTTCATCAGAAGAGCGTCCTGTTCGCCTTGTCATCGGATCGCTACCTGCGCGTCGTGGCGAGTTGGCAGTGAAGGGGTCATCGCGCATCTAGACATCCTCGTGCCGCTCGGCTTGATCTTGATCGCCCTGCCGCTGCTTTCGTTTCTGGGAGGTATGGGACCCATCCGCGTTTACGATTTGAGCCCGGCATCGCATGCGGTGATCAACGTCTTCTACCGAGCTTTGGTCGCCCCGCCCGGCATGGCCTACGCCGTACCCTCGCTGCTGTGGTGGATGCTGCTTTACCTCACGCGCCCGTCGAAGCCGGTCGTTTCAGTTGGCTTCAGGGTGCCCGCTCGCCGATGAGTTCCCAGCAGCCGCGCTCGGAAGTCGACGTTCTCGCTCACGGACTTCTGACTCGCCTGAAACTTGCGTTCACCAGGCGCAGCTGAACCGCGCGAGCTCGCTCTTGGCCGCGTCGGCTGCTTTTTTGCAGTCGTTGACCACGTTCTCTTTCATCTTGGCGCTCGCGAGCTCCTGCCAGTGAGCGCGCTTGATATGTGCTTTGCCTCTGAGTGAAGCGCGCTCTCCGCTTGGGACCTTGCTCGCGAGGCACTTTTCGTAATTCGTCAGATACGAGTCGCACTCGGGTATCCCGAGGGGACGCGCGGAGAGCGGTTCGCTGAGCGCGCTCGAGACGGGTCGCGCGGGCGCGGGCGCGGGCGCACCTTCTGTCGCGCAAGCTCTACAGCTCGGGAAAAATGCGAGCGTGCTCACGAGCGCCAGCAGCTGCAACACGAAGCTCCCGGTGTGTGTCATGAATCTCCTACACACCGGAGACCACTTGCGTTGATTGCGATTTTCCGCGACCCCAGCGGGGTGAGGTCGCGGAAAATGCGCGAAAGCTGGCAAGGTGTGTCTCCGGTGCTTCTTCTTGTCCATCACCGCAACTGAGTTGCGGTGTAACCGTGCGGCGACTCAGGTCGCTTACGACACGTCAGCCAGCAAAGCTCTATGGGAGCAATCCCCGCCGTGGTCGCAAACAGGTTATTGCCCTGCGCCCAAGACTCGTACCACGGGGTTTTTGGCCAAGCATCGCGCGGCAGGTGTGTCTTCTCGTACTCGAGAGCGGGTTCATCCGCGACGATCTCGAGCCCCGCCGATCGCGTCGCAGCTTCGAGCTCTTGCCGAGTCAAGAACGTGGACCAAACGCTCGCGCTCGCTTGCCGCGCCAGTGCGTCCGGCTGATATCCGCCTTTGGCGACGAAGGCGTTGAACAACAGCGTCCCGCCAGCGCTCAACGCCGAGACGAGTCGCGGCAAGAGCTTTTGGACCTCCGACACCGTGAAGTGGGTCACGACTTCGGACAGAATCTGCAGGTCGAAAGCGTCCCCGGGAAACGTCGTCGTTTCCTCCAGCACATCTGCCTCGAGGACCGCCAGCGAAAGCTCCTCTTCGACCGCGACTGCTCTGAGGTGCTCTGCAAATCGTGCGTGCGGCTCGACGGCCGTGACGCTTAGCCCGACGCGGGCGAGCGCGAGTGAGTTTCTTCCTGTGCCCGCACCCACGTCGAGCACCCGTGACGATCCTCGTTCGTGCAGCGCTCGAGCAATCTCGACCACTTTGGCGTCGGGGTACTTTCCGAACGGCTGGGTCGCGCCAGTGCTCTGCATCCACTCCGTGATCTGCTCCTCGAGACTCGGTACGAGCACCTGAAGCGTGCAGCTGAGGGACATCGGGTCGGCGTCAGAAGGATGGTAAGCGAGGATGAAGCGTGCATGGGGTGACGCTTCGAAGCCCTCTTGCAGCTTCGCGCGCATCATGTCGCGGAACGTGCTGAGCTCGGCGCCGCGCAAGGGCCGGTCCAACACTTCGAACAGCTTGATGCCCTTGTTGATGTAGTGCTCGGCGAGGGCAGGGATACAGGCGCCCGCAAGCTTGCCGCCACCCTGCGTGCGACGCTTGAGCCGTTCCAAAACCGCCGCCTGTGCTGCCGCGCCGACGACCACCCGATCGTTCCTGGGCGATTTGATGGACTTGTTCATCGGCGCGACGCTCCTGTTCGAACGAGCCAGACGCGCAACCGTCACGGCCCCGCTCACTTAGTCGAGGCGTTTGATCACGTGAAAGCCATACGGGGTTTCGGCGAGTAGATACGCGATCCCGCCCGGTTTGAGCGCAAAGCCCTTCGTAACGAAGTCGGTGAAGCGATTCGCTGGCGTGATCGGGCCAGTTTTTCCGCGAAATGTGCCCTTCATCTGGTCGTCAGAATGCTCCATGACTAGCTCCTCGAAATCGACTCCGGTATGGGCCTCACGCAACAGATCCCGAGCTTTCACGCGCGCTTCCTCTTTCGTTCGCGTGATGGTGTCCGGAGCGCGCAGTGCGCCCTTGTAGGCGACGAGAAGGTGCACGAACGATGCTCGCGGCAAGGCGTCCGGCCTGGCGCTGGCGCTGGCAGCGGCTGAAGCAGAAGCCGCTGTCGCCGCCGACGCGTGCGAAGTGAGCTCGGTGGTCTTGCTCTTGCAACCGCTCGCCGCGCACGCGATGAGGCACGCCGCTTTCAAATGCAACAATCGCATGTTCAATCCCGATGACTCAGTCGTGGCCGTGGCTTTCAACGTCCGAGCTCTCACGAACTCCGCGCGTATAGCATCGCCGCAGGGTCAGCGAGTGACAGTTATGTAACGCGCGCGAGTAATCTCTGCATCCACGCCGGCGTAGTCGCGCCTATCGCGTCGTCGTGCACTCGGGCTCCCGATTCTCGGAGTTGGAGTTCGCGCTCCACGGCCGCGAGTGCAGGGTGCGCGTCGAGCGGTGCGTGTTGCCGGAGTGATGCGTGGCGCTTACTATGAAGTTGCTCGCACTGAAGCAGCGGCCGCCCTCGAGCGCCGACATCGCAGCGCCGAACGTTTGCGAAACGGACAAAAATTCTGAGCCGCATCGCGATACGTCAAGTGCGCCGTCCATTGCGTAATGGAGATCAACGAGTAACCGATGTTCGACTTTTTCAGAGCAAACTTTGGAGATGTACCCATGAATTACACTAAAGGCTTTTCGCGCACGCTCACCTTGGTGGTCCTAGTCGGCTTCGGCGCTGCTACGGGTTGTGGCGATGATGATGAAGACGGAACCGGCGGTACCGGGGGGAGAGGCGGCGCCGGGGGCAGCGGGGCGCGTGACGCGGGCGCGGGGACGGGCGGCGCCGACGCTTCTGCCGGAACGGGTGGAACCGCAGGTGGCGGAGCTGGTGGAACCGCGGGCGGCGGAGCCGGTGGAACCGCGGGCTCTTCCGGTGCGGATTCCGGCACCGACGCTGAAGCCGGCGCATCGCTCTGCGGCAATAGAAATGTCGACCAGGGGGAAGCGTGTGACGACGGCAACACCACGCCCATGGACGGTTGCAGCGTCTGCGCGACAGCGTGTGACACGTGCAATCAGGCACTACCGGATCGCTGCAACGTCACCAACGCTGACATCGGCACGAAGGCCTGCGCCGATTTTGGCGACGCGACGATTACCGCGGGACCTGCTCTAGGGGAGCGAATGGTCGACGTCTGCCATGAGGTGCTCAACTGCATCCTCCGCACCAAGTGCGCTCAAGCCGCGATCATCGATTGCTACTGCGGGGCCAATAATCCGCGTTGCTTGGAAGCCGACGGTGCGAACGGTCCGTGCAAGCAGGAAATCGAACGCGGGCTCGGGACGGTGGATCCGAACGAGATTGAAATCGGGATGATCGATACGACATTCGCGGGCGGAGTCGGCACCTTCACTGCGCTCTGCCTGAGAGAGACGTGCCACGACGCTTGTTTCTCCAACGGGACCGTCACAGACGCCGCGACGGATTGAGCCTTACTCGAGATGGCGACCGGCAGCTCGTGGCTGGCGCGACGTTCCGACAGTCGCGCCGTCAACAATCGAGAACCGGTTCGAAACCGGATTGACGCGTCTCACGCGTCTCGGCTTCTCAGAATGCTCACTGGCGACTGCCACGACCTCAGCGAACGAGAACTTGTTCCCGTTTCTTCTCGAGAACGTCAACGTGCCAGCTTCGAGACCGCGCTAGAGAGCCAACTCCGCGCGTCGACGTGGACTGCTTTGTGGAGGACGTAAACTAATGGTTCGCTCAACACGAAAACGATTCGGCCTGGTGAGCACGCTTGGCTGCATGCTCTTTTTTGGCGTAGCGATCACTACCGGCTGCGGCGACGATGGCGCGGACGACGATGGCAACGGAGGCACTGGCGGCCGCGGTGGTTCGGCAGGCGGTGGCGGGAAAGCGGGAGCGGCCGGCAGTGGCGGCACTGCGGGCACCTCCGGCTCAGGCGGCACTGCGGGCATCGGCGGCAGGGGTGGCTCAGGCGGCACGGCAGGCACTTCCGGCTCGGGCGGTACTGCGGGCACCGGCGGCGCTGCGGGCACCGGCGGCACTGCGGGCACCGGCGGAAAGGGTGGCTCGGGCGGCACCGCAGGCACCTCAGGCTCGGGCGGCACTGCGGGCACGGGCGGAAAGGGTGGCTCGGGCGGCACTGCTGGCACGGGCGGCACTGCGGGCACCTCAGGCTCCGGCGGTGCTGCGGGCACCTCAGGCTCCGGCGGAAAGGGTGGCTCGGGTGGCACTGCGGGCACGTCGGGCGCTGGCGGCACCTCGGGAGCCGACGGCGGCGCCAATGCCTGCCTGGAATGCGACGCACAGACGTGCACTGCGGACATTGGCGCTCGGCCGTGTTCGGACTTCCCCACTGCGCCTCAGCGGGCTCTTTGCGAAGAAACGCTCGCTTGTGCTCGCAGCACCAACTGCGGCACCGAGCAGGTCGTCGACTGCTATTGCGGTCCGAACAACCCCGCGTGCTTGAGCGGTGGGGCAGACGGCGTCTGCAAAGACGAGATCGAGCGTTCGATCGGCTCGACCGATCCGAACGAGGTCACGATCAACTTGATCGACACGACGCGGCCCGGTGGCGCAGCGATGTTCCAGCTTCTGTGCAACCGCGAAGCATGCTTCGACGCGTGCTTCCCGTATCCCGGAACGTCCTAACCGAAACCGAAGGTGAAGCCGTGGATCAGAACGCCGATAGCAAATCCCGGAGTGCGCACATGCGGACCATGCTGGCGCTCACTGCGTCTGTCATTCTGATGCAAACGGGCCCGGCGCTGGCCGACGCAAGCGCCAAGACCACGGCGCAGAGCAATGCAGCTGTGTTGGGCGCGGACGCAGCTGCATCATCGCAGCCCAGCACTACCGACCGCGCGGCGAACGGAGCCTCGGGAGAATCCGCATCAAAGCCGCTGATTGGCGATGATTCGGACCTGATTCCGCCGCCGCCCGCCGCGTTGAGCCAGAAGTGGCCCATCGACCACGACAATCCCGAGCGAAGTGTGCCGACGGCTGCGCAGCGCGACAAAAACCCGCTCGAGTATGGCTACCACCTGATGGATCTGATCGAACAGGCCGAATACGCAATCAAGAAAGGCGATAAACAGACCGCCACCAAGTACTACCGGGCGGTCGCGAAAGCCGCACCCGAGATGAGTGTTGCGTTCACGAAGCTGTGCGACCTCTACGAAGCCATAGGAGATCGCGAACAAGCGGCAGGTGCCTGCGCTGCAGCACTTTCTCGCCGCGGCGCTAGTTTGGCCGACTACCAGCGCTTCGTTCGTCTGACGCTGGCCAAAGAAGGACCGCTCACGCCTCAAGAGACCAAGGACGTTCGGGACGTGATTCAGCATCTGAGCGCAGACCCCAATGCCGCTACGAAGCGAGCCGCGACTCAGACCCAGTGTCAGTTGGGCACCCGCACCGATGATCGTAAACTGCTGGAGGAATGCGTCGCCACGCTACGCAAGAGCGGCTCGAACTCATCGGAAATGTTGATGTACGAGTGGGCGCTCGCGATGGTGAAGAAGGACTTTCGCGAAGCCGAAGGGTTGCTCGAGAAAGCCAAAACCGGCGGGGCCATCGGTCCTGAAGGCATCAACAGGATGATGCAAGCGACGGCTGCCGCGCAACCCGCGTGGCGGCGCTGGCTCGGCGGACAATCGGCCTATATCCTCGTCGCTGCGCTGACCGCCGTGGCTCTCGGTATCGGCGTGACTTGGGCTGCCCAGCGCCGCGTGCGACTGCGCAATGAACACGCGTCGACCTGATCCGAGGTCAGGACGCATCCGCCCAAAAACGTGACGTTCGGACGACTGCAGTCGTTCGCTTGCCCGGCGGTCAGCGCTTTTGGAATGGCAGCCGTCGCCGTGCGTGAGTGAGCCACTCGAGCCGAACTCGACGTCTCGTTTCCGTGGCCATTCCGTAACCTTTTGAACTCGCCTTCTCCACAAATGCGGATGGCACTTCCACGCGAGAACTCGGCGCGCAGTTCCGGAAATCGCAGCGCAGGTTCCGGTTTCCGAACGTGCTCGGGCCGAGCGTCCAGGCAATCCACCATTGGGTCGCGCCCAATCTCTCGGAATAACGACAGAGTGGCCGAGATAGTCCTGATTCAGACTGTTGGTCCAAAACTTGTTTAGCAGTTCGCCGTCACTGCCCATTTTCGCACGCGACGTCGACGGCGAGGGCGCTTGGTGACGATTGAAACGGACTCGGAGGAAATATGATCAAGAAGCAAATAGCGTTGGGTGCTTTTCTCGTGACGGGCGTCAGCGCCCTCGGTGCGCAAGCCCTGGACCTGAAGGGCTCGGACACGCTGTTCGAGATCACGGTTGATCTCATTCAAACCGGCCAGTGCGGTGCCGGCCTGAGCTACATCGGTGGTGGTTCGAGCGGTGGCGAGCAGGCGCTCGTGGAGGCCTCGCAGGCCGTGTCGCCGATGTCGCGCGCCCTGACCGCGGGCCGCACGTGTAACTTCCCGGATCCCCCGGCCGGCCCGGGCAGCGCCGCCGCGGCTGAGGGCATCGCCTTCGCGCTCGATGGCTTGGCGGTGGTCGCCAGCGACAACCACGCCGCTTGCGATGGCGCGGCTTCGGATTGCAACCGCACGACCGACCCGAACGCGGGTCTCAAGCGCACCGGCAGCATCGGGGCGTACACGCTCGGCCAGAACGGCGTGCCGGGCTGGGCTGACGTGCTGCGTATCGTGTACGGCGGTGCGGAGAGCAACGACGGCAGCAACATCAACGCCCGCGACTGCAACAGTGCGGTCCGGCGCGAGCTCGTCAACAACTGGGGCAACCTGTTCGAGTCCGCATGTGCGGGCTGCACGCAGCTTCAGCACGCGTTCCGCCGCAACGACCTGTCGGGCACCACGGACGTGTTCGTGGCACTGCTCAACCTGGGTTCGATTCAATTCGTGCAGACCGGCACCACTAACGTCCGCCGCACTCCGTTCTGCAACGCAGTGTTGCCCGCGGAAAACCCCATCACCCCGGCTGGCTCGCCCTCTGGCACCGTTCCGGCGGGCACCCCGGTTCTCACGGCCGACTCTCAGGACAGCGATCCGATCCGCCGCACCTGCCTGGGCGGGCTGAGCATCAACGCGCCCGGCGAGCAGGTGTGCAGCGCAGTGCCCGGCGCCAATCCGGTCACCCCGGGTTCCCTTGGCCTCGTTCTCTCGATTGACGAAGCCATCGGGCAGGCGAGCGTCGGTGGCGGCGATATCAGCAACGCGGTGGTTTTTCCTACGGCCGTTTGCCCGACGGGCCGCTTCGTGTTCCGTCCCGCTGCCCCCCGTCAGGGCGCACTGGGCCGTTTCGAGCGTTGCCCGAACGGTGCCGCTCCGCGCGCTGGCAGCTGCTTGCACCCGGTGGACGCCGCCAACAACAACTGCCTCAACCCGCGCCTGAACAAGCCCCAGGAGCCCGGTTTCGGCAATGCTGATGGTCGCGCCTACAACCTGATGCTCCGTACTGCTTCGGGTCAGGTGCAAACCGACACCCGTGGCCGACCGGTCACCGGCTTCTTCAACCGCATCCACGCGACGCAGCCGGCAGTAGCGGGCGCAGACGCGACGTTCTGCCGCCGCGTGAGCGCGACGGAGCAAATCGGCTGCCTCGTGGCCGCAAGCCCCTGCAGCCTCGGTTTTGCAGGTCGCGAAGGGGCGTACGGCGAGTTCGAGCTGCCGCGAACAGGTCTCGTGAACCCGAACACCATCGCGCTCAAGGTCGATCAGATCGATCCCGAGCTAACCTGCGTCCAGAACCTGGTCACGACGCCTGCCGACGCCACGGATGACTATCCGCTGTCGCGCAAGCTGTACCTGACCAGCATGGTGGGCTTCGAAAGCGCCACCGCCGCCGAGCAACAGCTGGCACGCTGCTTCTCGGGCACGGTGGCCGGAGCCAACCTGAACGACATCGTCGAGGAGAGCGGCTTCATCCGCTTGCCGGGCACCCCGCTCTGCGAGGACTTCAACGAGCAGACGGCGTGCGGCGCCGCCGCCAACAACAACGCCTGCGCGGGCAACCCGGCCGGCATCGTTTCGAACCCGTGATCGTAGCGCTCTGCTCGCTACGCGAGTGGAAGAGCTAGGACACTAACGGCAAAGTGAGGCGCAGCTCCGAAAGGGGCTGCGCCTTTCCTTTTTCTGCGCGCAGGGTCGCGCTTGGTACTACGGAGTCGATACCAGGCCGCCGTCGGGGCGCGTCGACTTCGTATCGATCGCCCTGCACGAACTGTTTCACGGGCTCGGTTTTGCCACACAAGCCGACCCGCAGACCGGGCGCCAAATTCATGGGCAGGGATGACGCCTGCATGGCGAACCTGTGGCAGCAGGGCGCCCCAACGCCGTCCTACGCACTCATGACCGACGCGCAGCGCGTCCTCGCGAACATCTCGGATCCGAACCTGGTTTGGATTGGGCCTGCCGTGAGTTTCCGCCACGGCAGCTTTCCTCGCGTGCACGCCCCGAACCCGCTCCTGCTTGGTTCGTCGGTCAGCCATTTTTCTTCGTCGATGACGCCGAATCAGGTGCTCGAGCCGTTCTACACGGGGCCTCTGCACGATTACGGGCTGGCGCTCGATGTGCTGAGCGACGTCGGCTGGAGCGTCCACCGCGAGTGTGCCGCGCCGGCTGCGGTTCCCGCACTGCCCGGCTGGGCTCCAGCGGTACTCGGTATTTTGCTGCCCGCGCTGGCTCGCGTGCGGCTGCGCCGCCGCGGCGACTTGGCGGCTTCGTAGCGCAACGTTAGACGCTCGCGAAGAACCTGGGATTGCCCGAGCTGGTCGCTCGCTTCGAGCAGCTTACCCTGGCGATGCAGCTGGACCCTTGAGCAATGCGGGACCCGCCGACCTTTCTGTCACTGAGAGATCGCGTACCGGCTATCGCAAGCGTTGTACGGGACCTCTGGCGTTTGCCGGCCCTTGGCGATTTCATTGAGATACAGGAACACGGACATCCCCGCGTTCATGGCGCCGCGCTGTGCCCACGCCTTCTTGTCGCTTTGCGACGCATCGTCGCTGAGTGTCGGCACCGTCGCTACGTCAGGCGGACAGTAGGCCACGTTCTCGGACTGGAGCTGTTCGCGCAAGAATTCATGCAGCAGTTCTCGTCGTTTGATGTCATCATCGGGAACCGTTTGGATACACCAAGGCAATGGGTTATCCGGCAACAAGCTCGGCGCGAGGCTCCGACCGTTCATCACCGGCTGATCGGGATAGCGGGACACGAAGTCTTCTCGGACGAATACCTCGGGAAGTATTCTGATCTCCTCGCCATCCACAACGTAAGCCATCCGCACACCGAGGGGATTGTTCACGCTGCACAACCGACGCCAAAGCTCCGCATCGCCATTTTTGTAGATGAGTTTGGGCGCGACTCCGACCTTTCGGTATTGAAAGAAGAACTCCCAATCCTGATCCATCACGGCGCGACACAAGCCCTGTGCAACGGTAAGCATGTTGCCGCTCGCGCCTACGACGCCCAACGAAGAAAAGCTGCGCTCGACTCCGAGAACGCTCGTCGTTCCAACCACGGCATTGATGGAGGGCGGGATAGTTCTTTCGGTCCCGCCGCTCGCCATCCAGAGCACGTAGCGCGCAGCTGATTCCTCGCTGCCGAACGTGGACTCCCAATTTCGTGTACCCGCTGGATTGCCGGGCGGCCCAAAGAAACCATCGCGCAGATTGGCCACGCGCGTATTTCCGCCGCTGATGTTTGCGAGTGTATCGGCGATGCGTCCTTTGGAGTCGGCCGCTGGACCATGGCAGTTTGAACAAATCGCGCGAAAGACAGCTTCGCCGGGTAACACGGGGTACACGTGGGCGTCCGGCGGCGGGGGCGTGACTGACTCCGTTCCAGTCTTGTTCAGATCCATCCATCGCAAGCGATCCGCACCGGTGTACGAGGCAACCGTAGGAAACATCGAGAGATTACAGGCTGGTTTGTGTTGCCAGACGCCGAGCGGAAACTTGCGCAACGCGAATTGTCGGAGCTCGTCGGTAATACTCGCGGAGCGCACCGATTTTGCGGCGTCGACAGCTCTGAGCCAGGCCTGTAGCCTCTCATTATCTTGCGCGGAAGGCCGCGGCGGATACTCCTCGTCGACAAGAAAGCCTCTCCAGTCGTCGCCGCGACGAGGTGCCCAGGGTCTCGCGTCGGTGATATCTGTCTTCGCCCAATGGGCTCGACAGGGCAGGTTCGCACTTCTGTCGCCGCGATTGAGTGTGGGGATCAACTCGAAGTTGCAGAAACGCGGCTCGGACAGCTCCTCCAAGCTAACGCCCGACTTCGTCGAGCCACGAAGGATCCAGGGGTCGACGATGTCCGAAGTGTCCGGACAGTAATTGTACATGCTGGTAGGTGACAACCGGTAGAGCGTGAGGCGAGAGTCCACGCCGTCCAGCGCCTGCTCGTAGCCTTCTTTGCCTGGCTCAACTTCCACATAGGGCTGCGGGTTCATATCCACCAAAGTCCCGCTGGCTGCGCCTCTCAAGAACTCATCCGGCTCCTGAGCCTGATATTCGGGAATCTCTGGACTCTTCCGTACAGCGGGGATGCTGATCATCCATTCGGACACGATCTTGTGCAGACGGCAGTCGAAGCCTGGAGCATTCATGGGCATATGCGGAAACAGCGCATTGTCTTCGGCGTAGCCAGCTGGCGTCGAAACATTGCGAAAAATCAGGCTGCGCCAAGGCCCATAGTAGAAGATGTCTCGCCTGGTGGGGTGGACTTGCACAACCCGGCCGGCGCGCTCACCGCTCTGCAGATCGACGATGGACGGCGTGATGTACGGGATGGGGATGTTGCTAGAGGGGCCCCGGAAAATGCGCGGGCTGGTGCGTTCGAGCGGAAACTGGAATATGCCCTGATGAAGCTCCGGGCCCGGCAGGAAGTCGAGCAGCTTGTCAAGCTCGGGATTGCTGACGGTGGTGAAGCCTCGCTCATTGTGGCAGTGGGCGCAGTTGCCCAGCAGGTATCCCTGAGCGATGAGCTCGTAGTCGTTGCGCGGTTTGCGGTCACCTTGAGAGTGCTCGAGCTGCGCGTGGCTTCGATCCAGATCCGAAGCTGAGCTGAGGCCGGTGATCACGCCGAAGTCGATGAGGCGCTGCAACTGCGTCAGCTCGTCCGCTCCTGTCGGCTCGATGACGCCGCCTTCGCCCGTGGGCCGCCGTGCGATTTGTAGCGGCAAGAACCCCAAGATGAAGCTCTTGCTCGGGCTGCCCACGTGGCACTGAATGCAGCGCTCACTGCCTGGAATGGCGTAGCGCCGGATGGCCTTCGCTTTCTCGAGCCGATCCTCGAGATCGAAGGCCCCTGCATGCTGCGCCCTGATCTCTTCGGCCTTGCCTTCGTCTGTGTCGTACGTGAAGAGGTCGTCCGCAAACGGCTCGCGGTTCCTGTAAGTCTCGGTTACGAGCACCGCCTCGGTCTCGTCATCGTTCCACCTGTACGCGCCGAATAGCGCCGGGGGCCTGAAGGTGGGATCCGGAATGTCGACGCCGTCCGGACGCGAAACGATGATGCGGGTTTCGATCTTGCGGTAGCGTTCAGAACCGTCTTTTTCGATCACCTTCTTGGCGAACGTCTTGTAAAAACGCGTGTTTGTGGGGATTTCGAACTGGCCGGACTCGCGGTTGTAGCGGATCGACTGGCCGCGCGGCACGCGCACGTGACGGATCTTGCGGGCATCGTCGGACCACAGCGGGTACGCCGGTGCGAACGGAATCACGCCGTGCTGAGCCAAAATCTCGGTGTCGAAGGTGAACAGGTCCGTCTCGGACAACCGCTCTGGCAAGCCAAGGCGCTCGGCCCCCGAGCTCGTGGAGAGTCGCGTCGCACGCTCGAACTTGGCGTCCAGCTGCTCGCTCGTGCTCTGCTCGATTCCGATCAGTTGGCGGTCGGGAATGCAATCCCCGATGTTGGTGAGGGCCATGCCCGCGCGCGCCGACAACTTGAATTGGGAGCCGCTGCTCGCAACAGGTCGCACGAACAGGTTCCGCGGGAGCGGATTCGGCGCAGGTCCCGCCACATCCAGCCAAACCCTGAGGAGCGACGCAAGCTGGCGCACGGCGTCGTCGGGCGAGCGCTCGCTGAGCAAGGGGTCGTTCGGCGGATTCTCTTGCGGCATCACTTTGGCGCGATCTTGCGTCTCAATGGCGTCCAAAGCGCGCTGCACGACGTCGCGGTTGACGAACGTATTGGCGGTGACGGTGTAGCCGCCTCGGGCGCCATCTACGTGGCAGCCGCCGCATGCGTTCCTGAAGCGGCTGAACAGGTCGCTGACGTAGATCGTCTCGCTGCGCGGGCCTTGCTCGGCGGACATGGCGATGCTCCGCGCCGGAAGCAGCTCTCCCGATTGGAGCGGCGAACACGCTTTGACAGTGGCGGTATCTCCACCAGAATCCTCCGGGTTGACACTCGCGTCAGGCGTGACCTGCGCCGGCCCGCCCGAGGACTCGGCATAGCAGCCGCGCAGGCAAATTGCAGAGATAAGGACAAGTCCGAACCATGCCAACGGGGTTCGAAATTCAGAGTGCTTCATGCTCGCTCCCAAAACACATGCTCGTCCGAGCGCTACACGTTTTGTGCTGGTGCGCTGCTCGTGTTCCGAACCTGATCAGCCCATCGGCACGCGGCGGTATAGCGTCTCCCCAGGTATGCGCAATCGAGATCGGGCGCTCGCGGGCTCTGTCATCAAATCGTTTCGAGAGCGTTCGCGGCTCCAACGCCGGAGGACCGGATCGCGAGCTCCGCTGGGCCGTGAAACGCATTTGCGAAGCGCAGAAAAGCAGAGCGCCGACACTAAGGTCGGCGCTCTTTCCTACTTCAGATAACTAGCTCCGTCTAAAGACGGAGCTGATGTCACGGCGTGGGGTACGGGAAGCAAGCGTCGAAGCACGCTTCACGGTTGCACAGCACCTGGAACATCGCGGCGCCACCGGGGCGCGTGGTGTCGATCAGGTTGATCGTGATCTCGTTCGGGTCGGTCGAACCGATCGCGGTCTCGATCTCGGTCTTGCAAGCGCCGTTCGCACCGCCGGTCAAGCACGCCGGGTTGTTCGGACCGCAGTAGCAGTCAACAACCTGCTCGGTCGCGCAGTTCGTGCGGCGAGCGCAAGCGAGCGTGGCCTCGCAAGACGCGCGCTGCGCCGGATCCGTGAAGTCGGAGCAGGGGCGAGCGCCCACGTCCGCGGTGCACTGCTCACTGTCGCAGGTGAGGCAGGCGTTGGTGCCGCCGCCCGTGCCGCCCGTACCAGCGGTACCGGCCGTGCCACCTTCACCAGCGGAACCAGCCGTACCGGCCGTGCCGCCTTCACCAGCGGAACCAGCCGTGCCGGCCGTGCCGCCTTCACCAGCGCCACCGCCCGTGCCGCCCGTGCCGCTCGGAGCGACGCAGGTTACGACGGCCGTCTTGACCGACGAACAGCTGGCCTCCGTGCTCGAACCAACGGTCAGAGTGAGCGTGTGCGCGCCAGCGCTCGCACAGGTGTAGGTGCCGTCGCCATCCGTGGTCGGGATGGTCGTGGCGCCCTCGCTCCAGCGATACGTCGCGCCGGTGCCGCTCGCCGCGGCGGTGAGCGTGATGGTTCCACCTACGTTAACCTGAAGCGGCGAAACCGTATAGGCGTTGACGGCCGGACAGATCGTCGTCTGAACGCTGGCGTCAGCGTTGATGACGACGCCGCCCCACTCCTCGCCGGTGGCGGAATTGCGACAGGTCAGTGTCACGCCAACCAACACGTCCTCAGTGGTGCTCGTGACGCTAAAGGGGTCGGACTGGCCGGTGCAGCTGATGCCGCCGTCCGCGGACGAGGCGCTCAGGTAAGCGATGTAGCCGCTGCCCAGCGGAACGCCCAGTTCGGCCGAGATCGTCGAGCCGGGTTGGCTCACGTCGATCGTCGTGGTCGCGTCGACGGCCGGGGGATCCCGGTCGCCTTCGTTGTCGATGTCGACCTCGACTGAATCGACGATGATGCCACCGCCGATGTCGATCGCGAAGTTGACCGTCGCTTCCTTCTTTGCTGACTTCGCACTCTTGTCAGGAGAGTGAGAGTCCCCTTTCGACGAGCAAGCCGGAACGGCCAAGGTAGCTGCGGCGCCAACCAATGCCGCGAGCGCGACAAACGAGCGTGTTTTCATTGCCATGATTTTGATTTCCTCCAACTTCGAAATGACGCGAGAGCGCGAGTGTCGTACCCGTTCGCGTGCGCACTGCCCTTGAGCAAGGACAGCGCCAACTGGTCACGTAGCGTTGGGCAGCGGCCGCGCTCGGGTGTGATTGCGCGGAAGTATTCGTGTTTGGGCCGTGTGTGGCGCGCCCCGTTCGCGCTGCCGTCCGCGGTGCTTGTCGCCTGCGCAAGTTCGGGTTCCGGAAAACCCATACGAATCTCGGAAATTCGCTGCGCACCGCGCGAGCCGAACGTCGTAAGCCATGGCCGGCGCGCACACGTGAGCGTTGCTGAACGATCACCCAAAGGACATAAGCGTACGACTATGCTCGCGCGCACGAGCATCTCACGCGGTGCTTTCATGTATCGCTCGGGAGCATTGGCGATCGCGGGATCCCAAGCGCCTGATCGTACTGGCCGTTCCGAATGGGCTGCGTCAAAGATGGGAGACGCCGAGGCGTCACGCGGCAAAACGCGAGCACCCCGGCATCTCGGTGCAGACGGCGCGGTTACGCGACTTCCTGCAGCGCTGCCTGCACGTGCTCGGTGGTGACGGACTTCGCCTTGGCGATCGCGGCGGCGAAGAGCGCGTGATGGCGACACCTCGGTCCCGGCGAGGCGTCGCCGGCGCGTGAACGGCAGGCCCTCGCCAGAGAAGACTCAGGTGCCGATCTTGCCGCCGTCGAGCTTGCGAATCACGACCGTGGCCGAGCGCGGGCGTCCTCCGAACGGCCAGCTGCTGACCGTGGTTGGATTGGCCGGGCTGGGCGCGCCATTCAAGTTGTTCCAGTACGTCGTCGACTCGCCGGGGTGCTGCACGTTGATGAAGAGCGTGCGCTGATCCGGAGTACTGATGACTCCCGTGATTTCGCAGCCGCGCGGGCCGGTGAGAAAGCGCCGCACCTCTCCGGTGGCTGGGTCGGCTGCGAGCATCTGGTTGTTGCCGATGTTGTCGTAGCCGCGGCTCGCCAGGTTTTGCGACGAGTTCGAGATGTCGGTCTGGATCCACACGCGTCCGTCGGGGTCGATCCAGATGCCGTCCGGTGAACCGAACACACTCTGATCCGCGGGGACGTTCGGATCGTACGCAGGGTCGCCCGCGAGCAGGAAGATGTCCCACTCGAATGCCTTGTCGCTGTGGCGCGCCTCCTTGAACTTCACGATGTGCCCGTAAGGGTTCGGGTCGCGGCCGCTGTTGACCGCGCTCGAGTTGCCGGTGCCGTTCGTGAGCGTGACGTAGACCTCACCCGTCTTGGGATGCACCGAGACCCACTCAGGGCGATGCAGCCGGGTAGCGCCCACGGCATCGGCGGCCAGCCGCGTTCGAATGAGCACGTCAGCCTGGTCTAGCCAGCCGTTCTCCGGGGTCAGCGGGCCTGCGCCGTGAACCAGCGGCAGCCACTTGCCCGAGCCGTCCTCGCTGAACTGAGCGACGTACAGCGTCCCATGATCGAGCGGGCTCTTGCCGAGCGCGCGCAGCAGGCGCCACGGCGCGCTGCTCACGAACTTGTACAGATAGTCGCCGTTCTCGTCGTCGCCGCTATAAAGGACCATGCGCCCCCTGGATTCGGTGATCGCGGCGCCCTCGTGCTTGATGCGGCCGAGGGCCGTCCGTTTGACGGGCGTCGACCTGGGATCGAACGGATCGATCTCTACGATCCAACCGAAGTGGTTGAGCTCGTTGCGATTGACCGCCACGTCGAAGCGCGGCTCCGCGATGTGCCAGCCATAGCCGAACCCTCCGGCGCTGACTCCGTAGCGCGCCTCCAGCTCGGTGCGGGTCCACGTGGTATCTGCGGTACCGAAATAACCATTCCAGTTCTCTTCGCAGGTCAGGTAGGTGCCCCACGGGGTGAAACCGTGACCGCAGTTGTTGAGTGTGCCGAGGGGAATCGGCGTGATGCTCGACGCGAGCATGGGGTGATCGGCGGTGACCGGGCCTGAAAACGCCATGGGGGTGGTCCCTGTGACGCGTCGATTGAAGCGAGAACCGACGACGTGTGTCCACGTGCCGTCATGCTTCTGGACGACTTCGACGACGGTGACGCCATGGCCCGCGAGCGCCTTGGCGACTTTTTCTTTGCCCGCTGGGTCGGCGGTGATCTCCGCGCCCTGCGCCGCGGTGTAGATCTGGCTGGCGTCCGTGTACTCGTGGTTTACGACCAGGAGGCCGCGGCGACTGCCGAATGCGCCGAAACCGAGCGGGAAGTAGTGCTTGCCGTCGTGGTTGAAGCCGACCTGCTTCTCCTGGTCTGCGGCGCTGTTGGAGGCATCCTCCGCGAACGCCGGACTGTCTGCGAACAGCGGCGTGCCCCAGGGAATCAGCACGTCCCACGTGTAGCCCGGCGGTACGACGATCGTGTCCTCGGTGCTCGGCGGGACCTCTTCGAAGCCGAGCAGGGTGCGTTTTGGGGGGCGCGGCTTCCAGTGCAACGAGCTCTCGTTCGCCTGCAGGCTCTCCGTTTGCTCGACGTTTCCGCCGCAACCTCCGAGAAAGGACACGGCTGCCGCGGCAATACCGCCGCTGAGCACGTTTCGGCGACTGAGCCTTGCCTCGATCAGGTCAGAAAGATGCGGGTTGCCGGAGTGATTCGAGCCAATGTCGTCAGTGTCGTGCACGGGACGCTCCTCGGTTGTTGCGAAACTGCAGGCGCACGCTTCGGTGCGCAGCGCAAAGTACCGGACGCGTGTGACGTCGATTCAACAAGTTCGTGAAGAACGGCGTGCGCCACGCGCCGCACTGCGGGCAGCGTCAGAGCACTCGTCTTGATTCACACGGCGCTCTCGTTTCCGAATTCCGAGCACTGAATTCCGAGATTCAAAATCGCAACGTGCTCGTCCGCGCCAAGACACGAAGCCCGCACGTCGTTTCAGCGGTGTTCGCGAGGAGCCGATACCGGCGGCCTCAGTCTTGCTTGTGCGGTGTCGATTCCGTTGAAGATTTCAAGTCGCAGCGCTTGGAGCGCCTGGTTCATCTGGATTGCTTCCATCGGGCCGACCGCTTGCGCGTGCGGCAGCGACGAGAAGGTCTTTCCGAACCCTGACGTGAGCGGCGCGAGACCGGCGGCTGAATGTGGCAACGGCGTGCGAGAGGAGGGCGAGGCGTGTGACGACGGGAACACCCAGGGAGGCGACGGCTGCTCCCCACGCTGCTCGACGCTCGATGTTTGCAGTCTTCCGCCCGACCCGGGCAGCGTTGCATGCAAAAATCCAAGACCCAGAACCTTCTACTTCTACGATTCCGGCGACAATACATGCAAGCCGCTGGCCTTCCGTGGTTGTGGCGGCAGCGAAAATAGGTTCCACAGCCAGCGTCAATGCGAGCAGGCTTGCGTCGCGGGATGCGGCAACGGCGAAGTCGAGCGCATGGAGGAATGCGACGACGGCAACCAGGAACCGGGGGACGGTTGTTCGGATCAATGCGAGCGGGAAGGCGTCGTCTCCATCGAAGGCGGCACGACGCAGAATCACTGCCCCCACATCGCGGGTTATGCTGCTGCGCCGCTGCAGACCGCGGTGGGCAGCTACGTCACGCTCACGGCTGTGGTGCTAGATCGTGAGGGAGATCCCTGGGATTTGCGCTGGTCGGCGCCCCAGGGCAACGTCGTGCTCACGCAAGATCCGAGCAGGGCCGAGTATCGCTGCACCGTTGAAGGTCGGCACACGCTGACCTTGACTCTGTCCGACGGTACGGATTGCGCGGAGACCAAGCAGGTCGACGTAACGTGTGTGCCGCGCATTCCCGTTTGCGGCGACGACTACGTCGATCCGCGCGAGGAGTGCGAGGACGGCAATCGCGTGGACGGTGACGGCTGCTCGTCTGCGTGTCAGCTCGAGCCGGTGTGCGGCGATGGTGTTCGTCACCCGCCGGAGGCCTGCGACGACGGCAACACGATCGACGGTGACGGTTGCGCGTCGTGGTGTCAGGCGGACGACTCTGGCTCGGCGCCGAACCGTTGTCCGGCGCTCGGCTCGCTCGTGGTCGCGCCGGTCGGACCCAGCGCGCCGGGCGCGATTTCTTTGCTCGCTGATGCCAGCGACCCCGACGCTGACGACGTGACGTTCAGCTGGAGCACAGTCACTGGGCAAATCAGCGAGCCATCGGCCGCTCGCACGGTGTATCGCTGCAGCCAGGCGGGTGTTCACGCCGTGACACTCCGCGTATCGGACGATCGCGGCTGTACGCGGACGTACGAAACACGCGTGCGCTGCGGCTAGCCTTTCCCGTGAAAAGGGGAGGGCTGCTGAGAAGCAGCTTCAAGCAAAGAAGCAAGGCAAGAAATGGCCTTGCGCGAATGCTTCGAAAATATTAGAAGCACCGTCGTTGGCTCTGAAGCTGGATCGCTAGACCGAACCGCCGTGCGTGCGGGTCCGCTGGTGCGTTCGCGCGAGCGCTCAGTACGCGCCGAGAAAGAAGGCGTCTGAAGCATGACGAATGCTGCATCGTCGGGTCGAGAGCACAAGCTGCGCGTGTTGTTCTTGTGTGTGCACAACTCGGGCCGTAGCCAGATGGCCGAGGCGCTACTACGAGCGATAGCCGGGGATCGGTTTACCGTTGAGAGCGCCGGTTTCGAGCCGCGCCCCGTTCTCCCGCAGGCAGTCGAAGCCATGCGGCTCGCGGGCTTCGACATTTCGGATGCCAAGTCCAAATCGGTGTTCGCTCTATTCCGCGAGGGCCGAATCTACGAATACGTCATCACCGTCTGCGACGAGGGCACGGCAGAGCGCTGCCCGATTTTTCCGGGTATTTGTCAGCGCATTCACTGGACGTTCCCGGATCCCAGCGCGGCGCCCGGCAGCGATGCAGAGCGGCTGGCGTTTACCATCGAAGTGAGAGAGCAGATTCGCGCGTGCATCGAGCGCTGGCTTTCCGAGCTCGACGCTCGTGAAGACGCGTCAGCGCATGGCGGTTCCACGCCGTAGTCGCACGGTCTCGTCACAGAAGTGGTGCAGCAACGGATCATTCGAGACGCAGTCCTCATGTTAGCGAAGACGCAGGAGGCTGAGTCATGTCACCGAATTTTAGAGCCCGATTTTTCAGTGCCGGCGTATCAATTGTGGGGTTGGCAGCGCTTGCAGGATGCGCGATCGAAACCGGTGACGAGAGCGTTGCCCAGACCGAGGAAGTAGAATCGTCAGAAGACGCGCTGCTTGGACAGCGGCTCCGTGCTCGCGCCAAGAACGTCATCTTGTTCGTCGGCGATGGCATGGGTGTCTCGACGGTGAGCGCCACGCGCGTCTTCTCGGTTGGCGTGGAAGGCGCGCTGGTCATGGATCAACTGCCGAACTCGGCCTTGTCGCGCACCGCGGATGCCGACCACATCACGCCCGACAGCGCGAGCACCATGACCGCGATGATGAGCGGCGAGCAGACGAACTCGGGCGTTATTGGCCTGGCGCCCAGTACGGAGTTCGGCGACTTCAACGGCGACGGGGACGGCCCGCGCGTCACGACACTGCTCGAGCAAGCGAAGCAGCGCGGCATGAGGGCCGGCGTCATATCGACGGCGCGAGTCACCCACGCAACTCCGGCAGCGTGTTACGCGCACATCAACAATCGCGACAACGAGAACGCGATTGCTCTCCAGGCCTTGCCCGGGGATGCCACTTACAACGTGGCGCTGGCAGGCGGTCTCGACCTGATCCTCGGCGGCGGCCGTCAGTTCTTCGTGCCGTCCAGTGTGACCGACGAAGAGGGGGGCTCGGGTTCTCGGACGGATGGTCGCGATCTGCGGACCGAATTCCAGGCCAAGGGCTACTCGTATATCTGGAATTCCGCGCAGTTCGCGGGTGTCACGAAGAAGAGTCTGCCGCTGCTCGGACTCTTCGAGCGGAGCCACATGGAGTACGAGCACGATCGCCCGACTGACACCGGCGGCGAACCCAGCTTGAGCGAGCTCACTGGCAAATCGATCGAGATCCTCGCAGACGCCACACGCAAGGAGCGCCGCGGCTACTTCCTGATGGTGGAGTCCGGTCGCATCGATCACGCGCACCACGCCGGCAACGCCTGGCGCGCACTGACAGACGCCGAAGAACTGGATCGCGCGATCGGAGTGGCATTGTCCAAGGTGGATCTGCGCGAGACGCTCATTCTCGTGACCGCGGATCATAGCCACGTGTTCACGATGGCAGGCTACCCGCTGCGCGCAGCCGGTGATCTCGCCTATCCGGTGGTTTCTGCGCCCACGGAGTACCTCACGAGCCCCCACAACAATCTGTTCGACGTCGTTTACGACGTGGACAACGCCGGCAACGTCATGAAATCGGGGGATCGGAACGGCGCTCCCTATACCATCCTGGGCTATCAGAACGGTCCTGGCTACCGCGGAGCGCCGCGCGTAGATCCGGCGCTCGATCCGTTCCCCGGCCTGTCAAGGCGCCCCGGCGCTGGTCCAAACGAGAGTGAGTACCTGCAAGAGGCCGCTGTTCCGCTCGGCTCGGAAACGCACGCTGGCGAGGACGTCGCCCTGTATGCGGTGGGCCCGCGTTCGGAGCTCGTGCGCGGTACGGTGCGCAACTCTCACGTGTACAAGGTGATGAAGACGGCCCTCGGCTTCTGACGGAACCTTCGAGGAGATTTAGTCGTGGCAATGATGAGTGAAGCTAGTCCGATGCGCGCGCCGGCCAGGCGCTCCGTACCCAGGATTCTGGCCGGCGCTGCGATCGTGGCGTTTGCCGCCGGAGTAGGCGCGTGGTTTGCGCGACACTCATCAACGGAGTCGCGGAACATGGGTTCCGCGACTCCGGCCAATCTCTCGGCCGCCGGCACTGCTGGGGTCGTGGCGCCGCCGTTCATCGCACCTGCTCGGTCCAAGCACCAGCCGCCATCTTTTACCCCACCGGCCGTGCCGCCCAGCCTGGCACAGCCGGCGCCAGTGACGGCAGAGTTCGAGACGCGCGCGCGCGGCAACGCCCGAGGCGCCGGTCAGCGCAAGACCATCATGCGGACCGCCGAACGGGTACACGTTGACCTCGGCCGGGGCGCGTCGGAGTGGCTGTTCGTAAAGAACGCGAAGGATCCGCGTCGCATGTCGGCCACGCTAGCCGACCATTCGCACAGGACTCTGGTCGAGTACGACGAGAGTGAGCTCCGAACGCTCGGACTCGGGCGCGGCTGGGCTGACCTCGTTGGGCTCGGTGTCGAACCAGAGACGCTCTCTGGATTCGAAGCCACGGGCCGTAGTCAATCGCTGTCGGGCCTTCGCTTTACCGAGAGGCGCGCACCTGCAAACGACAAGGGCCGTATCCGCTCGCTCTGGTGGAATGACGAGGTCGGCGTGCCTCTGCGGATTGTCGCAGCAGAGGACGCTGCACGAACCGAAACTCGCCTTCGAAATCTCCGCCGCGGCGTCGATCAGGCGCGGCTCCGGGATCTACGAGAGCAGTACCCGAATTACAAAGTAATGGATGTCGCTGACTACCGTGAGGTACATCACGACGAGGGGCACAACGATTCTCACTGAAGTGAGTGAGGCGCTCAACGCCTTTTTGAAAACGGTACTCGCAGCCGAGATCAGCAGCAATCGGGCTTCCCTCGCTTGCAGCAGTCTTCCCACAGATAGTCCGTGAGCGTGCGCAGCGCGGGGTACTCAGCGGAGTAGTAGTGAAACGTGCCCACTACGCGGCTCGTCATGAGGCCGGCGGAAACGAGCCGCTTCAGGTGGTGGCTCAAGGTGGACGCCGGCAGGTCCACGTGCGACTGAATGTCGCCTGCCGCAGTGCCGGCGTTGCCGCCCTGAACTACGAAACGCAATATCGCGAGCCGGATTGGATGGCCCAGCGCGCCAAGTTGCTCCGCGTGGCGGTCGAGTTTGGAGGCCACGAATTCTTCTAACAAAGTGGAAGCAGCGCGCCAAGGTGGAACCTGCGTTCCATCGCGAAATCCGCGTAGAATTTACGTGACCGAACACGGAGCGATCAACGATCGGCAGGCGGCTTCGAGAGCGGACCGAGATAGCCGGCGGCGCAATCGGGAACGCTAGTCGATTTGTTGCGTCCATTCTGGCCCGACCCCGTCATCAGAGATGATGGAAGCATTGCCGACCACGTTGCCTGTCGCGGCGCTCTGGAATCAGTTCGCCGTACCCCTTCGTTCGTTCGTGGCGAAACGAGCACCCCGTGAGCTCGACGCCGAGGACCTGCTTCAGGACGTATTCCTCAGGATTCAGGAGCAGCTCCCCACTGTGCGCCATGCGGAACGCATCGACGCTTGGATCTTCCAGATCGCTCGCAACGTCGTGGCCGACGCGTTCCGGAAGCGCGCGCGCCGTGAAACGCTTGCCGATCCGAGTACGATCGAAGAACCCGCGCCGGTCACGGACGAGGGCGAACGCGCCGCCGAGGTCGGCCTTTCGTCGTGCCTCAGCTGGATGATCGAACAGCTGCCGGAGCCGTACCGGCAGGCGATCGAGCTGACCGAGATCGGCGGCATGACGCAGACGGCAGCCGCGCGGGCTGTCGGCATCTCGATTTCCGGAATGAAGTCGCGCGTGCAGCGCGGCCGCGGGCACCTCAAAACGAACATCATCCCGGAGTTCTGTCGCGTCGAGACCGACATCCGCGGCGGCATCATCGAGTGCGATCCGCTGCGTCCTTCGCGGTGCTCGAACGACTCCATGGATATGACAAACGAGAACGAAGCGAAGGCGACCGAGACCACCAACGACGAGCAGGCAGCGAGCACCGGCTGCTGCGGCGGCGCGGCGCCGAAGGGTTCGAGCGCATGCTGCGCGCTCGACGCCGAGGTCAAGGCAACAGGCGGCTCCGGCTGCGGCTGTGCGGGAAAGGCGGCGGCGTCGGCCAAGAAAGGGTGCTGCTGATGTCTTTGCAAGACTTGCCCGTCGTCGTCATCGGCGCCGGGCCCGTCGGCTTGTCGGCCGCAGTGCAGCTCATCGATCGCAAGATCGACGTCATCGTACTGGAAGCGGATAGCGAGGTCGGCGCTAGCCAGCGCGATTGGGGGCACGTTCGGCTGTTCTCGCCCTGGCGGTACGACGTGGACAAGACGGCGGTGCGCTACCTGGAAGCCTCCGGCTGGACGCCGCCGCCTCCCGAAGAAATGCCGTCCGGCGACGACCTCTACCGCCGGTACCTGCGCCCGCTCGCCGCGCTGCCGCAGCTGCGCGAGCGAATCCGGCTGACCCGCCGCGTCACTGCGATCACGCGCGCGGGTATGGACAAGACGCGCACCGATGGGCGCGGCGATGTCCCGTTTCTCGTGCGCACCGAGGCCGAGGACGTCCTCGCGCGTGCCGTGATCGACGCGTCCGGGACGTGGTGGACGCCGAACCCGCTCGGCGCCGCGGGCGTCGCGGCACGCGGCGAGGCCTCGCTCTCGCACCGCATCCACTACGGAATCCCGGACGTGCTCGGCGCGCGCCGCGAACGGTACGCCGGAAAGACGACCATGGTCGTAGGCGCGGGTCACTCGGCGGCGAACACCATCCTGCCGCTGGTCGAGCTGGCCAGGGCCCACCCGGGTACTTCGATCTACTGGGCGACGCGCAGCGCCGACCTGACGCGTGTCTTTGGCGGCGGCGACGCGGATGGCTTGCCGGCGCGCGGCCGCCTCGGTAGCGAGCTGCGCGCGTTCGCTGAATCAGGTGCCCTCGAGCTGGTGCAGCGGTTTCGCATCGAGTCGCTCCGCGAGATCGATGACAAGATCGAGGTCGCCGGCACGCGCGACGGCGCGCCGCACGCCCTCCGTGGCATCGATGCGATCGTCGCTGCAACAGGCCAGCGTCCGGACCTCGGAATGGAGCGCGAACTGCGGCTCGGTGTCGACCCTGCGCTGGAGTGCACCGAAGCGCTGGCGCCGCTCATCGATCCCAATGTCCATAGCTGCGGCACGGTGCGCCCGCACGGCGCGGTCGAGTTGGCGCACCCCGAGACCGGTTTCTACATCATCGGCAGCAAGAGCTATGGGCGCGCCCCGACGTTCCTGCTCGCAACCGGCTACGAGCAGGCGCGTTCCGTCTCCGCGATGATCGCCGGTGACCGCGCCGCGGCGCTCCGGGTCGAGCTCGACCTGCCTGAGACCGGCGTCTGCAAGAGCGACCTCGCCGTGGACGACAGCGCTGGCTGCTGCGGGGCCGGCAAGAACGCGTGCTGCTGACGCCGCGCCGCCTTTGGGGCGCCGTCGCCGGGCTGTCGATCGATCAGCTCGTCGCGTGGGGAATTCTTTACTACGCGTACACCGTCCTGTCCGCGCCGGTCGCGTTGGATCTCGGCATTTCTCGGCTGCAGGTCGCGGCGGCGTTCTCGGTTTGCTTGCTCGTCGCAGGCTGGGTTGGACGCTACGTGGGTTCGGTTCTGGACACGCGCGGCACGCGGGGCGTCCTGCGTGCTGGCGCGATCGCCGCGCCGCTGGCGTTCGCCGCGATCGCTCTGGCGGGCGGCGTGGCGTCGCTCATCGCGCTGTTCGCGCTACTCGGCGTCGTCCAGGCGCTCGCGCTCTACGAGCCCGCGTTCCGCGCGATCGTCGACTGGTGTCCGGATGAGCGCGTGCGGTCGCGCGCCATGCTGGGGCTCACCATCGTCGGCGGCTTCGCTAGCACGGTCTTCCTGCCATTCACCGGTTGGCTCCTGAGCCAACACGGCTGGCGGCAGACGGTACTCGTGCTCGCCATGATGCTGGCGTTCGTGCTCGTGCCGCTGCGCTTCTCGTTGCCACTATCCAGCCGCGGCCACGCGCGGAGAACGACCGTGCACGTTTCGCCTCCGCCGTCGGCAACGCGGCTGGCGCTCGGCTTCGCAATGCACGCGCTCGCGTCGACGGGCGTGTTCGTGTACCTGATGTGGCATCTCGTCGAGCGGGGACAGTCGCTCGCAGGCGCCGCGGCCATCGCCGGCCTCGCCGGCGCCGCGCAGGTGCCGGGCCGGATCGTCTTGGGGCCGCTCCGGCGCGCCACCGGCAGCGCGGCGTTCCTGCCGATCCTCCTCGTTACACAGGCGGCCTCGTTGCTCGGCGTTGTCGTCGCCAGGGGCGTGATCGCCACGGCGTGCGTCCTGGTTTTCGGCGCCGCGAGCGGGATGATGACGCTCGAGCGCGCCACGGTCGTCGTCGAATGGTACGGCCGGGACGGCTTTGGGGGACACCAGGGCCGCCTCGCCGCCGCGACCAGCACCGCGCGCGCGGTGTCTCCGTTCGTCGTCGAAGCCGGCCATCACTTCGTCAACTATGCCGTCGTCTTCGGTCTGCTCGGCGTGGTCCTGGTGCTGGGCGCGTGGGCCTGTCGGACTGCGGCATCGAAGAGAGCCAGGGAGCTTTCGTCGCGGACTGCGCGGGCCTCGAAGGGCCCACGCGGATGGGCCATCTGAGTGCGACGCTTCAGAAGTGTGCCACGCCGCGCACGAGCACACCGGAGATCTTGCTCGGCTGCGAGTCGTCACCACCGAGCAGCAGCCACGATACGCCGCTTCCCGTGCCCAGCACGCCCGCGGCCATCAGCCCGTAGCTCACGTGGGTCAGCGTTTCCCAGGTCGAGAACGCACCCGGCTCACACGGGCACGACGCTTCCGCGTCCGCATACTTGGCGCGCGCGCGCAGGTACAGGATGGCACCGGCCAGGCCCAGAGTCGCACCGGCTCCCGTGAGCACGATCGCGGCGGTGGGTGGCGTTTCGCGCTGTTCGTCCTTCGGGCCAGGGGATCGGTCGACGGGCGCCGGCTGCTCGCGCGCGGGGCTCTCGCTCCGCGGCGCGACCGAAGGGACCGGCGGCGAGCTGACTCCGGCCTCGTCGCTCGGCGGGCTCGCGGGCGCCGTTTCAGCGCGCTGGCGCTCCACGCAGGCGCG
Source organism: Polyangiaceae bacterium (assembly GCA_036520475.1). Taxonomy (GTDB): domain Bacteria; phylum Myxococcota_A; class Polyangia; order Polyangiales; family Polyangiaceae; genus DATDJP01. The sequence goes on along the minus strand of DATDJP010000302.1, from coordinate 10,804 downwards.
CATTTCGCCGACGCGCTCCGCCGCTTCCTCGCGATTGCTCGCCTCGGGATCCTCCGCCAGGTACTGGCGATACAGGTCCAGCGCCGGCTGGCAGTGATCGGAGCCCGAAAGCCGATGGGCCTGCGCCATGTTGAAGAGCAGCGCCGGAGCACGGCTCGCGCGATACGCTTCCTCGAAGTGCCGCAAGGCCTCCACGTATTCCCCCTGTTCGTACGCGCCCTTGCCGCGCAGATAGGCCGCGCGAGCCGGTGCACTTCGGGGCTGGGCAGCCACGCCGCTGGCGAGCGTGGTCGCGAACGAAAGCCACAGCGCGACGGCGCGCTTCAAAAGGGATCCCTCAGCGAATCGTGATAGCGCACGGCTTCGCGCTGCTTCACGCGTGCCCGCGCGGGCGTCACGCGCCGCGCCGCTTCGCGAGCGGAGGGCAGGCGCTCCAGGCCCTGAGTGACCGGCACGGAGACGCTCAGCGCCGGCGAGGCGTCTCCGTCGTGCCGGATACTTTCGGACGCGCGCGACATCACTCGGTCGAAGGCTGCCAGGGCTCCACGCAGCCGAGCCGGCGTCGCTCCGGCGCGCGGCGCGAAGAAGACCGTGGAGGCCGCGGCAAGCACTAGTGCTCCCGCCGCGACCAGGAACGTCGTACGCACCAAGCGGCGAGGACGTGCGAGCGGGCCCTGCGCGCGCTCGAGCGCCAAAAGGAGCGCTTCCATGTCGGCATAGCGCGCCGCCGGTTCGGCGAGGACTCCGCGCAGCAGCACTTCTCGGAGCGCCGGCGGCACGGTCTTGCCGGAACAGTCGACACGCTGCTCGCGGATGCGAGTCACGAGCTCGGACATGGGGATGCCCTCATCGGCGCCGAACGGGTGTCGGCCCAGGAGCGCGGCGAGGAGCGCGACCGAGTAGCTGAACTGATCGCTCGCGGCGTCGGCAGCGCTGCCATCGAACAGCTCCGGCGCCATGTACGCCGGCGTTCCGAAGATGCCCCGTGTGCGTGTACTCACGTCGCTGTCGCGGAGGCTCGCGAGCACGCCGGGCTCCGCGCTGTCCAGGCTGCGCGCGAGGCCAAAATCGGTGACGCGCACCTGACCTTCACGGCTCACGAGCACGTTTTCGCTCTTGAAGTCGCGGTGCGCGATCCGCTTCGCGTGGGCGGCCAAAAGCCCGCGCCCGGCAGCGAGGAACGCCGTTACGACCTCGTCAGGCGTGCGTTCCGGAGCCCGCAGCCAGCGTTCGAGCGTCGTGCCGGGGACGTACTCCATCACGATGAACACGGCGCCGTCGGATACGCCCACGTCGAACACGGTCACGACGTTGGGGTGAGAGAGCTGAGCCATGGCGCGCGCCTCGCCCAAGATGCGCTCCTTGCGCTGGAACGTCGCCTGCGCTGCGCCGGCCACGAGCACCTTGATCGCCACCACTCGCTCGAGCTCGGTATCGAAGGCGCGGTACACGACCCCGGCGGAGCCGGCGCCGAGCAGCTCGAGCAGCTCGTAGCGACCGATGCGCTTTGCGCGCGCCCCCCTCCCGGGCTCGTCGTGTGTGCCAGAGACGGCTTGCACCAGCACCGCGCGGCAGTCGGCGCAATCAGCGAGGTGGGATTCCGCTCGAGCGCGGCCGAGCGGCCCTGTCGACCCTGTCGCAAAAGCAAACAACACCTCGTCCGAAAGACACGCGTCGAGTCCTTCCGGCGCCGGCGATTGTGTGAGGCGAGGCACCACGCAGCCTTCAGGTTTGCACTCCAGTGTAGGCGAGGGCAAGATGCGTAGGTGGCGGCCGAGCTCGAACGCTTCCTGAGCGCCTTCTCGGAGCCGCCGTCCGTTTCTCCGGCCGTGCTGTCGCGCTGGCTGCTCGCGGCGCTTACTGCCGCGACACGGTCGTTCCCGGCGGTCCGCCTGCAAAGGGCGGAATTTGCGCATCATTTGGGCTTGAAGGCCGCAACGTCCGGGGACGACACGCGTCTCGACGAGCTCCACGTCACGGATCTGTACTTGGCCTGGGCCTGCGCAAAGCATGATCCGACGGCGCTCGCAATTTTCGAGCAACAGCACATGCAGCGCGTGCGCAGTCTCGCCCGCGGCACGGACGCGGATGAGCTCGTCCAGCGAGTCCGAGTGCGTCTGCTGGCATCGGACAGCGACGCCGGGCCACGGATTCTCCAGTACTCGGGCCGCGGGCCGCTCGCGGCCTGGGTGCGCATGGTCGCCGCGCGCATGGCGATCGATGCGGCGCGTGCCGCGCAAGTGAGCGACATTCGGCGCGACTTCGGGGATGCCACGAGTCCGCCGGATCCAGAGCTCGACTATTTGAAAGCGCGCTATGCGGGCGCGTTCCAGGCAGCGCTGGAACGCGCGCTCGGCTCCTTGTCACCGAAGGAGCGTGCGCTGCTCCGCCTCTGCTACGTCGAGAACGCCGCCCCTTCGGCGATCGCCGCCATGTACAACGTGTCCGGGCGCACCGCGCAGCGCTGGCTCGTCGATGCGCGCGAGCGCGTGCTCGAGCGGACACGCGCCCACCTGACGGAGACGCTGGCGGTGCGCGGCCCGGAGCTCGAGAGCCTACTCGAGCTGATGAAGAGCCGCATGCACGTCTCCCTGCAGCGCGTCCTCGAGCAGCCCAAACTCGAAGACTCAGCTCCCTCCGGCGAGACGTGAGCACGAACGCGCGAGCCCTCAGACCTCCGGTTCGTCACCACGCACGACGGAATCCCGCTCTGCGTTGACGAGCTTCCGCACGCGCCGGCGTCTCACGATCACGCTCGTGACGACCGCCGCGACGGACAGCACCGTGAGCGCGACCACGTGCTCTTCCACGAACTGGCGCACGACCTGAATCAGAGGTCCGAGCGCTTCTCCGAACCAGCGCGCGAGCAGAACGCTCGTGAGCGTCCCTGCGAGATTGATCACGAGCCAGACCGGCACACGCATCACCGACGCGCCCGCCAGCAGATTGACGAGTGGCCCAGGCCAAACGAAGAGCACGGGCAGCGCTGCGCGGCGAAACAGGCGTTCGAGCCAACGCGCGCCGCGTCCCATCATGCCGGAGCGGCGCTCGATCCAGACCAGCGACGCATCGCCGTAGCGGCGCCCCACGATGTACATGAACGGATCGACGAGGAAGTAGCCGATCACTCCCACCAACACGAAGGTCATCGAATCGAGCGCCGGCGACACGAGCAGCAGGTGACGGCCGAGTGGCGCGAGCAAAAACAGCAACACTGGCTGCCGTTCGAGCAAAACGGGCGCCAGCGCGACGCCGACACCCATGGCCACCATGTACAGAACCACCGGAGCGAGCAGCAGAACCAGCTCACGCCGTCGCCGGCGGAGCGGCTGCTCCGGAATCGGAGTGGCTAACACGTTCCTGGTCATGTAAAGCCGCTGCGCTCAAACGGCCACCGTCCTGTGGCCCGTAAGTCACACGACGGGCCAGTTCTTGGCCTTTTCGGCAGCCGGTGCAGCGCCGGGCCAGCGCACCAGAACTCACCCGAATCGTAACAGAGGACGGTGCGGCGGTTTTGTATGGTGCCGCCCATGTCGGAGCACCCCCACCAGGCGCTGGCTCGTTTGACCGAAATGGAGCCGCCACGTACGCCGCGCCCACCGCGTCTGAGGGCCCTCGAGCCCCCGGCGAGCGCGGCGCGCTGTTTCGGCCGGCTAGTCGCCGATTCGCCGCGAATGCACGAAGTGTTCAATTTGATCGGTCCCCTGGCGAAGACCGATCTCACCGTGACGCTGCTGGGCGAGACCGGCACGGGCAAAGACGTGTTGGCTCACGCGCTTCACGATCACAGTACGCGCGCGCACGGCCCCTTCGTGGTCTTCGATTGCGGCGCGGTTGCCCCGAACCTCGCAGAGAGTGAGCTACTCGGTCACGAACGCGGCTCTTTCACCGGCGCGGTGGCCGGATACGCCGGCGCCTTCGAACGGGCGCACGGCGGCACACTGTTTCTCGATGAGATCGGCGAGCTGCCGCTCGACCTGCAGCCGCGCCTGCTGCGCGTCCTCGAAAGCCGGCGGGTCCGCCGCGTGGGCGGAGCGCAGGATCGCCCGGTGGACGCACGCATCATCGCGGCGACCAACCGCGATCTGCTCGCCGAAGTGCACGCCGGCACGTTCCGGCAAGATCTGTACTTTCGGTTAGCAGGCGCGGTGGTCCCGCTGCCTCCGCTGCGCGAACGTCTGGAAGACTTACCGCTCCTGGTGCCACGTCTGCTCGACGAGTTGGGGGTTGCAAAGCTGCAGGTTGCGGAGGACGCGTACGCCGTGCTCCGCGCGCACAACTGGCCCGGTAACATCCGCGAGCTCAGAAACACGCTGGGCTGCGCGCTCGCGTTCGTTCAGGGCACGAGCATCGAACCGCAGCACCTGCACATTCGCCGGCAGACCGAACCCCCGCCGCGCGAGGAAGATCGCGAGCTCGACCACGTCACCCTCTCGGGGATGACGCTGCAGCGCATCGAGCGCGCGGCCATCAAGCAGACGCTCGCGCAGGCCAGCGGCAATCGCGTGGTCGCAGCGCGCACGCTCGGCATCGCGGTCTCGACGCTCTACGAGAAATTGAAGAAGTACAACCTGTAGGGATCTGAGGTCATGATCGCACGCGAGAGCTGCTAACCGCACGCTATTCGAACTCGCACACGAACCGACGCTGCTGCGAGCAATCGACGTCGTTCCAGGCGTCGAAACGGGTCTGCGCCAGGCAATCCTCGTTGCCATTGGCGTCGTTGGGCTGGCCGTTGCCGAACGCGCTGTAAGAAAGCGGCGCGCCAGTGAGCCACGCGAAGTCGTTCGCCGGGGTGCGGCTCGCGCCGAGCCACACCTCGATCGAAAAGCGCCCGGCGACGAAGCCGTGCTCTGCCTCCGTCTCGAGCGTCACCAGGTGCCCGCCGGCCGCGGCACACACGTCCCGCGCTTCGCTGAAGGGACGAGGCTGAGTGCGCAGACGATAGGCGTGGTGCGTCGTCGCGAACAGCAGCGCGGGCTCGCTTTCGCACACGAACGCATAGCGCTCAGCGCACGTCGCGGAGCGCCACGTCGCCCCGGAGAGCGCGTCCGCCAGTTGCACCACACAGCCTGCGCTCACGGCGCTGGGCTCGCCCGGACCCCACGCCTGAAAGCTCGTGGATTCACCCGTCAGCCAGCCCGCCGGCGTCGGAGTCGTCCGATAGCCGAGCCAGAGCGGCGCGGTGCTCCGCACCAAGTTGCGGTTCACGTCGCGCGCTTCCGCGGCCGAGGTCGTCGTCCACAGGTGTCCGCCAGCGCTGTCGCAGGCGGCGACGGCTTCGGCGAGCGTCGCCGCTCCGGGATGCAGTGTGTAGCAGTGGCCGTTCTCGCTGCGGAACAAGGCCCCGTCCGGATGTGTACACGCGAGGCACGTGCGTGAGCAACCGTCCTGGTTGTCCGTGTCGCCATCGTCGCATTGTTCGGCCCCACGCCACACGAAGCCGTCGCCACAGGCGGCGAAGCTGCAGCCGTTCAAGCAGGCATCGTCGTTTTCGTCATTGCCGTCGTCGCACGCTTCGTCCGGATCCGGGCGCGTGTTCCCGCAGAGCCCGGGCGCCGGCTCGACGCGGCAGCTCGCGCTGCAGCCGTCACCAGCGGTGGTATTGCCGTCGTCGCACTCTTCGCGGCCGTTCACCGTGCCGTCCCCACAGCGCGCGCCATAGAGCGCGTTCCAGTCGAGGCAGCCAGCGAATGCCAGAGCGACGGCTACGCTCAAGACGCGTCGCGCCGTCCGCGTCGACTCTGCGACGCCGGGCGTGCGGACTTTTCCAGTGGAACGCATCGTGGCGAGAATTTTGCGCCTATAAAAAATTCGTGTCGCGATCGCGATGCCAGGCCGTCATCTCAGTGTGAAGCCCGAGAATCTCGACTTTGGTTCAGCGCGTCGTTCCCCGCGCGCCCCATGCTTACCGCAACTTCGTCGGGCCTCTGCGTTGTTTCTGACCGCCGTCGGCACGTGCACCGCGCTCTGGGCCTGCTCGGGCGATATGGGCGGGACCATCGGAGGCGCGGGTGGCGCGGGCCCTGGTGCCGGCGGCTCCTCCGGCGCGCCGGAGGATGGCGGCGCTGTCGTCACGACGGATTTGCCCTGCGCGGTTCACGCCCTGCTCACCGATCACTGCACGAGCTGCCACAACGACTCCCCCGATCGCGTCGGGCCGATGGCGTTGCTGTCGCGCGCCGACCTGCTGGCGCCAGCGCCGAGCGACGCCAACAAGACCGTCGGCCAGCGTGCGCTCGAACGCATGCGTGCAGAGAGCAATTTCATGCCGCCCAATCGGCGCTTGCCCGAGAACACCATCGAGCCGCTGGCGACGTGGGTACAAGAGGGCATGCCCGCGTCGTCGTGCACGGTGGGCGGCGGTGCTTCGCGTCCATTCGAGCCGCTTCAGCCGGACGCAGCGCTCGCCAAGGTGAAGACATTCTTGACCGGCCGCGCGCCCACGGAGGCCGAATACGTGGCGTACCGTGGCGATGCCGCGGCGCTCTCCGGGCTCATCGACGGCTGGCTCGCCACACCCGAGTTTTCGAAGCGGGCGCTGGAGATGTTGACCCTCCTATTTCAGCAGCGCACCGACGGCGATGACCTCGGTCTGTACTTGCGTTTTCGCAACAACAACATACTGATGCGCTCGGAGCAGAAGAGCGGGCTCGCGTTCCGTCAATACATCGAAAAAAGCTTTGCGCAGACAGCCTGGAACATCGTCGCGCAGGGCCGGCCGTACACGGAAGTTCTGACCACGCGCACGTACTCGTTGAACGTGCCGCTCATGGCCTTGCTGGCGCGCATGGACGCCCGTCCCTCCGACGACTTGAACCGCCGGCAGCGCTCGTGGATCGAAGACGCGTATCCGAACCTGTCGGTGAGCTTCACGAACACGGAGACGATTCCCTGGGCCGACTCCATGAACCCCGGGTCGCCCAATTTCATGCGCTTTTCCGTGTCGGGACAGCCGAACGCCGGCCAGGCGCAATGCGCGAACGTGCTCACGCAAACCTATACCGGCGGACAGGCAATCGACCAGGCATGGCAGGCGCTGATCCGGCTGCCGGGTACGGATTTGTGCTGGCGAACTGCGCCCATGCCGGACCAGTTCACGGCGGCGGACCGAGAGTTTCGTCCCGTGACGATTCGTCTCGCGCGCGCCGGAGAGCGCCGCAGCGTGTTCTGGGATCTGAACGCGCTGCGCGGTGCGTCCGAGCTAGTGCTCGGCGTCGAGTACCTGGGCTTTCTCGGCAGTCTTGGCTTCCTCGGGTACTGGACCACGAACGACGGCAACGAGTACCGGGTGACGACGAATCAGGCCCTGATCGTCGCGCTGGGCCGGACCTTCACGACGGACAGCAACGCCGCCGTGGCCGACACCTCGAGCGTCGATGAAGCGCACGCCACGCCGGACTCGCCCTGCTACGGCTGCCACAAGACCCTGGATCCGATGCGCGATTTCTTCCGCCAGAGCTACTCCTACTGGGGGTCGGCCCGCACCCCGTCGCGCTACAACGAGACCGTCCCCGCTCAGGCGTTCTTCACTGTCGACGGCAGCCCGCCCGTGGCCGGCAACGGCGTGGACGATTTTGCAGAGGCCATGGCGACTCATCCCGGCTTCGCCAAGGCCTGGGCGCAGAAGATCTGCGGGCTGGCCAACGCGCGGCCGTGCAGCGGAGACGATCCAGAGCTCGAGCGCGTGGCCGGCGAGTTCGCGCGCAGCAACTACGATTTCAAGGCGCTGCTCCGGCACGTGTTGTCCTCTCCGATGATCACGTACCGAAGCCGCACCAAGACCTGGAACGACTCCGGCGCGAGCGCAGGCCTCTCGCTTCGCGACGATCTGTGCCGCCGTCTCGAGAACCGCTTCGGCATTCGCGATGCGTGCGCTGCGCGGGGCGAGCTCCACGCCACCCCCGCGCTGGCCACGGAGATCCGCGGCTACGCCGGCAGCTTGCCCGCCATCGCGTACGAGCGCGGCGACGTGGAGCCGCAAATGGCCATCGATCCCAGCGTTTTCGCGACGGCCGCGGCCGAACGGTTGTGCGAGCGACTCGCCGGCAGGTTCCTCGGCACGGGTTCGGGCAGCGTGGCGCCGCCGCTGCTCAGCGCCGGCAACCGCGCTTCCGCGATCGACAAGCTTACCAGAGACTTGATGGGCGTATCCAGCACGGACCCGCGTGCGAACGAGCTCCGCTCCGTGCTCGACTCCCACTGGGACGAAGTGTTGGCAGCGGGGCAATCCGCGGACGTGGCCCTGCAGTCGACGTTCGTCCTCGCCTGCACTGCACCCTTCACCACGACACTGGGCTTTTAAATGGCGCGCAATATCTCGAACCCGACTTCCAGGCGACAATTCACGAAATGGCTGCTCGGCGGAACTGGCCTGGCGGCGCTCGCCACTGGTCTGCCCGCAGCTTTCTTGCGGGCGCCGTTGGCGTTCGCGCAGGCCTCGCCCGAGACCTGTACGGCGGGGGCCGCGCGCTTTTTGATCCTGTGTTCCAGCAGTAACGGAGACCCCGTGAACGCCAACTGCCCGGGCAGCTACGAGCACGCCGCCATCGTGCATCCGCCCGGCGAAGAGTTCGTGGCCACGCCGCTTCAGCTCGGTGCGACGGCGACGCGCGCGGCGCGTCTCTGGACGCAGCTCCCGCCCTCGGCGCTCAATCGGGCGTGTTTCATCCACCACGCGACGCGCACGGTGGTGCACCCGGATATGCCCAAGGTGCTGCGCCTGATGGGAGCGACCAACGACGGCGAGATGTTGCCCTCGCTGCTGGCGGCGCAGCTCGCGCCTTGCCTCGATACCATCCAGTCGCGGCCGGTCAGTGTCGGAAAGGTGGCGTTGACCGCTCGCGGAGCGCCGCTTCAGACCCTGCTGCCTACCGCGCTGAAGCAGCTCCTCGTCCGCGCGAACAGTCCGCTGACGAACTTGCGCAGCTTGCGCGATCGCAAGCTCGACGAGATTCACGGGGTCCTGAAACGGGAAGGCACGACCGAACAGCGCCGCTACCTCGACGCTGCGGTCAAATCGCGTAGTGATACTCGCAAGCTGGGGGACGACGCCGCAGAGTTGCTCTCGTCCATCACGGGCGACGGCCCGGACAATCAAGTCGTGGCGGCGATCGGCCTGATTCGGCTGGGCGTGACGCCCGTGGTGAGCGTCACCTTGCCGTTCGGCTCGGACAACCACACGGACGAAGGACTCCAGACGGAAGCCGAAGAGCACCCGCTCGGCATCGCCGCCATCGCGCGCATGACGACCTTACTCGAACAGTACGGGCTGCAAGATCGCGTGACGTTCGCGCTCTTGAACGTGTTCGGCCGCACCCTGGTGCGCAAGGGACTCTCAGGGCGCGACCACTGGCCGAGGCACGCCGTGTCACTGCTCATCGGCAGCGGCGTCAAAGCTGGCGTGGTGGGAGGTCTGGTGCCGTTCGAGGACGATTTCAGCGCCGTCGGCATCGACAGCGCGAGTGGCCGTGCAGTCGAGAGCGGCGCGGACATCCCGTACGAAGAGACGCTGAGCTCCGTCGGCAAGACGATCGGCGCCGCCGTCGGCGTCACAGGTCCGGCCCTGGACGAAGCCATCGAGTCCGGCAAGGTGATCTCCGCCGCCCTCGTGTGACGAAGTCCGAGATTCCCATCGGTAGCGCGAGAATGCGCCCACGCCGTTCATCGCTCGCAGCGATGACGAGCCCGCTGTCCTCGAGTAGACGGCGTTAGCTGTTTTCAGCTCATGGAGCGGCACACAACCTGCAGAGGCGAGGGGTCCCTGCATGTTCGGTACTGGTGTAGCCGTGTTTTCGCGCGTTCTCGAGGGCTGCCTGCGTCGCGCGCGTGTGGCGAGCTTGCGCCCGAGCAGGACGGTTGAGGCACAAAAGTGGAGCGACCTTCGCGAGAGTCAGTATGCAAAAGAATGAATCCAACAAAAAAGCAGTGAAGAGCGACGCGACCCCGGAGCGAACCGCGTTCGACGCCGGCGGCGCGACCCATCAGACCGCCGGCGGCGGTGTTCCGACCTTGACCACGCGTCAGGGCGTTCCAATTTCGGACGATCAGAACTCGCTGCGCATGGGGCCCCGCGGGCCCGCTCTGCTCGAGGACTTCCATCTTCGTGAAAAGCTCTTTCACTTCGATCACGAACGCATCCCCGAACGCGTGGTGCACGCGCGCGGCTTTGGCGCACACGGCTACTTCGAGAACTACGAGTCGCTCGCGGACTTGACGAGGGCGGACCTGTTCCAGCGTCCGGGCGAGAAAACGCCCGCGTTCGTGCGCTTTTCGACGGTCGCCGGCAACAAGGGCTCGGCAGATCTGGCGCGCGACGTCCGCGGGTTCGCCGTCAAGCTCTACACCAAGCAGGGCAACTGGGATCTCGTCGGCAACAATATCCCGGTCTTCTTCATTCAAGACGCCATCAAATTCCCCGACTTGATTCACGCGGCGAAACAAGAACCCGATCGCGGCTTTCCCCAAGCGCAGACGGCGCACGACAACTTCTGGGACTTCATCTCGCTCACGCCCGAGAGCATGAACATGGTGATGTGGATCATGTCGGACCGCACCATCCCGCGCTCGTTCCGCTTCATGGAGGGTTTTGGCGTCCACACGTTCCGCATGATCAACGCGCAGGACGAGTCCACCTTCGTCAAATTCCACTGGAAGCCCAAGCTTGGCCTGCAGTCGGTCGTCTGGAACGAGGCCGTGAAGATCAACGGCGCCGATCCCGATTTTCATCGTCGCGACCTATGGAATGCCATTCAGTCGGGCAATTTCCCGGAATGGGAGTTGAACCTCCAGCTCTTCGATCAGG
>DATDJP010000301.1:0-115377 GCA_036520475.1 Polyangiaceae bacterium | reverse complement strand
CGATCTCGCGCTCAGCTTGGAGCAGCCGCTCGTGAAGCGTTTTCTCGAACTCATAGAACTCTCGAGCACCTCTCTTGCCCTGCATTGCGTGATCTTCGAGGAACTTGCGGATTCCGTCGAGCACGCGCTCGTGGAAGGCGGCTCTGGCCTCCGCCGCGCCGAGCACGCGGGCGATGTCGTGACGTTGGGCGGAGGTGGAACGGACAATGGAGGTGCTGCTCATGCCGCCATCAACACGCGAGATCCCCATGGATTCCCGCCGCCCGCCGCGTCAGGATTGGATCTGCACCGTGACGTTTCCTGATCTGGTGTCGGGTTTACTCGTGCAGCAGCGCGCGATCGCGGAGCGCGATGCCCAAGCGCACGCTGCGATCCGTCTGGTCGTAGCGCAGTAACGTCTCGCCCTGACCGGTGAAGAGCTGGACGAACAGGAGCGGCGCGAAACGGACGGCGCGTCCGAACGCACCCCGGTAGCCGAGCCGCCAGCTGAGCTCCGCGAGCAGGCTGCCGTGCGTGTTCGTGCCTTTGCGACCCGCGAGCATCAGCTCTCCCGAGCCCCACCAGCGTTCGCTATCCATGACGCCCGTTCGCAGATGAAACTCGCCGAAGCCCGCGTAGTCGGTGATGTCGTCGTTGTCACGCAGCCCGAAGGGCAGCCAAACCTGAACTCCCCAGCCGATGAAGCGGCCTCGATCATCGACACAGGCAGCCGAGCCTGCGGCGAAGACGCGATTCCAGGAGCGGGATTGGTTGCCGTCCTCGCCATTCGATTCGTGGTCGAAGCCGGCCTGCTCGGCGACGAGCGAGCACCCGGGATGGGCGCGATCTGCCCCCACATGCCGGTGGCTGTAGAAGACCTGCGGGTTGTAGTTGCTCTCGCGAAACGGCGAGCTCCGCGAATACAGGTCCCACAGCGACTTCTGCGTGTACGCAAAGTAGACGTTGTGGCGGCTTCGGTTCGGCCAGAGGTCGTACTTGAAGCTGAACTGAAATTTGACCTGCGTGTCGTCCGTGAACCCGGTGACGAAGTAGTTCGTGCGGTGAAACGTGAGAAGATCGATGCCCGACTCCTCGACGGAGGCCGCCTGTGCGCGCCCCGGCGAGGCGAGCTGCAGGAAAGACAGCAGGGCGGAAAATCCGGCGCCGCGCGCCGCGTTTCGGCGACGACGCGCTGTGCGTGTCGAGAAGCGGTCGCGCGCGCCGAAGTGCGAGTGGGCCATCACAGCCCGGAGACCCTAACAAGTTTCCGCGCGCTGGATCCGAGCCAGATTACCTTTGTTGCTCCGCGGGTCTGGACAGGGTCGCGACGCGGACCACATTGGCGAACATGGTCATGAACCCGCCGGAGACGCCCGCAGAAGTTCCGGAACCGCTGCGCCCGCCCGAACCCAATCCGGCTCCCCGGGAGCCCGAGACGCCATCGCCGGAACCCCATCCGCCTGGCCCTCCATCTCCGAGTCCCGGCCCCAATCAGCCAATGCCCGGCGGACCGCCGCCCGTGATTGGCTAGGCGAGCCGCGTGTCGCAGCCCAACGCGCCTGGCGCGCCAGTAGAGAGTCCGGATCACGAACCGCCAGCTCGGGATCCGCTCCCGCCCGAGAGTCCTGTCGAAGACCCCAGGCCGGATCGTCCGCCAGTCGAGGATCCACCACCCCGTCCGGTACCCGGCGAGCCACCGCCGAAGATCGACGATCCGGGGACGAATGAACGACCCGTAACGACGCTCGCCTGATCTCCTCGCGGATGATCTGCGCCTCCAGCCACGAACGCTGGACAGAACCCGTCCGTCGAGTACCAATGGCTCCGGAGGACCCGGGCCGTCGTGCAGCGCATAGCATCGAACCGGGAACGCGCCCGCCCGCCGCCGGTGGCTTCGGCGCTGAAACGAGCGTTCGCCAAAGGTTACGGCCCGACTGAGCTGCGCGCCGATCTCCTGGCCGGCATTGTCGTCGGCATCGTTGCGCTCCCGCTATCCATGGCGCTGGCCATCGGCGTCGGCGTACCGCCGCAGCACGGCCTCTACACGGCCATCGTCGCTGGGATAACGGTAGCGCTGCTCGGCGGCTGCAAGTTTCAGGTGACGGGACCGACGGCCGCGTTCATCGTCATTCTCGCCCCCGTCGTCACGCAGTACGGGCTGAGCGGGCTGCTCACCGCGGGCTTCTTGGCGGGCATCCTACTCGTCGGCATGGGCGTCGCTCGCCTCGGCCGGCTCATTCAGTTCATTCCGCATCCTGTCACCACTGGCTTCACGACGGGCATCGCCACCGTCATCGCGACGCTGCAAATCAAGGACGTGCTCGGGCTCGAGCTCGGGCCGATGCCGGAGCACTACACGGACAAGCTCGCGGCGCTTTGGACGGCGAGAGCGTCGGCGAGCGGCAGCGAATTTCTGGTCGCTGCGACCACGTTCGCGCTGCTTTTGTTGATCCCGCGCTTCATTCGGCGCATCCCGGCGCCGTTGATCGCGCTCAGCGCGGTTTCCGTCGCGTGCGTGCTGGCAGCGCGTCTTTGGCCCGGCGTCGCCGTGGCGACCATCGGCAGCCGCTTCCAAACCACGATCGAAGGCGTGACGGTCTCCGGTATTCCGCCGATGATGCCCCTGCCGTCATTGCCGTGGGGCAACGGCTTTTCTTTCCAGCTGGTCCGGGAGCTGCTGCCCGCCGCGTTCGCGATTGCGATGCTCGGCGCGATCGAGTCTCTGCTCTCGGCGGTCATTGCGGATGGCATGACGGGCACCAGGCACGACCCCGACGCGGAGCTCGTCGGCCTCGGTATCGGCAATCTGCTCGCGCCGATCTTTGGCGGAATCGCCGCCACTGGCGCGCTCGCGCGCACGGCGACCAACATCCGCGCCGGCGCGCGTTCGCCGCTGGCCGCCGTCACCCACTCGATCGTCGTGCTGCTCTCGATTCTGGTGCTCGCGCCGCTGGTCGCGTACGTGCCCATGGCATCGCTGGCGGCGTTGTTGCTGCTGGTCGCCTGGAACATGTCCGACATGCACGGTTTCGTGGGTGTGGTGAAGGTCGCGCCGAAGAGCGACGTCACGGTGCTGCTCACGTGCTTCGCTCTGACGGTCCTGTTCGACATGGTGATCGCGGTGTCGGTCGGCGTGGTGCTCGCGGCCATATTGTTCATGAAGCGCATGGCGGAGCTCACGGAGATCCGAACCTCGCTCGAGAACAGCTCGGAATCGCCCGATCTGGCGCTGCCGAGTGGCGTCGCGCTGTACGAGGTGAACGGGCCGTTGTTTTTCGGCGCTGCCCAGCGCGCCATGGAGACGATTCACGGCGCGAACAGCGACTCGTACGAGGTGATGATCCTGCACCTCGGCAAGGTGCCCGTGATCGACGGAACGGGTCTGGTGGCCCTCGACAACGCGATCGGCGCCCTGATGCGCCGCAAGAAGAAGGTCGTGATCGCCGGGCCACTCCCCAGGCCGCGCAGCGTGTTCGACAGGGCACGCCTCGAGCACAAGCATCCCGGACTCGTGTTCAGCGAGAGCCTGGCCGCAGCCATTGGCCAGGCTGAGCAGTTTAGCGTCGCGCGGACCATTCGGACCGCGCCGCATGCGGGCTGAGAAACACACGAGAAACGGCGGCGCCCCTTGCTGCGTGCTTTACGCGAAAGTGATGCCGCCGGTGAAGACGGGCTACCTAGCGAACCTGAATACGGCTCGTAGCGTGCTCTGGTGCTACCTGATTTGGTACCTGGTGGTGCTGGCTCGTTACTTCGATGGGAGCCCTGGTCTATGGCTCACGTCATTCGGGCTGAGCGGGATCATTGGCACGGGACTCTATCTCGGCACCGCGCACTCCGGCAGAACCGTGACGCGGCTCGATCGCTGGCAAATCGCGCGGCTATACCTGATGCCGTTCTGCGTCTCGAGCTTCGCCGCGCTGATCAAAGACAAGCATTTCTGGCTCGTCTTTCATCCCGACTGGGAGGGCAATCTGCTCGGCATCAGCGGCTGCGCCCTGTTTTGCGCGAGCGTCCGCATCGCCAAACGGCAGCAGCCGGAGACGGGTGCTGGCGGGGTTACGGGGTAGGCCCGCTCGAGGCGTCCCTCGTGCCGGGCGCCTCGGGCGGTCCGGCCTTGGTCGCCGCTTGCGGCTCGGGAGGCATGGCCTTTTCCGACTTCAACACGCCCAGCTTGTGCAAAAGGCGTGCGACGAGAGGTGTCAAGAGCAGCGTCGCTCCGATGCGAATGGGCTGGGTGACCTTGGTGGCGATATAGGCGGCGCCCAAGAGTCCCACGCCGCCTGGCGCGCTCTCCGGCTGAAAGCCGGTGGAGATCGCCAGGGCGAAGCCGAGCAAGACCAGCGCGAACAGCGTGAAATACGTGCCCAGCGCCACCTTGCCGTACTCTTCGAGGAGCGTCTTCAGTCGTTCGCGAGTCACGCTCTTCGCTTAGCACGGATGCGCGGGCGCCGCAGAGCACGAGAACCCACGCCCGTCAGCGGTACCGCATCAGCTCGAACTTCGCGACCAGGCCGCGATGCACTTCGTCCGGGCCGTCGGCGATGCGCAGCACGCGCGCCATTGCCATGAGCATATTCAGCTCGAGATCCGCCACTCCCTGACCGCCGTGAATCTGGATGGCGGCGTCGGTCACCTGCTGCAGGACGTTCGGCGCGATCACCTTGATCTGGGATACCGCGCTGATCGCGCCCATCAGGCCCTGGGTGTCGAGGAGCCACGCCGCCTTGAGCGTCAGCAGCCGCGCTTGCTCGATGGCCATGCGACAGTTGGCGATGATGTCGCGATTGCCGCCCAGGTTGACGAGCGGCTTACCGAACGCGACGCGGGACGTGGCGCGCTTGCAGAGCAGATCGAACGCCCGTTCAGCCGCGCCGATCGCACGCATGCAGTGGTGGATGCGGCCCGGCCCGAGTCGTCCCTGGGCGATCTCGAAGCCGCGCCCGGGGCCGGCGATGAAATTCGAGACGGGAACGCGCACGTTCTCGAACGAGATTTCGGCGTGACCGTGCGGTTCATCGAGGTGACCGAACACGGGGACCATCCGCACCATCTTCACGCCGGGCGTGTCGAGCGGGACGATCACCATGGAGTGGCGTGAGTGCCGCTCGGCGTTCGCGTCGGTCAACCCCATGAAGATGACGAACTTGCAGCGCGGATCACCGGCGCCGCTCGTCCACCATTTGAGTCCATTGATGATGCACTCGTCTCCCTGCACGATGCACGTGCCAGCCATGTTGGTCGCGTCCGACGACGCCACGTCCGGCTCTGTCATCGCGAAGCCAGAGCGGATCTTCCCGTCCAAGAGCGGCGCGAGCCAGTGGTCCTTCTGCTCATCGGACCCGAAGCGGAACAGCACTTCCGCGTTGCCGCTGTCAGGGGCGTTACAGTTGAACACCTCGGGAGCGATGAAGCTCCTGCCCATCAGCTCCGCGAGCGGAGCGTAGTCGCGGTTGTCGAGGCCGGCGCCGTACTTCGCGTCCGGTAGAAAGAGATTCCACAGGCCCTGCGCTTTGGCTTCCGCCTTCAGCTCCTCCATGATCGGTGGGATGCGCCACTTGCGGTAGTCGGGGTCGTGCGCGAGCTGTCCAGCGTACGTCTTTTCGTTCGGGAGAATGCGCTCCGTGATGAAACGGTCGACTCGAGCGATGTAGTCCTTGGCTCTTTCCGAATGTTCGAAGTCCATGTGCGTCTCCCCGCGTGAGCGCTACGAATGCCGAAAGTGGCCGCACGGTTTTACAGCGTGTTGACGGTTTCTGCCAACCCCGCCCTCGTCGGGCGTCGGGCGTAAGCCCTTCCTGCTTCACGGAGGGCAGTTTCACGCACGATCAATACTGTTCGTGCGCCAGCGCTCTCCTCTCCACAGACGTTTAGCGTCGAAGCGCGGAGTTCGGCCTCGCGCCGTCCCTATTCTCGGAAGACGCTCAGAAAACCTCGGAGACGCCCAGCAACGCGGGACCGACGGCATCACCGACGAGGATGCACATCTCGCTCGTGATCGCCTCGTTCTCGCCGAAAGTGATGGCCTCGCTGTGGTGGTTTTCGATATCGCATTGCCATTCGAGCACGTCCCCGGGCTTCAGCTCGAGCATGCCACTGACTGCGCCGGCGCGACCCGAGCTCGCCTCGGGCAGTAAATTTTTCGTGAGTGAGTTGAACTCGAAGACGGCAGGTTCTTTCCAGTCGTAGTCGTCGAATACCAGCTGGCCATTGAGATACGCGGCGAAGCGCACGTTGTTCGAATGTCGGTGTCCGTAGAGCGTCAGAATGCGTCCCGCTTCGCTGATGGTCTTCTTGCCCCGCACAGTGGTGCTGGCACCCGGCGCAATGACTTGGCCCAAGCCCGCCCAAAGAAAGATCTCCCGGGCCTCCTGCTTGACCGTGCTCGGATCGATGTACCAGACGTTGACCCACGCCTCGCGCAGAAGGGGTTTGGGTGTGCCATTGAAGTGGTGAAGATTGAGCGTGAGCTGCGAGTTCGCCGCGAGCGGCATGCCGATGCCGACGTTCTCGGGTGGAACGCGGCCCTTCGGGTTGTCTTTGCGAGAATTCTGAGAGCCACCGAGCCGCCGCCCGTTCCCCAGGAGCGAGCCCTGGCCCTCGCCGAAGACGATCAAGTGATGCGAGCCCGGCCGCATCCGGTACTGTCGTTTGTAGAAGTAAATGTCCGAGTCGTTCCCTGCGGTGATGGGATCCGTGAAGATGTTCGTGTCCTTGCCGGGATCAATCAAATACTTCTGGATCTCCCCCGGGTCGTCGTAACTCGCAGGTCCGTAGTGGACCTGGAAACCGAGCTCTGCCGGCGGCGGTGGAAGGCAATACTCGTCGCCATCCCAGCCGGTGTTCAAACCGCAGCCGGCCTCGTCCTGGGGCGAGTCGTCGTTGGCACACCCGACCGTCGGTGTCGCGGCGGCGAGCGCGGCTGCGACGAAACTCATTCGGAAACTCGCTCTCATTGGGGACCTTTCGCGGCGTGATTCGCCTCAGGACGGATCGCATGGTGAAACGGCTCGGCTCCGAAGAAAAGGACTCGTGCGGTCGCGGACGCGCGTGCAGCCCTGCCTGGGCAGCCAGTAATGACCGAAGCAGCCGCGACTAACTATTTTCGCCGCTGTGGGTTCGCCGCGATTCGGTGAGACTCTGTCCTGTCCAGCGCTTGAAGGCCCTGCGCAATGCGCTAGCCTCCGAGAACCCGAGCGCCAGCGCGAGCTCCTCGACGGGCAGGCGACCCTGCTCGAGGTACGACAACGCGAGGTCTCGCCGCAGGTCGTCGGCGACGCGCAAGAAGCTCGTGCCTTCGTCGATCAGCCGGCGGCGCAGTGTGCGCGGGCTCACGCCCAGGCGCTGCGCGACGCAGCCCAGCGACGCGTGGCCTCTGCGGAGCTCCTCCGCGAGTAGGTGTCGCGTACGCTCGGCCCACGATGCGCCGCGGGGCATGTGCTCGAGCTCGCGATGCGCATGTCCCTCCAGCACCGCCCGCAGCACCGGGTCGGCTTCCGGGTTGCGCATGTGCACGGCGGTCGCGGGTAAGACGGCGTAGTTGGCCTCGGCACCGAAGCGCACCGGGGCGCGGAACAGCTCCGCGAACTCGCGCGTGTCCGCGGGCTCCGGGTGGGCGAAGAAGACGCGCGATTGTACTGGCGGCAGACCCATGCCGTATGCCCCCAGAAACAAGCTCGCCAGACAGAACTCGGCGAGCGCCGGTGGGAAGCGCAAGCCCGGGTCGACGCCGACCGCGATGGTCCACTCGTCCGAGCCCTGCTGCAGGTCGAAACGAAAGCCGTCGTGGAGCAGCTTGTGGTAGCGCTCGATCGTTTGCAGGCCGTCGGCGATCGTGGCGCTCGAACGGCCCATGTAGTCGAGGAGCTGGAATATGCCCGTACCGAGCGTGAGCGCGCCGTGCAGACCCAGCCGTTCGTCACCGGTCACGCGGATGGCGGTATCTACCAGGTCCACGAGCAGCTCGTGATCGACGCGCGCGCCGGCGGCATCGAGCTCTGTTTCGTGGAGCCCGCGCTGAGCGAGGAGCTCGCGGGACGCGGAGCACGTACGCGGGTCGGCGAAGAACGGTCGAATGAGTCGCGCTGCGACCTGGGAGGGCATCGTAAGCAATTCGACGATATCGCGAGGACGAGCGCGCCGAGGAGGGGAAGCGGCTCTCGGGCCGTGACAACGGTGTTCGGTCGGGAGGTTTCTCGAGCCGTATTCTGCGCGTCTGCTGTGGGTGCCTTCGTGCTCGAGACCTTTTCGTTGCACAGGGGGTATAGGGGAGCTACTATCCATGGAAATGATGAGCGCGGCGCTGCGTCGCCGCGCAGCGCATCATTGCGGCCCCTGAATCCAAGGGCGGCCGAGCAATGCTCCCGATTGGGCTCGTCGGAGGATATGCTGTACGGTCAGTGTCCGGAGCCGCAGAAGGAGCGCACCGCATGGCGAGCACTTTCACCAAGCGCAACAAAGAGAAGCTTCGACAAGAGAAGCAGCGCGACAAAGAAGTCAAGCGGCAAGAGCGTAAGACCGCCAAGGCGAACAAGGAGCCCACTGAGCCTGGCATCGATCCGGATATCGCGGACATCGTACCCGGCCCGCAGCCCATGCTCGAGGACCTAGAACAATGAGACGCCGAAACAGCGAGGCCGCACTCCGGCACGCAGAACGGCGCCGGCGCGAGGATGACGCCCCCCGTTTGGCGGCGAGCGTTCCGGCTCTGCGCTCGTTGCGCATCGAGCTGCAAGAGCGCCGCTCCGGCATTTCCACGACCGAGGCCGCGCACGTGAAGCACGTCGTGATTGAGTCCGCGCCAGCGCTGTTCATCCTACCGTGCCAGGACCCCCGTTGTACGGATGGCGGTCACGACGTGACGTCCGTCGTCTTACGCGGCCTGCAGGCGGGTATGACGCGCCTGGAAGGCGAGGACGCTTGTAACGGCTTGGTGGGCAGCACGGTCTGCCAGCGCGTGCTGCGTTACGTTGCGGTGGCAGAGTACCGCTCGAGCCTGCAAGCGACCGACTGAAGAACTCTGCCGCGCGCGCGCCGTCCGGCCTGTTGTAAGGTTGCCCTGCATGGCGCGGAGCCACTTTGAAACGGCCGAGCTGACGTACGCGCTCGCGGTGGGACGGGTCACTCCGAGCGGCGCACGGGTATGGCTGCGCGCTGAAGACGCGCGTGAGCTCGAGCTGCGGCTTTTCGATCGCGAGTCCGGCGAGCTCTGCGGCCGTGGCCGCGTGGCGGCCGAGCACGCGGATCGCGACTACACCGAGAGCTTCGAGCTCTTGGACGTCCTGACGGACGGCCCCGCGGCGGGCGGCCGTGGCCTTGTGCCGGGCCGCGGCTACCACCTCGAGCTGCGAGAGCCCGGCGCTGAGAACCTGCTGGCCAGCGCGCGCTTCGAGACGGCGCCCGCGACGCCTGGCGAGACGCCCGCGCGCTTTTCGTTCGCCGTGATGAGCTGCCACCAGCCGTTCGACGAAGAGGGCAACCTCGTGCCGCTCAGCTTACGCATGCTGCGCGCCACGCAGAAGGCGCTGCGTCACCACGACGTGAAGTTCGCCCTGCACATGGGCGACCAGATCTACGCGGACGCCCCCGAGTGTTGTTCGCTGTTCAACCCCGATTTTTTTGCGAGCGTCGCCCCCGCCGGGCGAAAGGCGCTGCTCGAATGCACGCGCCACGAGCTGCGCGCCATCTACCACCGTCGTTACCACGCCTTCTGGGGACTACCCGAGTATCAGCTGCTGCAGGCTGAGTGCGCGACGTATCCGATCATGGACGATCACGAGCTGATCGACAACTTCGGCTCCGATCCGCGGCACGCCGAGCCTGCCTGGAACCAGCTGCGCCTGGGCGCGCTGGACGCGTTCTACGACTACCAGGCGTCCCGGGTGCTCCCGGGCGCGACATTTCACCAGACGCCGCGTGAGTTCCACTATTCGTTTCGCTACGGGGCGTGCGCCGTGTTCGTCATGGATCTGCGTTCGCAGCGCTACCCGCGAGAGGACGAGATAGAGGTTTACAGTACCGAGCAGCTGCAAGCCTTGACGAGGTTTTTGACCGACAACGCGGACGCCGCGCTGGTGGCGCTCGTGATCAGCGTTCCGATGCTGTACGTCGACAGCTGGGTCGCGAACACCGCGGCCACGTTCGTCGGACAGGCGAGCGACGCCGGGGATCGCTGGACGCTCTCGCAGTGCGCGCGGGCGCGCGAGCGCTTGCTCGACGCAATTCGACGTCATCAGCGCCTGCACCCCGCACAAAGAGTGCTCTTGCTCGGTGGAGACATTCACGTGGGCTGCGCGTTTCGACTCGACTGGGCCGACGGTGTACCGTCCCTGCATCAATTCACGTCGAGCGCGCTCTCGAACTACACGGGCCGCGTGATGAGCTGGCTCGCCGAGCGTGTGCCCTACGCGGCGACCACGCTGGAAAGCGGGGACGGCGGGAGCGGTGACGTGACCTTGCTCGACGGCACGAAGGGCTACGACAAGAATCCGTTCGGCGGTCTGAATTTCGGCATCGTCGATGTGCATCTCGATTCGGGACGCGCCGAGCTCGAGTTCAAGCTCGTCTCTGTTCGGGACGACAGCGAAGAGCCCGAAGTCGTGTTCGCGAGTGGGCGTGTGTGAGGCGTGCTCTGCGTATGCACGCGCACTGCTTCGATGTCGTGAGAGCGTGATTTTCCAGCGGTGATTGGGCTCGATTCTCGGCTGTGTTGAGGGGTCTTCGCCCCTTGGCCAGGGTCCACGGGCCCCTGTTCGGCGCGCGCCAAAAAGACATACATCGTCTTTTGTGCGGCATCGTTCCACGAGCACGCAGGCATGGTGCTTGCTGGCAACAGTACGGGCGCAAAGCGAGAAGCGTTCAGTCGTTTTCTGACTGCGCGCGAGCGACGTCAGCCGAAGGCCGTTGCCGTGAAAATATTGCACAAGCATCACCACCGTCTCCGTGCCGGCGTAGGGGTCGTACTCGCAGCAGGTGTGCTCGCGGTGGCCTCCTGTAGAGCGAACGTGGAGGGTTCGGAGGGCGCGAGCGGCGGTGCCGGCGGCGAGGGTGGTGGCGATCAGGTGGGTATCACCAAGACCAACCCTTGTTTCACACCCACGCAGTCGTTCGCCTGGGAAGCCTACGGGCCTATCTTCTCGCGCTGCATCGGTTGCCACAACGAGTTCGGCCTGGCGCGCCAGGTGGGGGTACAGCTCAGGCTGCGCTTCCCTGGCGAGCCCGATTTCGCGGAGCGCAACGTGGACGTGCTGACGAGCTACGCCACGCGTAGCGTTTCCGTCGCGGAAGGCGATCTGCCGCTCTTGCTCGCGAAGCCCACCGGTCGCGTGAGCCACGTGGGCGGCACCGTGGTGGACCCGCAGAGCTCCGAAGGCAAGCTCCTGGCAAGCTTCGTCCAGAAGCTCGCGAATCCGCCGGAGTGCAAGAAGGTCCCCGACGACGCGGCCGCGGTCGTGCTCGCCAAGCTCGAACTCGCGTCTCCCCGACAAACGTACGCACGCGCGAAGTTCTCGCTCACCGGACAACTTGCCACGCCGGAAGAGCTCGATGAGTTTGCCGACACCGAAGCGGCGCTCGACGCGAAGCTCGACGAGCTCATGAATGGCGAGGCGTTCCTGGGGCGCGCGCAGGAGATGTTTGCGGACTGGCTGCTCACCGACGCTTACAGTTCGCTCGTGCGCGGTGGCGATCTGATGGATCAGCTGCGCGACTACCCGCGCAGCGGCTTCTTCGAGCCCGTCTGCATGGTGGAGGATCAGAACGACTGCTGCGATGTCGCGACGCAGGACTGCTGCAGCGAGTTCTTCGACGCCGCGTTTTGCTCGCCGCAGGCCAGCTCTCTGGCGATCGACGCGGTGGCGCGCGAGCCGCTCGAGCTCGTCAAGCACGTGGTCCGGAACAATCTGCCGCTCACGGATCTCGTGATGGCAAACTACACGCTGCTCAATCCGTACTCAGCCGTCGTCTACGGCTTTACTCCCGCGCAAATGGCGGAGGTGTTCGATCAGGATTCGAGCAACAACGCGACGGAGTTCAAGCCGACGCGGCTCGCGCCGACTGCGTTGAACGCGCTCAGGCCCGGCTCGGACGGCGCGTATCCGCACAGCGGCATCCTGTCCATGCCCTCGCTGATGGTGCGTTATCCGTCGTCCACCAGCAATCAGCAGCGGACCCGCGGCGCGCGGCTGGTGCTGGAGCGGCTGCTGGCGATCCCGGTGATGAAGCTGTCGGACTTCTCGACCTCGAAGCTTCCGGCCGACGCCGATCTCGAGCTCGCCACGCAGAAGTACGCCGCCTGTACCGTGTGCCACGCGGCGATCGACCCGATCGCCGGCTTCTTTCGCAACTTCGGCAGCAGCGGCCAGTATCGTCCGGGCTCGAAGCTGCCGGAGCATCTGCCCGCAACAGGCTTCCTGGGTCAGGCGCAGACCACGTCGGACACGACCGATCCACTGCGCTGGCTCGGCCCCGAGGTGGCCAAACACGAGCGCTTCGTGCTCGGCGTGCTCATGCCGGTGCTCGCGGATCTGATCGGTGCCGAGATCCTTCCGCCGCCTTCGGACGTCAGCGCCGAGGGCCACCTGGTCAAGTACCTGGCGTTTCGCATTCAGCAAATCGAGATTCAAAGGCTGCGTCGCGAGTTCGCGGTGGGGCAGAACCTGCGGCTCAAGCCGCTCGTGAAGTCCATCATCAAGGGGCCGTTTTTCCGCGCAGTGGGCGCGCCCGAGGTCGACGAAGAGACGAGCGAGGCGCTGGCGATGGCCGGTGTTGGCGCAGGAACGTTGCTCACACCGGAGCAGCTCGCGAAGAAGCTCGAGAACGTCGCGGGGCTGACCTACACGAGTGGCCTCACGCCGACCGGGCGTGACATGTTCCGCAGTTTCCGGGAGTTCCGTCTGATGTTCGGCGGCACGGACTGGGACACGACGCCGCA
Organism: Polyangiaceae bacterium; assembly: GCA_036520475.1. GTDB lineage: Bacteria > Myxococcota_A > Polyangia > Polyangiales > Polyangiaceae > DATDJP01. The sequence continues at coordinate 102,467 of DATDJP010000301.1, read as the reverse complement.
GCGCTACCGCGAACCCAACCCAATGGCAGTTCGCATCGCCATGCGCACGGGCAACGAGATGGCCTGCCTGGCCGTACCCCAGGACTTTTCGATCAAGGATCCGGCCGCGCGCAGGCTCTTCAAGAACGTGACCCCGGCGACCTTGCCCGAAGGCGGGGGGGACGTGCTGATCAAGCAAGAAATCCGGCGCCTGCATCGCTTGCTGTTGAACGAGGATTTCCCGGACGGTCACGCCGAGCTCGAAGAAACGTACCGGCTGTGGACTGCCAGCCGCACCGCCAGTCTAGCTGTCAAGGGCGCCACGCGCTTGCCGTCGCGCTGCCGAGCCACGGCGAGTTTCAGCGAGCCGCGCGTGCCGTATCCCGACGCCACACACGATCTGATCGACGAAGATCTCAATCACACCGTGCGGGCTTGGATGGCCGTAGTGGCCTACTTGATGTCCGACGCGCGTTTCTTTTTGCAGTGAGGAGCCGCCGTTGACTTCCACGGAGTTCGCATCATGAAATTGTCACGACGGCGCTTTCTACTGGTCTCGGGAGCCGCCACCGCGAGCTTCACCGTCGGCGGCAGCGTGCATTCGCAGGAAGAGACCTGCGGTGCCGAGGTGCCGTTCGTGATCACGGTTCAGGCGAGCGGCGCCTGGGACCCCACGTTTCTGATCGATCCGGTCGCGGGGAACGCCGGGTTTACCCCGTTCTCCGCCGACCAACTGCTGAGCGTGGGTCAGCTTCGCTACGCGCCTCACGACACCACGACCGGGGTGGTGCCGTACCTGGTGGGGCCGGCGCGCGCCGACTTCTTCGCCAAGCACGCGCAGCGCTTGCTGGTGTTCAACGGGATCGACAACGCCACCGTGAGCCACGACGTCGGGCCGCGCGTCGCGTTCACCGGCGCCACTCGCGAAGGATTGCCGAGCATTTCTGGGCTCGTGGCGGGCCTGAAAGGCCAGGAGAAGCCGCTCGCGATGTTCGTGGCCGGCGGGTTCGCCTCGACGGGCGGCCTCGTGCCCATTACCCGCGGCGGCTCGCTCACCCTGCTGCGCAACCTCGCGAGCCCCAATCGCGACGCCATTCACCACGAGTCGGTGGATGTATTGCTGCGAGACGCGACGCGCCGCCGCGACCTGCGAGCACGCGGCGGGAGCAGCTTACCCCGTACCCGTCTGGCGTTGGAGAAGGTGTTCGCTGCCCGCAGCGGCGTGGTCGAGGATCAGTTTCGCCAGATCTCGGAGGTACTGAGCAAGGCTGCGGATACCGGGCGGCGCAACGCCCTGGCGGACGTCGCGGCCGGTGTGCTGCCGCTGATGAGCTCCGGAGCCTGCGCCGCCGCGCACCTGTCCACCGGCGGCTTCGACACGCACGACAATCACGACAGCCTCACGAATGGACACCGTCCCGCGATGCTGCGCCTGCTGGACGGGCTCGACTACATCATCGACGCGGCCGCGGCCGACCCAGTACTGAGCGCTCGCGGTGTGCTGATCATCGTCGCCTCGGATTTCGGGCGCACGCGCTACAACGACTCCGGCGGCAAGGATCACTGGCCGATCACCAGCATGCTGACGATCGGGATCGGCCCGGCCGAGAAGATCGCGGGCGGCGCACGCGTGATCGGCGCGACGGATCCCAGCGGAACGAACGGCGTCACAGCGCTGCCGGTCAAGGTCTCGCAGGGCAAGGTCATCGTGACCGCGCCGGACGATCCCGAAGGCTTCAAGCTCACGCCGGCCCACGTCCACGTGGCGCTCCGGAACGCGCTCGGTCTCTGCGAAAATGGCGCACCAGGCGACCCGCTCAAGCGCTTTCGACTCAACGTGCTCCCGCAAGAGCCGCTGCCCATCCGAGCGTGAGGGTGCCGGTCGCTCGTCCCTTGCTCACTGTCTGGATTCGGCCTCGCGTAGTGCTCGGCGCGTTCGCCGTGCCTTGGCTCGTGTTCGCCGCCTGCACGGGAGAGGTGAGCAGCGGACAGGCCCACGGCCTCGGCGGTAGTGGCGACGGCGGTAGCGCCGGGCAGCAGGTGCAGACAGACGGCTCGGCCGGCACCAGCAACTCGTACGAGAGCTGCGGCATCGGCAAGGTCTGGTGCGGGGACGAGTGTGTTTCGCTGAACAACAGCGCCGCCCACTGCGGCGACTGCAATCGAGCGTGCGCCGCGCCGCAGAGTTGCCGGGAAGGCGTTTGCGGTTGCCCACCCGGCTTCGACGTCTGCGCGGGGAGCTGCGTGGCGCTGAGCGCCGATCCCGCGCACTGCGGGCAGTGTGGACGAGCCTGTCAGGCGACGCAGGCGTGTGTCGGCGGCTCGTGCGCGTGTGGCGCCGGACAGGTGCGCTGCCCGGACGGCGCCTGCCGCTCGATCGGGACGGACGCGCAGAACTGCGGCGTCTGCGGCAACGTGTGCGGCGCGGGCTTGAAGTGCGCGAACGGCAGCTGCGTCCTGGACTGCCCGACGGGTCAGAGAGGGTGCGGGGATTCCTGCGTCAGGACCGATACGGATCCCTCGCATTGCGGCGCCTGCGACAAGGCCTGCGGCCCCGGACAGCAATGCAGGAGCTCGAGCTGCCGCTGCACGACCAGCGGTCTGACGACGTGCGGCACGGCCTGCGCCGACACCAAGACGTCCACCGCGCATTGCGGCGGCTGCAACCGACCGTGTAGCGGTGAGTGCGTCGATGGCCAGTGCCAGGGCGGCAGCACGGACGACGCCGGCACCGACGGCGGCTGACACGCGGCGCGGGTATCAGCGTGTCTGTGCTACCAGGGCGCGCACGACGCGGCTCGCGATACTTTGCAGGCGATCTTCGGCGGCCTTGCGCGTGTCCGCCAAACGCGGCGCGTACTCGACGGCGAAGATCACCTGGCGGAAGCAGTTGAGCTCGGAGATGAGCAGCGGCACGTACTTCGTGACGCGGGCGCACTCCTCGCGAAAGTACCGGAGGCGCGAGAGGGCCGGCGCGTCCTGCTTGCGGTCGTCGTAGCTGCGCGTGCGATAAAAACCCGCGATCATGTGGTGAACGCGCTCGGCCGCGAACGACCAGCGCGCCCAGAACAGGTAGCTCAGGAGCAATTTGCGCCGCTCAGCCGTCTTGAAGCGCTTCAGCGCGGCGATCATGTGCTCCTTCGTGTAAAAGCGCCGCCAGGCGTCGACGTAGGCATTTTCCCATTGCTCACGCGTCATGCGCGGGTGGGCCGTGGTGACGTGAAAGGAGTCGAGCTTCGAGAAATCGGGATCGACTTCCACGCCGGCCGCGATGGCGCGCGCGTAGTCTTCACTGCCGCGCAGCAGCGTCTTGATGAAAAACGACGCAAAGTCGACGCCGCGCCGGTGCAGCTCGTCCACGTCACGCATGACGGAGTCGGGCGTGTCGTGATCGAACCCGACGATGTATCCCGCGTGAACCATGATGTCGTGGTCGTGGCACTTTCTCCAGAGCGCCTCGAATGTATCCACGTGATTTTGAACCTTGGACGCCTGGGCCAGGTTCTCGGCGTTCATGGATTCGACGCCCATGAAGATCTGCTCGCAGCCGGCCGCGGCGAGCTTGTCGATGAAGCGCGGGATCTTGTAGCAAGCCAGATCCGCCTCGATCATGAAGCGGATCCCGTAGCCCTCCTGGCGCAAGCGGATCAGGCCGTCGAGCAGCTCCTCCCAGCGCCTGTTGCGCGCGAAATTGTCGTCAGTGAAAAACAGCGCCGCACCGCCCTCGGCTTCGCAAATGCCGCGCACCCACGCAAGGATCTTGTCTGGCGAGCGAGGTCGCGATTTGCGTCCCTGCACGTTGATGATCTCGCAGAACGAACAGGTGAACGGGCAGCCACGGCAGGTGTCGATGGTGCGCACGCGCGTGGCGAACGCGCCGTCGAAGTAACCGTCGGGGAACTCGGGCATGGGCGCGTCCGTCAGATCCGGCTGACCTCCACGGTAGAGCGGCTCTTGGCGCTCTTGCAGGATGTCCGCGAGCACACCGGCCCATGCCGTCTCGCTCTCGCCGTGGAAGACCACGACTCCCCGATCCATGATCTCCTGGATTTCGGCGGGCATGCGGCGCGGGCACGGAATGCCCGGCCGGCGCGGATCCACCACGCCGTCGTACATGGTGGAGATGGAGCCGGACACGTGGAAGCCGCCAATCACACAGGTCGCGCCGGCTCGCTGCCAGCGTTCGGCGAGGTCCCACGCGCGCGGGAACTGGCCGGTCTGCACGCCGACGAAGCCCACGATCAGGCGCGTGCCCGCTTCCGGAAAACGCCGGTACAGCGCCGCCATGCGCCGCGCGTGCTGCTCGATGCGATCCTCGAATAGATAAGTCTCCACCGGCACTTCGACGCCGAGGCTCGTCAGCGCACGCTTGGTCAGCGCGTTCATCACACCGATGCTGTTCGACGGCACGACGACCCGGCGGTAGCGATGCGGAAAACCGCGGTCGTCGTACTGCGTGGGTTGAATCAGTACGACCACGATCCGCCGTACGGACTCCGGCAGGCGCGTGCGCGAGATCGCGCTCGGAGCCGGCTGGGTCAAACTGCGCGCCTGGATGAGTACTGCCAACTGTGCCGTCCTGAATTCCGCTCGCTGATTGTCCGTGACCCTGGAGGAGACTCGAATTCGCGCGCCGCGTCGACCGCGGCGTTTCGAGCTCGCCGGCTCGAAGCGCAATTTTCTATCAGCTTGCAACCTTCGCCCGCTAAGCCTCGCGTCTCTCGGGTATCACCGATTTACACGGTGCGATTGTGACAGTCGCGTTTACGACGCTGCGCCGGTGAGCGGCAGGACTTTTATGGCCAGGCAGTTCCGTTGCGCGCGCTTTTTTCGCGCGTCGGTTGGAATGCACACGTTAGACTCGGCTGTGCCCGCAAAACGCCCTGTCACCTCGAAAACTGCCGCTCCGAGCGCGCTGTTCGAGCAGCCGCGTGTCGCGTACGCACTCGCGGCGCTGTCTGGCCTGTTCTACTTCCTGGCGTTCCCCGGCATCGACTGGTGGCCGCTCTCGTTCGTCGCGCTGGCGCCACTGATCGTCGCGCTGCGCGGTCAAGCGCCGAAGCGCGCCGCCGCGCTCGGTTGGACGGCCGGGTTCACCATGACCATGCTCGGCTTCTACTGGATGGTCGAGATGCTGCAGCAGTTCGGCGGCTTCTCGCTGCCGGTCGGCATCCTGTTTACGGCTCTGGTGTGCGGCTATCAGGCGGGTCGCATCGCGCTGCTCGGCTGGTTGTGTGCGCGTGGAGAGCAGCGAGGTTGGCCCTTCGGTGCCGTGTTCGCGGCGGCGTTCGCGGCGAGCGAGCTCTTGTACCCGCTCTTGTTCCCCTGGTTCTACGGCGCGACCGTGCATCAGGTTCCGGCCCTCATCCAGGTGGTGGAGCTCGGCAATCCGATGCTCCTCGGACTCGTGCTGGTCGCGCCGAACCTTGCCATCGCGGAGCTCGTGACCGCAAAGTTGCGGCAGCAGCGGCCGCGCCTTGCGCTGGTCGCGGCGCTCTGTGCGGTGCCTGCGCTGGCCGCCATTTACGGCGCCGTGCGCATTCCGCAAATCGACGCCGAAGTCGCGGCCGCGCCGAAGGCGCGCGTCGGCCTCGTGCAAGCCAACATGAGCCTGTTCGGCAAGCGCGAGAATGTCCAGGAGGGACTCGATCGGCACCTCCGGCTCACGCGCGAGCTCACCGAAGCGGGTGGGGTCGATCTGGTCGTGTGGAGCGAGACCAGCGACATGAGCGCGGTCGACGAGAGCACGATCGCCCAGCATTACCCGCGCGCGTTCACGGCCGGCCTGGGTGTCCCGCTCATTTTCGGTGCGATCCTCATGCAGCCGGTTCAGGACTCTCGCGGCAGGGTGTACTTGAACTCGGCCGTCGCGACCGACCGCAGCGGGCAGGTTACGAGTCGCTACGACAAGCAGCTGCTCCTCGCGTTCGGCGAGTATTTGCCCTTCGGCGAGCGCTTTCCGTGGCTCCACCAGTGGCTGCCCGCTGCAGGTGTGTACGTGCCGGGTCGGAACGTCGAGCCGCTGAAGGTGAACGGCCGCCGCGTCGCGATGTGTATTTGTCTGGAGGACATCATCCCGAGCTTCGTCAACCAGGTAATGCGGGATTCGAGCCCGGACCTGCTCGTCAACATCACGAACGACGCCTGGTTCGGGGACACGACGGCGCCCTGGATTCACGTGGGCATGGCGCGCCTGCGCGCCGTGGAGCACCGACGCTTCCTGGTCCGTGCGACCAACAGCGGCGTCAGCGCATTCGTCGATCCGGTGGGCCGTATCACGGCGCACACGGACACGTTCAAGCAGCAGACCAAGGTCGCGCAGGTCGCCTGGTTGAACAAGGGCACTCCTTACGAGGTGTACGGGGATATCCCGTGGTGGCTGCTCACCGCAGTGGCCCTTGCCTTCGCGTTCGTACGCCGTCCGTTGCGCTCCGCGGCGGCCGGGCAAGCGCCCGCGACGGCGCGCGAAGAGGCCGTGGGCTGAGCTCGAGGCGAGGCTCGGATTGACGAGCGAGCTTTCGATCGCGCTCCTGCTCCTCGCGCTCTTGCTGGTGCCGATCGCCGTCGGCCTGCGCCGTGCGACCGAGCTGTTCGTGCTGCGCGTGAGCGCCGGTCAGGTGCGGCACGTGCGCGGCAAAATACCCAAGCGCGTGTACGACGAGCTCGCCGAGGTCCTCACGCGGGCAGGCGTGGAGAACGTGGAGCTCCGCGTCGTGCACGAGGAGGGACGGCCGGCACTGCGCACGAAAGGGGCGCTGTCCGACGCCGTGCTTCAGCAGCTCCGCAACGTGCTCGGCAGTTACCGCCTCGCGCAGCTCCGCGCCGGAGCCCGCTCACCGCCGAAAAGGTGAGGGCTGGGAGCAGAAATACCAGTCGTGGTCGCTGTCGCTGTCGCTGTCGAAACACACGCCGCGTCGAAGGCGGACCGAGCACGAAGCATGTTCGGTTTCGTCAGCGACAGCGTTCACGATCACGTCAACGTCCACGACTACGTAGGATTTTCAAGCGCGATCCCAACGCCCGCGGGGCTTCATCAGATGAGCGAGGAAGCGGCGCGCAACTGATCGACGGGTGCGAAGTCGTCCGTCAGGATCGCCGACTCGCGTATCAGGTCCTGGAAATCGCCGTCGAGCAGCAGGTCCACGGGTGCCGGCAGTGCTCTCAAGCGAGGAGCGAGCTCGTTCAGCGGTAGCGGGACGTCGGACGCCAGGATCACGAAATTGAAGCCCACTCTGCTTTTGAGCGCCCCGGCGGGCATGACGACCGCGATGTGGCGAAACACCGAGGCCACCGTGGCGAGCTCGGCACGGGCAAAGTGCGCCGGGGCCCAATCGATGACGTTCAGAGCGTAGATGCCGGACGGACGCACGACACGCTGCACGTCCGACACGAACTCTTGCGTGGCCAAATGCCAGGGGACGCTCAAATGGCCGAAGGCGTCACCGATCAGCAGATCGAAGCCGTCCGTACGCTGCTGACTGACGTGAATCCGGCCATCGCCGGTGAGTACAGCGAGGTTCGGCCCCGTACGCAGGCCGAGCACCGCGCGATCGAGCTCGACCAGATCCGCGTCCAGCTCGATGACGAGGTTCTGGCTGCCTGGTCGGGTCGCGGTGACGTAGGCGGGCAGCGTGAAGCCACCGCCCCCCAGATGGAGAATCGAAAGCGGCGCGGCCGGCGCGGCCATGCTGTCAATCAGGCAGCCGATCCATTGAGTGTACTGGTACGCCAAATGGCGCGGATTTTCCAGGTCGACGTATGACTGACGAGTGGAGTTCAGCCACAGCACGCGCCCGCTGGAACGGAACGGGTCGTTCGTCACTCGCGCGCAGTGGTAGGCCGTTTCCACATCGCAAGGAGTCGGCGCCAAGAGCGCGAACGCGCTGGCGCTCAGCGTCAGTAGCATGACCAAGAGCGCCCCGTTCGCGCCCGCGCGCGTCGGCCGTGAGGTGAACGTGAGCCAGGCGCCGACGAGTGCCAGCACAACGGCCACGCTGACGACGATGCGGCTCGTGGGAACTGCGGCAACGAACACGAAGCCGGTGCTCAGCGTCGCGCCGATCGCGCCGATCGTCCCGATGCTCGACAGGCGTCCGACGACGCGGCCCGTGTGACCGATGTGCCGGAGCTCGAGCTTGATGACGAGCGGCGTCACGGTGCTGAGCAGCGCTGCGGGCAAAAACAAAGTAATTATCGTCAGCAGCAGCATGCTGACGGGGTGCGTTCCGCGCAGCCACTCGCCCGCGTAGCGCACTGCCGGCAAGGTCACGGCGGTGGCGACGCTGGCCAGCAGCAGACACGGTCCGAGCAAGAGGCGCGCGTCGCGGCGGTCCGCCATCCTCCCGCCCAGCCACGCGCCATAGGCGATCGCGCTCAGCGCGACACCAATGACCGTGCTGCTCGTCTGCAGCGTGACGCCCACGTAGGGACCCACGAGCCGCAGGCCCACGATTTCGAGAACCAATACCGCGCCGCTTGCCAGGAAGACGAGAAAAGCAGCGGCGCGCGGCGACAAGGCGGAGTTGCTGCGCTGCGTAGTTTCCGGGGATGGGGGCGGAGAAGGAAGGGGGATGTCCGTCAAAGGCTGCGGAGTTTACGGCCAAGACCAGGAGATGGTGCGCGACAAATCGAGTGCGCCGCTCACCGTCGTGCCCTATGTAAATCCTTACCCCCGGTAATTTTCGAGTTGTCCATGCTCGACGTGGCACTGCCCCAGGCCTTTCTCGCCCACCGCACGCTGCTCTGGCAGCTTTGTTACCGCATGACGGGCAGCGCGGCCGACGCGGACGATCTCGTCCAGGAAACCTTTGCACGTGCCGTGGAGCGCCCGCCGGCAGACTTCGAGCGCGATTTGCGGCCCTGGTTGGTGCGGGTCGCCGTCAACCTGAGCCGGGACCACCTGCGAGCTCGCAAGCGGCGCGGTTACGATGGTCCGTACCTGGCCGCTCCCCTCGACACCACGGACTGGCCGACCGACGAGGCGACGCACCCGGACGTGCGCTACGGCGAGCTCGAGAGCGTCACACTCGCCTTCTTACACGCGCTCGAGGCGCTCACGCCCAAGCAGCGCGCGGTGCTGATCCTGTGCGACGTGAGCGGCTACTCGGTGAGAGAAGCGGCGGAGGCCCTCGGCATGAGCGAGGCGAACGTCAAGACCACGCATCACCGGGCGCGCAGCGCGCTCGTCGCGTACGACGCGGCGCGCGTGCCGCTGACGCGCGAGTTGCAGCGCCAGACCCGGAGCAAGCTAGAGCGCTTACTCTGGTACTTGAACACGCGCGACGTGCCGGCTCTGGAAGCCCTCCTCGCTGCGGACGTGGAGGCGCTGAACGACGCGGACGGAGAGTTCTTCGCGGCGCGCGTGCCCGTGCGCGGGCGCGCCAAGGTGGCGCTGTTCCACCTCAAGACGCAGCGCCATGGCACGGTGCACGGGAGCATTCGCATGCTGAACGGCTTGCCCGCGCTGGTCGCCGCGTTTCAAGCGGAGGACCTGCGCTTGCTCACGGTGAAGAAGGCGCAGAGCCCGCGGGGTAAGCGCGTCGCTCCACGCGTCGTGCTGGCGATTCACCCCGCGCGCGATGGGCGAATCTCCAAGATCTACGCGCAGGTGTCGAGCGCGAAGCTCCGTCAGGTCCGCTTCGATGGTCTGGATACCCCGAGGTGGTTCTTGGCGCGCACGTTATGGATGGGGCTACGCGACTCGAGGCTCGGCCGGCACCTGGCGGGGACCATGCTGCGTCGCATCGAGTACGGCGGGCGCGCGCTGGCACGCGCGCTGAGCGCCGCTTCGAACCGCTGAGCGCGGATCGAGCCCCGAGCCCGCGTCTCCGAGCGTGGTATCGCACAGGGACACGGGCACGGGTGCTTCGAGCGCTCAAAGCGTCGAGTTGAAGTACGAAAATTCCGAGTTGTTCTGGATCACGGATCGGCAGCCCGTATTGCCATTCACGAAGGACTGCAGCCAGGCGTGCGCATACGTGCCCACCATCGCGGGTTGCACGCCCAATGAGCCGGGGTTGAGCACGAAGATATGATCGGCGCCCCGGAATTCGGCGATGGCCTTGGGAGTCGAGGTGGGAATGCTCTCGTACGTGCCGCGGGCCATGCCCGGGGACACGAGCGCGTCTGCCGAGCCGGTGAGGTACAGCGTCGGTACACGGTTGCTCGTGAAGCGCCCGCTCTCCCAGGGCGTCAGCCCGATTGCCGCTTTGACGCCCGGCGGGTTCTGATTGGATGCGATCAAGGTTCCGCCGCCGCCCATGGAATGGCCCATCAACGCATAGGAGTCGGGACGGAGCTTGCCGTTCAGCGGGCTACCCGCGCGGCCGTTCTCGTTCTTCAACGTCTGCAGCGCGGCGAGCAGCGCTGTCGAGCGTGCCGGTGGAAAATCTCCGGTCGCGTTGGTGTCGATCGTCATCGTCACGAAGCCGCGCGCAGCCAGGTACGTGCCCCAGTTGGCGATCGAGTTCTGCAGCGCCGTGAATCCGGGCACGACTATCACGCCGGGCAGCGGTTCCGGCGCGCCGACGGGGTAATAAATGGTCGCGGCGCCGTACGATGGGCTATCCGCCCAGCCGCTCGTGTAAGAGCGGAACTCGTAGCGCGGCACGTTGCAGACGCCCGGTTCGCCACCGCCCGTGCCTCCCGATCCCGTTCCGCCCGTTCCTCCGTTGATTGGTGGCTGCGGTCCGCAGCCGCCCAGGACGAGCACCATCGTGGCGCCAAAAACCCCCGCTAGTTTGCCTAGGCACGCCGTAATCGTCATTGAATCCTCCGGTGGCACACTGCGCTAGTCGTGCCGGTTTCGGCTAGAGATCACGCGGGCATCGCGTCTCGCCCGCTGTTGACCTCGCTAACGTGCAGCCCTGCGCGTCGCGAGTCTCTTGGGAGTCTCAAAAACGCCTTGAAGTCAGGCTCGAAAATTCGAGCGCTCACGTCTTGAGGCCGGCGGCGCGCAGCATGTTGCGCGCGATCACGATCTGCTGAATCTGCGTGGTGCCTTCGTAGAGACGGAACAGCCGCACGTCGCGATAGAGACGCTCGACAGCGAAGTCGCGCATGTACCCGGAACCGCCGTGAATTTGCACGGCGCGGTCGGCGACGCGTCCCACCATTTCCGACGCAAACATCTTGCAGCACGAAGCCTGCGTGGTGACGTCCTGCCCGCCGTCGCGGTGGCGCGCGGTTTCGAGCACCATGCAGCGCGCCGCATACGTCTCCGCCTGGCTGTCGGCGAGCATCGCCTGGATCAGCTGGAACTCGGCGATGGGTTTCCCGAATTGCTTGCGCTCGATGGCGTAGCGCACGGCGTCGGCGATCAGGCGCTCCGCGACGCCGACGCAGATGGCCGAGATGTGGAGCCGGCCCCGATCGAGCACCTGCATCGCGGCCTTGAAGCCCTGTCCTTCCACGCCACCGAGCAGCGCGCTCGACGGCACGCGCACGTCGTTGAAAATCAGATCGCAGGTGGTCGTGCCCTGCTGCCCCATTTTCTTGTCCGGCGGTCCGAGCTCGATGCCGGGTAGCCCATTTTCGACGAGAAATGCCGAGATCCCTTTGGCTCCTGGCGTGTGCGGATCCGTGCGCGCAAACACCGTGAACAGGCCGGCCTTCTTGGCGTTCGTGATGAAGCGCTTGGTGCCGCTGAGCACGTAATGATCGCCGCTTCGCAGCGCGCGTGTGCGGAGCGATCCGGCGTCCGAGCCTGCCTCTGGCTCCGTCAGCGCGAAGGAGGCAATCACCTCGCCCGAAGCGAGCTTCGGCAAGTAGGTGCGCTTCTGTGCTTCTGTCCCGAACAGGATGATGCCCTGGGAGCCGATGCCATTGTTGGTGCCGATCACGGAGCGAAACGCCGGCGAGGTGTGTCCGAGCTCGAACGCGACCAGCACCTCTTCCTCCATGGTGAGGCCGAGACCGCCGTATTCCTCGGGGATCGACATGCCGAACAGGCCCATGTCGCGCATCTGGTCGACGACGCGCTCCGGTACCTCGTCCTTTTCGGCCACCTCGTCCTCGATCGGGACCAGCTCCTCGCGAACGAAACGGCCGACCGTGTCGAGCAGGCTCCGCAGATCGTCTTGAGCGAGCGGCATGGCAGCCCAATACGACAACCGGCGACCCCAGGGGAGAGAAATTCAGCGAGATGCGAGGCGCTCAGCGCAAGGCGTGCTTCTTCAAACGGTCGAGCAACGTTACGCGCGACATCCCGAGCAGGCGAGCGGCTTCACTGTGATTGCCGTTCGCCTGCTGAAGCGCGTCCTTTAGCAGCTCGCGCTCGAACGTGAGCACGCGCCCTCGAAAGCTGCCGCCTGACGGGGTCGTCGGTTTGGGAGTGAGCTGCACGTGCTCGACTCCGATAGCTCCGCCGTCGCTCAGCGCGATCCAGCGCGCCACCGCGTTTTCGAGCTCGCGTACGTTGCCTGGCCAGGGGCGCGTCGTCAGCTCTGCCAGGAGCTCGTCGGTCAAGGACACGTCCTCGAGCCCGAACTTCGAGCCGAAGCGTGCCGCGAACTGGCGCGCGAGTGGTGCGATGTCCAGGGCGCGCTCGCGGAGCGGGGGTACCGCGAGCTCCACGACGGCCAGGCGATAGTACAGGTCTTCGCGAAAGCGACCGCCGGAGGCGAGCGCGCGCAAGTCGCGGTGCGTGCAGGCAATGATTCGAACATCCACGCGCTCTACGCTGCGAGCTCCTAGCCGTTGAACCTCGCCGTGCTGCACGGCGCGGAGCAGCTTCGGCTGAAAGCCGAGGGGGAGCTCGCCAATCTCGTCGAGCACGAGGCTGCCGCCGTGCGCCTGCTCGAAGTAGCCCCGCCGGCTGCCCGTCGCGCCGGTGAACGCGCCGCGCTCGTGCCCGAACAGCTCGGCTTCCGCGAGCGATTCCGGCACTGCTGCGGCGTTGAAGCGGATGAGAGGTCCGCTTTCCCGCGGACTGCCGGCATGCAGCAACGTGGCCACGATCTCCTTACCTGAGCCGGTCTCGCCGCTGACGACCACATGCACGTCCTTCGCCGCGATTCGGCCTATGGCCTCGAGGAGGCGGCGCATGGCCGGCGATTCGGCGATGATGGGGTGTCCCAGCGCGCGCTCGGCGCGGGACAGCGCGGCCCCTTTGCGCAGGCCGCGCAGCTCGGCCGCGCGAGAGACGACCTCGCGGAGCTCGTCCACGTCGTACGGTTTGGTCAGGTAGTCGTGAGCGCCGGCTTTCATGGCGCGCACGGCGACGCGCTCCGACCCGCGCGCCGTGATCAAGATCACGGGCACCCCGGGCTGGAGTGCGCGAATACGGGTCAAGAGCTCGAGGCCGTCCATGCCCGGCATGGATAGATCCGTGAGCACGACGTCGATGCCGTCGAGCTTCGCGAGCGCCTCGACGCCTGAGCGAGCCGTGACGACTTCGTGTGCTTCGAGGACTTCACCGGTGGCGTAGAGCACGGCGGGCTCGTCGTCTACGAGAAGAATGCGCGCCATGGGAGCGTTCAGGTTAGCCCAGTAGTGTTTGGCTCGCACGGCAGCTCGAGCGTCATGCGGGTTCCATGTCCGGGTTCCGACTGAACGTGCAAGGCCCCACCGTGCATGCGAGCGACGCTCTTCACGAGGAGCAGGCCGAGCCCGCTGCCGCCGCTCGTGCTCGGGGCGAACTTCTCCCCGATGTGCGCCGCGACTTCAGCGCTCATGCCGGACCCCTGGTCGACCACGTGAATCAGCGCCAGTGTGCCGTTTTGCTGGGCGCTGAGCGTGAGCTCTCCGCCGTCGCGCATGGCCGCGATGCCGTTGAGGCACAGGTTCAGCAGCGCCTCGCGAATGCGACGTGGATCCGCCAGGACACGCAGCGCCGCCGGGGCCTCGACGACGACGCGCACACCTGTTTCGCGAGCCCGGGCTTCGACGAGGGCAGCCGTGCCATCCAGCACCGCGCCCACGTCCACGCGCTCGGGGTTCACGTCGGTGAGCGGTCGCGCCAACGACAGGTAATCGGAGAGGGTGCGTTCCATGCGCTCCATCTCTTCGAGCGCGACGGACAGGCGTTTCGCGTCTTTGTCCGGAAGGTCTGCGCGTCCGACGAGTTGCACGAGGGCCTTGGCTGCCGTCAGCGGATTTCTGAGCTCGTGTGCGACCCGTGCGCCGAGCGCCTCCGCCTCTTTGGCGCGCAGCGCGGCTTCGTCGATCACCCCGCGGCGCATGCGATCGAGCGCCAACGCGACGCGACCGTGCGCTTCACCGATGCCCGTCGTGGCGAGCCACACCAGCGCCAAGGTCACGAGCAGTGACACGGCGCCCATGGCGGCGTGGCGATCCGCCGGTACGGAAGGAGCGAGCGGCGGCGACGCGAACACGAGCACGATCAAGGCGGCGCTCGCGCCGATCACGAGATGCGCCGAGGCTGTCCGTCCGAAGGCCAGCGCGCCCACGGCGGCAGGAGCCAGCAGGATGGGCAACAGCGGCGAGCCGACGCCGCCAGTCAGCGACGCCGCGCACGCGAGCGCGGCTGCCGTGGCGAGTAGGGAGCAGAAGAGCCAGCGCTCCGTGACCTCTCGACGGCGGAGCACGAACGACTCCAGCGCGAAGAACACGATCGCGGCCGCGAGCACACCGCCCACGGCGAAGACCTGTGCGCGTGGGGCGTTCGACGTACCGAGCAAGGCGCCGTTCAGCAGCGCGCCCGCGCAGACGACCAGAGGGCGCACTCGCAAGAACCGTGTCGACGCGACCCGCACTTGGTCGCGCTGCAGCCGCTGGGTCGTGTCCATGTGGCGGAGCATTCAGCGCGCCGCGACCGCGGGCAAGCGGCTGGAGTCTGCGAGAACAGCTGTCGTTGATCCGACGCCCGTCGGGTTTCCGACACCCGGAGGCCGCGCGGCTTCGCGCGATTTGTCGATGTTTTGCGGGCGCTATCTCCGGGCACGACGCCTGCAAAGTCGCGGGCCAGGAGAATCCACCCATGATTTCAAGATCGTTCGCAGAACCCCCCGCTCGCCTGTTCGTCATCGCTGGCGCGTCCCTCTGGCTGGCGGCGGCGATCCTCGTCGGTAGTAGCGGCCTGATCTCGGTCGAGCGCTCTCTCTTGATCCCGGGCACCATTCTCGGGTTGAGCGCGCTCCTCGTTTGGCGCTACCAGCGCGGCGGTGCGCTGCGCAGCGTCGCCGATCGGCTCGACCTCCGCGCCATCATCCTGGCGCACGCGATCCGCGCGCCGATCGGAGCGATCTTCTTGTGGAAGGCCGCGCGCGGCGAGCTCGACCCGGTGTTCGCGTGGGTGGGTGGTCCTGGCGATCTCGTCGCCGGGACGCTCGCGCTCGTCGCCGCCGCGCTCATCCCCATCACGAGCCTGCGCCGCCGCACGCTGGTTCGGATCTGGAACATCGGCGCGCTGCTAGACATTCTGGCCACGGCCGGTACCGCGGCCAGAATACTGCTCTTCTCCGATCACCCCGAAACGATGAACGGGCTTTTAGCGATGCCGGGGCCGCTGCTGCCGCTGTTCATCGTCCCGCTCGTGATCACGAGTCACCTGCTCCTGCTGCGGCGCTTGCGGACGGAGTAGTGGCCGGCGACAGCTCGACGTCCGTGTTGTCCGTGTCCTTGACGCCGCTCAGCGCGAGGAACCCGAAGATGCCGACGGCATACGTGACGATGGCGAGCAGCCACACCGCGCCGAAGCCGAAGTTCATGGCCGTGATCACGGCCAGCACCGAGGCGGTGACCGAAGCGCAGCCGTTGATGCCCCACGCCCAGGGCACCAGGTCGGGGTGGATGCTCTCTGCGCGGCGGATGCCCAGTGGAAAGAAGATGCCCAGGATGAGCCCGAGCGGCGCGAGCATCACCAGGGTGATGCCGATGCGAACGGCGAGCGGCATGCCGAGAGTCGTGCGCTCCACCACGGGCAACCCGATCCGATAGAAGAGCACCAACGCGATCAGGCAGCCGAACGCCGTGAGCAGCGCGCGGCGTTCCTTGCCGATCCAGAGCCGCGAGAAGTAACTGCCCGCACCCAGAAACACCAGTAGCGAGAACAGCACCACGCTCAGCGCGTACGTCGGGTAGCCGAGGTACAGCACGAGCCGCTGCATGAGGCTGATCTCGAGCAACATGAAGCCGAGGCCGAGCGCGAGGAAGAACAGCAGAATTCCGACCCCGCGCCGATCCACGGCGAGGCTCCGTTTCTTCAGCGCGAACAGCGGTACGATGATGAAGAGGGCGCTCAGGGTCACGAGCGAAACCAGGAGCACCAGCAGCACGAGCTGGCCGAGCGCCGTGTTGTGGACGGGACCGAAGTCGGTCTGACTGAGGAGCTCGTTCCAGCGGAAGAAGCGGAAGAAGAACGGGCTGTCGTCCGTGACGGGATCGAGGATGTAGGGCAGCTTGGCGAGCAGCGCCTCGCGAGCCGGGCCCGTTTCGCGCATCAATGCGCCGTACGTCGGGTGCGGGTCGCGGCCGGGCAGCAGCAGTCGCAAGAAGCCGAGCCGGTCGATCTCGAGGTTCATGCGGCCCAGCTCCTCTTCGCTGAACGGCTGAGCCTTGACCATGATGCTGTCGAGCAAGTGCTGGCTCGAGACCAAGGAGATGTGTTGCTCGGGGTTGGCAACGCCTCGCGCGAGGAGCGCCTTGCGCGCCACGAGCATCATGCGCGCGGACGCCTGCGGCTCCTCGTGATTCCATTGACCGGTGATGATGCTGAGCGTGCCGTGCGGCGTCAGATGGTCGAGGTAGGCGTCGAAGGCCTCGGCCGTGTACAGGTAATTTTCTGCGAGCACGTATGCGCCGCTGGTCTGCGCAGCCAGCGTGTCCACGCCGGTGATCTGAATCAGGTCGTACTTCTGGTTGTCGCGCGTGATGGTGTGGCGCCCTTCTCCGGCCACGAGCTCGACGTTCGAGCGCGAAAAGAGCCCGGCCGACATGTCGCCAAAGTGGTGGCGAATGACGTCGATCGTGACGGGATCGAGCTCGATGCCCTTGATGGTCGAGGCTCCGAAGCGCGCAGCCGTGATCACGTCGCGCCCGCCGCCCACGCCGATGATCAGCACGCGCGGCGAGGGGGGGGACGCCACGTAGGGGAGCTTCAACAGATGATCTTCGAGGAAATCGAGGTTGCCGTTGCGCAGGTCGTACATCGACGTGCCGGCGGTGCCGTCGTGCGTGATGAACGCCTCGATCGGCTGAGCCTTGTACTTGACCTTCTGGCTCAGACCCCATTCATCGTGGTTGCCGAGCGTGTCGGCGCGCCGCGCCACGACGTCGGTGCGGAACAGCGCCGACCAGTGCGTGAACACCGGCTCCATCTTCTGCAAGTTGATGTGCAGCGCGAGGTGTTTGCTCGGCGCCATCGGGACAGGCAGTCGGGTCGCGAAGAACGCCGCGACGGCGAACACAGAAGCCATGCCCAACGCGACGGGCATGCGCCAGTTGCCATGGAACGCCAGACCTGCGAGCGCGAAGCCGGCGCAAGCGATGAGCAGTGCGCCGGGCGGAGTCAGGCTGTTCATCAGCGGTACGGCCAGCGCGCAGCCAACCCCCGCGCCGATCAGATCCCAGAAATACAGACGATCGACGCGGTGCGCGCCGGCGCGGAGCGCGAGGCTCACGGTCAGCCCCGAGAAGAAGAACGGCACCGTCGCGCCCACTTCGTAGACGATGAGCAACACGAGATCCCGCGGACTTTGCAGGATCTTCATCGGATCGAACGGCAATAGCAGCATCAGGGCGAAGAACGCCGCCCCCGTCAGCGCCGCGGTGAGACTGGTGCGATAGAGCGTCCCCGTCAGATCGGTGGACCCGATTTTGGGCCGCACTGCGAGCACGGCACCGGAGGCACCAAAGCCGAGCAAGGCGGTCGAAATCACGACGTACGCAAAGTGGTACCAAATCGTGAACGACAGCATGCGAATCAGCGCGATTTCGTAGAGCAGTGTCGCGAGGGCGATCAGCCAGATGCCACGGAATAAGCGCGGGTAGGGGGCGGCTTGCATGGGTGTAAGAGCTCACTACCAGTTCCCTTCCGGGCACACGAGGGTCTGCTCGCCGTGCGCTGTCCTGAGCCGCCCACGACAACCGGGACTCTGGAATTGTGCAGCCAGGCCATTTCTTCCCACGCGCGCCGGCTAGGCCGGCTTTCTACTTGACGCGGCGCAGCGCGTGGTTCTGGCGGTCCGCCGTCTTCGAGAAGCGCGCTGGGCGCCATGCCCGAGAATTACCGAGCTGCGCTCGATGCTCCGCTCACACCAAACCATGCTACGCGCGCTCGTGCGCATTGGCAGCAAGCGCGCCGCCGACGTCTGCATCGATGACCACGGTGACGACTGGCTGTGGGTGAAGATCACGTTCGCGAGCCCCTGAGGGGGCCGAGGCGGGCCATGAGACTTGCGGCGCGGCGCGAGCGCGCGCGGCGACGGCAAGCGCGCCCCCCCGCGGAACATCCTGCTCTCGGGCAACACCGAGTACTGAACCACCGTGGGCGCGACGCCGCCCGACTGCGCCGGGCCGCAGTGCGCCTTCTCAGAAAACGCGAGCGCCTTCTGAGACTCCTGGCTTCGCCAGGCCGCTGCTACGCAGCGGGCGCACTAGGCGAGCTAGCTCTTGTTCCTTCGGGAGCACAGCTCCCGCCCCGCTGAAGTGAATTCAGCGGGGGCCCCACCCTTGTATCTCAGGTTTTGGGGCCCGCTACCCCAAAACGGCTCTCACTTCTGAAGCACGACACCACTGACGTGGCACCGTTTACTTGAAGGCTGTCGCCTCGATCTCGACCAACCAATCCGGAAAAGCCAAGCGTGTGACGCCGACTAGTGTGGCTGCAGGTCGGCAGCTGCGCTCCGTCAAACGCCCGGCAAACACGCCGTAGTTGGCGAGGAACGCGTCCATGTTCGTCGTGTACGAGGTCAGGCGCATCACGTCGGAGAGCTGGAAGTCGGCGGCGTTCAGCACGGTCTCCAGGTTGTTCAAGGCCATCTCGATCTGCTTGGCCATGTCTCCCGGAAACAAGGGAACGCCGTGCTCGTCGTTCGACGTTTGGCCGGCGCAGATCAACGTGCGTTTTTCATGCGAGATCTCGTTCGCCTGTACGAACGCGAATTGATCCTGCCAGGTCCACGGGTTGATGATTCTCCGTTTCATAGACATGCGAACGTCCTCCTCCCGCGCTCATGCGCGTTGAAACCCTTCCTGACCGGCTCGGTGCGCCTCTCTCAAGCTGCGAACGGTTCGCCGCCGGCGACGCTGATGCGCTCGAGCACCAAGACGGTATCCTCCGATGCGGCCATCTGCACGGCGGGTCCGTCGAAGCGGACCGTGGTCCGTCCGACGCCGTCGCCGCGCAACGTGAGCTGACCGCGAACGGCGAGTGTTCGGCGCACCACGTACGTGCCAGCGGGAAGCAGCACGACGGCGCCGCGCGTGCCTGCGGCGAGCCGCAGCGCATGCTCGATCGCGTCGCTGTCGTCCGAGGCGCCGTCGCCCTCCGCTCCCAGCGCGCGCACGTCGATCTCTCGCTCCGTCTCGGCGGCGCAGCCCATGTGGAGGACGCCCGCGCTAGCGGCGAGCATTAAGAACGTTCGTCTCTCCATGGCTCTCCCTTTCACGCGCAACGCGCGTCGAGATATGCAGTCTGATTGCGACGGCATTTCGACGCAAATTCGCCCAAGAATCAACAATCGTACTCGAGAGAACACGCGCCCGTCAATTGCTGCCGCGACGCCTGCCCGCAGTGATGTCGGCACGTAGAGTACGTGCGCACGACATGTAAGCGCTCTGTCACGCACGTCATGGACGTCACCACGTCACGCCGCTCGCTGCGCAGTCGCTCCCTTTACCGCGAGCTGTAGTAGGCTCGGCGCCAGGGGTCAGGAATACGGCTTTGACGCAATGGAGGGTGCGATGCTCATGCTGAAGCGATCTTTCTTTGTCTTGGTGGTGACAGCGCTATCGCTCGGGGCCTGCGGAGAGGATGACGACGGTGGGAGCGGCGCCGGCGCGCTCGGCGGCAGTCAGCTCAACGAAGCGTGTCAGTCGACGGCGGACTGCAGCAGGGGCCTGGCGTGCTTGCCCGTCGCTAGCGGCATCGCGCTCTGCCGGCCGGTGACGGCCAGCAACGTCACGCCGAACGACAAGGAATGCGCGGCGATTCAATGCGGGACGTCGGAGGACTGCTGCGAAAGCTTCGCGCGCAACCCGAGCTGCGCCTCGTGGGCGTCGTCCTGTGCGCTAGATCCGGTCGGCAATGAAGACGATTGCTTGAGAGAGAAGGGTTCGGCCTGCGTGTGCGCAAACAAGAACTACACGTGTGAGCAGAACCGCTGCCAGCAGATCGAGTGCACCACCACCGCAGATTGCTGCGCGCGCCCCAACGGCTGGACCAAGAGCAGCGCGTGCGCGTCCTACAAGCAGTTGTGCGATGCGGATCCGACCACGAACGCGGCGCAGTGCGCGCTCTTGGCCGGTCCCGATTGCGTGTGCAACGACACCGTGAATCGCGCCTCGTGTCAGGCCAATCGCTGCGTCTCCAACACCACGTGCACGGTCGACAGCGAGTGCGCTTCGATGTCGAGCCTGACGCGCTACTGCCAAGCCGGACGCTGTGTGCAATGCAAGGAGGACGCGCATTGCCCGAGTAGCTCCAGCAAGTGCGTGGCGAATGCGTGCGCGACCCCCGCCTGCAAGACCAACGCGGATTGCCCGGCGTTCAGCGCCTGCGAGCCGAGCGAAACCACGGGCGTCACCGCCTGCAAGGTGGTCGGCTGCCAGACCGATCGCGAGTGCATGACCTACGAAGAAAACTACCTGGCCAAGTGTGACACGCTTGCCAAACCACTACCCCGCTGCGTGATCCAGTGCGACCGGGACGCGCAGTGTGCGTCGAGCACCAATCCGCTCAGGAAGTGCATTCAGGGTCTGTGCCAGGACCCTGGCTGCGACACGGACGAGGAGTGCAAGATCCGCCTAGAGCTCGTCAGCCAGCTGCCCGCGGGAACTCGGGCCGTGTGCCGGGATCGCACCGAGAGCACGCTCTGAAGGCCACGGGGCCCGCTCTCGCGTCCAAGAGACTCGGAACGGGCCTCGCGTCATGCGACGTGGTGTAGAGTGAGCGGCGCGCGCAGCACCGCTCGCTGGCGCCGAGAACCCGCGTGAAGTCGCTCGTCGTCCAACTGGCGCTCATGTTCGCCGAGCGCAAGGCCAGACAGGATCTGCGCCCGCTGATCGCGTTGCTCATCGCGTTGGGCCTCACGATCGCGCTTTTTTCGGTGTGTTTTCACGTGATCATGGGACAGGTCGAGGGGCGCGAGTACTCCTGGGCGTCCAGCGTTTACTGGACGCTCACGGTGATGAGCACCCTGGGTTTCGGAGACATCACGTTTCACAGCGATATCGGGCGCGCGTTCAGCGTGGTCGTGCTGCTCACTGGCCTGGTGCTGCTCTTGGTCGTGATGCCGTTCGCGTTCATTCGTTCCTTCTATGCGCCCTGGCTGGAAGCGCGCATTCGGCTGCGAGCGCCGCGCGAAGCGCCGGAAGACGTGACCGGGCACGTGATCTTCTGCCACTACGATCCCGTGGTGGGCGCGCTCGCTGAGCGCCTGCGGTCGCTCGGGATCCCGCACTACGTGATCGAGCAGGATCCGGCCACGGCGGGCAACTTGCACGTCGATGGCGTCTCGGCCGTCACGGGCGACGTGGACGCGCGCAAGACGTACGCGGCGCTGCGCGCTGAGCACGCGCTCTTGGTCGTGGCGAACCTGGACGACGCCACCAACAGCAACATCACGCTCACCGTGCGCGAGCAGGCGCCTCAGGTCGCCGTGGCGGCGATCGCGGAAGAGGAGGACGCGGTCGACGTCTTGCAGCTGGCCGGCGCCAACTACGTGCTCCCGTTGAAGCAGAAACTCGGCGAGCACCTGGCCAGTCGCGTCAACGCCGGCCCGGTGCAGGCGCACGTCGTGGGCCGCTTCAAGGATCTGCTGATCGCCGAGTTTCCCGTGCACAACACTTCGCTAGCGGGGCGCGCGATCCGTGACACACGGCTCCGTCAGCTGACGGGGCTCAGCATCGTCGCCTACTGGGAGCGCGGACATCTCTTGCCGGCGCGCGCCGACTCGGTGCTCGGGGACTACAGCGTAGCGGTCGTCGTCGGAACCGAAGACCAGGTCACGGAGCTGAACGCGATGTTCGTGATCTACGCGCCCAACGAGAACCCGGTCGTCGTCATCGGCGGCGGCAAGGTGGGGCAGGCGACGGCGCGCGCGCTGCGCGGCCGCGAGGTCGCGGTGCACCTCGTGGAAAAAGACGCAGGGCAGCGCGCGCAGCTCGCCCGCGTCGCGGATCGCGTGATCATTGGAAACGCTGCCGACCGCGACGTACTGATGGACGCGGGTCTGGC
Source organism: Polyangiaceae bacterium (assembly GCA_036520475.1). Lineage (GTDB taxonomy): Bacteria > Myxococcota_A > Polyangia > Polyangiales > Polyangiaceae > DATDJP01. The sequence goes on along the minus strand of DATDJP010000301.1, from coordinate 80,131 downwards.
CCGCGCGCCTTCCGTCGTGCTCACCACGAACGACGACGCCATCAACATATTCTTGTCGATCTATTGCCGTCGCTTGAACCCGGACCTGCGCATCGTCAGCCGCATCACCCACGAGCGCAATCTGGAGGCGATCCATCGCGCCGGCGCGGACTTCGTGCTCAGCTACAACGCTCTGGCGGTAAAGTCGCTGATGGCGTTGCTGCTGCACCGCGAGGTCGTAGTGCTCGGTGACGGCGCAGATTTGTTCATGCTGAGGGTGCCGGAATCCATCGCCGACAAAACGCTCGCGGAGAGCGGCATTGGCGCGCACACCGGCTTGAACGTGATCGCCGTGCAGTTCGGCGAAGAAGTGGTGACGAATCCGCCCGCGACCTGCCGCTTGCGCGCCGGCGGCGAGATCGTCGTGATCGGTACGAGTGAGCAACGCCAGACCTTCATCGAGCGCTTCGGCGGTGCTGCGTCGCGGCACAGCCGGCGCAAAGGCGCTTGAAGGGGGAGAACTCGTTTGCGTCGGCCTCGTGGCCGCGTAACACTCGCAGGCATGTCCACTCGATTCCGATTGCGGTCCGGCGTCGTGTCCGTCGGGCTCGCGGCGCTCGCTTGCGGCTCCGGATCCGACGAGGGTGGCGCAGGGCCGCGCACGTTGCACCCCGCGTGCGTCTCGCTGATCGACACCTGCAGGGTCGACCAGATGACGTGCGTGCGCGCCGACGACGGACCGCGCTGCACGCCCTGCGACGCCGGTGAGTACGTGGGCGAAGACGGCCTGTGTCAGCCCGTGCCAGGCGAAGTGCTCGCGCACGACTTTCCCGAGATCAGCACCCCCGGCGGCGGTGAGATCCTGGACATGTGCCGCAGCTGGACCCTGGGCAATCCCACGGAGCTGTGGGTGAACGCCGTCGAGCTCGAGCAGGACGAGGCGTCGCATCATTCGAACTGGATGTTCGCGCCGCAGAATCAATACGCAGGTCCGGACGGGCTGTGGCGCTGCAAGGATCGTGGTTACGCGCAGCTCGAGGCGGCCCTCACCGGCGGTGTGCTCTACGCGCAATCGACGCAGGCGCGTCGCGAAGTTCAGAAGTTTCCCGAAGGCGTCGCGGTGCGCATTCCGCCGTACTCCACGGTGATTAGCGCGGTACACACGCTGAATACGACGCAAGATGCGGTGACGGGGCACATCCGCCTCTCCATCTACACGGTGCCGGCGGATGCCGTGAGCGTGAAGCTGGCCCCCTTCCACCTCACGTACGACACGCTCGACATTCCCGCGCGCTCCAAGGCACGCTTCACCGGCAATTGCGAGCTCGCGTCCCATTACCAGGCCGCGGGCGCCGCCGGCTTCGACGCGAAGATCTACTGGATCTTGCCGCACACGCACGCGCTCGGCAGTCGCTTTTTCGCCGAGCTCACGGGCGGCTCGAACGAGCAATCCTTGATCGACATCACCGGCTTCAACGGCGAAGCCCGCGGCCGCACCTACGATCCGCCTATCGACACCGCGGGCGCCACCGGCATGCGCTTCGGCTGCGAGTTCGACAACCCGCGCGACAAGAACGTCGTGTGGGGCTTCGGCGATCAGGAAATGTGTGAGCTCCTGGGCTTTGCCGAATCCCCGATCGCGTTCGAATCGACCGTCGAAACGGTGGAGCCCGACGGTAACGAGGGCAGCGTGCAGCGCTTCACCGGCCCGTGCACCACGCTTGCGTTCAAGTGGAAGCAGGACAAGCCCGGCGGCAGCTGAGCGCCGCGCTGTCCGCTCCTAAATAGCAAAACGGCCCGGAACCTGCGTTCCGAGCCGTTTACGTCCAGCGAGACCTGCGCTCAGGGAGCGGCAGCGCCGGTGCAGCTACGGAGCAGCGGCGTGTACGGAATCACCGTCATGAAGTCGAAGCACATCTCGTCTTCCGTACGCGTGCCGAAGTTCACGGGGTATGGGTTCGGATTGCGGAAGCGGCACGTCGTGCGCAGGATGTCGCCGACGTTCACTTGCCGGCGCGGCTCGAGGCCGTAGTGGCGCTGGCCGTCGAAGCTCCACTGCCCGTCGGGGATGTTCGACAAGTCTTCGAGGTTGCCACCGCGGATGTGCTCGGTGCGGAAGCCCCAGCCGAGCTGGTGCATGTGCGGCGAGGTCCCGATGATGGTCATCGGGCGCTGCACGTTGCACTGCGCCGTCACAGGGTGGTTCTGCGCGCCGGCGGGGATGCTGAAGAGGTACTGTCCGAGAGTGAAGATGCCGGCCGTGTACTGGCGGGGCGTGATGACGCCGGTCGCCTGGTTGCGGTTCGTGCAGAACACGACGCCGCTCGAGTCGAGCTGCGTGCCGCCCGTGGCGTTCGAGTAGTGAACTTCCATCGTGAAGCTGTCGTAGTCGAGCATCAAGCCGACGTCGGGGGGCATGTTGCCGTTCGTGCCGCCCGGTGCCCAGCCGCTCACGTGCGTGCGGCCGCTGCCGCCGCCCCCGCCGATGCCGTACAGGATGAAGTGGTGGATGACGCTCTTGTTGTCGATGAGGGGCGCCACATCCGTGGAGAGCTCGCCGTCCCGGAACGGATTCCTGAACGAGAAGTTCACATAGCGCTGTCCGGTGGCGACGCTGTACTTCGTGCCCGAGCCTTCGGCGCCCGCGTACGTGCGCATCGTGATGCGATGGCTGTCCGGACACGGCAGGTACTCCGGTCCGATGCGATCGTCGTCACCGGGGATCACGCACGTGCTCGGTGCGACGCCTTGTGCGCCGTTCCTGAGCCACGTCACGAGCGTGTTCCGATCCGCATCCGACAGCGTCGTGTTCGGCGGCATCGTGCGCGCCTCGACGCGCGCGATCATGCGCTCCCGGTGGGTCTGCACCTCCTGGAGCGTCGTCAGCGGCATGGGCGCGCCGTATTGGGGCGGATTGCTGTGACAGGTCTGGCACTTGTTGGCCATGATCTGGAGCACGTTACAGGGAATAACCGGGCCGCCCGTCGGGGGCGCTCCGCCGGTGCCACCCGCGCCACCCGTGCCAGGCGGGGGAACAGGACCGCACGCCAACGCCGCTGGTCCCGCGACGGCGATCAATGCGCCGCAGAAGGTGAAAAACTTATTCATGCTGCCTCCGCTACAACTCGAGCCACCGAGAAGAGTGTCGATTGACCGAGCCAGGCGCGCAGCCTTGGCTCGGCATGAATACGGGATGTAATCGCATCCTCGCGCGGGGCAAAGTCCCACGCGGGTCTCGAAGCGATCCGGAGACGGACCTTAAAGGTCGTTATCGACCGGTCCGAGGCGGACTCGATTGCGCCCCTGGCAACATTTTACTTCGTCACGGTCCGGCGCGGCTTTTGGTAACGTCTCGCCCGCATGCTCGACGACTTCCACGCGTTTCGTCCGGTACCGAAAACGGGCGTCATTTACGTGACCAGCGAGGCCACGAAGCTCGGTTTTTCGTCCAGTAACCCGGAATGGTGCAACCTCGGGCAGGGGCAGCCCGAGACGGGCGAGCTTCCCGGCGCCCCGCCGCGCGTTCGCGACCTGACGATCGCGGCCGACGATCAAGAATATGCGCCGGTGGCCGGCTTGTGGGAGCTCCGCGAGGCGGTCGCATCGCTCTACAACCGCCTCTACAGAAAGGGGCTCGGCTCGCAGTACTCGGCGGAGAACGTGTGCATCTCCGGTGGCGGTCGCGCAGCGCTCACGCGCGCCGCGGCCAGTCTCGGGAGCATCAACCTCGGACATTTCTTGCCGGACTACACCGCGTACGAAGAGCTGCTCGACATCTTCAAGGCGTTCACGAGCATCCCGATCTTGCTCGACGGCGAGCGCGGCTACAGCTTCACGTCGGACGACCTGCGCCACGAAGTGCTCGGTCGCGGACTCTCGGCGCTCTTGTTGTCCAATCCGTGCAATCCAACCGGCAAGCTGATCGAAGGTGAAGAGCTCGAGCGCTGGGTGCACGTAGCGCGCGATCTCGACTGCACGCTCTTGCTCGACGAGTTCTACTCGCACTACGTCTACCGTACGCGTCCCGGCGCGCTGCCCGTCGAGAGCGCGGCGCGCTACGTGCGCAATGTGGACGAAGATCCCGTCGTCATCTTCGACGGCTTCACGAAGAACTGGCGCTACCCGGGCTGGCGGATCACGTGGGCGGTGGCACCGAAGAGCATCGTCGAACGCTTTGCGAGCGCCGGCTCGTTCCTCGACGGCGGCGGCAGCAAACCCCTGCAGCGCGCAGCAGTGCCGCTGTTCGATGAAGCGCACGTGACGGCCGAGACGCTGGCGATCCAGAGCACCTTTCGCAAGAAGCGCGACTACATGCTGTCGCGTCTGGACAGCCTGGGTGTGCGCTTCGATCGCGCCACCGACGGCACGTTCTACGCGTGGGGAAACGTGGCGAACCTTCCGGCCCCGCTCTCGGACGGCATGGGCCTGTTTCGTGCCGCGCTCACGAAGAAGGTGATCGTAGTTCCCGGTGAGTTTTTCGACGTCAATCCCGGCAAGCGCCGGCCCGGCCGCGCTTCGCGTTTCCGCGACTACGTTCGCTTTTCGTTCGGGCCGTCACTCGAAACGCTGGAGCTCGCGCTCGCACGTCTGGGGGAGCTCGTCGGCGCGCACGCCTGAATTGGTCCAAGGTCGTTTGCGATTGGCCGCTGTGCTGTTTCCACCGACGCCGCTGGAAACCAGTGTTGCTCGAACTGCTGCTGCCTACTGACCTCGAAACCGCTGCTGCCCGTTGCCCTCAGCGCTCGTAAACCGTGATGCCTTTGTGTCTACCCGGCGGACGCAGTGGATTGTTCTCGGGATTGTCATGCATCTCGATGCGCGCCAGGTAGCGGTGTCCGCTGTGTACGAACGGAACTGTCGTTCCGAGCGGCTTCTCGCGGTTATCGAGCAGGATCGTCCCCGCCGTTTTGGCGAGCGCGAGGCTGACTTTCTCCGGTTTTTTGAGGGGCAGGGGCTCGTGGGGCGATTGCTGCTCGCTCGGCTGCGGCTCCTCGATCTGCTTGGGTTCCAGCTGGGCCCGCTGCGGCTCTTGCTGCCGCACCGGCTCGGCGGCGCGATTGCGATGCGCGACGCGAGTGGAATCAGACGCTTCCGAGCCGGACCACGAACAGCCACTGCCTACCGCGGCCAACAACACGAAAATGGAAGCGATTCTCGTCATGATCGAGCAGGGCGGTGCACATTCGGTGCCAGTGTCCGACCCCGTTGGCCGCCCTGACATCCGTTCAAGCGCTCTTGCGTCGGTGTAGGCAGGCGGTAGCGTGCGGCTCGTGGGCCAACGCCGCACTTCTCCACGATCGTTGTCTTACGCCTCCATCCGTGAGCGTTACGTGGATCAGGAGCGCGCCTTGCCGGCGGAGCTCGAATGCCGACTGCGTGGTGACCCTCGACCTGCGGCGCGCTCGATCCTGGCGGCCATCGATCGGCGCCGTCGTGACGGTCGCCGGGAAGGGCAACGGCTTCGCCAGATCCTGCGTTACGAGCGCGCCCTCTGGGAGCAGGGTGTCGTGCACGTCGCCGGCGTCGACGAGGCCGGAATGAGTCCGCTGGCAGGGCCGGTCGCTGCTGCGGCCGTGATTTTTCCGCCTGGCTTTCGCCTGCCCGGTGTCGATGATTCGAAGAAGCTCGACGCAAAGACGCGTGAGCGCCTGGTGCCGTTGATTCAGAACGGTGCGCTCGCCTGCGCCGTCGGCTTCGTGGAACCGGATGAGATCGATCGCATCAACATCTATTGGGCCGGCATCTTGGCGATGAAACGCGCCCTCGCTCAGCTTTCTCCCACGCCGGCGCACGTGCTGGTGGACGGGCGCAAGATCCAGGCTGTGTCGATCCCCCAGGAGCGCATTTACAAAGGCGATCAGAAGAGCCTCTCAATCGCGGCGGCGTCCATCCTCGCCAAGACCGCACGCGACGCGCGCATGGTGGCGTATGCCGAAGAGTTCCCGGAGTACGGCTTCGCGGTGCACAAGGGCTACCCCGTGCGTGCTCACCGCGACGCACTCGCGCGTTTCGGCGCCTGTGCCATACATCGCCGTTCGTTCGTGCCGGTGCGCAAGGCGCTGGGCCTGCCGCCGATCTGTCCGTGGCCTACCGCCGAGGAGCGGGCCTCGTCACCGGCCTTTGCCGAGCTCGCTCGTCCCATCCCCGTCGATCCGCGCCTCGCGCTGCGATCATAACGGCGGTATACACGGAGCTAGCGCCTCGAACTCGGCTTCGCAGCCTTGCGCCGTCGGGTTGCCGTCCGACGCGCAGCCGAACGTTGTGGTTTCCTCGACGCACTCGAGCACGGTCCGGAACGCCGTGGCGCATTGTTGGTTCTCGCTACTTAAGATGTTGTTGCAGAGCGCGGCGCAGGCCGGTTCGCCGGGCGGGCCCTTCTCGCAATTCTCCGGTACGATCTTGGCGCAGGCTCGTTCGCAGGTGAGCCCCCCGGCCATTCCGCCGCTGCCTGCGCCGCCGGATCCGGCGTTACCGGCGCTTCCGCCCGATCCGCCACGCCCGTTCGGCTCTTCCTCGTCGTCTGAGCAGGCGAGCGCGGCGGACAGCACGAGGGGAGCCCAGAGCCAGAGCAATGCAGAGTGCGACATGGAGAGGCCGAGTTCAGGGCACGTGGTGCTCGGCGTCAACGGTCCAGCCGAGACTCAGTCAGGTATTTTTCCTGGGCACCGGACGGGCCCTTGGCTCGCCGACTCGTTCTTCTTCGCGTTGGGCTATAAGCGCGGGTCGTGAGGCGGATTCAATCGGCAGCGGGGTCGCGGCGCGCGCGGACGGGTCTTCTGCTTACTGTCGTGACTATCACGGCCGCGCAGGCACACGCCACGTCGGAGCTCCCGCTTCGATTTGGCGCCCGTTCCCTGGCCATGGGCGGGACGGGAGTTGCGTACGTGGACGACCCGAGCGCTGCGGCCATCAATCCGGCGGGTCTCGACGGCATCGACGGGTTCGCGGCCCAGCTCACGGTGACTCCGTTTTTCCCGCGCACGGACGCGCCGTTCTCTGCAGAACGCAGCCAGGGTACCGAGACGACCGTCGTGCCACTATTCTTCGCGGGTGCCGCGCTCCGTGTGCTCGAGCCGTTGACCGTCGGCGCCGCCGTCTACGCTACGTCGGGTATCAGCGCGAAGTACGAAGATCTTCCCGAGTACGGCGGCCTCGACATGATGCTGGAGGTCGGTGTCATCGAGGCGGCGATCCCGGTGTCATATCGCTTCAGCGAACAGCTGTCGGTCGGCGCGGCCTTGCGTTTCGCGCACGCGTTCATCGAGACCGACATGCCGTTCGACGGCGGCGCTGGCGGGCCCATGCGGATCGAGATGGACCTGTCGGGCAATGCGTTTCCTGGCGTGCTCCTGGGCGTGATGTATCGCCCGAGCGAGACGCTGGCCCTCGGCGCCACCTATCGATCGAAAATGACGATCGACATGGAGGGCGACGGCAAGGCCACGCACGTTTTTTTGGCAGGACCGCTCGACGTGGAGTCGCGCTGGTCGACTGCACACGCGTTTCGCGTAGGCGGCGCGCTCTGGGTTATTCCGCAGCGGCTGTTGGTTTCTCTGGATGTGGCATATACGCTGCTCGACGAAGCCGTGAACGAGCTGCCGGTGACACTGCAGTTTCGCGAGATCCCGGACACGACGATCGAGCAGGAGATCCAGCTCAACTGGCAGAACTCCTTGGCCGCGCTCGTGGGCGGAGAATATTGGGTAACCGATCGCGTTGCCGCACGTGCGGGCTACCACGTGGCGCGCTCGGGAACACCACACCGCTACGCGAGTCCGCTCGTGCCACCGCCGGGCGTCATCCAGACGGCGCACATCGGCGGCGGCCTCCGCTTCGAGCACTTTCGCGCGGACGTCGGCGCTGCGTACGCGTTCGCGGGAGGCGGAAGCGCGGAGCCCGTGGACGAAGTGGCCGGCGAATACGGTGGCGACTACTGGCTGGTGGGCGCCTCGCTCGCGTACCGTCGTTAGACGCCGCGATGCTGACGCGCGCTCTCTCCATCGTCGTGCTCGCGCTGTGCGCGACGCTCGCGAAGCCGGCGTTCGGTGTCAGCGAGACTCACACGCACGGGCGCGTGCGCCTGACCTGGTCTGCGCCCGAGGCGTGTCCGCGAGCGCGCGACGTCACCGCGCGCATGGCGCGGCTGCTGTCTCGATCCACGGCGCCACACCCCGAGCTCGTCGCTGAAGCGGAGGTGTCGGCAGATGACGCGGCGTTCGCGCTCGAGATGCGCATCTGGCAGTCAGACCGGCCCGCGTATCGCCGGCTGCGCGCCACGTCGTGCCGAGAGCTGTCGGACGCCGCCGCCTTGCTGTTGGCGCTGCTCGTGGATCCGGCGCTGCAAATCGAGCCCGAACCCGAACCGGCGCGTGCGCGTCGCGGACCCAGGCCGCGACCGGCGCCGGTGCCGCGGACGAACCCCGAGCCGCGAGCGCGTACCGGCAGCTCCGGTTTCGTGTGGGGAGCTGCGGGGGGCGCCGTGCTGGACTGGGCTGCGGTGCCCGGGCCGGCGCCGGGTCTCAGCGCAGCGGTCAGTGGCGAGCTTCGGCGGCTCCGGCTCGAGCTCGGCGCGATCTGGCTGCCGCTGTCGAAGCACGTCGTGAGCGACGCGGCCGGCGAGTCGGAAAAAGGCGGCCAGTTCCGGCTCATCGCCGGCAGCGCTCGCTTGTGTCACGCTCTGCTCGTGTCTCCTCGGCTTTCCGCGTGCGCCGCGTCGGAGCTGGGCGCGCTGCGCGCGTCGGGCTTCGGAACGGCCAGCGATCGGAGCCGTTCCGTGGTGTGGGCGGCGGCCGGGCCCGGCGTGGTTGCCGCGATACCCTTCGCCGGTGGCGCCGCGTTGGCTTTGGGTGGCGACCTGCTGTTCGCGATGAACCGACCGCGCTTCGAGCTGGACAATGTGGGTCTGGCGCATCGTCCGCCGGTCGCTGGCTTTCGGCTGAGCGCGGGCATTCAGTTGTATTTTCGATGACGGATCGCCTTCGACTCGGGAACAGGTCGGTGTGAGGTTCGCTCCCGTACGCCGGCTCCGCGCGAAGCCGGACTCGGGGACCGTCCCTTCGTCGTTCAGCACGCTGTACGACGAGCACTTCGATTTCGTGTGGCGAAGCCTGCGCCGTCTCGGCGTTCCCGCGCCGCTGATCGATGACGCGGCGCAGGAAGTATTCCTCGTCGTTCACCGGCGCCTGGCGGAGTTCGAGGGGCGTTCGTCGCTCAAGACCTGGCTGTTCGGCATCGCTTTCAATGTCGCCCAACACTTCATCCGGACACAGGCGCGTCGCAATTTGGATCGGGCTCCCGACGTACCGGTGTCAGACGTGGCGACTCCGCAGGAAGAGTTGATGCATGCGGAAGCCGTACGCTTGCTCTATCGCGTGCTCGACGAGCTCGATCCGGACAAACGCAGCGTGTTCGTGATGGCAGAGCTGGAACACATGACGGCGCCCGAGATCGTCGAAGCCACCGGGCTGCCGCTGAACACCGTCTATTCGCGGTTGCGCCTGGCGCGCCGTGATTTCGAGGCCGCGCTCAAGCGGCATCGCGCGCGTGACGATTGGAGGCTCCGATGAGTGACCTCGATCCCGACGCAAGAGGGCTGATCGAACAGGTGGGCGATCGCGACGGACCATCACGCGCCGATCGAGAACGCGTTCGGCGCCTGGTGTCGGCGAGCCTGGCCGCGGCATCAACCGCCGCGACCACGGCGTCCCTCGCCGCGGGAGCCGCAGGCTCGGTGGGAGCGTCGCTCGCGAAGTCGGCCGGGGTCGCGCAGATCGCGCTCTGGGTTTGTGTGGGCAGCGCCGTCGGGGCCGCCGTCTCCGCTCCGGTCCTGCTCAGTGACTCGGGTCCGTCGCGTCCCGCAGTCATCGCGAAGCCCGCACCCACCGCGCAGCGGCCGGCCCAGCCAGGCAGCGCGGCCGTCGCGCCCGCGCTGCCTGACCCGGAAGAAGCCGCCGACGCCGGCGTGGAACCGGCGCCTGTCGTCGCGCAGCAACCGCTGACCACGAAGCGTGTCCCCACGCCGGCCGAGCCGGCGAGCACGGCCGCATTTCCAGCGCCCGCGCCAGAAGCGCTGGAGGGCGGCTTGCGCGCCGAGACGCGCTTGCTCGAGCAGGCGCAGCGCGCCAGGGCACACGGGAAAGCGGACGAAGCCCTGGCGATTCTAAACACTTACGGGACACGCTTTCCCGGCGGCGTGCTGCGCAGTGAGAGCCTGGTTATGCAGGTGCTGTGCCTGTGCGAGCTTGGCCGGCAGCCAGAAGCCCAGGCACTGGCCGAGCAGCTGGTGCGCCTCCACCCCGAATCACCACTGGTTCCGCGCTTATCGCGAAGTTGCGTCCGACTCCCTTCGCGCTGATTTCGTGACGGTCTCCGCGCCCTTCGGGAACCAATGCTTACGAGATCTTTCCTTTCGGAGGTGACCCCCATGATTCCTCGCTTCTCCCGCTGGGCCGCGCTTTCTGTAATTGCAGTAGCTCCCGCATTGTTCGGGGCCGACGGCAACGGCTGTAACGGTCAGGTTCCGATCGGGGGGGATCCCGACGCGGGCTCCGGTGGCCGGCCCGGAGCGCAGTGCAAGTCGGACGGCGACTGCCCGGTGACCGCCATCTGTCGCTTGTGCCCGGACGACACGTGCGCGAACCCGAACGTGCGCTGCGAGGAAGGCCGTTGTACGGCGCCCAACTACACCTGCGACTCGCCCACGCCCGATGGCGGCGCAGAGTGCCGCTCTGACGCGGACTGCCCGGTGATTCTGCTGTGCCGCCTGTGTCCGGACGGGACCTGTGCGGATCCCAACGTGCACTGCGTGAACGGCGCCTGCACGGCGCCGAACTACACGTGCAACGGCGGTGGTGGCGGAACGCCGTGCCGATCGACACAGGAGTGCGGAGCTGGCGAACGCTGCACCGTCGAAGACGGCGATTGCGATCCTCCGCCCGGCTGCAAGCCCGGCGACGCGTGTCCTGCCGTCTGCTACGGCGTTTGCGAGCAGCCCTGCGCCGCGCAGGACGCAATGGGCGTGGGCGCGTGCGCCATGTTCCTTGGGTACAAGTGGGACGGCAAGACCTGCACGCCGACGAGCGGCTGCAGCTGCACTGGCGCCGACTGCAACGAGCTGTACCGCGACGAGGCGACGTGTCTCGGTGCGCACCGCGGTTGCGGTGAGGCGCCCGCTTGCCAAACCGAGCAGGGCGCGCTCCAGGAGCTCCTGGCCCAGCACTCCACCTGCAGGTCCGACGCAGAGTGCACTACAGTCAGCGTGTCGTGTCTGCCCGGCGGCTTCTGCGGTTCTCACTACGTCAACAATTCGCTCGACAAGGCGACGCTGGAGCGGCTTTCCGGCGCGCTGAACCAGTGCGTCAACGGCGATCCGAAGCTCGGCTGCCCGGTGTGTCTGGCGCTGCCGCCGCCGGCCGCGTGCAACGCGGGCCGCTGTGGGCCGCGACCGTCTCTGTGAAGTAGATCGGACCGGGTGCCGGCTGGGTCGGCATGGACGCGCGGAGTGCATCCCGCGCGACCATGCTGGACCACGGGCGAAGCTTGACCGGTTTTACTCGGTCTGTGGCCGGGCGCGCCCTTGCGGCGTGAGCGCCGTCGTCGTCGTCTGAGCCATGTTCGACGTGCGTTCGCTCGGAATGGGTCTGTTTGCATCCGGTTCCTTGTTGCTGGCAGCTCCCGGCATGCCCGACGCTTGCAATCCCGGTCCAATAGGCGGCACCGGCGGAGCGCCGCAGGCCGTGTGCGGCAACCGCATGGTCGAAGAGCGCGAGGAGTGTGATCGCGACAACCTGGCCCTTCAGACCTGCGTTCAGGTCACGGGCGGCGAACGGGACATCGGAACGCTCACCTGCACGAGCGATTGCAAGCTCGACGCGTCCGGGTGCCGGTCTTCGGTCTGCGGCGACGGCAGAGTCGAAGGGCTCGAGGACTGTGATGGGACGAACCTCGGACAAAAGACCACGTGCCACGAGGTCCATGGGGGATACGCCGACGGCCAGCTCAAGTGCCACTCGAGCTGCAGGTACGATGTCTCGCTGTGCCGGTCTTCGGTCTGCGGAGACGGCAGAGTCGAAGGTGCCGAGCAGTGTGAAGGCGCTAGCCTGAACGGCAAGAAGTGCAGCGACTTCTTCTACGCCAACTCGATCGCCGGTGTGCCCACGTACTATACGGGCACTCTAGCGTGCTACGCCGCGGACTGCGTCTTCGACACCTCCCAATGCGTACCGCCACCGGGCTGTTACTGGGGCATCGCCGGACGCGCCGGCCCGTACGTCTACTGCATCTGAGTCAGAACGCGGCGTGCCAGGACGTGCTCGTGGCCGTCTTTGCCTGAAGCTTGTGGAATGGCGAGACGTGCGCCGACTATCCCTACGCCATGTCGATCTTCAACGTCCCCACGAACTACCTTTCCGGCACCTGAAATGCACTCAGTGCGTGATTGATAGAAGTGCATGCGTGCCGCGGCCGGGCTGTTACATCGCGTACGGCCGCTTCTCGACCGTGCCGTACGCATTTGAGCGTGGAGCCGCTTCCCTCCGGGATACTCCGCGCCGTGCGAAAGTTCCTTACCAGTCGCATGTGGACACGGCCGACCGGCGAAACCCTGGATCTTGGCGGCGCTGGCACTTGCGCCCGCGAGCGATCGCCGGCTCACTGCGGCGCATGTTCGACGTGCGGCTGCTCGGGATGGGGATTTTCGCTTCCAGTACGTTGTTACTCGCGGCTCCGGTAGCGCCGGAGGGCTGCAATACGGATCCCATCGGCGGCACCGGCGGCACCGGCGGACCCGCCGTTTGCGGCAACGGGCTGCGGGAGCCCGGTGAAGCATGCGACGGCGACGATATGGGCGACCAAACCTGCACAAACTTTACGGGCCTCGCGCAGGATGCCGGGACGCTGAGGTGCAGAAGCGACTGCGCGATCGACCTGTCCGCTTGCCGGATGACACAGGTGTGCGGCGATGGCCGCATCGAGGGAAGCGAGTCCTGCGACGGGACGGAGCTTGGAAGTCACCCCAATTGCGAGGATCATGGTTATCTCCCAGGCAAGGTCCAGTGCACTCCCCCGGTACTAACCCCTCTTGCCAGTGGGACGTGTCGCTGTGCGGGCGCGGCGTGTGCGGAGACGGCAAGATCGAGGTTTTGGAGGCGTGTGACGGCCCCAACCTGAAAGGGTTAACCTGCGGCAACTTTGCCTTTGGTTACACCCTGCTCGGCACCCCGGCGTACATGATCGGCACTCTCCGCTGCGACGGCGGGTGCGCGTTCGATACTTCCGGGTGTCGCCCTCCGCCGGGTTGTTATCTGATCGCGCTCGGTAGCCGCCTCATGCAACCGATCTGCTACTGAGCAGATCTTTAGCGGCAAAAGCTCGGCCCCTGCCGTGCGGAAATTCGCCACCTAATCTCGAGACCTGGGCGCGTCGTAAGAGCGGAGATGGCTCCGTCCATACACGAAATTGCGAATCCTACAGCGCTGGCGGACGCGAGCCGGATCACGCCCCGTCGCCTGGAGACGCTGCCTTCGCCGCTCGGCCTGCCCCTCCTCGGAAACGCACTGGCGCTCGATGTGACGCGCCTGCACCTGGTCTTCGAAGACTGGGCGCGCGCTCACGGGCCTCGCTACACGTTCAAGATGGGCCCGCAGCGCTGGCTCGTCGTGGGCGATCTCGCGCCCATCCGCCAAGTGCTCGAGGAACGTCCGGAGAATTACCGGCGCGCGTCGCAGCTCGAGCCCGTGGTGAAAGAGTTCGGCGCTCACGGTTTGTTTTCGGCGGAAGGCGAGGCGTGGAAGAGACAGCGCAAGCTCGTCATGCCGGCCTTCAGCATGCGGCAGCTGAAGGATTTGCACCCGAGCATCGTGCGCTTCACGGAGCGTCTGCGCGCGCACTGGCAACGCGCAGCGCTGCGCGGCGAGGTGGTGGACGTGCGACGGGATCTGATGCGGTACGCGGTGGACGTGACCAGCTACGTCGTGTTCGGTCGCGACCTGAACACGCTCGAGACACCGGACTCCGATTTGCAGCTGCACTTCGGACGCATCTTTTCGGCCATCAATCGCCGTACGAATTCGCTCATACCGTACTGGCGTTGGTTCAAGCTGCCGCGCGATCGCGCGGTGGATACCTCGCTGCGCGTCGTTCACGACACGCTCGCGAAATTCATCGCCGAAGGCCGACAAGTCCTGGCGACGCGCGCCGGCGCGTCCCGGTCCGCTAAAACCGTGCTGGACGCATTTCTGATCTCGCAGCGCGAAGCGTCACGGGAGCGGCCGCTCTCGGATTCGGAGATTGTCGGAAACGTGCTGACACTGCTGCTCGCGGGGGAGGACACCACGTCGAACACGATGGCGTGGATGCTTCACTATGCCGCGCGTGACCCGAGCGTTCAGACAGGCCTGCAAGAAGAGGCGGACCGCGTGCTCGGCTCGAGCGACCTGGCCGAGAGCTTCGACGACGTGGCCAAGCTCAAGGTCACGGGCGCGGTCACCCACGAGACGCTGCGCCTTCGCTCGGCCGCGCCGCTCCTCTTCTTGGAGCCCGTCCGGGATGTAGTGCTGGCAGGCATCGCCGTGCCGGCGCACACGCCCATCGTTCTGCTCACCCGCTTCTGCTCGACGTCGAGCGGGGAGTTCGCCGAGCCCGGCCGCTTCGACGCGTCGCGATGGCTCGAGCACGGTTCTACCGGCTGTCCCCACAACACCCGCGCTGCGCTGGCGTTCGGCAGCGGCCCGAGGACGTGCCCGGGTCGGACGCTGGCGCTCGTCGAATGCGCGATGGTCCTGTCGATGGTCGCAAAAAACTTCGTACTGGAGCCCGTCAGTAGCCCCGATTCCGTCACCGAATACTTCGATTTTACCATGCAGCCCGCGGGCTTGAAGCTTCGATTCCAACCGCGCGAACAGCGCGTTTGACGGGCGATCGCATCGTTTGCTGGCAGGCGACCGGGGTTTGCCTCTAGTGTGCCGGCCCATGAGTAAGGCAGACGACTCGCGCGGCGAGAATCCGGACGACGTTACCGACAAAGACGACGAGCTCGACGAACAAGACGACGCGGAGTCGGAAGAAGAAGAAGAGGAAGAAGAGAAGCCTCTCGCTACGGCCTCGAAGGCCACGGCGCCCGCACCGGACCGCGGCGCGCGCAGCGTTGCTCCGTCATCCGGCGCTGGGTCACGCCTGGCGTTGGTCGCGGTGTTGGCCCTGGCAGCTGGTGGTGCCGCGGGGTGGTTCGGTCACCAGGCGAAGGCCAAGGCGGCTCTCCGCGCCGAGACGGGTGGACCGGCAGCGGCGGGCAGCGGGGCGCCGGCAGGTCCGTGCGGAGCGTGGCAGCAGAAGATCTGCTCGACCACCGGCGCGCAATCGGCCGCCTGCCAGCAAGCGCAGGGCGCGACGGCCCTGCTGATGGCGCCGACCTGCGAGCAGGCGCTCGAAGCGCTGCCCGGAACCCTCGAGAAGATCAAGGTCGCGCGCGCGCCGTGCGACAATCTCACCACCAAGCTGTGCAAGGACCTGCCCCCGGGCTCTTCGACTTGCCAGATGGTGAAGCAGCGCACCACGAGCTTTCCAGGCGATCGCTGTGCCGAGATGCTGAAGAACTACGACGCCGTGCTGTCTGAAGTGAAAATGATCGACCAGCAGAGCGCGGGCGGCCCGATGGGAGGTGCCAATCCGCACGCCCCACCGGGAGCTCCGCCCGGCGCACCGGGGATGCCGCCCGGCATGCCGCCGCAGGGCATGCCGCCTCAAGGCATGCCGCCTCAAGGCATGCCGCCGCAAGGCGCCCCCCCGGGCCACCCGTGAGCCAAGACTCAGGGCGCGCTCGGCTTACCGATCACCAACACGTGGGCTGACCTTGACAGCAGCCTGGTTCGCCAGGCTCACAGGTCTGCTCGTCACACACGGCCTTGCATCCCTCCCGTTCGGCGGCGCAACTCTCGTAGTCGCCGCCGGACCGGACGCATGCGCGATACTCCCACGCGCAGATGCCGACGCAATTGAACGGCATGGCCTGCTCGGTGCTGGCAACTTCCGCCGATTCCGATTCGCGTTCCGGCTCGTCGATGACCTCCATCTGACAGCCGAGAGCGATCGAGCTGGCGAACAGCGAAAATAGCGCGAAGAAAACTTGTCGTTTCATGGGACTGGCCTCCTCGTCGGGAGGCGACTGCACGAGACAGGCCATCGGGAATGGTGCGCCAACGTCGCGATAAATCGCGCTGCGGCGCCTGCTGAACGCGTAGCGCCACACGTTGCATGCAACCCTGTCGCTCCGTATTGCCGTGCAGGGTAGGAATCAGGAAGCGAGAAGGTCGAACAGCGATTGCGCCGCAGCGCTGTCAGAAGCCGTCTGAGCCGCGGCCGGGCCGCTGGCAGTCAGGACGAGAGTGGCCAGGGCGAGCGCTCCCATAAGGAAGGGATGCGACGTGCGCGGGGAAGGCCGTGGTGAAGCAGCCGGAGGAGCCATGCGCAAGCCGCTCCCCATACCATGTGCAATTTCGGCTGTCTTCGGCCCGAAACAAACGTGTGCCGTGGAAACGCTACGGTGTGATCCGAGGTGAGTGTGACCCGGAAGAACGACGAGAAATCGACGCAGCCTGTTCCGGTGCTCGCGCATGCCGTAGGGAGCCGTCACCCGCGCCTCGAGCCCCCGGCGGTATTTGCCTACGTCGACGCCGTCGCCCAGCACGGCTCGATTCGCAAAGCGGCGGACGCGCTCCACATCGCGTCGTCGGCTCTCAACCGCAGAATTCTCGATCTGGAAGAACAGGTGGGTTTGCCGCTCTTCGAACGGCTGCCGCGCGGCGTGCGTCCCACGGCAGCCGGAGAGCTGTTCTTGGCTCACGTTAGGCGTTCACTCAAAGAGCTCCGGCTCCTCGAAGCGCAGATCGACGGGCTGCGCGGGCTGGTCCGCGGGCACGTCCGGATAGCCGTCGCGGAGTCGGTGACGGCACGCCTGCTCCCGAACGCGATCGCCGACTACCGGGAGCGGCACTCCGGTATCTCATTTTCGGTGACGGTGGACGGTCCGAAGCGGCTGACCGAATCCTTGCTCCGGGACAAGGCGGATTTGATCCTCACGCATGCACCAGTGCAAGACGCGGAGATTGCCGTACTGGCTACCGTGCCGCTGCCGCTCTGCGCCCTGGTGGCGCCGGACCATCCGCTGGCGGAGCGCGCCGATTTGCGCCTGCGTGACTGCGTGTCGTATCCCATCGCCATGCCGGACGAGACGCTCGCGGCGCGCGCTTTCATCGATGCCGCGCTCGAGCGCGCGTCCGTCGCGCTCGAGCCCGCGTTCGTCTCGAACTCGATCGAGAGCACGAAAGTGTTCGCGCGCAGGAGTCGCGGTGTCTGCTTCTCGTTCCACGTCGGTCGCGAACCCGACGTATCGGGGATGATCACGATCCCGCTGCGCGACCCAGTGTTGCGCGATGCACGCCTCGAGCTCGCAGCGAGACGCGGTAGAGTGCTGCCGGTCGCCGCCGCCGCGTTCGCGGAAGAGCTCGCCCTTTCATTCGAGAAGCTCTAGAGCGACAAACGGTTTGGGAATTCGCGAAACAACTAGCGGAGCGCGCTGATTCGAGCAGCGGGGTGCGCGCGGATTGGCGCTGGTCAGCGGGTGCGCGACTTCGTTACATGTGCGGATCCCCCGGGCGTGCGACTGATGAATTCGAGTCACGCGAAGGACGAAAACTTCATGAAACGCGAGCGATGCGTGCCTGACACCGGCACGCGCGTCCGGGGCTCAACTCGACGACGGAGGAACCCATGTCGTTTGCCATGAGTCAGAGCGCTAAACCCAAACTGTGGACACCCGGCGATTGGAACGCCTTCTTCGGGTTCGGAACGAACATCCTCGTCAACCTGCTCGTGTTGACGGGGCTGCTGCGCTTCGTACTCAAGATGCCGGACGATCTCGTGTTCGGGCGCATCCTGCCCGCGACGGGGCTGATGCTGTGCATGAGCACGCTCTACTACGCCTGGCTCGCCTACCGCCTGGCCCAGCAAACTGGTCGCACCGACGTGTGCGCGTTGCCGTCGGGCATCAGCGTGCCGCACATGTTCGTGGTCACGTTCGTGATCATGCTGCCGATCGCGACGCAAACGGGCGATCCGGTGAAGGGCTGGGAAGCGGGCCTGACCTGGGTCTTCATCCAGAGCTTCGTGCTGATGCTGGGCGGCTTCGTCGGTCCCATCATTCGCAAGATCACGCCACGTGCGGCGCTGCTGGGCACGCTCGCGGGCGTCTCGATCGCGTTCATTTCCATGCGTCCGGCGCTCGAGATGTACATGACGCCCGTAATTGGCCTCGTGTGCTTCGCGATCATTCTGGCGAGCTGGTTCGGTGGCGTCCGCTACTTCAAGGGCATTCCCGCCGGGCTCGTGGCGATCGGGGTCGGCAGCGCGATCGCCTGGGGCTCGACGGCGTTCGGGTTCGACTATGGCGGCATGAGCGTGGACAAGCTCCGCGCGTCGGTCTCGAACTTCGGGTTTTCCATGCCGATTCCCGCGATCGGGCACGTGTTTTCGGGCTTCGAGTTTCTGGGCGTGATCCTTGTCACCGCGATCCCGTTCGGCATTTACGACCTGGTCGAGGCGCTCGACAACGTCGAGAGCGCCGAAGTTGCCGGCGATGCGTTTCCGACGACGCGCGTGCTCACCGCCGATGGCGTCGTGAGCCTGATCGGCTGCTTGATGGGCAATCCATTCATCAACGCCGTGTACATCGGTCACCCCGGTTGGAAGGCCATGGGCGGCCGCATCGGCTATTCGGCTGCGACCGGCATCGTCGTGATCGTGCTCGCGTGGTTCGGCATCATCTCCGTGATGGTGTCGCTCATCCCCGTGGTCGCGATTTCGCCGATCCTGCTTTACATCGGCATGTTGATCGGTGCGCAAGCCTTCCAGGAGACGCCCAAGAAGCACGCGCCCGCGATCATCCTGGCGCTGACTCCGCACCTTGCCGCTTGGGGCAAGCTCTTGATCGACAATTCGCTCGGCGCTGCGGGGACGAGCGCCGAAGCGCTTGGCGCCGAGAAACTCGGGCAGGTGGGCGTACTGTACCACGGGCTCGCCGTGATGGGCGGCGGCTCCATTCTCGCAGGCTTGGTGCTCGGCGCGATTGGCGCGTTCGTGATCGATCGCAAGTTCATGCACGCAGCGGGCTTCGCGCTGGCCGGCGGCATCTTCACGTTCTTCGGCTTCATGCACGGGGAAGCGATCGGCGTGGGTGAATCGCCGGCCGTGACCGTGAGCTACCTCGTCGTCGCGGCGCTGCTCGTGGGCTGCGCGAAGCTCTCGACCGCGCCCGCGGAAACCGCTGAGGAGGCCGAGCACCATGGCGTGCCCGAGCCGGCAGAGTAGCGCCGTGTTCCCGCCGTAGTCGCACGCGTCGCTATACTGGGCCGATGCAACATCGCCCTTTTGGCTCGTCCGGCGTGCTCGTTCCGGTCGTCGGCGAAGGCACGTGGAACATGGAGCAGGATACGCGCGCCGAGGCCATACGCGCCATTCGCCGCGGCCTGGATCTTGGAATCACGCACGTCGATACCGCGGAGATGTACGGCAGCGGCTCCGTCGAGCAGTTGGTGGCCGAGGCGATCGCCGGTCGGCGCGGCGACGTTTTCCTGGTCTCGAAGGTGCTGCCAAACAATGCGTCGCGATCGGGCACCCTTGCGGCGTGTGAGCGCACGCTGGCGCGTTTGAAGACGGACTACCTCGATTGCTACCTGCTCCATTGGCCCGGTGAGCACCCGCTCGAAGAGACGATCAGGGCATTCGAGGAGCTCGAGCGCGCGGGCAAGATTCGCTCGTTCGGCGTGTCGAATTTCGATGCTCGAGAGCTCGAGGAGGCGGTGCGCATCGCGGGTACCGGCCGCATCGCCTGCAATCAAGTGCTCTATCACCTGGAGGAACGCAGCGTCGAACACGAGGTGTTGCCCGCGTGCAAGCGGCTCGGGGCTCCGCTCGTGGCGTACAGCCCGTTGGGATCGGGAAACTTCCCGTCCTCGAGCAGCCACGCGGGTCGTGCGCTGGCGGCCATCGCGGAGAAGCACGGCGCGAGCCCGCGGCAGATCGCGCTGGCCTTCCTGATGCGCGATCAAGCGACGTTCGTCATTCCCAAGGCTTCACGAGTCGAGCACGTCGAAGACAACGCGAAGGCCAGCAGTGTGACGCTGGACGCGAACGACATCGCTGCCATCGACGCGGCGTTTCCTCGTCCGCGACGCCGCAGCGGCGTGCCGATGCTGTAGTGGGCTACACGGCCATGGGTCTCAATCCGTGGCTGGCTGAACCGCTGGCAGCTTGTGCTCGACGCCCCAGACGCGCACCTTGGTCAGCGTCTTCGCGTCGGCCTCGAACGCGACGACTAGCTTGTCCTTGGTCTTCGGGAGAACCGTCACGTCGCTCGCTTGCGTTCGAGGGCGATTGACGAACGCTTCTGCGTCGAGCGCCAGCACCTCGAGCTTCGTGAACCGTAACGGTCGTTCGCTCGTATTCTCGAATGCCAGCTCGATCTGCGCGTGCTTGGGGTTCTCAGGATGCTGCCGCAACGCGCGCACGGTGATGGCACCCTTTCCCTTGATCTCTTCCGGCCGTGACACGACCACGGCGTCATCCGGGGACTGTCCCTGTTTGCGACCCTTCTCGATGCCCTCCGAGACTCCACGGGTCGTGTCTTTGGCGGCCTTGACGCCTTTTTCGACCACGGTTTCCGTCACCTCCTTGCATCCCGCTGAAGCGATGCAAAGGGCGGTCACCACGACGCTGGCGTAACCAACCCTGAAGCGAAAGGAGCGCATGACGCCCTTATAGCCTGTCGGGCCGCTGGCTGTGGCTGCGCGCGACCTACGGGCTGATCACGTCCGTGGACAAGGGACGGACCTGGCACTGGATCCTGCGCGAGCCTGAACCGTCAACGAGCTGTGCCATGTTGTGCCGCTTCGCAGCGGAACACCGGGCCGAGGGGGCGAGGCCGGCGGCCTTTTTGGGCTGGCGCAGTTCGTGCTTTCGGATGCTGCTCATGAGGCGGTGCACGGTCAGGAGGAAGTCCGGTTCGCGGAGCGGCCCAGTCAGCCGAATTGGGATCGCGCTGGCAATCGCCACCCTAGCGTCGAGTTGCGTCGGTTCGCACGACGACGCGAAGCGGACCCCCTTCGAACGCGACGCGAGCGCCGACGGCGCATCGGAGCATGAGCGCGAAAGAGTATTCTTTTTCGGCGGCGCTTCCCGTCTCGATCTCGTGCAGTGCGGAGCTGACGATTCGTGCCCCGAAGGTCAGAGCTGCTACCGACTCGCGCGAGAGCTCGGGATCTGCGACGCCAAACAAGTCGAGGCTACCGAGTGCGCACTTGGTCCCTCCGTGACGGGTGACGACGCGCGTGCGACATCCAACCAATGCGCGTGCGACGGGCTCAGCTGTGACGAGGGTCAGATCTGCCGCAGGATGGTGGAGACGTGTTCGTGCGGCATCAACTGGGCGAACAAATGCGTGGATAAAGCCTGCGCACAGCCGAGCGATTGCTCCGATGGAACCGTATGCCGGCCGAGCTCGCTCATCGTGTCGACGCGCTGCCTGGCGCCGGAATGTCAGTCCGACGCCGATTGCGACCGGGGACTCCAGGGACGATGTAGCGCGATTCTATTCGCGCCGTTGCAGAGCGGAGAGTTTCACTTGGAGAGCGTGAGCTGCGTGTACGCACGTCGTCCTGGCGATCCCGACGACTCCGAAGATAGCGGCGTGAGGCTGCGACTCGGGAGCGACTACTACGTGCGGTGACCCGTGATGCGTTCAGCGCGCGACTGCTGGAACCGCGCTAAAACGGACTGCCGGCGCAGAGACCGAAGGGGGGAAATGTGCTGGGCACTGCGAATTGGATGCTCAGCTCGCCCAAAGTCACTGTGTTCAGACCCGCGGTCAACCGAGTGGGAGGTCCACAGTCCGCCCAGCGCGCACCGCTGCAGTCTGGAAGGGAACAAAGTCCAGCACTGCCGATACAGAACTTCGCCTCTGCCGCGATGGCTGCAACTGCAGCAGGCGCCCTGGCCATCGGTAGCGTTGCGGCTGTAACCCATGTGGCATTCGCGCTCGCTCCGGCGCGCTTGCTGTGCATCGCGCTCGGCGCTGGCATTCACCGGTTCGCTGGTGGATAGCCTACTCGGGACGACTCTGAATGCGGGCTACTACTGCACCGCATGCGATCACCCTTGTGAAGCGCGCGTGCACCATTGCGGCCACGTCACGCGCCGTGTGCGCGGCCTGTCATGGATGGACAATGACGTCGTAAATCTCGCAGCTACCCTGGCGGGCGCCAGTGTAGGCGGTCTGCTCGCCTGGTAACGGGGCTCGTGCAATTCGAAGGGCCTTCTCCGCGACGAGATCAGCACTAAGCCAACGCGTGCGGTCGCAAGTTCGGACCGGAGTTGAAGCGGTGCAAACCCCGGCAAAGCGCAAAGCGTTGCACGGTTGCTCGCTCTGCTGTCCTTGGCGCGTTTGCATACTGACTAAGTTTTCGAACGGGAAAGGCGCCCGCCGCCGCGGTAGCGACAGGGGCTTCAGGAAGAGATTGAGCGTCGGCGGCCCGCAGCGCGACGCGTGAGGACCGACGGGTGAGGGCAAACTCTGGCGGAGAGGGGCTGCATCAATACGTGAAGCCGCTGCCACCGATGAACTCGCGCAGCAAAGACGTGGGCGGCACGTGATCCGGGTGAATCGGCACGAACAGCTGCAGCAGCTGACGCAACCGGCGCGCGCTCGGCCCTTCGGACGATGCACGCGGCACTTCGAGTAAATAGCGCTCAGCGTACACGCGCAGCACGCTCACTTCGTAGATGAGCGACGTGTCGAAGACCGCGTCTGCTTCGGCTTGGAACGGAAAAATGTGCAGCCGCTCCGCGCGCCGGACGCTTGGCCAGCGCGCCAACGTTTCTAGCGCCGCGAAACCGCGTTGATGACGGTCGCGCACGATGCGTCGGAGTAAGCGCACATCCGCCGGCTCGAGCGCCGACAGCCGATCGAACGGCAGAGACGTGGCGGGATGGATGAAGACGTTGAACGGCACGGACCTGCAGTTAGCGCCGTAGAGCTCCGGGTTCAGCGCGTGAATGCCTTCGGTCAAGAGCACACGGCGGCCGTCGAGTCGGAGCTCGGCACCAGTGCGTGGCCGGCTGATGCCGTGTTGGAAGTCATAGCGCGGCGGCCGCACCGAATTGCCCGCGAGCAGGGCCTCGAGATCTTCCCGAAACTGCGCGATGTCGAGGGCGTGCAAGGCTTCGAAGTCGTATTCGCCGAGAGCGTCTTTCGCCTGCCGCGCGCGATCGAGGTAGTAGTCGTCGAGAGACAGCTCGACCGGCTCGAAACCGTTCACTCGCAGCTGAACGACGAGCCGCTTGATGAACGTCGTTTTGCCGGACGATGACGGTCCGGCCACCGCGACGATGCGCACCCCCTCGCGCGCCTTGATCTGGTCGGCGATTTCGGCGATGCGCTTTTCATGAAAGCCCTCGCTGACGCGGATCAGGTCGGCCACGTTGCCGTGGACGCACGCGCGATTGAACGTACCGACGCTGTTTACGCCGAGCAGCCGCATCCACTCGGCTTCGCTGCGTGTCATCGGCGCGCCGTAGCGCGGGGCGCGGAGCTCGAGCGCCATGGTCGACGTGGGACGACGCGGCAGCTCGTCGCGAACGCGTGACCCGAAATCGAGCAGCAGTCCGAGCGGATGCGGCAGAACGTGGACGTCGTCGAGGAAGCCGGCGTGCGGCAGCAAGGGCCGCGGCGCCAGGGCCCATGTTTCACCGCACCGCAGCAGGGTGGCGACGGGCTCGAGTGAATCCTCGAGCAGCAGGCGAGCGCCCTCGTCGTCTTGCGTCCGAAACAGGTCCACCGCATCTGGAACCGACCAAAGCTCTTCCTCGATGGGAACGCCGGCGGCGATCAACGCCGACACACCCGCGTCCAGCGCGCCGGCCAAAGCGGCGCGATCTTCGCTCGTTTCGACGAGCACGACCCGGCCGGAGGTGATGGACGGTCCGAGCTGCATGCGGACGCCGAGCCGGCGTGCGGCTTCGAGGAGCACGAGGCCCGCGCTTCGCCGGTACACGTCGCGACCTTCCCACTCGCGCGTCGTGAGCGGCTCGACGCGCGCGGACTCCGCGCTGAGGGCATGGAGCGGCAAGAGACGCTCGCCTTCTCGTCCAGCCACGACGAGCGCACCGTCCAGCTCTCGCGGCAAGCGATCTGCCACGCAGACGGTGCGCGCGCGCGGATCACCGCGCACGGCAGAGCCCGGCATCAGCGCGGCCGGCGCGCTGCTCGACGACCCCGGCCGTTGCGGGTGCTCGCTTGGGCTCTCCTCCACGACGTGACGCAGCGCACCCAGGGCGAGATGGCACGCCGCCCGGGGTTGCGTCTCGGCCAAGAGCGCGTAGGCGGACTGCGAGAGGCGCGCGAGGCGCACGTCACGAACCGCGACGCAGCGCTCGGTGAGGGCACGCCCGACCAGGGCAGTCTCCCCGAAGCCGTCGCCCGGGCCAAGCATCCTGACGGGATACGCGCCGCCTTCGAGCCTGACCTCCCCTTCCAGAATGAAGTAAAGGGCTGACTCGGCGCCGCTCGACGCCTCGATGACCGCGCCGCGGCTCAGCGTGACGGGTGTGAGCTCGCTGAGCAGAAACCCGATCTCATCCACGTGCAGTGCGGAGAGCCATGGGCTCTGCGCGAGCGTCGCAATATCCTGGAGGCGCTGTTCCGACATTCCGAGCTCGAATCACTCCGCGGGCTCAGCTTCCGCAACCAGCGAGTTTCCGTCGCAACCCCGTGGCCACATTCGTTGCCATGAACGGCTCGCAACTGGTCCGCACAAACTTGTGGTCACGGCATGCGCCCCCCCCACGAAGCAAGGGCTTCAGGAGCACCCGCACGAATTCCGTGAGTGCCAGCCGAGTCGCAAGCCTTTTCCGAACCTTGCACGCGCGCGCATGGACCCTCCGAAATTCGGATGGGCTCTCTTATGTGAGCCTTGCGTGCGTGTGTAGTTGACTGAGGAAGAGACCTTTGTTCACCTTCGCCCGCGATGGATCGAACTGCCCGCCGCTGGTTTCTCATCCGGTACGGGATTTGGCTATTTGGCGCGATTGCGTATTTCATTCCGTCGTCGACTTGGAGCCCGGTTTCAAGGCTGAATCTGACGCGTGCCATCGTCGAGCAAGGCACGATATCGGTAGACGCGTTCGCGGAGAGCACGGGCGACCGCGCAAAGCGAGCGGGGCACTGGTACTGCGACAAGGCGCCTTTCCCGTCGCTGCTCGCTGTGCCGGCGTATGCTGTTTTCCACACATACAGCCGGCTTCGCGGCAAGAAGCCGGAGTTCGTCGCGTTCCACGCTCCGGATACACCAGCGCAGCGGCTCGACGTCAACCGAACCTTCCAAAACGCGGTGTACGTGTGCTCGCTGAGTACGGCGGGGGCCGCGGGCACGGCGTTGGGGCTCCTCTTGTTTCTCGTCCTGGTGCGCTCCATGGGTCCAGCCATCGCGTTCTGGGCCTCTGCAATTGCGGTACTGGCAACCCCGGTGTTCGCGTACGCGACCAGTTTTTACGGACATGTGCCAGCCACCGCACTGCTCTTTGGCGGTGTGGCCGCGGTGAGCGCCGACTGGACATCCGAGGCCCAGAGTGAGGAGAGCCTCATTGCGCGGCCCAAGCGGTTGCGGATCGCCGGGGCGTGTCTGGCTGCGGCGATCGGCTGCGAGTACCTGATGGCTGTCCCCGCCGGCATCATCGCGCTATACATTCTCTGGCGCGGCAGCGCGCGGCCGGTTTTCACCTGCTGGCAACTCGCACTCGGAGCGCTGCTCCCATTCGCGCTGTTGGCCGGGTATCACTGGCTGGCCTTTGGCCTACCCTGGAAGACAGCTTACTCGTTCATCGAGCGTCCGGAGTTTGCGCGAGGACACGCCAGCGGATTTTTGGGGATCACCGTGCCTTCTTCGAGGGCGATCTGGGGCCTCACGTTCGGAACTGAGCGTGGTCTCTTCTTCATAGCGCCGGTCACGTTGCTTGGTTTGGCGCTCGCACTTTCAGCGCGATTGTCGCCCGGTACCGCGGTGAGCGCCCGGGCGGGTTTCAAGCCGGACGTGCGCCACGCGTTCGCGCTCGCCGCGCTGGCGCTGTTCCTCGTCAATGCGAGCTACTACATGTGGTGGGGCGGAGCCGCGTTCGGGCCGCGCCATCTGCTGCCTGTCGTGCCCCTGGCGGCCTACGGCATTGCGCGCGCGTGTTCCGCCCGGGGGGCCCGTGTGGCCACATTTCTGCTCGCCGCAGTGTCCTTTGCCAACGTCCTCAGCGGCACGATGGTGGGACTCGAGGCCCCAGAACGCGGCAATGTCCTGAGTGAGTTCGCTTGGCGTCACCTCGAGGTCGGCCAAGTAGCCGCCATCAGCGGCTCTTCGAACCTCGGGCTCCAGCTCGGGCTGCCAGCGCTTTCCACGTTCGGCCCGCTCTTGGCGTGGCTCCTCATCGGTTGTTACGGCGTGGTCAGAGGCCTGCCAAAGAACCCGCCGGAATTGACGACGGCCACGGGCTCCGGGCTGGGGAGGTCACGTCCTTGACTTGCTGGTTGCATCTCGAGTCTCATGCGGTGGGAGTGGTGAGCATGACGAGCAGCGGAAAGTCAGTCCAACCTGGACTCAGCGGTTTTCCCGCTGCATCCGTGCCGGGTAGCTCGCTTGCCGCGCAAGGGCGCTCGTCACCGGACGTGGCCTCGCCGACGCCAGCACCAGCCAGCGAGCATCCCGCGCGAGCACCGCAGCATGCAAGCGGCTCAGCGCCTCCGTGGGGGACTATCGTGCTTGCGCTCTTGGCTGTGCTCTGCGCGGGCGCTGCCGCAGGTTACTTCTTGAAGCCCGCGCCGCCCATCGAAGAGACTCGCTTTCTGAATTTCGACGACGAATCCACGCCTCAGGGTTATCTCATCGGTGGTTTCTCCGGCGCCGAGGTCACCGAGGAAGGCGACACGTTCCGGTGGAGCGAATCGAAGGTGGTGCGACTCAAGGTACGAAACCGCGCCGACGGCGAGCGCACCCTGCGCGTGCGCTTTTGGCCGTTCGAATACCCGAATGGCCCCAAGCAGGCTGTATCGCTATTGGTGAACGAACAGCTCGTCGGCAAACGCGACATGAAACCAGGCCCCCAGGTCGCTTCGTTCCGTGTGCCCGCTACCATGTGGCGAAAAGGCGACAACGAGATTCGCTTCAAGTTCAAGTACGCCGAGGTGCCCGCCCTGGTAGCGCCTCCAAACCAGGATAAACGTACGCTGTCCGCCGCGTTCGACTGGCTCGAAATCCTACGTCCTTGAGCTCCAATTTTCACGGGTGGCGTCGGCTTGGAAGCCGCATCGAGTCCATAGACCTCGAGCACCGGTGAAGCCTGTTCCACCCTTGGCCATCCGCACGGCAGTTCGTGCCGGGAAGACGGAGTCGAACAAGAGTGTTCGCGAACTTGCTTGCCTTCACGTCCCTGCAAGGAGAACTCTGCAAGCCCCACATCCGAATTGACACACCCTCTATGCTCGCCGTCGTCGCAGCCCTTCGGAGTAGGGCATCCAAGCCCTTCCTGCTCGGACTAGCACTGTTTCTGAGTCTGGTCTTGATTTACCACGGGAACCGTTCCGTCGTGGACGAGGGAGACGCGGTGCCCAGCGTGGAGCTCCCGTATGCGCTGCTCGAGACGGGCAAACTAACGATCGATCCGGGTCGTGATCCGAAGATGTTCAAGTGGCGGGCGGAGCCCCCGCTCCAGCTGTATGGCGGCACCGTGCCGAGCTGGAAGAACAAGTACGACAACAAGACGTTCGCTCAGTGGCGCAAGGATGGGCATCTGGACCTGCACGGCCCGCGCTACTTCGTAGTCAATTCTAGTGAGCGGGACGCCTACGTGAACACCTTCGGTCCCGTTCCCGGCTTGTTGACGCTACCGCTCGCCGCGTTCTTCAGCGCCGTCGATCCAGCGCTCGAAGAGAAGCCTTTGTTGAAGCTCGCGATCGCGAAGCTGTCAGCTTCGATGTTGATCGCAGCTTGCGCCGTTCTGATCTTCATCACTGCGCTTCGGACCACGGATCGCGCACGCGCTGTCGTGCTTGCCGTCGTGTATGGTCTGGGCAGCTGCGCGTGGGCAGTGTCGAGCCAGACCATCTGGCAACAGACGGTCACGCAGTTCTTTCTCGCACTCGGCGCGTCCTGCTTCCTCGGGGCCATCGATAAGCCACGCGTCGCTGCATTGTCCGGATTCGCATTCGGCGCGGCGCTGGCCGTGCGCGCGACCTCTGCGGTCGTGATGCTCAGCGTGCTCTGCTTCCTGTGCCTGCGTCGCCCGCGGACGCTCGTCCCGTTCGTGCTCGGCGCACTGCCCGTGCCGCTCGCCATGGCCTGCTACAACCTGTACCACTTCGGCAATCCGCTGGTTTTTGCGCAAGGTTTGGTCGGGCACTCCGTCGCTACCGAGAAGACCGGCTCGCCGGAGCTCTGGCAAACGCCGATCTGGAAGGGCTTCATCGGCCTGCTGATCAGCCCTTCCCGCGGGCTCCTGGTGTTCTCGCCGGTGTTCGCGCTGTCCGGCTGGGGAATGCTGCGGATCTGGCGCAATGCTCGCTTCGCCGCGTTCCGGCCGCTGACGATCGCGGCACTCGTGATGATGGCCATCCAGTGCAGGTGGTTCGACTGGTGGGGCGGCTGGACGTACGGCTATCGCCCCTGGCTCGACGTGATGCCCCTGTTGACGTTGTTCATGGTGCCCGTGATCGAGTCCGCGACCGCCGCTGATCTGCGACGCGCTGTGTTCGGCGTAGTGCTGATCTACAGCATCTTCATTCAGGCCCTGGGTGCCTTCAGCTACGACAAGGTCTGGAACGAACGGGAGCTGTTCCTGGTTCGTTTGCCCGGCCGCGACGACCCCGTCGAGTTTCTGAGCGAGGATGAGGCTCGCGCCTTCGCATGGCAGCAAAAGGGCATGATCACCGGCACGAAGCATTGCAATATCGATTTCCCCGAGTGCCGATACCGTCTCTGGTCAATCCGAGACAGCTTGCTTGTCTATCAAATCACGCACTTCTGGGAGGCGCGTGCGCGCCGTCTGCCGTCTGGCTGGCGCAGCCATTACGCGAACCGGCTGCTGATGTGAAACCGCGTGGCGCTGTCCCGGAAATCTCGCGCGCGTCTTGCCAAACTTCAGATTGAGCAGGGGCAGTAGCCGGGCAACGTACAACCACTGAGTTTATCGCAGTGGCAAGTGACTTCTCCATACAAACAGTCAAGCTGGGGAACAGGACCGGGAGACCACGTCGCTCTTGCCCCGCCATCCTGCCCGCTGTTCTGCCCGTCTCCGTGAGGCCGGGAGTCCACGGCAGCCGCATCCGAAGCGTCCACGCCACTCGCAGCGGCGGCGTCCACGTCACCCGCGTCGGCAAAGCTGACGGGTGACTCCGCGTCACGGGTCATGGTCCCGGAATCGACACTCGGCGTCGCTCGCTCGCCGTTGACACCGATAGCGCCGGCTTTGGGCTTGGGTTTCGAGCCGAGCGCAAGCAAGTAATAGTCATCGCCGGAGATCTCCTGGTCGGCGAAGCCAAAGTTGCATCTGCCCCACACGTACTTGCCGGGATGATAACCGAGGTAATTCGAAAATGAGCCCCACCCCGTGCGATGACGGGCGACGCACAACTTCAGAGGTTGACCGTTCGCCTCGCGGCCGCCAGTCAGCGCCTCGTTCAGGTCCATGTCTTCATCCGGCGCCATATGCCAAAAGGCGTCTCGCCGCGCCACGAGCACATCATACTCTTTGCCGATGATTTCCTTGTGTCCGTAGCCGATATTGCACCCACGGTCGAACACCTTGCCCGGATGAACGCCGTCAGCATGGCGCATGCGGCACACTCCGAGCGATCCGAGGAACGTCATGTCGTAGCCGCCCTCGTAGCGCCCGCGCGGATTCGATTGTTTCGGCTTTCTCGGGACCCACATGAAGCCGCGATTTCTAGAGTTTTCGACGGCGCTGCGAGACACGGGCTGCAGTGGCATGACCGGCTCGTCGAAGGGGAGCGCGGTCGTGTAGCGGAACACCGTCAACCCGAGCACGATCCACGCGAGGACGGAAACGTGAGATGCTGTCATTGAGCGACTTCGGGCAGATACACGCACAGCTTCGCCACGAGAGCAACCGAGGCCGGAAATTGCTCACGTCTCCGCGCGGGGTCAACACCAATCACTGATGGTCCAGCGCGTCCAACTGAGCACACCGCCTGGTTACAGGGACGACCGCGAAGATCTGCAGGGGAAGGCGCGCCGTGCGCCAAAGACCGATCACGAGCGTACGGTAGCGAAGCACCGCTTCGAGCGAGCATTGACAATTCGGTATCGACGTACTCCGACCAGGACGCCTTCAAACGGTAACGCGGCATGGCGCGGACAGATCGCGATCCAGGCGCCGGCACGCTGTAAAAATCTGATCGGCGTGGACGCGGTACGTGGCTTGCTCGCCCGCACCCCGGCACGCATCGCCGAGGGTGCGCAGGGCCGTTCCTGCCCGATCTGACAAGGTTCGTCCGGTCTCACGGTCGGCTTCGGCGAAAGCCGTTGAACGCTGACAGACGGCGCCCTCTGGGCCAAATGCGCTGCCAGGTGTCGTCCGCGAAAAACAGTGGCAGGTGTCCCACCATGAGCAGGTGAAAGAGGACGGAGACGCGCATGCTGAGCGCCATGACCAGATGCATTCCAAAGCAAGCCAGCATGGCCCAGCGGCGGGTGCGGCCATGCCACAGTCCCAATCCGACGAAGGTCTCGTTCGCCAAGGTGCCCCAGCCGAGCACCTTCGCTACGCCGAGCGAAATCGGAACCCAAGCCGACAAGAGGAAACTGCCGTAGTCGGGACTGCGCATCGTGTAAAAAAGCGCCTTGCCGTCCAACCATCCTTCGCCGCTGACCGTTTTGGCGAGCACGCTGAACAGGTAGACGGTCGAGAACAGCATCGTTGCGATGCGGAGACCCCAGCGTGGGGAGCGCACGACCGCCCCGTCTCGATCGCAAAGTCGATCGTAAGGAAGGCAGTAAGCAACGAGCCATTGATAAAACGCGAGCTGGCCGTATGCGTGCACTCTCGGCAAGTTGTATCCAAGCAAGTAGGCGAGCATCAGAACGATGAATGGATGCAGATGGCGAGCGTGGTAGCCTGCCGCAAAACACGCCAAACAGACGAGCAACGCGATGGTCACGAGCCACGTGATCTCGAGCGGCAACGTCAACAGCCCGCCGAATCGCTCCGCCCACGGATGAGGCACTTGGAGGGCGCGCTCGGCATAGAGCTCGCGCAGATGAGGCAGCCGCGGCAAGATGAATCCCGCGGTCCAGACGGCGAGGAAAACTCGGAAGTAGACAGCGGCATACACGGGAGATTCCGCAAAGAAGAAGTCGTTCCAGCGTGCCGCAAACCGCTGTCGCACCGATTCTCCGGGCGCCGACGCCATCGGGTTCATGGTCGCACGCTGACGTTGAACGTACCGATGACGTGCTCGCGCGTTTCACCGGTATCCAGGTTCGTCGAGATAAAGCGGAGATCGACGGCCGAAAGCTCGACACCCAGCTCGGCCATGCGCCGCGCCAAAAACGCAGCAAACGCCGATTGCGCGGCCACCTTCGCGGGATCGTCGAGGTATGAGAGGTACTGGTACGCGTAGAGACTCGTCGCACCGCCCGTGTAGCCGAAGATCCGATGAAGCGGTAACTCGCGACGTGCGCCGGTGCGGTCGATACCCGTGGCCCGCAGCACGCGATCCCACGGTTGTCGCCACGAGAACATACCCCAGGGAAAAGGTGCCCGGGTCATGCCCGGCAAAGGAACCGTTGCGCGCAGCACCAAGCCCACCTGAAACAAAAGAAAGATCGCGATGATATAGTTGGCTTGACGCCGCAAAGGGCCGGGTTGTGAGTGAGCGCCCGTCATCGGCCACGTTTCTACCATCTTCGTGGGAACTTCTGGGCGCCTCGTGCGCGTCACTCATCGTCGGCGTGGACGGCACGGGCGATCAAGCGTTCGCGAACGTGCCGCGCACATGGCTCGGCCGCCGGAGGTCCGCCGCGGTTCGCCGCGACAGCGCTGACGCAGTAGACGCGGAAGGAGAGCAATGCTCTGCCGTCGTTCCGCTGCTGCCGTGGGGTACAAGGCTGTAGACGTGAGTGACACTGGGCACATCGTCGGCAACTACGGTGATATGGCCTTTTCGCTCGTTCCGAGGCGGAACCTGTTCTATTGTAGAACGTGTTCTAGTTGCGGAGTGAGGCCCATGTCCGAAACCCATCACACCTTCTGCCGCATCTGTGAAGCGCTCTGCGGCCTCGAAATGGACGTCGACGCCGACCGCGTCGTGCAAATCCGTCCGAACAAGGAGCACGTCGCTACCGAGGGCTTTGCGTGTGTCAAAGGCCTCAAGCAACACCGCATGTACGATTCACCGGATCGCTTGCAGTACCCGCTCTGCCGCGTCGGAAGCCGCTTCGAGCGGGTATCGTGGCGTCAGGCGCTCAGCGACATCGGCAGCAAGGTTCGCACGCTGCGCACCGAACACCACCCCGACGCGATCGCCATGTACGTCGGTACCGCCGCGGGTTTCAGCGTGCTGCACCCGATATTCGCGCAAGGCTTCATGGCCGGCGTGGGGAGCCGGAGCATGTACTCTTCGGCCACCCAGGATTGTGCCAGCAAGTTCGCGGCGTCTCAGCACATGTACGGGTTTCCATTCACGCTCTCGTTTCCCGACGTGGACCGAACTCGGTGTCTGATCGTGGTCGGCGCAAATCCCGTCGTGTCGAAGTGGAGCTTCTTGCAGGTGCCGAACCCGGCGAACCGGCTCAAGCAGATCGAAGCGCGCGGCGGCAAAGTCTACTTCGTCGACCCGCGGCGAACCGAGTCGGCGAAGATCGCTGGCGAACACGTGTTCATCCGCCCCAATACAGATGTCTTTTTCTTCCTGTCCTTTCTGAACGCGCTCATCGAAACTGGCGCTTACGACCGCGAGCGTGTCGAGCGTCACATGTCAGGTTTCGACGAGCTCAGGCGCATCGCTGCCGCGTGGCCGCCGGAGCGCACGGCGAGGGTGACGCGCATCACGCCCGAGAAGCTGCGCGAGATGGTCGCCCAGTACGTGAGTGCAGGACGGTCGGCGCTTTATTGCTCGACCGGCGTCAACATGGGCAACAACGGCACCCTGGCTTTCTGGATCCAGGAGGCGATCAATGCGGTCAGCGGCAATCTCGACCGGCTGGGCGGAACGCTCGTCGGCCGCGGCATCTTCGACTTTGCGCGCTTCGGCAAGAAACAGCGCATGTTTACGGGTCAGACGAAGTCCCGCATCGGCAATTTCGATCCAGTGATCGACGCCTACCCCGGCGGAGTCCTGGCGGATGAGATTTTGACGCCGGGAGAGCGACAGGTGCGCGCGCTGTTCGTAACCGGCGGCAATCCGCTGCTCACGATGGCAAACTCGGAACGACTGCGGAGCGCGTTCGAGAAGCTCGAGCTCTTGGTCGTGACGGACATCTTTCAGAACGAAACAGGAGCGCTCGCGCACTACGTTCTACCCGCCACTTCGCCGCTGCAGAGACCGGACCTGCCGTTCGCTTTCCCGCTACTGCTCGGGCTGCAGTCGCGTCCGTACTTGCAGGCAACGCGACGGGTGCTGCCGCCCTCTGCGGAACAGCGCGACGAGGCCACGATCTATCTCGATTTGTGCCGAGCAGCGGGTGTTTCACTGTTCGGTTCGCGTGTGGCGCAGCGTCTGCTCGAAGCGCTCAAACACGTGTACTCTGTCGGGCATCGCCGTTCGCAGCCTGAGCTGCCGCAGGAGTGGTTGCTTTCGGCAATTCTGAGAGCGACGCGCCACGGTAACTTCAGTGAGCTACTGGGTTACCCGAACGGCAAGGCACGCGCTGCGCACACCGGCGGCGACTTCCTCGGCAAACGCGTGCCGCACGATGATGGCTTGGTTCACCTCGCGCCACCGGTGCTCGTCGAGCAAGCAGCAAAGCTCGAGGCGGATTTTGCCGCGGAGCTCGCGCACGAGGGGCAGCTCAAGCTCATCACCAGGCGCGCGCACACGTCGCACAACTCGTGGACGCACAACTTGGAAGATTTCGTGCGTGACGACAGGCACACCAACTACCTCTACATGCACCCGCAGGATGCCGAGGCCGCGGGTTTGACGGACGGCCAGGTCGCCGACGTGTCGTCGGAGACGGGGACGGTCCGGCTGCCAGTTCGCATCCTCGCGGACCTCATGCCCGGAACGGTCGCCCTGCCGCACGGCTGGGGGCACCAACGCGCGGGCCGCCTCAGCGTCGCGAGCAAGACGTCGGGCGTCAACGTGAACCTGCTCGCGGCGGACGGACCGGACAAGCTGGAACGCGTGTCCGGCATGGCTCAGCTGACGGGCATCATCGTGAGCGTGTCGCCGGCTCGTGACGCACAGAACACGCGAACGTGGTCGGGCCTGCCGCAAACCACCCCTGACGCGTGAACTGGCGCGTGTCGCAGCGACGAAGACGCTACGCCGTTCAACACCATCTCGCGTTCCGGTCGCGGCGTCGGCAGAGCGCGATTACTGCGCCGAGCACCGCCAGCCATGTGGAAGCAGGCGTGCCGCGCCATGGTGCCAAGTGGCAACCGCATCCGCCGTCGTCAGACGAATTGCTCGGCTTGCGACCCTGGGCCGCCGCGCCAGAACTGCCGCCGCTCCCAGTCGCGCCGCTTGCGCCGGCGTTTCCCGCGAATCCGTGCTGGCCGGCGCTACCGCCGGCGCCCGCCACGCCGCCGACGCCTGAATTGCCGCCCGTCGAGCCGGCTGCGCCGCCATTGCCTGAATTGCCGCCCGTCGAGCCGGCTGCGCCGCCGTTGCCTGAATTGCCGCCCGTCGAGCCCGCGACGCCTCCACTGCCCGAACTGCCACCTGTCGAGCCGCCGACTCCCGCACCTCCGGCGTCTACTCCGCCGTCATGCCCCGCGGCTCCGCCAACGCCGTTGCTGGCGAGCCCATCGTTGGTGATGAGGTGCGCTTTGACGGCAGCGCCGACGCGCGGACCGTCCCAGCGCACGAACGCGAACAAACTGTGGCCCTGACCGTCAGCCGCAACGTCATGCTGCTCCCCAGATGCGTCGTGCTCGGGAGCAATGAAAGTGCTTCCTCCCGGAAGTGCGGAGTCGAGCGGTGCCAAGTTCACGTCGAAACGCTGGAGCGCGTACCTTCGCGTCGAGGAGCCGGCGGTGAGCTCGGACGTCATGATTGAGTACGATTTGCCATCGTGCCACAGCTCCGTGAACGAACGGGATTGCGGCAAGCGAACGAGCTCGATACCCGGGTTGGAAGCCGCCAGCCCTGTATTCATGTCGACGAAGGTCGCGCGCACCTGTCCACTGTAAGTGAAGGCAGCTACAACGCGCGTGCCATCGGTCGCCACTCCCCCGAATGGTGCCGCCGCGAGCTCTGTGACTGGTTCGATGAGCACGCCACTCTCCGAGCGTAATCGTCGCGCGCGGCCGGCGTTACCCCAGAGCGTCAGGAAGGTACGCTCAGCGAGCGCCGGGGTGGTGTCCGCGACGGTGTCATACGACGATGCCGTAGCGGTAGCGATGACGAGTGGCAGCGCATCGAGGGTCGTTCCATCCGCCTTCAAGCGCACACCACGAATGGCGTCACCGATGTTCCACGTGAGCAGGAAGTAGCGTCCGTTCCACACCAGCCGGGGGCGTGTCGCAAAACCCGTTGCAATGGTCGGCAGTGCAGGGCCGAGCGCGCCGCTGCTCGAGACGAACCGCGGCGAGATCCCGTCGCCCGTAGTCAATGCAACCAGGTAGTCCGTACCACGAGCCGCAACGTCTGCGTATTGACCGTCACCGAGCACTAGCGGCGGATCGTCGAGGTACGCGCCCGTCGTAGCGTTGATGCGAGTGCCGCGCCACGAGGTACCCTCGAAGTTCGGCGCTTGCTCGCCCCAAGCGATGAAAAAGGTCGTTCCGTTCGATGCGACACGGGGAGCATAGCGCGAGTAACTCGCCACGGCAGCCGGTTTGCCCGCTTCGTAGCTGAATGCGACCGGAGCATTGCCGACGATCAGCGGCGCTACCGTCGTCCCCGATACGGCGAGACCCCAATCCGCGTTGAAGAAAACTTGGGTTGGCCACGGAGCACCGAGCACGAAGATGAGATCTGGATTGATGCGCTCGCCCGTGGCGACGTTCACACGCACACCCCTGATTTCGCTCGTGCCCAGCACCTGCCACGACACGAGGACGGAGTCAGGTAACACGTTTGCGAACCGCATGCCCGAAGTGGCTTGCCCGCTGATCAGTACGTTCGCGCCATTTGTTTGATTGAAATCGTCGATGGCATCGAGCAGGACGCCGTCCGAAGCGCGAATGCGCAGCCCGAGAACCTCTCCGCTGCCGGTCGTCCAGGCGAGCTGGTAGACGCCATTCTTGTAAGCTCCAACGGGCTCCCAACTGACGTCCGTGTAACGAGTGAACGCGTTCCATGCGCCATCCAACGGAGCGCCCGTGCTTCCCGAGATGCGCAACGCCTGGTGAGTGTGCAGCAAGTACTGACCGTCCCCCGGGATTACCC
Source organism: Polyangiaceae bacterium (assembly GCA_036520475.1). Lineage (GTDB taxonomy): Bacteria > Myxococcota_A > Polyangia > Polyangiales > Polyangiaceae > DATDJP01. Next base: position 43,497 of record DATDJP010000301.1, on the reverse strand, counting down.
GAGGCGCTCCAAACCCCGGGATGAGCACTGGCGTGCCAATGTCGGCGAACGTGTCCAGGCTCTTCACGACCGCGCGATGCGTGTAGCCGTTGCTGTACACCAATAGCCAGCTCGTGCCGTTTCCGGCCAATCGATACGCGTCCGCAGCGGGCAAGTTGACACTGAAGTCGCGAACGACGACCCCGTCACTCCCGCGCATGCGCGTTGCTCGGCGACCTGTGACGGAACCGGAAATCACCACGAAGTCATCGCCGTGTGCCGCCGCGGTGAAAACACCGTTGCCGTACCCCACGAGCGTGGGGCGATGGTCTGCCACGCCGGTCTTCGAAAGGCGTGCGGCGTACAAGTATCCGTTGAGCGCATAGAACGCGAAGCAACGCAGCGTCCCACACACGACGGTGCCTGCGTCGCGTGGCTCCAGGGGTTTCAAGTCCGGATAGCGTTGGACGTCCAGCTCTCCCGACGCGATCACCTGGAGCGCTGCAGCGCTGTTCTCGGCCCTCGCTCCTTCGGTCCCTCGAGTCGTCGCGTCACAAGCCGCAACCAAACTGCCAAGCACGACCAATGCAAGCCAACTACGAATCAACGGATCCTCCCAAGTTTCGGCACTACGCCGACAATCTCGCTAGAGGTTGCCTGATACCTGTTGCTCTTGGAGAAGGAAATAGCGAGCCGGGACGTCGAGCGCCCAAAACCCCTCGCGACGCGATGCGGCGCAAGCTCGAAGCTCGGAGCACGTGGTTGCCGACGCCGGCGGAAATCGAGCTGATGGCGACGTGCCCACTGCGTGCCCTGAAAACTACGTGTGCTGGCGCAGCGCGGGGCACTGCGGGCCCTGTCCGCTGACACGTTGCGCGAGCTACGACCGCGCTGAGCGAGCGGCCCCTGGCGTGTCTAAGGTGACCCGCTGAGATCGACGTAGCGCTGATTGTCGTTGGGGTTCGGATCCGGCGTGCCTTCGGAATTCACAGCCGGCTCGCCGGCCAGCCACCGCTCCCCGAATAGCCGTCTTGCGGCTCAGGACGTCAGCGTTGCGCATTTCCCGCAAGCGGGGACCCGAACCATAGAGCAGCGCCGCCATCAGCACGTTGATCCTTCGTGGTAGAGGTCGGCACCCCGCGTGCGACAACGTTCGATTGCCGTCACGCCTGAATGTCTGCGAATACGCGCCGCCGCGCGTTACCCCTCGACAATCCACCACGGGCACAAGTAGTCCGGTTGTGAGAACACGGACGGCAAGCCACTCGCGGCGGGCCCCGACGGCAACGTGTGGTTCACTAACGCCAGGCCCGGGAACAATTCGATCGGGCTGATCACGCCGGCTGGCGTCGTGGCTAACTTCACTGGTACCGGTATCAACGGCCCGCGGCGGATCGCGGCGGGTGGCGTCCGAGTCGGCGACTTGGGCATGGGGCGGCCTCCGCCCGATCGCGTGCCATGAGCACCAGCCTGCTTCTACACGCCGTCCGTGGAGGGGTTACGGCGCTCTGACCTGAAGCTCGGCGACGACGCCAAGCCGGCGGCCCAGTGGGCGCGCGAGCTCGGGCTGTCGCGCACGACGATCAGCGCGCGGCTCGCCCGGGACGGAGCGTGGAACGCGCGGTCACGACGCCGACTCAGAACCCTTACGCCCGCAGGAAGTTCGCCGCGTAGCCGTGCCCATCACCATCGAAGCACGAACCGAGCTCGCCGACGTGGCGGGCCCCGCTGCCGCTCCGGGCCCGCCGTCCACGCGCACGTCGCGCCGTCACCGTTGCCCGCCGCCGCCATCACGGCAGGCGATCATCAGGGGGTGATCCGCCCGATCGAGCTGTTCCCAAGGTTAGTGATCCACATATCGCCGTCGGGGCCTGCCGCGATCCCATGCGCGTTCCTGATATTCGGATTGGTGAAGTTGGAATAGATGCCAGCTGGGGTGATCCGCCCGATCCCAGAGGAGTTGGTGAACCAGAGGTTCCCGTCCGGCCCCGCCGCGATCCCAACCGGGTTTCTGATAGTCGGATGGGTGAACTTGGACACGACGCCGGCGGGCGTGATCCGCCCGATCGAATTGTTTCCGCGTTCGGCAATTCCGAAGTTGGTAAACCAGATGCCTCCATCCGGGCCCGCCGCGATCCCTGCAGGGTGGTCGATACTCGGATCGGTGAAGTTGGATACGATGCCCGCCGGGGTGATGCGCCCGATCGAATTGTTCCCGGAGTTGGTGAACCACAGGTTCCCGTCCGGGCCCGCCGCGATCGCCTCCGGGTTGCTGATACTCGGATCGGTGAAGTTGGATACGACGCCCGCCGGCGTGATCCGCCCAATCGAACTATCCGGGTAGTCAGGGTGGGTTCCGAAGTTGGTAAACCAGAGGTTCCCGTCCGGACCTGCCGTGATCCCCCACGGGGCGCTGATACTCGGATCGGTGAAGTTAGACACGACACCGGCCGGGGTGATGCGCCCGATCGAATTGTTCCCGAAGTTGGTGAACCACAGGTTCCCGTCCGGGCCCGCCGCGATCCCAGTCGGCTCGCTGATACTTGGATCGGTGAAGTTTGACACAACGCCGGCCGGGGTGATCCGCCCAATCGAACTATTTCCGTGGTTGGTGAACCACACGTTGCCGTCCGGGCCCGCCGCGATCCCCTCCGGGCTGCTGATGCTCGGATCGGTGAAGTTGGTTACGCATGACGGCGCTACTAATGCAAACGCGCACAACACGACGGCCAATCTCGCAAAGGCGCGTGATCGTACTGACGCCCACACCCGTTTGCTCGACATCACAGCACGAGCGGGCAGCGCGGCGAGAGCTGCCGCGGTTCTGAACCTACGGCTCTGCGTGGATGTGCGGCTGGGATTATTCGTTTTCATGGCGCACGCTCTTCTAGATTTTGTGAGCGCAACACAGACTCAAAGTTCGCGATACCAATGTTCACGGCTAGATGACCTTCCCGACTGCGTCAAGCCAGACTGCGTCAAGAGCTTTAGACTTTCGCGCCCGGCAGCGTGGCAACCACTGCAACATTCCTTGGCAGATCCGCGTGAGTATCCAGCCACCTTGGCTGGTATGCCGTGTTGATGACCCGACGCGCAGTTGGGCATCCGAAGTGGCAGTGAACGGCGCACTCTAATTCACGGGCTCGCCGTGGCTCGGCCACGGCGGTCATCAAATCCCTCGCGCTCGTTCACGACCGAATTTTACCGCTCCACATGTCGCGCTCGGCGGCGCACTTTGTGGAGAGTGACTACGTGGTCGTCACCTCCGGAGTGGATGACGATATCGAGTACGGCAGCTTCCGTGCCGCCGCTTCGAGCGCTGTCGCTCGGTACTCGGGCGTTTGAGCATGCTGTCGGACACCGCGCGCCTGATGTGTTGCAAGACGCTCGGACTCGTAAACGGTGCCGTCGCGCCACATCGCCCACATGACGCCGAACAGCCGCCGTGCGAGCGCGATGACCGCGACGCGCTTGCCACGACGTTTGCTGACGGCATCAACCCATTGGCGCAGCGGATCGCGCTTGTCTGCTGTCCGCCACAGTACCCACGCCGCTTGCACCATCAGCGCACGCAAGTAGCAGTTTCCTTGCTTGCTGATTGCGCCCAGACGTCGCCGACCACCGGTTGTTGCCTCGCTGGGCACCAGCCCGAGATACGACTGCACTTCGTGTGCGCGGCGGAAGCGAGCATCGTCGATAACGCTTACGAAACTGGCAGCAATGATCAGCGCGACGCCCGGCACAGTAGCAAGAATTTGAATTGCGCGTTCCCCCGAGCAGAGCTTGCCAAGCTCGGTTTCGACGAACTCAACCTGTGAAGTCAATGCGTCGAGCGTAGTCAGGCCAGGTTCGAGAATGCTCTGCCGAGAAGGAGGGTAGCTCTTCCTCCGGCGCACGGCGTTTGCGAAGTTGCCAGTATGACTGCTGGGCAAGCGAACGCCCTGCTCGCGAGCAAGACCCCCCTGCGTCGTCACGAATTGGGCGCGTGTTTCGACGAGCGCACCCGAATTGCTAGCCAGCGACGTAGCTCTCGTCGATGCGGCGACGGCAGGTGCGCAAGCGGCACTCCACCGCGCTCGACTGCGTGAGCGAGCACTTCCGCATCGATGCGATCGGCCTTCCGTCCGCGACCTCCGATGCCGAGCTGCTTGCTGCGAGTGGTGTCGACCAACAGTACGTCGTTACCCCAGCCGGTGAGCAGATCGTGCCAGTGCCACGCCTCGCGACACGCTTCGATTGCGACACGAGCGGCCGCTTCGTCGGGACCAAGCAAGCAACGCAGCGATTCGACATCGCTGACCGTGGCGCGTTTGATCACCTGACCGCCAGAAACTTCGCAGTAAGCTGTCTTCTGAACTCCGAGATCCAATGCTACATTCCTCATGGCCAACCTCTCCTTGGCCCTGCTACTGCTTGCGCCGGATGAGCGCGTCGGGGCGTCGGTAGGGGAACCTATCGGCGAGGGGTTGGCCACCACTGCATCCGCCATGAGCACCACTTGCTGTTGAGCGGACGGTTTGCTCCCTCGTCGTTGCGCTGACTTCTTTGAGTCTGTGCAAGCGACGACGTCTACTGAACCCGCGCCCGACTCATGCCATCGAACCCGCGGTACCCTTGCGGGTACACATGATTTCCAACCATGCACCTTCGGCCGCTCTCGGGTTGCCTCCACCCGTCTCGCTGCGCTCGCCGACCTCCTCCTTATCCGTGCTCGGGCTTCGCCCTGACGTCCGAAGCGGGTCGCTCGTCGTGCGCGATTTGGCCGCGGTGCTCTCGCTCATCCGCCAGCCCCATGACGACACTTGCGGGGGTAGCGGAGGCAAACGGTGTTTTGTCGCATGATAAAACGACCCGGAACGCGCATCCTGTTTTCCGCATGCCCCTCGCGATTCCCCTAGTAGTGCGGAATCGTTCTGCTCGAAAGGATGTCAGCTGGGGCGACGCGCTAGTGCCCTTGGGGAGTGCTAGCTACCGGGCCCCCGTTTCGGTGCCGGTTTGGCCATACGCTTCAGGTGCGGAGCGGCAGGACTCAGGAGCTATGCGGCACGACGTACAGGGCGATTGCGAAAAAGTGCAGCACGCTGCCCATGAGCACGAAGGCGTGCCAGATCGCATGGTGATAACGCAGGCTCTGCCAAGCGTAGAAGAGGATCCCGATGCTGTACGCTGCTCCACCTAGGACCAGTAGGACGAGCCCGCCTAGTGGCACAGTGTGCATCAGAGGACGGATCGCGAGCAGCGCCAGCCAGCCCATCGATAGATACAGTAGAGTGCGGCCTCTGGTCCCTCGGCGCGAGGGCCATAGGCGCTCAACCGTTCCAACCAGCGCCAACAGCCAAATCACGGACAACAGACAGAAGCCCCAGCCGCCCCGAAGCGAGATGAGCATGAAGGGCGTGTACGTACCCGCGATCAGTAAATAAATTGCGCAATGATCGGCAGCTTGGCAAATGCGCTTGAGCCGGTCTTTCGAGAACGGCACCGCGTGGTAAACGCTGGATGCTGCGTACATGGCAATCAGTGTCAGACCGTACACGCCGCACGCAAACGCGGCGCCTCGGCCGTGAGCGCTGGATTGCACCACCAAAAGGCTGACCCCGACAGCGCTGAGTAGTGCGCCGACCCCGTGCGTAACACTGTGTACAAGCTCTTCCCGGAGGGAGTATCGTTTCGCGAGCAACGGGATTTCGTCGACGTGAGTGCGCATGGATCATGTACCGCCTGAAGACGCACGAAATCTAGAATGCAGCAGGGCTCGTGGGCAATCACGAGACGGTCACAGTTGGGTTAGCTCGAAGCGAGAATCGGCGAAAGCGCCGCGCAGAATCTGCACGCGTGCGCAAGCAGTGCGGGTAGGGCCTGAGTGCAGAAAGCGAGCACGGCTGGCCCTCGCCATAGGTCACCCGTTTCGTTGCTACATGGGTCGGTCGCGCATGTGTTGGCCTGGGAGCGGAATCTGGCCTGCGGCGTTTCGACCGGATTCGCAAGATCGTGCGGGGCACGGGCACTCGTCGAACGATTCGTGAAATGAAGGACCAACGCCCGAAGTTTCAGCGCTGACGCTCATGCCGCCGATGCCGGCCCGGCGTGTGACCGGTCCAGCGGCGATACGCGCGCACGAAACTGGCGGGTTCGGCGTAACCGAGCCGCTCAGCGACGCTGACCACGCTGAGGCCGCGTTCGAGATGGCGACGCGCGACCTGTTCGAGCACTTCGTCTTCCAGAGCCCGAAAGCTCGTGCTGGCGGCGGCAAGACGGCGACGCAAGGTTCGCTCGCGCAGGTCGAGAGCGGCGGCAACGAAACGGGCATCCGCGCGCGTGGCGCGCGTCGTCACCTCGATGCTGATGATGCGGCGAACGGCTGTGAGTAGATCCTCAGAGGCCGCCATTGAGCCGAACGCTCTCTCCAGCTCGTGCTCCACGACGCGTAGGCCCAGTGGACTCGTTCCGTGGCGCGGCCGGTCGAACGAGAGATCCGCAACCACCGCCGAAACGTCCGCACCAAATATAACCTGGCATTGCGCTGCAGCTCGATAGCGGGCCGCCTCGGGTGGTTCGGGGTAGTCGAATTGTATCCGGCTCGGCACCGAAGCCCGAAGCTCGGGCCAGAGCGTGCGCGCGACGTCGACGACGAAAGCGATATCCCGATCCAGGTAAAACCTGCGCAGTATTCCGAGCTCGGTCTGATCGGCGAAGATCAATTGCCCCTCGCCCGGCGTTTCGCGAAGTGCCACGGCAAACGGCGTGAAAGTCAGGTCGAGGTGCTCCAGAAAAATGCGGATCACGTCTCGAATGGTCGGCGCAGCAGAGGCCGCCGCCCCGAGCAATCCGAACAGTGCGAGGTGGTAACGAGCACCGGCTTCCAAGCCAAGCGCGGGGTCGCGCGTGCGCTCGAGAAGCGCGCGGACGAACGCCAGCTCGCACGCGAACGGCACGCGTGCGCTCGGGTCCTCGATGCTCGCGGCTGCGATCCGCGCTTTGCGCAGCAGCGGGAGCGGATCGATGCCGCGATCCCGGGCCAACTGCACGAGAGGCAGGATCGCCAGAACGCTGCTCCTTCGTGCCGCAGGCATATGGCCGAATTTATCAATTTTGCGACCGAAGCGGTACTACCGCTTGGCAGCCGATCGCGCCACGATATCGAATGCTTGCCGAGCGTATCACGGACCATCCGGATGGCGCGGCGCTGCTTGCGCAGGTGGACCGGTTCGCCGAGCAGGTCATCGAGCCGCGTGTCGCTAGGGCAGACGCTTCGATCGGTCACGCTGCCTTCGCTGAAGCGCTCGCCGAGGCGGACTCGCTGGGGCTCGCCGGCGACGACGCGACGCCGAGCGGCCTTGCGCCTTGGGACGAGCTCGGTGGCGCGCCGGGGCCGAGCCTCGCCGTACTGCGCCGTCTGTCACGCGCGAACTCCGCGTTTGCGCTCGCGATCCACGCACGGGCTCTTGCGCGAGCCGTTTTGCGCAGTGCCGGGCTCGCCGCTGGACAAGAACGGCCCGCAATCGTCGTGCAAGGCGCCTTTGGGCTTGGGCGCACAGCGTTGGCGCGCCTTTTGGCCGGGCGCGCGCTGGATGTGGACGATGTAGCGCTGCTCGCGGACGTATACGGGCCCGCTGTCCAGCGCATCGTTCCCCTGGACCCCACGTTTGACGCACTCCTGACGCTGGTCTTCGAGCACGGCGAGCTAAGCTGGCGAGCGTACACGCGAGCCGAGCTCGTCCTGATTGCGGAGGCACATGCGCACGGTCTCGATGAGCTGTCGACCACGCGTGTGTGTGCCCGTACGCCGGCCGCCGCGTACGCCCCGGCAGCACCCGCCGAGCTCGTGACCATCCTGGCCGTCGACCAACTCGCTTTGGTTGCCATCGGGGTCGGTGCCGTGGAACGGGCCCACGCTCTTGCGCGACGTTTCGCTGCCGAACGACGACAAGGCGGCGCTGTCATCGGAGAGCACGCCGCGGTGCGGCTGTTGCTGGCAAAAACGCGCTCGGTGATCGACGTCGTGGACGCACAGCTCGCAGCACACGGCGATCGGCTACTCACGGCTGCAAGGCTCGGGCACGTGCTCGGCCTGCGCGCGGAAGCAATGCCCGCCTTGGCAGACGCGGCGCACGCCTCCATGCAGGTATTCGGCGGGCTCGGTTACATGCGGGACACCGGCATCGAGAAGGTGACGCGTGACGTGAATGCGCTGCGGGCTCTGGCTGGAACGCCCGGCGAGCTTGCGCTGCTGGTCTCGGAATGGGAGCGACTTCATGACTGACATGCTGCACATGCCGGATCGCACTGAATCTCGTGCGCTCGCGGGTCATGTGTCCGCCGCCGATCCACTGTCTCCGCGCGCCGCGTTCGGCGGATTACCCGCCATCATTCGGCCTTTCATCCGCTATCTCCCGGAGGACCCGTGGGAGCTCGACACGCGTGCGTTACCGCGCCCGCTGGCCGCGTATCGCCGCAAGCTGCGTGCGTTCGCCGAGCTTCATTTGCGACCGGTCGCCCTGGATATCGATGCGGCGCCGCATCCGGAGCTCGGCACGTCGCATGCGGCCGCTCACGCAGTCTTGGTCGCCGCTGGGCGCGCGGGCCTGCTTGCGGACATGCTGCCTGCACCGCTCGGAGCGGCCGACCCGCGTCTCTTTCGCTATCCATTGCAGATGGCGGCGTCGCTAAAGACCGAAGAGCTTGCCGCGATCGATGGCGGATTGATGTTATTGGTCTGTGTTCACTCGCTCGGGGTCGCGCCCGTGTTGCTGTCGGGCGATGCCGGCATGATCCGGCGCGTGCTGCTGCCCGCGTTTCGTGCCGGGCTCGAAGGCCGGCCCCAAGTGCTCGCTTTCGCCATCACCGAGCCATCCGCGGGCTCCGATGTCGAGGACGGACATGGCGCAAGAGCGCAGCGTCCCGGCGTCATCGCGCAGCGCGTGCCCTCAGGCTACGTCTTGCGCGGTCGCAAGTGTTTCATCAGCGGCGGCGACATCGCGTGCAACGTCGTCGTGTTCGCGGCGCTCGAAGGCGAGGGCATCGAGTCGTGGACGGCTTTCGTGGTGGACGTTCGAGCAGCGGGTTTTCGAGTGGCAAGGACCGAGCATAAGCTGGGTATGCGCGCGTCCGGCGCCGCCGAGCTCGACCTTGACGGCGTGTTCGTCCCCGACGAACGCGTGCTGCTCGGCCCCCGCAAAGGCTGGGCACTGAATCGCGCGACACTGAATTTGTCGCGGCTACCCGTGGCAGCGATGGGCGTCGGCTTCGCACGCTCGGCCACGGACGTCGCTATCGAATTCGCGTGTTCGCAAGCGCTCGGGGGCAAGCCACTCATTGCCTATCAAGACGTGCAGCTCATGATCGCCGACATGGTGGCCGAGACCGCGGCCGCGCGCGCAATGGTCTGGAGCGCGGCCCGCCGCCAGCAGCCCGTGCAGCGCGAGGCCTCTGCCGCGAAGTTCTTTTGCAGCGACGTCGGGCTGCGCGTCTGCACACGCGCCATGGATCTGCTCGGCAACCACGCGCTCCTGCACGGTTCGCGTGTCGAGAAGGCCTGGCGCGACGCGCGCCTGACGCAGATCTTCGAAGGCACCAATCAGATCAACCGGCTCGCGGTGGTCGAGGACCTGCAGGAGCACTTACTCGCCACGATCGCGCGCCTTCAGCCGCCCGAGGCCGTATCATGATGGACCCCAATCGCGACGCATTCTTTCGCGTTCCACGCACGCTCCACCACACGCACGCCGGACTCGTGGACCTACCCATTCTCTACTACGACGCGACGAACGTCATTGCGCTCTTCGAAGCCGAGCTCTCCGGCGCAACGAGCCTTCTCGAAGGCACAGGACTCGAACCCATGCCGTTCCGTGGCAAGAGCGCGCTCGTTGCCGTATCGTTCTATGACTATCGACGCACGACGGTCGGCTCCTACGGCGAAGTGGGCACCGCGGTGTTCGCACGCCGCCCGGGCGAGCGCGGCTTGCTGCCCGGCATCGCCGAGATGCTGGTCGATCCGCGCAAGCGGCATGTGGGTGCGTGGGTCGTGGACCTGCCGGTTACGACCGAGCTCGCTTGTGCGGCAGGGCGCGATCTCTGGGGCTACCCCAAGTTCGTGACCCCAATCACCATTGCGCTCGAGGGCCGATCCTTCCACGCACTCGTGGATGCTCCAGACGGCAGCGAGCCGATCTTGCAGATTCAGGGCGAGATGGCCTTTGGTCTACCGGTTCCGGCGTTTTCACTCATGACGTTCAGCCAGCTGCACGGCACGCTCGTGCGAACGCCGATTGATGTACGAGCCAAAACGCATGCGCACAAGGCAGGCACTGTAAGGCTTCGTGTCGGGAGCTCTCAGCATCCCATGGCGGCTCACCTGCGCACGCTCGCTCTGGATGGGGCGCGCCCCTCGATATTGACGGTGACGACGAACTTCCAATCGATTCTGCACGCCGGTTCGCGCGCTTGAGTCCGGCACAGTGATGCAGCTCGGCGTTCCGGGTGGGGCGGGATGCACGAGCGAAAATACTCTTCACAGTGCTCTATCAACGCACTGCCCCGAGCACGCGCTCTGTGGCGCGGCATTCGCGATCCTCGGGCGGGTTGCTGGCGGCTCGGCGCGACTCTGCTCGCTGTCGAAAGTCGTGGCGCGGCGGCCGTGAGACGATAATGATAGGCATATGCAACAAAGGGCGCTGGGGTGATGGCGGAAGCACGAACAGCGTGGGCGCGGACGCGCCCGGACCGCGGTTCTCGAGCCGCGCTGCGAGGTTCATTGGGCGCGCCGGGCGTGATGGACGCCGCTGCCCGTCGCGGCGCCTGGCGCCGCTCCGGCGCAACCGACCCAGCCCAGCAGCGTTCGTGTGGCGCACGTGAAGAGCCCGCTGCCGCTCTCTACGCTGTTCGAGGTGAAGGCGCCGTTCGTTAGCGTGACCGTCGTTGCAGCGATGGCCCCGCCCCGCGCTGCGCCTGGCCTTGCTGCGCCGCCGGTGTCGAGCAGCGTGTTCGAACCCGCCGCCGTCGCGGCGTTCTCCAAGGCGGTGACGTCGCGTGCCGTCGCGCTGCCGCCTGCGGTGACTCCGCCACCGATCGCGTCGCCGGCCGGTGCTTTGGCGCTGGTGCTCCCGGCGCGTACGACGTTCGCGCTCAAGGTGACGCGTTCGAGGTCCACGTCGCCGTTCGCGCGCAGCCCGCCGCCTTGCAGGGCGTCTTGTCCGGACGTTCCCGTGAGCGACCCATCGCGGAGCGTCACGTCCACGAGGCGGAGCGTGCCGCTGCCGTGTTGTTCGAGAACGCGCTCGCCCGGGCACTGCTGAGCGATGTTGACGTTCCCGCCGATTCCCACGATGGTGGTGAGCGCCGTCCTGTGCAGGTCGAGATCGCCGCCGAGGTCGCCGCTCTCGTCGCAGCGACCCAGAAGGTAAGTGCCCTCTGCGCGCAGCTCGATGCGCCGCGCCTTGCCGGGTTACGGCCGGTGCCGTGCCCCGGGCAGGCACTATGCCGTACGTTCGGCGATCACCAGCCGCTCGGTGAGCAGAGCCGTGAACGGCAACGTCCAGACCTGACGGGTGCGTTCCGCTGAAGATCGGTCGTGCAGCACGCCAAAGCCGGCATTGGAGAGCTCGGCTGCGGCCTCTCTCGAAGTCATGAGGCCTCGCAGAGGCTCACCGAGAACGCGGAAACTGAAGTGGATGAGCCGCGGGCTCACGCGGACTGCGGTCAGTTCCGGGGGAACGTACGTCATCGCCAGACGACTGCCAGGCGCCGAGCGCGCCGCGATTTGTTCGAGTGTGGCTCGAATGGCGCCTCGCGCCAGATACGGCGTCACCCCTTCCCAAATCCACAGTGTGGGCAGATCCGTATGATGCCCCGCCTGTTCGAGCGCGTCCGCCAAGGCGTCGCGCTCGAAATCGAGTGCGGTAAAGTGAACGGTTCTCGCCGTAGGTGAGAGCCCCGCGGTGCGACTGCGTTTGTACGCCTGCGTACTCGGGTGGTCGATTTCGAAGACGACTGCCCGCGCTAGCGCTTTCATGCGGTATGCCCGAGCGTCCAGGCCGGCGCCGAGGATGACGACCTGCTCGATACCCGAGACGATTGCTTCGTTCAAGCAGTGGTCGATCGCGGCAGTCCTCCAGCGCATGTGCTCGACCAGCCCGCCCATGAGCACATTCGTGAGCGGGCCCGCCCACGCGGCTCGCGCGCTCGCTTGCCGTAGTACCCGGTGTGCGATCCGCAGAGGCGCCGGAAGCAAGCGTTCCGCGACCGGATCATCGGCGAGCCCGCGCCCTAGCGCGACAATCGAGGCCGTCAGACTCGGTGTGCCGCTGCGCATGAAGGCTTCATTTCAGATAGTCCCTTTACTGCAGCGGGTCATCATCTGCACCGAGCTGCAGCTCGATGCCGTCCCAGAGGAAGTATTCCTGAAGGATTAGCGTTTCCTGTTTTTCGTGCGCAGCGAGTCTATCGAGAAACTGCCCCAAGCCGATGGCGAGCCCAAGCGGCTCTGGGGATTCTGCTGCGAGTGCAGAGAGTGACTCCAAAGTGGTCAGCATCTGAGCGTGTTCAGCTCGAAGCTGATCCAGCCGCCGTATCAGGCGCGGAGAGCCCTCTGCCAGTGCCCCGAAATACTCCGGCGATTCCTCGGTGGCGAAGTGGCCGCGCAGCTGCTCGAGAAAGCGCGTCAGTGCAACGCCGGGCGCCAGCTCAGCGGGCGCTTGGTCGTCCACGATACGTACGCAGAGCTCGCGCAGCCAGTCTACCTGCTGCCTGAGGTCTCCATGCTCGCGTACGACTACCGTCGCGCGTCCGAAAAGGTCGGGCATCCTGTTTGGCATGTCGCACCTATCTTTTGTTGGGCCGCTCAAATGAGAGTCTCAAAACGAGAAGCAAAGATCACACCTTTGCCCAATGGAACGGGCGCATAACGCTGCACGCGCAGAAATGTCTACGATTTCGCGCGTGCTGCTGACGTCTCCGGGGTATCGGTGCGCGAAAGGATTGCGCGCAGCGTTCAGCGCGGGCTCCCAGGCGCGCGAACAATGCGCGAATTGGCCGCGGCGAGCTGTCAGCTCAGCGGGCGCCTACGGCAACGGCGTCAGGCGCTGAATCTCGATCTGCCGCATGTCCGCCAGTGCGACGTGACCCGTCGATGCTGTCGTGGCGCGCACGCTATGTTCGATACAATCAAAAATGGCGTCACGAATACGGCAATGTCCGGATACGCGCAGCACCTATCCGATCGAGAGCGTTTCGCCGCCACCGACAAGAGGTTGTCCTGCCGAACGATACGGCGTCCGCTGCGAGACGCGAGAGGAGGCGAGCGGCGCAAGTAAGCGTCACGAGTTGAGCAACCGTTTGCGCAACTTGCGCAAACCCGAGTTCCACGGAGGCCGCCTGGGGGATCAAGAAATCGTCAATCGCATCCTCGTCAACTACAGCAAGGCTCTCGCCGCCTACACCAGGCTTCTCGTCAACGCTAATTCGAGATTCGACCCGTTGGATCGCCGGAGAGGATGCCGCGCTGACAGCGGCCGAGCAACGTGGCGCGCGGCTGATGTTCGGCAAAGCGAAGTGTGTGTCGTGCCACCGCGGCCCGCACTTTTCGGGCTCCGACTTCCACAACCGCGGCGTACCTCAGAGTCAGACGGGCCTTCATGTTCGTACCAGCGATGACGGTCGTTTCAAGGACGTCCCACCGCTGTTTGGCAGCGCCTTCAACTCGAACGGCGCGTACAGTGACGCGCCGCACACGGGCCTCTTGGACGAACTCACGAATCCCATGCCCGACGAAACCAAAGGGCGGTTTCGCACGCCGAGCCTGCGTAACATCGAGCTCACGCCGGCATCATTGAAGATCAGACCCGTGCCCGTGACTGCCATCCCGGTGCAGTTGACAGGAGCGTTGGCGATCGATCGCTTTGTCGCCGTGAACGGCCAGGTGGTCGCGGTTTGCTCTGTGCAATCGCTGATCTGATCGGGGGGGCACGCTGAACGCGATCACCGGTTTGCTCAATGTCCACTGCGTGCTCTCAACGGAGTCACTTGGGGCAAGCTACGGACAACGCCGCGCTATCGTCGACGCAATGGCTGCGCGGGACGCGTTCGAGTGCGGCAAGATTTGCGCGAGCCATGTGCAGGAGCAATCCGCGCAAGCGATTCACGCTCGCCGACTAGCGGGCAAAACGCGGGTCACACGCTTTTCCCGGTCTCGCGCAAATTCGTGGTAGAGCGCTAAGAACGGAGGGTCGCAAATGCAGAATTGGAATCATTCGGTCGGCACAGAGCCGCTGCGGCGCGCTGCAGGAGCCATGGCTGCAGTCCTGATTGCAGGCCACTTTTCGATCGCGTGTGGGCCTCGGAATTTTCCTCCTCCTCCGCACGAGGGCCCTCATCATCCCAAACACGACGCCGGCGCGCGCGATGCGAGTCTCGATGCCCACGCGGACGCGTCCGATGCTGCGAGCGCGCCGGACGTCGCCGACGGTTCGATGCCGGACGATACTTCCGATGCCGCTGCCATTCCGGACTGCGTGCCACCGTGCATCCGCGCAGCTCTCGACCCGTGTTTACCCAGCCTCGACAGCTGCTTTTCGGAACGCGAACCAGCCGACGCGGCATGGCCGCAAGACTATACGGACAAGGTCTGCGCTCCGGCGTCGGGCTTTGGTTCCTCCTTGGCGAGCAGCTACCACTCCCTTCTTCGAACGATCACGAAGGACGGCGCCACCTGCTATCGGGACAGCCTGACGTGGGGGCTCGGCGCGACGCCCACGCACCTTTGGTTCGACGCCACCGGCGCCCGTGTGGCCATTGGACTAGCGGTCACTGAAAATACGACAGGCGGCGATTACAACGTGTGGTGCACCGCAGGCACGCCAACGCCCGACGACGTCGTGTATACCTTGCCGTCGAGCTGCGTGCTCCCCACCAACCGCTGCCAGGTTACGTCCTCGGGCGACTGTCCTTGATGACGCCCCGGCATGGCCCATAGCCGGTATCTCGAGGGGCAACGGCAACGACGCCCGGTCGCCGAGGACGGCTTCAGTCTGCGCGCCGCCACCCGTGAGTAGGCAGTGCGAAGCGTACGAGGCGCGCGCTTGCTCTGCGCGAGCGGCGAGGTGCAAACCCCGGCAAAGGGCAAAGCGTTGCACGGTTGCACCCTTTGCCTTCCTCGGAGAGCGTTCGTATACTGACTAAGTTTTCGAACAGAATTTTCGAACAGAAAAAGTTCTCTCGGACGCGGCAGCTGCAAGAACTGTCGGAACGATCGCCTTCGAGTAAGCGAAACGCTTCAGATAGCGAGACGGGTCTTCCCCTGCCGCGCGCAGCCCGGAGGGCGAGCAAGGCTTTGGGGAAGACCGCAGGCGCGCAGGAGCGAAGCGACGAGCACCTGCGAGTTGGGGCAGCTATGGCGGAGAGGGCGGGATTCGAACCCGCGGTACCCTTGCAGGTACACATGATTTCCAATCATGCACCTTCGGCCGCTCGGTCACCTCTCCGGGGTGTTCGCCTGGGTGGCGACGCGCGGCTCATAGCAGAACTGCGCGTGCGCCAGTGACGATTGTGGCGAACTGGCGGGCGAATGTGGCAGGCGCCGGGGGGGCTGTCAACGGGAGAGGCGGGGCGCCCCCAATCCTGCCTCAGCTCCGCGAGCGATGTGCCGAGGGCGTGTGACCCGTCGTGATCGGATCAGCGGCGGTGGCGCGCGTGACCGGTGGCGAGGCTCACTGCGTCGTAGCCGTAGAGCTCGCGGATGTCATCGACCGCGCGGTACAGCGCGCCCTCGTCGAACAGGGGGAGCTGCTCGTCGTGGCGTGCGAGATTCGA
The DNA here is from genome assembly GCA_036520475.1 of Polyangiaceae bacterium. GTDB lineage: Bacteria > Myxococcota_A > Polyangia > Polyangiales > Polyangiaceae > DATDJP01. The sequence continues at coordinate 27,714 of DATDJP010000301.1, read as the reverse complement.
AAGCGCGATGCCGAGCAAACGAATCGCGATCCGGCGGCTGCGCGCGCGCGCGAATAGATCGCGCACGACGGGGTAGAGCTCGAGCTCCGAACAAGTGGGGCTTTTCAGGGTGCGTGAGCGCGTCAATGTCTGAAAGTCCGCGTAGCGAAGCTTCAGCGTGACGGTGCGCGCCTTGATGCCGCGCTTGCGCGCGCGCCAGCACACGCGCTCGCAGAGCGAGCAGAGCATGCCCTCGATGCAGCGCGGATCGCGCACGTCTTCGCGAAAGGTGCGCTCGTTCGAGATGCTGCCGACTGAGCAGCCCTCGGGATCGTGCTCCTGAAATGCCGGTCGTTCGCGCCCGAGCTCGTGTGCGCCCTGGCCGCGGCAACCGCGCTGAATCGAATCCGCCCACGCGCCGAAGACGCGCCGCAGGAGCGCGCTCTGTGCGCTGGCGACGTCGGCGAGCGTCGCGAGCCCGGTCGCGTGCAGCTTCTGCTCCGCGACGGGTCCGATCCCCGGGAATTTTCGGACCGGTAGCGGACCGAGAAATGCCGCCTCCTCTCCGGCGCGCACCAGCAATACGCCTTCGGGCTTCGCGACGCCGCTCGCGACTTTGGCGACCGAGCGACTCGTCGCGATCCCCGCGCTTGCGGGCAGGCCGAGTCGTCGTCGGATCTCTGCTGTCAGTCTGCGCACCACGCGTTCGGTCGTGGCATCGTCGTCGGCGTCGTTCGGCGAGCGGTACAGGCTCTCGCAGCCCGAGAAGTCGAGAAACATCTCGTCGATGCTCGCGACCTGTGAGTCCGGCGTGTAAGTCTCGGCGATCTCGCGCACCCGCCTGGCGTAGTCGCCGTACACACCGTGACGCGTGGGGAGGAATATGGCGTGGGGTGCGAGCTCGACGGCGCGGGTCAGCGACATCCCCGAACGCACACCGAAGGCGCGCACCTCGTAGCTCGCAGCGGTGACGACACCGCGCTGTCCGGGCAGCCCGCCGACCACCACCGGCTTGCCTACTAGCCGCGGATCGAGCAGGCGCTCGACGGATACGAAGAACGTGTCGAGATCGAGGCAGCAGATGCGCGGCGCCGGGAGGGCCATCCGTCCCGGATAACTGAACAAATAATCAGCTTCAAGCGAGCGCGGACCGGATTGGTAAATAGCGAATATGGCTCGTCAAACGCGCCGATTCGCAACGCAGCGTCAGCTTGGGCGCGATGGCGACGGAAGGAGAGAAGCTGCCCCTCGGCAGGAGCGCAGCGCCGGGCGACGCGGGAACGAAGCCGCGGCGCCCAGCAGCGCGCACGTTACAGCGCGGACCTTAGAACGCCGGCCCGTTATCGACGAGGAAGGTGATGCCGGTGCCGCACCGGATGAAGGCCTCGTCGATGGGATATGCAGTGATGAAATTGTAACACATTTCATCACTGGTATGCGTGCCGAAGCCCACCGAGAGAACACCGGTGTTGTCGTAGTAACAAGTCGTGGTCAGCGCTTGGTTCGGCTGGACCACGCGGCGCGGCAACACGGGGTGCTGAATCTGCTGATCGAAGACCCACGCGTTGTCCGGGATGTTGATCAGGTCGGGATTGCCAGCGTGCGTGGTCCTGAAGTGGCTGCCGATCTGGTGCATGTGCGGCGACGTTCCGATGATCGTGATGGGCCGCCCGCTCTTCGACAGGTTGCTACACGTCGAGCCACTGGCGTGGTTCAGCACGCCGGGAGGTATGCGAATGTTGTCGGTACCCAAGGTGATCACGCCGGCGATGTTGGGTCGCGGTTCTTTGGTGAGGCACATCTCGATGCCGCTGGCATCGGTCGAGCCGATGACGTTCTCGTTGTTGTAGTGCAGCTGCAGCTGCAGGTACGGGTAGCCCAGCCTGAGGCCGACGTCGGGCTCGAAGATGCCGCCGCCGCCGCCCGGTGCCCAACCGCCGACCTGCACGCCGGCAATGTTCGGCGTGAAGCAAGCCTGTGTATGCGATCCATCGGCGCCGCCGGGCGCAGACTGTCCGAACAGGATGAAGTGATGGATGACGCGCTTGTCGTCGGCAATCGGCCGGATGTACGTCGCGACCTCGCCGGGCTCGAACTTCGAGTCGAAGTTCATGCACACGTAGTTATCTATGGTGCCCGCGGGAATCGGCAGCTTGGCAGTCGAGAATGCCTGATGTGCGGCGAAGCGCACGCGCCGTCCGTTACAGGGCCAGTCCGCATCGTTGTCGGGATCCGGGGGACGTCCGCCAGTGCCACCGCTCCCACCGGTACCGCCCTGGCACTGCGTGGTCGGGCCGGGCGTGCCGGCATTCACCCAGGCTTGGATGGTGTTGATCTGGTCGGCTGGCAGCGCCGGCGCGCCTTGAGGCATGCGCGTGGCGGCGTTCGTAGAACGAACTCGCTCGAGCACCAGGTCGTACACCCGTCTGCCGTTGCGCGTGGCTGTCAGGTCCGCGTGTGTGACGAGCGACATGGGCGCGCCAGCGGTCGGAACCGTGCCGTGGCAGCGGGTGCAGTTCTGCTCCATGATCTTGGAGAGAGCGCACCAGTCTGCGGCGCCCGTGCCGCCGGTTCCGCCCGTCGTTCCGGTGATGGGTGGATTGGGCCCGCACGCGAGCACCAGACCGGTGAGACCGGTCAAACCGAATGCAGCATTCTGCAAAGTGGATTTTTGTTTCGAACGCATCACTCGCCCCTTCCGGAAGGGGGGTCACGTCCTGATCGTCGTGCAACCGCTGTTACGGGCCGGCAAACGTGACCCGCTGTAACCCCGCTCGGCGCACAATAACCTCTCGTGTGGGCCTGGTGCGTTAGACGATTGGACAGGCGTATCCGATTAGATTCGACGCAGCGCTGGTCGGCTCAGGCGATAGCGGCGGAGGGAGAGCTGCCCTCGGCAGGAGCGCAGCGCCGGGCGGCGCGGCATCGAAGCCGCGTCGCCCAGGAGCGCGCACGTTGCAGCGCCGGTCTAGAGCGCCGGCCCGTTATCGAAGAGGAAGGTGATGCCGGTGCCGCACCGGATGAAGGTCTCGTCGATGGGATACGCGGTGATGAAATTGTAACACATTTCAGCGGTAGTCTCCGTCCCGAAGCCGACTCCGGTGGGTCTCGGGTTGTCGTAGTAGCACGTGGTGGCCAGCGCCTGGTTCGGCTGGACCACGCGGCGCGGCAACACCGCGTGCTGAATCTGCTGATCGAAAACCCACTGGTTGTCCGGGATGTTGATCAGGTCGGGGTTGCCGGCGTGCGTCGTCCTGAAATGGCTGCCGATCTGGTGCATGTGCGGTGACGTTCCGATGATCGTGATGGGCCGCCCGCTCTTCGACAGGTTCATACAGGTCGAGCCGTTGGCGTGGTTCTGCGCGCCGGCGGGTATCGAAATGTTGTCGGTACCCAAGGTGACGACGCCGGCGATGTTCGGACGTCGCTCGGTGGTGAGGCACATCTCGATGCCGCTGGCATCCGAAGAGCCGATGACGTTCTCGTTGTTGTAGTGCAGCTGCAGCTGCAGGTACGGATAGCCGAGCCTGAGTCCCACGTCGGGCTCGAAGATGCCGCCACCGCCGCCGGGCGCCCAACCGCCGACCTGCACGCCGAAAATGTTCGGCGTCACGCAACCGGGTGTGTGCGATCCGTCGGCGCCGCCGGGCGCCGTTTGTCCGAACAGGATGAAGTGGTGGATGACTCGCTTGTCGTCCGCGATGGGCCGAATGTACGTCGCGATCTCGCCCGGCTGAAACTTCGAGTCGAAGTTCATGCACACGTAGTTATCTCTGGTGCCCGCAGGAATCGGCAGCTTGGCCGTCGAAAATGCCTGATGGGCGGCGAAGCGCACGCGGCGTCCGTTGCACGGCCAATCTGCATCGTTGTCAGGATCCGGCGGACGGCCGGTGCCGCCGCCAGTCCCGCCGGTGCCACCGCCCTGGCACTGCGCGGCTGGACCGGGCGCGCCTGCATTCGCCCACGCCTGGATGGCGTTGATCTGGTCAGCGGGCAGCGCCGGTGCGCCTTGCGGCATGCGCCGTGCGGCGTTCGTTTCCCGAACCCGCTCCAGCACCAGATCGTACACCCGCCTGCCGTTGCGCATGGCGGTCAGGTCCGCGTGCGTGACCAGCGGCATGGGCGCGCCAGCTGTAGGAACCACGCCGTGGCAATGGTCGCAGCTGTCCTGCATGATCTTCGAAACGGCGCACCAGTCAGCGGCGCCCGTTCCGCCCGTTCCGCCCGTTGTTCCGGTGATGGGCGGATTGGGACCGCACGCGAGCACCAGACCGGTGAGACCGGTCAAACCGAATGCAGCATGCTGCAAGGTAGATTTATGTTTCGACCGCATCGCTCGCCTCTTTCCGGAAGGGGGGTCACATCCTGATCGTCGGGCTACCGCTGTTGCGGGCCGGCCGGCGTGATCCGCTGCTACACCGTTCGGCGCACAATAACCTCTCGTGTGCGCCTGGGTGCGTTGGACGACTGGACAGGCGTATCCGACTCTGACGCGGGCGCGCAGTGCCTGTTGACCGCTTTCGACGTCGCAACACGCTTCGCGCTTCGCCAGGCCTGCTTGTCGAGTCGTGAGGGACCCAGAAGTGCAATATCTGCGGTCATTCGTGCGATGCGCCGGAGCTCATGGATCCGCGGCGAGCGACTGAACGGTCGCGAACCCAATTGACCGAGCGCAGCGCAGCTAGCCGCGTTGCGTCGTACGCGGCAGCGATGCTTCGCGCAGGGCCGTGCAGGGAGGCCGCTGCTGCCCCCCGGCGTAAGTGTGGAATCCTCGTGCGGATTCCCGGTCGCCGGCCAGCGACAGCCAAGAGGGCCTGTGCGCTCGACGCGGGGCCTCTTAGACTCGACGTCATGAGCGAGACGCAAGAACAACAGGCCTTGCGTGAAGCGATTCGCAGCTTCTGCAAGCGCGAGTGTGGGACCAAGGAGCAGCGCGCCAAGCTGACGCAGCAGTACCAGCACGCGCACAACCGGGAGCTCTTCGAACGCTGCGCGGAGCTCGGCTGGGTCGGTGTCTGCGTCCCGCCAGCGTACGGCGGAGCCGGTGGCAGCGTCACGGACATGTGCATCGTGCTCGAGGAAACCGCGTACGGCCTCGCGCCGCTAGGTGGGCTCGGCACGACGCTGATCGTAGCGGCCGCCGTCGAACGCTTCGGCCGCGAAGACCTGAAGCAGGAAATCCTCGGCGGTATCGCGCGCGGCCGCGTCGAGGCTATCGCCATGTCCGAGCCGGAGTCCGGTTCGGACGTCGCGAGCCTCAGCTGTCGAGCGGAGCGGGAGCGTGGCGGCTTCGTCATCAATGGACAGAAGACCTGGTGCTCGAACGCGCACCTCTCCGACAACATCCTGCTCATCTGCCGCACCACGAAGGGCAACAAGCACGAGGGCATGACGATGCTCTCCGTGCCGACGAGCGCCGCAGGCCTCGAGATCCGCGGCATCGAAACGATGGGCGGAAAAGAGGTGAACGATCTGTTCTTCACTGACTGCTGGGTGCCGGAGGCGCGCGTCGTGGGCCAGGTCGATCAAGCCTGGGGGCAGCTCATCGCCGGCCTCAACATCGAGCGACTGATCCTGGCGGCCATGATGCTCGGCATCGGCGCGCGTGCCTTCGATGACACGCTCTCCTACGTGAAGGAGCGAAAGCAGTTCGGGCGTCCGATCGGGACCTTCCAGGCGCTGAAGCATCGCATCGCGGATCTCGCCACCGAGCTCGAGGTGTGCCGCCTGCTCGTCTATGACGTGGCGGGCAAGGTCGACCGCGCGCCGGGCCAGCTCTTCCCGCGCGAGGCGTCCATGGCCAAGCTCAAGCTCACCGAGACGGCGAAGAAGATCGCGCTCGAAGGCATGCAGATGATGGGTGGCTACGGCTACGCGAGCGAATTCGACATGGAGCGTCACGTGCGCGCCACGCTCGTCTCGACGATTTACGGCGGCACCAGCGAGATCCAGCGCGAAATCATCGGCAAGACCTACGGGCTGTAGCGTCATGACGGTGGCGCGCGCGGAGCTCGAGGAGCGCATCCTACTGCCCTACCGCACGGACGCAGCGAGACCGTCGAGGATATCGGATTCGCTCACGAGCACTTCGCCGATGGCGAACTCTTGCAAAATGGACAGGAGCACGGCGGCACCGCCGATGATGATTTCCGCTCGCTCAGGCTGGATCAGCAGCGTTCGTCGCTGCTCCACGCCCACGGCGACGAGCCTCGCGAAGGCCTGTTCCACCTGAGCGCGATCGATGCGGCTGTGGTGGGTTTTCTCTGGAGCGTATCCGGTGAGCCCCAGCACGAGCGCAGCAATGGACGTCACCGTGCCAGCGAGACCTATCATGCAGCGCGAGCGAGAAACATCGACGACGGCTGAAACCGTGGCGAGGATACGCTTGACCTCGCTGAAGCAGGCGGCGAGCTCGGCCTCGCTCGGCGGATCGCTGCGCAGGTAACGCTCGGTCATGCGCACGCAGCCCATTTTTACGGAAGTGAGCGCCTCCGGCTCGCTCGTCCCGAGCACGAACTCCGTCGACCCGCCGCCTATATCGACGACCAGAAAAGGCCCCTGCCCGGCGTCGAGCCCGAACGTCGCGCCGCGGAAGGACAGGCGCGCTTCTGCCTCGCCTGAGAGGAGTTCCGGCCGGACCCCCAGCGCCCGCTCTGCGGCCCCGAAGAAGACATCGCGATTGTGCGCGTCACGCGCCGCGCTGGTGGCCACGGCGCGAACCCGCGTGGCGCCATGATACGCGATGCGCGCCGCGTATTCGCCTAGCACGGCTGTGGTTCGGGCAATCGCGTCCGGATGCAGCTCGCCGCTCACGTCCACGCCTTGCCCGAGGCGCGTCACCTTCATCTGACGCTCGAGCGCCTGGCCCGCCTCGTCGATGACGAGCAGCCGCACCGAATTCGTGCCGATGTCCACGGCCGCAACCGGGGAAGTCATTCCTGTCCGCCGATCTGCCGCTTGAGCCCGATGAGCGTGAGAAGCTCCATGCGTGATGCAGCATTCGCCAGAAAAACCCCATGCAGCTTGCTCGTCGTCGTCCACGAACCTGGCTTTTTCACTCCGCGATAACACATGCAAAAATGCTGACACTGCACGATCACGGCGACCCCCTGTGGCCTCAGCTGAGTCTGAATCGCATCCGCGATCTGCTTCGTCATTTTCTCCTGCACCTGCAGACGTTTCGCAAAAACGTCCACTACGCGCGCCAGCTTGCTGAGGCCGACTACCCGCCCGTCCGGAATGTAGGCGACGTGAGCCCTCCCCACGAACGGCACCATGTGATGCTCACAGTGACTGAACACTTCGATGTCGCTCACGAGCACGAGCTCATCGTAGCCCTCCACTTCCTGGAACGTCTTCGCCAGGTAAGTCGCCGCGTCTTGCCGGTAGCCACTGAAGTGCTCCGCGTAAGCACGCACGACGCGAGCGGGGGTATCGAGCAACCCTTCGCGGTCGGGGTCCTCTCCCACGAAGCGCAAGAGCCCTCGCACGTGCGCCTCGGCCTCTGCGACTTCCTCCGCCAACGGCTGCGGCGGTGGAACGGAGGGAACGACTTCGGAAACGCGGGACGCACGCTTGTGCTTTCTGGACATCGCGCGGGAGAATGCGCGAAGAACGCGGAGAGCTCAAGGCGCGCAGGATGGGGTGCTATCCTGCGTCGATGAGCACCGCTGTCGAAAGCTGCCGAAGCGCGCGCGTTGCGCCTGAGTCCTCGAGCAGCGTTTATCTGGATCGCTTGATGCGGCGGAACTGTTTCGAGGCGTTGTGGCCGCTGTTTGCCAAGGCGCAGCGCCCCGCGAAAGAGTTGACCGAGAGTTATTCCGCGCTCGTGCACCTGCGGCCCTTCTTGACCGAAGCGGGACCTTGTCGAGTGATCCACGTGGGCGACGGAGCACACGCGAGAACCGCGGCCATGTTCTCTCTGAAGACGGCGACGCAAAATATCAGCGTCGATCCGGTGCTGAACGCGGCGCTGGTCGAAGCTTGGCGTGAACGCTTCGGCATCAGGCGACTATCCTGGAAGAAAGCTCGCATTCAAGACGTGGTCTCGGAACTGAACGCGCTGCCCCTCTTACCGACGATGGTCACGTTCGTGCACTCTCACGTCGCGGTGGACGAGGTGCTGAGCGAGCTGCGCTGGAATGCCGCATTCACGCTCGCCTGTTGTTCGCCGGGGAAGCAGCTCAGCAAGCGCCATCGACTCCACGAGAGCGGGCTCGATGCGAACGTGCTTTCTCCGGCGCAGAGCTACCAGGTGCTGGTGAATCCGCAGACCTGAATGGCTTTCGAACCCACGCGACAGCCATGTTGTCTGGAACGATGGCGCTAGGTCAGAAGGGATCCGAACTTATCGATGCGGGCATGGGCCTGAACGTGTATACCTATGACGCTCGAAATCCCGAGCAGTTCCGTGTTCCCGAACACGCGTCGGTGGGGAGTACGCCGATAGACAAGACTGGGATTCAGATGCTGGTGCGCAGTGCGGACCCGGCCGTAATCGCGCGCGCTCATAGACCAGGCCCCCCGGCGTATTTCAGTCAATTCGCGTCAGTCATGGAATCCGACCGGATCCGGGTGTGTTCGGCGCGGCGGTCTGGATGGATGAAGCGCGCGGATACGCGGCGCTCATCGGGGTCGAGGGCAATGTTCTGCTCGGCGCTGAGCTGACTGTCGCCGCGAAACCGGCGGCCGACGCGGCGTTCGACGACGGATCATGAACGCATTCGCGAACTCGATGTAACACGGCGCTCTGAGGCGCATTGAACGTCGAGGCGCTGATGAGCCAAGTGTCGTTGCCGTTCGTTGCTATCGAGGCAGGACTCGTTCGAACGGGGCCAGCCTCTGGCGCTGTCAGCAAGCACAGTCGCTACTCACTCGCGCGAATAGAGTGAGGGGGCCGGCTTCTTTGCAGCAGCCGGGCGCGTGCGAGCGGGTGCACGGCGTGGGGAAGGCGGTGAGCTGGGCGCTCGCGCCGACGCGGGCGCGGCCGGAGCATGTGCGGCCATGGCGTCGGTCGCCATTGGCTCGGCAAGGTTGGGCGCGCTCGGCCCCGTGTTGGTAGAGGAGGGAACGACAGCTGGCGCGATGTGTACGTCTGGCGGCGAGGGAATTGCGCGCGTGTCGGCGGCAGTGGCGGGACTCGGTCGCTCCGAGCGTGCGATCAGAAGCCAAATGCTCAGGCCGATGACGAGCGCAATGCCACTCGAGAGCAGGACCAACGAGCGACGCGTGACGCTCGTGCGCCGGAGAGTGTGGCTCAAGCCGCTATCCGGATCGGCGTGCACCTCCGCTTGCGGCGGGTCCGGTGGGAGCGTGATCGCGTCAGCGCTGGTTCGGGCTGTCGCTCGTGGCGGCGGCGACGATGCCGAGCGCAGGCCGTCGGTCGGTGATTGTTCGACGAGGGCCAGTTGGGTGGCTCGCCGGCGCAGTGCTTCGCCCGCGACGCGCTCGACCCAGTCCCCGATGGAGTGCGCCGAGAGAACGGTGGCGACTCGCTCCAGGTCGACGGCCATCTCCCGCGCCGAGGCGTAGCGATCGCTGGCCTCGCGCTGCAGTCCTTTCATCACGATGTCGTCGAGCGCGGTAGAGACGTTTTCGACGTACCTGCTGGGCGGCTCGATCTTCGTTTGAAGCACTCTGTAGATCGTCTCCGCTTCGGTCTGACCGCGAAACAAGCGCCGCCCCGTGAGAAGCTCCCAGAGCACGACCGAAGCTGCGAACACGTCGCTCTGGCGGCTCACGGGACGCGCCATGACTTGCTCGGGAGCCATGTACGCGAGCTTGCCCTTGAGCTTGTCGTCTCGTGAGTTCTGCACGCGGCCAACTGCTTTGGCCACACCGAAGTCGAGCAGGCGAGGCACGCCGTCCGCGCCCACCAGGATGTTTTGCGGGGACACGTCTCGATGTACCAGCCCGAGCAACTCGCCGCGCTCGTTGCGCGCTTCGTGTGCGGCATGCAGGCCGTGGAGCACCCCGCACATCATGCCGATGCTGATCGCAACGGGAACGGGCTCGTTCTTCGCGAGCGCCAGGAGCGCCAGCTGAGCCAGCGATTCGCCGTGTACGTACTCCATGACCAGGAACAGCTCGCCCTCGAGAGCCACCACGTCCAGAGTTGGGACCACGTTCGGGTGCCGAATGCGGGCCGCGAGCCGCGCCTCGTCCAAAAATCCGATGGTGAATTCGGGATCCTTGGCGAACTGCTGGTGCAAGCGCTTGATGGCCACCGTGCGCGAGAATCCGACGGGGCCGAGCAGGCGACCGAGATACACCGTCGCCATCCCGCCCGTCGCGAGCTCGCTGTGCAGCGCGTAGCGTCCGATCACCTTGACCGGCCGCGGCTTACGCGATTGTTCGCGTTGCGATCCCGCGCTGCCCTCCATGGAATGACACCAACGGTAACACGCCCCTACCTGGGCGCTATTCACCAGCCTGTGAAACGGCGCTCAGAAACGCTTGGTTAAGCCGAGCATCGCCGAGCTATCGCTGGCTGCAACATTCACGTCGAGACGGCGGGCAGCAGCGCGTTCCTGTTTCGGAGAGGTGAGCAGCAGCGCCGCTGCCGTTGCGCTGCCCACGACTCCCACAGCGAAAGCCACTGTGCTGACGAGCGCCAGCGTTTGCGCGGAATCGGCGGCCTGTTTGCCCTCGCGGTTGCAGTCGAAGCGGCGACAATTGTCGTCGATTTGCGACTTCTTCGAGAATACGAGCGCACCCGTGATGCCACCCGTAACGAGACCCGCGGCGCCTATCCCACCCGCCACCCAGAACCACGGCGGCGTTCCAGCGCGCTCCGGTGCAGGTGTGTGTACTGGCGTTGCCGGCGACGGCTCTCTTGCCCGCGGTGCGAGCGTTTGCTGCGGGACCTGGAGCACCACTCGCTTGGACTCGCTCTCCGCTAGCGTGACCCGCTGTTCGTGCGATGCCCCGGAAACCGTGGTTACCAGCACGTGCTCCCCGGGGTCTACCGGCAGCGCCACGCCTAGAGCCGGCCGACCGAGCGTGACACCGTCACGCGTGACCTGGGCTCGCGCTGGGGCCGAAGCCGGCAAAACGAGCGTGAGTTGCGGCACCCTCGGAGTAAGGACGGCGATCTGGCGCTGCGCGACCTGATTGCGATCTCTCTGCTTTTTCACCTGAGACGGCGCGAGTCGTTCGAAGACGGTCAGGTAGTCTCGATATCTGGCAACCGCAGTGGCGACCTTTCCCCACTTCGCATGACATTCAGCCGACGTGAACAGAACACCAGGCAGCGGTTCGAGCCGGTAACTCTCCTCGAGCGCCGGGCAACCCGCTTCGTACCGTCCGGCTTCCATCGCAGCCAGGCCGTTCTGAAATAGCGCCACGGCAGCAGCGGGATCTTGCGCGTTGGCCGTGGCCGCAAACATCACGGCCGACGCGAGCAGCAGAGCTGCGCAGAAACGCGGAACCAACACCGAGCGAGTTTCTTACAAGACGCGGCGCGCCGCAAGTGCGGGGCTACTTGACCTCCTCGCGTCCGCAGGACACCGTGGTCCTCGCGTGTCGGTTGAAAGAGCAGGCGAGTGCCGCACACGTGTGAGCTCCACACTGAACCGGCGATCTGCTCTACTGAGTGCAGCGCTCCTGGCAGTTGCGTGTGCGAAGGTGGCCGGGATCGATCACGACTACCGCGAGGTTACGGGCGGCGGCAGCGGCAGCGGTAGCGGCAGCAGCGGAGCCGCAGGTGAGAGCGGTGTCGGGGGCGGGGCCGGCGCGGGTGCAGGCGGCGACTCTGGTAGGGCAGGGCAGGGTGGAACACTTGCCGGTGCTGGTGGCGGCGATGGGGGTACGGAGATTTGCGACAATGGCGCGGACGACGACGGCGATGACCGGCGCGACTGCTTCGATAGCGACTGCGCGACGGCGACCGCATGCAACGGCCGCTGCAGTGACGCAGTGACCCTTCCCTGCAACGTCACCCGCACGGCACAGGCGACCAGCGCGTCTGGGTCGACCCAGCGCATTGCGCCGCCCGACTACAGCTGCGCAGCGGGATCACGAGCGGGGCCCGAGCTCGCCTACCGCGTTCAAGGCCTGGCGAATGCGCAGATGTTCCTCGAGATTTATGGCCTGTCCGACAATCTCGCCGCATTCGCCGTCGAGACTGGCAGCGGTGAGTCGTGCGACGCCACTACCGGCTGCATCAGCCACGCGGACGACGCGATCGGCAGCGAGCCGGAAGCGCTCGCGTTCACTACTCGAGCGGATCGAGACTACTACGTGATCGTGGATGGTCACGCTGCTGCTGGGTTCAACGTTGCGCTCCACTGCTCCACGAGTAGTACCTGCCGGCCGGCGCGCGCTATCCGCGCGGGGCAGAGCATCAACGCGAGCAACGTGGCTGGCCCGCCTAACGTCACCACGAGCCAGAGCATCTACACCTGCACGGGAGGGACCTCGTTCGGCGGGCCCGAGGCGAGCTTCTCGTTCACTCCAGTGGTGTCTGGCACGTATCGCATCGATCTCACGAACTTCAACACGAATCTCCAGCTTTTCGTCGTAGACACGCCGAACTGCAACACGACTTGCTCGAGTGCGGCAACGTGCACCCGCAACGCGGCGAGCGCAGACGAGAATTGCGTGCTGACCGCGGAAGCCCACAAAACGTATTTCATCGTCGTGGAAGGCTTCGGAAGCGCGACGTTCACGCTGGCCGTGACTCAGCAGTGACCTGAGCTTCGGCCCCAGGTTTGCGGCGCCCCGCCTAGGCGCGTGGTTTCGTGGCATTCGCAGCAGTTCCGGGTATGCTGCCCTCGCCGGCAAGGTCCGGGGAGGAGAGGAGGGATTTGCCCATGACACTGACCCGAAGGATGATGGCAGAGGCGTTTGGCACGTTCTGGTTGGTATTCGGCGGTTGCGGAAGCGCGGTACTCGCCGCCGGAGTTCCCAACGTCGGAATCGGCTTCATGGGAGTGTCGCTAGCATTCGGCCTGACCGTGATGACGATGGCCTACGCCATTGGACATATCTCCGGGTGCCACCTGAATCCGGCCGTTTCAATCGGCCTGACCGTCGGCAAACGGTTCCCTGCGCGTGAGTTGCCCGCGTACATCGGGGGGCAGCTCGTGGGCGCCATAGTCGCGAGCGCGGTTCTGTATGCGATCGCCAGCGGCGCACAAGGCTTCGATCTGGCCGGTGGATTCGCATCGAACGGCTACGGGGAGCACTCACCAGGCGGCTACTCGCTGTTCGCGGCGTTCCTCGCCGAGCTGGTGCTTACGTTCTTTTTTCTCTTCGTCATTCTCGGCGCCACGGATAGCCGAGCGCCGGCTGGCTTCGCGCCGATCCCGATTGGTTTCGCGCTGTGTCTGATTCACTTGATTGCGATTCCGGTCACGAACGTCTCGGTAAATCCGGCGCGTAGCACTGGCCCCGCCCTGTTCGCGGGAGACTGGGCGCTCACCCAGCTTTGGCTGTTCTGGCTGGCGCCGATCGCGGGCGCAGCGCTCGCCGGAGTGGTCTACCCGGCTCTGTTCGGAAGCCAAGCTCCACCAGAGGTGGTGGGCGTGGATAAGCGCGAGATTGGCACCGTGGCTTCCGGCGCCTGAGACCGCGAAAAACGCAGGATCTGAGCCGCCACGCCCTGGCCGTCCTCGAGCTGCAGGACGGGCTGTTGCAGGGTTTGACACGATCGCTCGACGACAACGGCGTAGAGTCGGCGAGAACCCCATGGACCCGAGCTATCTCAAGAAGATCCTGACGGCGCGTGTGTACGACGTGGCGGAAGAGTCTCCGCTGGAACGCGCGCCGCTCCTGTCCCAGCGGCTCTCGAACACGGTGCTGTTGAAGCGGGAGGATCTGCAGTCGGTGTTTTCGTTCAAGCTGCGCGGCGCCTACAACAAGATGGTGCAGCTTTCGCGCGAGCAGCTGGACAGGGGAGTGATCGCCGCATCCGCTGGAAATCACGCGCAGGGCGTGGCGCTCGCGGCCGAACGGCTCGGTTGCCGCGCCCTCATCGTCATGCCCGTGACGACGCCGCACGTCAAAGTCGAAGCGGTGCGTGCGCGCGGTGCGGAGGTGGTGCTGCACGGAGATTCGTACAGCGAGGCGTATGCTGCAGCGCAGCTACGAGCGCAGGCGGACGGGCGGGTGTTCGTGCACCCCTTCGATGATCCTGACGTGATCGCGGGTCAGGGCACGATCGGCATGGAGATCCTGCGCCAGCAGCAGGGGCCGATCGAAGCGATCTTCGTGGCCATTGGTGGCGGAGGTCTGATCGCCGGTGTGGGCGCTTACATCAAGGAGCTGCGTCCCGAAGTTCGCATCATCGGTGTGCAAACCACGGACTCGGATGCCATGGCCCGGTCCCTGCGTGCCGGTCGCCGCCTGGAGCTCGAAGAAGTCGGTCTGTTCTCCGACGGCACGGCGGTCAAAATGGTGGGCGAAGAGACCTTTCGCCTGTGCCAGCGCTACGTGGATGACGTGCTGGTCGTCGACACGGACGCCGCGTGCGCCGCCATCAAGGACGCCTTTCAGGACACCCGATCCATCCTCGAGCCCGCCGGAGCGCTGCCCATCGCCGGCCTCAAGGCGTACGTGGAGCGCACCGGGGTTCGCGGTAAGACCCTGATTGCGATCAACGGCGGCGCGAACATGAACTTCGATCGCTTGCGCTTCGTCTCGGAGCGCGCGGAAATCGGTGAACGACGAGAAGCTGTGTTTGCCGTCACGATCCCCGAAGAGCGCGGGAGCTTTCGGCGTTTCTGTGAGATGGTCGGGCCCCGCAACGTGACCGAGTTCAGCTATCGCATCGCGGACGCGCGCGAAGCGCACATCTTCGTGGGCATCCAGATCGCGGGTCGCTCGGAAGCGACCGAGATGCAGGCGAGCTTCGAAGGCGCGGGCTTTCGCACGCTGGATCTCACGGACGACGAGCTGGCCAAGCTGCACATCCGCCACCTCGTCGGCGGTCGCTCTCGGCTGGCCCGAGACGAGCGGCTGTACCGTTTCGAGTTTCCCGAGCGGCCGGGCGCCTTGATGCGCTTCTTGTCCAGCATGAGTCCCAGCTGGAACATCTCGCTCTTTCACTACCGAAATCACGGCGCAGACTACGGCCGCATCGCTGTGGGCCTGCAAGTGCCGAGCACGGAGAAGGAGCAACTCGAAAGCTTCCTGCACTCTCTCGGCTACCGCTACTCGGATGAAACCGCGCACCCGGCTTATCGCCTGTTCTTGTCCGCTGGCGCCGGCTGAGCGCGCACTCTGGATCCGAAAGCCCTCAGCGTGCGATCACACGGCGATGCGTCCGATCGCCTTGGCGGTGACCTGATCTTGCAGGCGCTCGATGAACCAATTGGGATACACCGGCGGCAGCGCCGTGGCCGCGTCCAATTCCGCGAGCTCGGCTTCGGTGAGCGTGACGTCCGCTGCCCCGAGATTGTCGTCCAGTTGCTGCAGCTTGCTCGCACCGATCAGCACGCTCGTGACCTGCTGCTTCGCCAGCAGCCAGGCAATCGCGGTCTGCGCGACGCTCGCGCCATGCTCAGCCGCGATCTTGCGCAGGCGCTCGACCAGCCGGAACCCGTGCTCCTTGTCGAAGGGCAACAGGTCGAATCCCGAGAAACGATTGTCCGGGTCCGACAGCGCTGCAGGCGTGTACTTGCCGCTCAGGAAGCCGGACGACAATGGACTCCAGACCGTCAGGCCGACGCCATAGCGGCGCATCATCGGCATCACGTCGCGCTCCACGTCGCGACCGAGCAGCGAATAGTGCATCTGCCCGTGCGTGAACGGCGCGAGGTTGTTCGCCCTCTGGAGCTCGAGCGCGGCCGCGGCCTTCCACGCGGACCAGTTCGAAAAGCCGATGTAGCGCACCTTGCCCGAGCGCACGACGGCATCGAGCGCGGCGAGCGTCTCCTCGAGCGGTGTGAACGGATCCTCGCGATGCGCGATGTACACGTCGATCCAATCGGTGCCGAGCCGTCGCAGGCTCTGATCGACCGACCACAGGATATGGCGGCGGGAGAGGCCCGCCTCTGTCAGGGCGGTGCCACCGCGCAGACCGACCTTGGTGGCGATGACGACGTCGTTGCGGCGGGACTTGAGCACCTGCCCGAGTAGCCGCTCGGATTCGCCGCCGGCGTAGCGGTCTGCCGTGTCGAAGAAGTTGACGCCCGCATCGAGCGAGCGCCCGACGAGCTCGCTCGCGAGCTGCTCGCCGACTTTGTAGATAGCGGCGATATCCTGATTGCCGGCGGTGAATGTCATCGCGCCGAAAGCGAGGCGGGACACCAAAAGGCCGGTGTTGCCGAGGGTCGTGTATTGCATGACGAGGCTCCTGTCGAACGGCGAGTGACCGTGATGAGCGCAAGGTAGTGCTCGCCGCTGTTCGGATAAACCGCGCAGAGCACAACAGGCTGTTAAGTTGGTCTGTATAATCAACGCTTCCTACGAAAGGGCGAGCAATGGCGCGCAGCGACGGCTTCAGCGGCTTATCCGAGTTTCTCGCGGTCGCGCGCCATTCGAGCTTTCGCGCGGCCGCTGCGGAGCTGGGCGTGACCCCGGCGGCGGTTAGCCAGGCCATTCGCACGCTCGAAACCAAGACCGGGCTACTGCTGTTTCAGCGAACCACCCGGCGCGTCGGACTGACCGAGGCGGGCGAGAGGCTGCTCGCGCGTATTCGGCCCGCCGCGGCCGAAATCGCCGACGCGTTCGAAGCGTTGGCGGAGATGCGCTCACGGCCCACGGGCTTGCTGCGGCTTTCAGTGCCGCGGGTCGCGTTGCCTCTGGTGATCGAGCCGGTGCTCCCCGAGTTCCGGCGCGCCTATCCAGACGTCGCTGTTGACATCGACGTCAACGACGCAGCTGTCGATCTGACAGCGCACAACTTGGACGCGGGCATCCGCATCGGCGAGAGCGTCGAGCGCGACATGATTGCCGTGCGCCTCACGCCGGACGTGCGCTGGTCGGTGCTCGGCTCGCCCGCCTACTTCGCGGCGCGCGGACGGCCGCGCACGCCCGAGGACCTGACGCGCCACGAGTGCATTCGCTACCGCTTCCTGACGGCCCGCGCGGTGTATCGGTGGGAGTTCGTGCGCGGCAGCCGGGAGTTCTCTGTCGATGCAAGCGGCAGCGTAACCGTCAATGACGGCGCGCTCATGATCGTGCTGGCGCGCGCGGGGATGGGGTTGATCTATACAGCCGATCTATTCGCGGCGCGCGAGCTGAGAGCGGGCGAGCTGCAGCCCGTGCTCGAATCGTTTCTGCCGAGCTCGCCGGGATTGTTCCTGTATTTCCCGGCACGAACGCAGATGCAGCCCAAGCTGCGTGCGTTCATCGACGCCGCGACGCTCACGAGCAAACGACGAGCGCAACGTGCGACCGCTCGACGACGCGGCGCGCGCGGTTGAGCCGTTGATCACATCCGGGAACGGCGAGCTCGTCGTGGTCGGTATCGTCGTGCTCGTGACCTCCGCGACCCCTGATCACGTTGGGCGAAGTTCGAGCGGGTGCGACCGAGTCGCGCTCAAATGCCGAGCCAGGTGTTCGCGTCGTGCGCGATGCGCATCCCGTAACGGACGATGCCGGGCGAGGTAGTGCCGCAGCTAAAGCCCCAGTTCGAGGAGTTGCCCAGGCAGAAATGGACGGCGTCATCGCTGCGATGAAGCTGGGCAACACCTCCGTAGGAGGGGTTCGTGCACAGGCCGCCTTGGCGTTCGAAATCCGAACACGGCAGAAACTGGGTCCAGCCATACCGATCGTAGTTGCCGCCGGGGTACGGATACGCTGCCAGGCTGACGGTGTGGCCTGCGTCACTCGTGCGGTCGCCGAACTGCGCTGCCGCAAACGCGTAGCCTTGGTCGAGTCTGCGAGGGCGGTCGCGGTTCGAGCGATCGGGGTGCTGAAGCACCCACAAGATGCGTGGCTTCGCGATGCCGACTTCGGCAGCCGCATCGCGAATTTGCCCGGCTGCGTTGAGAGAGTCCCAAAAATACTGGTTGTAGTACGCCTCCGTGCCGACCCCGGCGCTGCGAATGCATTCCGTGAATGCGTTGCCCCAAAACTGCAGGATCACGAGGTGTGGCCTGCGGCTCCGCACCTGCGCTTTCAGCTTCCGTTCGATGGGCATGCCGGCGGGCTTGCCTTCCAGAAAGTCGCAAATGGCCAGTCCAGGGAAGATGGAGTCGTGCAGAACCGCTTTACCGCCAATCTGCGTCCACCACTTCACGGTATCGCGCGTCTCGGCCGCGATCGAATCACCGACGTAAAGAATGCGCGCCGGGTTCGCGGCGCTGAAGGTTTGCGCGTGCGCGTCGCCGCCGAACGCCAAGGTTCCGAGGATGGCCGCGCCAGCGAAGATGCTCAACGTCCGCAAGTCTTTCATCGATCCGCCTCACTCATGTCCGAAGTCCGAGTCAGCACTGTCGCCCCTCTTGCAGCTTCGTGCGCTCACTTGCAAGCTTTCACGGCATGATCATGCAATGGTCACACGGCGGCGGCCGCGGCCAAGGGCCCCGGAACTCGCCTTCCGGGTCGTTGTACGTCAGGAACAAGGTAGTCACCATGCCCGTGACGCGCGTGGAGCTCGAGGCGCTGATCGCCGAAATTCGCGCGTCCGTGTCCGAGCCGCGGGCAGGCATCTTCGGTCCCGGCAGCATGTCGTGGACGATCAACCGTGAGAGTATACTTTTTCTCGGAGCAGGCCGGGCCGCGCTGCTAAGCCGCTCCGGCACGAGCGCCGCCGTCATGATCCGAAACCATCCAAACAGCGTGCGGCGCGAGTTCGGTCTTAGCTACGGCAGCGTGGATCGCTTCATCTTCCGCGCCTCGCTCCGTAGCATCGTGGCCGTGTATCCGCGGCTACCCGCTCGAGCACGCTGCGTTCCGGCCTATGTCGCAGCCCAGTGTCGGCTCGGTCTCTGGCGCTGACGTCAAAAGGCGGCTGCCGGTTTGCTTCGTTACGAACGCACGACTGCTAGTCGCTTGCGCAGCTCGTTGCCGGCGACCGCGAGGCCCGAGCCGAGCGCGAGCATGGCAACGTAGAACGCAAGTCGCTGCGGCAACGGCCCGCCAGCAAATCCGTAGCCAGGGAGAAGCGAGAGCTCGTAGACGCAGATGTGCCCCAAGTAGAGTCCCCATGACCAGCGACCGCACAGCGCGAGCACGCGCGTGATGATTGCTGGCGGCGGAAACCAACTCAAGAGGCCGAGCAACGCAAGGGCGACCGGCACGTCCAAAAGCTGACTTATGACGTGCTTCTGGAGCCCTCCGTAAATGTCTCCGGGTCCCGCCCACACGGCTCGCATCGCGATCATCCCGACGGCGCTCACGACCACGGCGAGCGCGGTCGTCGTGCGACTCAGGCGGGCATTCCACACGCGCGCGACGAGTATCCCCGCGATGACGTGCCAGAAATAACGCGGGAAAAAGACCCAGTAGTAGTACGGAGAAGTACCGTGAATCACAGGGCCGAACAACCGTACTCCCGCGTCCATGATCGAGAAGATGTACCAGCAACTCACGCCGCAGATGGCGAACGCCATTATCGCGCATACGGCGGTTCCCAATCCGTCGCATGCCCGGCGCACCACTGGAAACAAGATCGTCATCACGGTGATCACGCTAAAAAACCAGGTCGTCATCGCCCATGGCGAATAGCCGAGCGCGGTGACCACGGCGTGCTTCCACGACAAGCCGGCAATCGGATGCGTGTCGGCCAGCAGCAACGCCGTGAGCCACCAGAGAGACATCACGGCGAAGTAGCCCGGCAGCAGGCGCCGCAATCGCTTCGCATACCAGTCGTGAACGACCCGCTGGGGGTCTACGCGCTGCGCTCGCCGCCACCAGAGCTCCGAGGTCACGCCGAACAGAACGAGGAAGATCGGCACCGCCCGATTGATGAATTGCTCGAACACCCACGTTTCATCGAAAGCGCCGGAATGGATCCAGATCACCCACAAGATCGCGATACCCTTGAGCCACTCGATCTCGGCAAGACGTGCCGTATCGATTCCGGAAGGGTTCGAGCGCTGCACTGCCTCCGTCATACGCCTCCCAAGAGCAATCAATCGGGTAAAGCCGCCAAATACCACGGCTCTCGGTCGCGGAATGCGGAAGGGATTCGAGCACCGTAGACGGCGCAATCCGCTGGCATCCCGCTCTGGGTGCGGGGCGGAACGCGCTTTCCGATACCGAAACTATTGACAAAAACTAGAAAGTGCAGCGTGCGCGGACGCTCCGCTGGTCAGGGCGGAGTGAGTGCGCGGAGGAGGTAGACGTGGACGCTCCACCGCCAGCTGCTCAGCGCTACGTGCTCGGACCGAGCAGCTCCGGGCCGCACAGGGTACGCGTGCGCCATTCGGCGACAGTGGCGGTGAAATTCCCGTCAGCGTCCGGCGTCGGCGCTGCCGGCTCGGCCGCGACCTCGGTCGGCTTGAGCTCTGCGAGCCGTTGATATCGCGCGATGAGGATTGGCGTACCGGTCTTGACGAACCAGCGCTCCACGTCCAGAAGGCTTTTGTCGTACACGTCCACCTGGCCGGCGGCAAAAGCGATGCGGGCCTTGGTCTCGTGCAAGAGCCCGCAGGCCAGGGGGTGGTCGCAATCAGCGAAGCGCTCGAGCAGCGCGTCTGTGCGGGCGAGGCCTGCCGCGAAGTCGCCCAAACCGGCGTCCGCGATCGCGAGCTGAATGTCGAGGTTGAGAAACAGGGAGACGTACTCCCGGTCTTCATCGACCAGGTGCTTCAGCGCCTTTTCGCACACGCGTTTGGCCTCGGCGTGAAGCCCGAACATGTTGTAGCCCCCGGCCCAAAAGGCCGTCGCCGCGGCCCAGCCGATGTAACTTCGCGGTTCGTCTTTGCCTTGCTCCTCGAGCACGAGTTCCACGTACTTGGGGTCCTTGCGGCTGCGCATCAGGCCTTCCTTCGCGCGATAAGCGTAACGCTTCAACGTCGGAACGCTGCGACTCAGCAGCTCGAGGCGGTGCACGAGACGCTGTGACGACACGATGTCCGAAAGCAGCGTGTAGACGAGGATGAGCGCCGGACTTTCCCAGGTCTCGACCTGCCACAGCGAGCCGAGGTGAGCGGCGCGGAGCTCGAATTCCTCCCGATGCACGGCCGCCTGCGCGAACTCCCCACGGTTCATGTGGTACAAGAAGCGCAGCTGGCTGGCGATGGCGACGTACATCGTCAGGCCGCAGCGATCGAGCGCAGCGGCATCCTCCAGTGCCGCAGCGCCGTGCGCGCGGAAGACGGCGAACGAGCCGCGCGCAAAATGCGCGGCGGCGACGTAGACCTTGCGCGCGTCTTCGGGCAGCGAGGGATAGTATCGCGGATCCTGGAAGCGCCGTAACATCTCGTCGAACTTCTCGTACGTCGTGGGCCCGTTGTCCCGCGCGATTTGCGCGAGCCCTTTGCAGTACTCGTACACGCCGACGGGTGTGAGGCGCGCGGGCAGAATGGCGAAGGGCTCCAGCACCTCTGCGTAACGCTCGCCACGTTGGCTGTCGAGCGTCACCGCCGCGGATGCGGAGAGCGCAGTCACGGTGCCGAACAGATGCGTAAGTACCTGTTTGAACGAATAGGGTCGCTCCACGCGCGGGGCCATGAAAAAGCGGAGCGCCGCGAAGAGAATGCCGGCTATCAAGCCGAGCCAGCGGCCCAAGAAGCGCCGCAGCAAGCGCGCGCTGCGCAGACCCGAAACCAGCTCGAGGGCGTCCAGGGCTGCGTCCGCGTAGCGCTCCGCGTAGGCGCGGCTCTCGTAGTAACCGGCTTGCGCGAGCGACGCCAGCAGCGGCAGGCGCTCGTATAGAGAGCGTCCGTGCGTTCCATACACCGTCAGCGCTGCGTCGAGCGCGCGCCCGGGGCGATGCAGATTCGCGAGCAGTGTGCGGATCATCACCGGGTCCCCGGCGATGCGCGCGATCATCGTTGCGCCGCGCATCTCCTCGCCGCCTTGAATCAGGTGCCAGCCGGCCTGGATGGCGAGCGCTGCTTGCGTATCACCCGCGAGCTGCGCGAGTGCCTCGCCCACCCGGCGGTGGTTGCGCTCCAGCCGGCGCGAGTCCATGCCGGCCAGGAGCACGTCGCAGAGCGCCAGGCTGCTAAAGCGGTACTCATCGCCTTCCGCGTGCAAAACGTCGTTGCGTGTCAACTCGCCGAGCGACGACAGTAGGTCTCGTTCCTGCATCGAGCTCGCAATCAGCCGGCACAGCTCGAACGTGGGCCGTTCGCGCTGCAGACTCAGGCACTCGGCGATGGTTCGACTCTGCTCACTGATGGCAGCAATCCGCAGAGACAACATGTCCTCCAGCGCCTCTGGAACGCTGGCGTCCGGTGTGTCGATCGGCAGTGTCCAGATGCCGTCCGTGTACTGAATGACCTGCTTGGCGACGAGCTGTCGCACGATTTCTACCGCGTGCAGCGGACTGCCCGCGGAGCGCTGGTGGATCCACTGTGCGAAGCGTTTCACGTTGGGCGCGTCGCCGAACAGCGAGCGCATGAGCTCGAGCATTTCGCTCGCGTCTAGCGCCGGCAGGTCGAGCGGCGTCGAATGCGATCGGAGCGTGAGCAGACCCACGGGCGGCGAAAGGTCGCCCTGACTGCGCTCGGTGACGACGACCAGAATGGGATGGTCGCGAGAGAGCCGGGCCGCGCTGGCCAGAAGCGCGAGGCTGGCGTCATCGGCGTGCTCGACATTGTCCACGAGCAGTGCCAGGGGCTGCTGGCGGCTGATTTCTGCGAACCACGCCTCGAGGCCCGCTCCATCTGCAGCCGGATCGACGCGTTCCGACTGAACGGCGTCGGCCATCAGGGACTCGATCTCGGGACCCAGCGCGCGGAGCGCGCCGCGGGAAAGCCCTGCGTGCCGCCGGGCGAGGTCGGGATGCGCCGCGAACAGGCGGGCGACGAACGCGCGCGGGATGCCGCGCATGGAACCGTGGCTGCGAGCGTCGGCGCGAAGCACCGTGGCTCCAGTGAGCTGCGCCAGCACGGCGACCTCTTCGAGCAGCCGTGTGCGACCCAGACCCGGTGCCGCGTGGATGTGGAACGCGCCACCAGAGCCGTCCGAGAGCGCGTCCAGCCGCGCTTGAACCGCGGTGAGCTGGGCCTTTCGACCAATGAACGCCGGGTTCAACAGGAAACTATCGGCGAGGCGCACCGCTTCCGTTCGGTCTTGCACTGGGAGCTCGCCGATGACGTTGAGCCGTGCGATGACCTCGCCGGCGCTACCCGGTCGACCCAACGGATCGAGGCTGAGGAGTGACAGGATGAGCTCGTCGAGCTCACTCGGTATTCCTGCCGTCAGGGCAGAGGGACGGCCCGGCGGATGCTTCCAGCAAGCGAACAGCGCGCTGAGCTCGCGAGCCGGGTAAGCGTGCTGTCCCGTCAGTATCCAGTAGCCGAGCGCACCGAGCGCGTACAGGTCAGCGCGCTGATCGAGCGCAACGTACTGGATCGCTTCCGGCGGAACGCAGGGCGGGGTTCCGACGATTGAGGTCGGGCGACCGAAGGTGGTGAGCGCGCCGAAATCGAGGACTTTGCAGTGACCATCGGCCGTCCTTCGCACGTTGCTGGGACTTAGATCACGATGGATGAAGCGGCGCGCGTGCAGGAGCGCCAAGCACGTCGCCACGTCGCGCAAGTAAAGGCAAGCTTGGCGGTAGGGGACGGGCGCGCCTCGCCGCAGGTCCTCTCCTTCGATGAGCTCCATCGTGTAGTACGGGCCGGACTCGTCGACGCCGTAGTCGAATACACGAATGATGCGCGGATGATTGAGGCTCGCGAGCACCTGGTACTCGCGCTCGAACGAATCGACGGCGAGCGCGCGCTGCGCCTCTTTGGCCGTGATCTGGTGCGTGGCCGAGCCGGTGCGCAGCGCAGCGTCGCTGCGCGCAGCACCCGCATGAAGCTTCAGGCGTTTCAAGGCGAGGCGCGTGCCCGCGACGGTATCGAACACGCGATACACAGTCCCCATGCCGCCCGCGGCCAGACGCTCCTCGACCGTGTAGCGACTCACCGCGTGCCCCGCATCCTGACGTATTGCTCGACCAACGATGCTACGCCGGCCATCAGATGGATAGTACGGCGCATCGGAGGCTCTGGTAAGTCGCCTTCGCGTTGTCCCCACCCGCTCGAAGCGATCCGCGAACAGTGCGACCAGGGCGCACGCCCGCGGTCGAAGTAGTCAGATGGTGAACAGCGTAGTCGCTGCACCGCAGCCACGACCGTTGCCGACCGTGCGCTCCCACAGCCCCGGACGTCCGGATTTCCCGCATCCGATGCGTCAGGTGCGGGTTTGGCACGCAGGTACCCGGAATGGACAACGCGCCCTTCGGCCGAGCAAACATTTCTGCGAATTGGCGTGGATGCGAAGGGTTACAGCAATTCGCGCTCAAGCCATGGCGATCGAGTCGACGAAGGGCGTCTTCGCCGGCGCGTCGCGTTGCCACCGCGTTGAACGCTTGATAGTTACTGCCTACGTTGCTGCTGAAGTATCGAATTTGGCGACATCTCTGGGCCACGTTCGAAGCAAGTTCCTGGAACTCTTCCGAGCACTACTGGCCAATACGGCCGTAGAGCGACACATCCCACTTCGGTGCGTTGTGGAACTTGACGCGTTTGAAGAGTTCGGCGCGACTGATGCTGCGATCTTGCGCGTTCGGGCGAGGCGTCCGCTTGTAATCACTGCGGATTGGGCCTTGGCCATGAAGCTCGAGAGCGCCGAGCACCCCGTCATGAACTTCAACCACATTCGTGGCGTCGCCATGGGGATTTGAATCCGTGATGGCTGAAGTCTTCCGAACTGAAACGAATGCTCGCTGGCGCGAGGGTGTCGTCGCTCGAGCGCTACGCTGATTGCATCACGACTCCTCTGCCCGGCTCGCGACCGGGCTCCGCGAACGCGCACGCTCTGTGCCCGGCGACGACGGTTGACGAGGTGAGCGTCTGGCGCGCGTCACAGAAGGCGCGCACGGTGAGGTGAGTTGCGCTCGGTCGCCGATTCAGAGAGCAGCGCGCACGCGAGCCAACGCTTGAGGCAGGTCACGCATGACGAGGCAGGCATCAAGCCGAAGCACTCGATAGCCGAAACGCTGAAGCTTTGCGTCGCGGCGCTCGTCGGCGCGCCGCCGCTGCGCGTGATACCCGCCATCCACTTCGACGACGAGGCGAATACTGGGCGCGAAGAAATCGACGGTGAAGCCATGGCCGAGTGGCACCTGCCTGCGGAATTGCACCCCGAGCTTGCCGCCAGAGAGAGCCGCCCAGAGCCGACCTTCAGAATCCGTGAGCTTGGAGCGGTTGCGATGCGCGTACTGCCCAAGTAGCCAAGAGCGAGAGTTGGTGACGAAACGAGCACGCAGGAGGCGCTCCGTGCGCGACGTTCCAACGTCGAGCGTGCTTATGCGGAGCGCGAATGAACGAGGCGCGTCAGGTAGCGATGCGCGGGTCTTCCCCTGCCGCGCGGAGCCCGTAGGGCGAGCACGGCTTTGGGGAAGACCGCAGGCGCGCAGGCGCGAAGCGACGAGCACCTGCGAGTTGGGGCAACACTTGCGGAGAGAGTGGGATTCGAAGGGTTGCCTCCACCCGTCTCGCTGCGCTCGCCGACCTCCTCCTTATCCGTGCTCGGGCTCCGCCCTGCGCGCGGATGGAGGAGGTAGACGTGGACGCTCCACCGCTGCTGGTGATGCCGTGATGTTCGCGAGGTGACTGATGCTCGAGACGAGCGTCACGCTCAGTTGGGTCGCGGCCCCTCATCCCGGCATGCGTCCGGGCTTCGCGTTGGCGCACGCTCTGTGCCGCGCGTCGTCGGAGCACGATGTTGCGCGGTGGGCGCGCGTCACAGATCCTGCGCCTGGGTTGCTGCGCCCGGACACACGCCGGGCCGAGGAGCACCCATGCGCAACTATCGCTTTCAACACTCGTCGCACCGTCAGGCAGTGCTCGCGGAGCGCGCCCGCGAGATGCGTCAGTCGCTCACGCCGTCAGAGCAGGTACTCTGGCAAGCCATTCGCGGTGGTGGCTTGGGTGTGCAGTTTCGGCGGCAGGTGGTGCTTGGTCGCTACATCGTGGACTTCTTCGCCCGTGAGGTCGCGCTCGTGGTGGAGGTTGACGGCGGCTACCACGCGCGTCTTCGCGAGCGCGCCGACGAGCGCCGCGATCGCTGGCTTCGGCGTCAGGGGTACACGATCCTGCGGCTAGGCGACGCACTGGTGTTACGCGAGCTGCCGCAAGCGATCGGGCTGATTCGTGCGCGGCTTCAGGAGCTGCGTGGGTAGGTCGCTCGGGCCCGCGCCGAGGCGTGTTTGCATACGTACTAAAAAGAACGAACGAGAGAGGTCACACGGCGAGCGCACCGGGCGGGCCGGTCTTCGCCACGGGGTCGCTGCGCGTACGAGGCTCTTGCTCTCCCTGCTGCGCGTACGAGGCTCTTGCTCTCCCTGCTGCGCGGAAGGGGCGCGACGGGTGAGGGCAGCTACGGCGGAGAGAGTGGGATTCGAAGGGTTGCCTCCACCCGTCTCGCTGCGCTCGCCGACCTCCTCCTTATCTGTGCTCGGGCTTCGCCCTGCGCGCAGATGGAGGAGGTGAGCCTCGCACGGAAGTGGTTCGCTTCCGCTGAGACGCATGTCCGATGAGAGGCGCGATCGCTCAGGCAGCTCTTCGTGAGCGCGTGTTCGAACGCGGACGCGCTGCGCCTTGCGCGGCAGCTTCAACGAGAAATCGGAGCGCCTTGTTCACCGCGTCGGCGCTGCCGAAAAACTCGAAGACGTCGTGATCGACGAAGACGTGATTCTTGTAGCCGGTCTGGAGCTGAGCATAGCGGTGAGGGCGAATGCCGCGAGAGAAGTCGACCTCTGGAAAGTCAGCGAGTGATGCTTTGGTCGGCCGGGTGCTAGCGGCGGCGCGAGTACGCTTCCTTTTCATGGTTCGTGGCCTTTCGTGCAGAAATGATGCGAATGCGAGGGCCGCGCTCGAGATGAACGACCGTGAGGATGCGGGCGAATGCGGAAATGCCGATGCCGTGAAAGCGATCAGGGTTGGTGGTGTCGGGCCTGAGAATGTAGGCGGCATCCGCGAAAATCGTGGACGCCTCTTCGAAGGATACGCCGTGCTTGCGCTGATTGCCCGACGCCTTGCGGCTGTCCCACTCGAAGTCGCCAAAAACAACCGTGGCCACGACGCGAAAGCTGGCTCAGGTAGTGGGGTGCAGGTCTTCCCCTGCCGCGCGGAGCCCGTAGGGCGAGCACGGCTTTGGGGAAGACCGCAGGCGCGCAGGCGCGAAGCGACGAGCACCTGCGAGTTGGGGCACCGGCGGAGAGAGTGGGATTCGAACCCACGGTACCCTTACGGGTACACCTGATTTCGAATCAGGCACCTTCGGCCGCTCGGTCATCTCTCCGCGGCGGAATGTGGCAGGGGGTTTGGGGTCTGTCAACGGCGTCCTGGGGATGTTGACGGCGCCTCGAATTGCACGCCCAAGACCACGCTTTCGCGATGGATATTGACAGGAACCGGTTGGACGCGGCCTGTGCGCCCCGTCGCAAAAGGACGACCTTCGCCGCTGTGATGCGCGGGCGGTTCGCGCCGCAACCTCAGGTTGGCACGCGGCGGCGTGGCGTCGAATCACAGCTGCTGCGGAGACATTTTTTCGTTCGCGCTCAGCGCGGCCGACAGCCCAATGGAGTCGCTACGGACCGGCTTCACCGCCACGGCGACGGCTGCCACCGCGGACTTCGCCTTCACAGCCGTGGGGCAGGATGGAGCGATTGGCGTG
>DATDJP010000300.1:0-31959 GCA_036520475.1 Polyangiaceae bacterium | reverse complement strand
CGAGCAAAAGGGGAGCAACCAGTTGTTACGTAAGAGAAACTGCGCGGACAGGGGTTAACGTAGACAAATTCTGTAGCAAGGAGACGCAGTCGTTTAGGCGCGCCGGCCGCGAAACCTGATATGGTCGCGCACATGAAGACGACCCACATTGTGCGCTCACTAGGAATCAGTTTGGCAGCGGCTTGCATGTTCGTGCAGGCCCCCGCGCTCGCGCAGACCGCAGGCGGCGGCGGCATGGGCGGCACCGGCGGTGGACCGGGCGGCGACCCCGGTGACTGCCGATGCACCGCGGCGGGCGGCGGGGTCAGCGACCTCGGCGGCCTCGTTGGCGCGGCAGCTATCGGTGCGTGCCTCTGGCGTATCAATCGCCGCCGCAACAACAGCGTCTAGTCCTCCGCTGGGCTCTGCGTTGGGCCCACCGGTCGGGTGGCACCTGAAACAAGTCATGCTCGATCGTACCCTGCTGGGGTGGGTCGTCGTGTGTCTCTCGCAGCGCCAGCCGGCGTCCTCCTCCAGACGCGCTACAGTTTAGCTGTTTAGCGCGTTCTGGAGGGGGTCGTCGCGCGAATGTAAAGCGCTGCAGTTTCTCTTAGCTACTTAGACCATCACACTGGGAGCTCCTCAACCAAGGAGCTCCATTTTCGCTGTAGCCACCGTCGCTTGCCCGGCTCTCGGCTGCTTTCTACAGCGAAAATGACAATCAGGGCCGTAGCCCGAGTCGGATGTTGGATCTGACGGCCGGCGTACTTGTCTGCGCAGCGGGGACGGCTTGGCTTCTGCATGCTACGGTGCCGAATGTTCCAGGGGCAGCGCTGGCCTGAGCCTGTTGCACGGTCATGGGCTCAGAAATAGGCGAGCGGCTCCGGCAGCCTCCCTTCGATCGCTGGCCGGCGGGTCACTTCGACCCCCACTACGGCTTCGCGTGGTACTGCGGCCGTGGCCTGATCGTGAGCCATTTGACGATCCGGCACGCCACCCAAGCGGCAGCCACCGCCTACCACGACTTCGAAGAACACGTACTTCGCACGCAAGCGCGCGAAATTGCAGAGAACGACGGCCTGTTCGTGATCCACGATTGGCGCCTACTACATACCTACGAGCCGAAGGCGCGCCGCGTCTGGCAGGACCGCATGCAAGCGCGCCCGAAGGGTTACCTCCGGGGCTCGATCGTCTGCGTGTCCAAAGCGGGTCCCCTGCTGCGCATGGCGGTTCAGGCAGCGAACCTGGTCGCGAGCCTTGCCCACGGGGCCAAGGTCGAGCTCAGCACCGACCTGTATGCGGCGCTTCGCCAGCACGACGTGGTCCCGCCAACAGCGCCTCGCATCACGTCGCCCGTGTAGCCACCCTTCCTCAACTTCTTCACGCAGGCCGAATACTCTCGTGCAGCGCGTGACGCTTATTAGCAGCCGTCGGGGCCGCATATCGCACCCTCGGCGAATGCAGGCTCGGGCCGCGACTCGAGCTCAGCCCAGGCCCGCTCCAGCACCCGCACCAGGAGCTCTGCGGATTGCGCGCCGGAAACCGCGTAACGCTCGGCGAAGACGAAGAACGGCACGCCCTGAATACCGTGCCCCCTCGCCTGTTCCTCGTCCGCGCGCACCTCGGCTGCAAAATCGTCGCTCGCGAGCAGCGCGGAGACGCGCTCAGCATCGAGCCCGATCTCGGCCGCGAGGCTCACCAGGACGTTTGGATCGGCGATCGCGCGACCCTCGCTGAGATAACCGCGCAGGTAGCGCTCCTTGAGCTCGTCTTGCAGGCCCTGCTCGCCCGCCAGGTGCAGGACGCGGTGCGCGTCGAAGGTGTTGCCGGGCCGGATATTCTGGAAGTCGAAGGCGATGCCGTCCTGCGCGCCCACGCTGACCATGCGGTCGATCATCGTCTGAGCCTGGGCCAGAGACGCGCCATACTTGCGGGCCAGCCGCGCGGCGTACGGCGTGGGATTGTCGAGCGCGCGCGGCGCCGCCGGATCGAGCTCGAAGGCGCGCCAG
Organism: Polyangiaceae bacterium; assembly: GCA_036520475.1. Lineage (GTDB taxonomy): Bacteria > Myxococcota_A > Polyangia > Polyangiales > Polyangiaceae > DATDJP01. The sequence goes on along the minus strand of DATDJP010000300.1, from coordinate 29,971 downwards.
ACGATGCGCACCGCATCGCGATCCGAGAACTCGGCCAGGGCGCTCTCGAGACGGCGCTTGCCTACGTAGCACCACGGGCACGCGATGTCGGACCAGATGTCCACACGCAGCGTTTTCATACGAGAGAGCATAAGGCGCGTTCACGCGAATGCCCACGCGCAGCTCGTCGGCACCGGAGCTGCTACAACTCGTGAATCATCGCGAAGAAGCCGTACACCTTGTTCCTGCTTTCGCCCGCCCGACTGTCCGGCGAGCGCGCCAGCTTGCTGTTCTCTCCGCAAGCGCAGTTCCCGCTCGCGCGGCAGCTGCAGTCTCAGGAAGGCGCGCTGCTCGGCGATGTGTACAGCTTTCTGAGCGCGCTCTACTTCCGCGGCAAGCGAGCCTACACGGAGGCGTTCGGCAAAGCGCCGGCCGGAATGGGAGCCGGGCTCGTGATCACGCCAGCCGAGGGCCTGCGGTTCTTGAACGACCCCGTCACGCTTTCTCGCCTCGAGCGCTGGGCCAAACAAGACATCGACGCTCGCAATCGGCGCTTCGTCGAGCCGCTCGTCGAGCACGCCCAGGCGATCGACCGAGCTCTGGGCCAGAGCGCGCGCATCGTGCTCCTGGGTAGCATCGCCAGCGACAAGTATGTCCGCCCGCTCACGGAGGTGTTCGGCGAGCGTTTACTGTTTCCATCGGAGTTCGTGGGACGTGGGGACATGAGCCGGGGCGGCCTCTTGCTGAGGGCCGCGCATGCCGGCGAGGAGCTCGCGTACGCGCCGGTCAGCGGCGCGCCCCGGCATGGCCCTCGGCCGCCCAAGCTGACCCGCGTACCGCGGCGGAAGGTGCCCGATGTCTGAAGTCGTGCTGCTGATCGGTACTGGTCCAGCGCGCCGCTACGCGACCGGCGAAGGTCCAGCGGCGCTGCAAGCCGCGTCGCGTCATGTGCTAGCCCCGCGCCTTCTCGATTGAACGTTCAACGACGCGAGCAGAGCAGCTGCATGCGAAGGCTTGCAGATCCCCGGCGGCGTCGCACGCGAGTGCCGCGCATGCTGTTGACCGGAAAACCGGTCAGTAGTGGACACATGCGTGCGTTGCTCCGCCGAGCGCACCGTGCTGCCGTCTGGAAATGAAGAGGTCTCACGCGTTTCTCGGGCTGCTCACTTCCCTATGGGTAGCCTGCGGCCCTCCCCCCATCTCCGGCGTCGGAGGCAACGGGGGTTCGGCAGGAACTTCCGGGAGCGCGGGAACAGCGGGGAGCGCAGGAACCTCGGGCTCAGGTGGCAATCCCGCACCAGATCCCTACAACGCCGATTGCAGCTCGGCGCGCTGGTCCAACGTCAGCCCGAGTTGCTGGAGCTGCATGTGCGGCGCCTGCAAAGAGCAGCTGGATGCTTGCGGGGAAGGCTGCATGAAGGGCTTCGAGTGCGCGCTCGAGAAGAGCACGCTGGTCGGAGTCGCGGACGAGATTCCCTGTGAGATCCGCGGCACCGGCATCCTGTGCCTGACGGATGCAGCGACACAAGCCGGGGCAGCGGCGCTGATCAGCTTCGACACGTGCTTGATCGCGCGGCACCAAGCGCCACAGCAACTACGCGTTTGCGAACAAGAGTGCGGGATCACCTACAGCGGCGACGTCTGCCAGCGGTTCCCTTGAGCGACACACGAAGCTCATCCGCTGCGCTGGCTGGCGCGGCCGGTCAGATCCGCCACGACGCGTAACAAGGCCGACGGTTCGACCGGCTTGGCCATGTGCCGGTTGAAACCCTCGACGAGCGCGCGTGTTCGATCCTCGTTGCGCACGAACGCCGTGAGCGCGATGGCGGGGATGTTTCTCTTTGCTTCGTCAGGCAGCGTGCGGATGCTGCGGATCAGCGCGTAGCCGTCCTCGCCCGGCATTCCGATATCAGAGACGACCAGATGGGGCGTGAAACGCTGTAGCTCGCCGATTGCACCGGCCACCGACGGCGCCGCGAGCACCTCGACTCCACAGCTCTCGAGCACATAGCTCAGGAGCTCCCGCGCGTCCGAATCGTCGTCGACGACCAGCACCCGGATTCCATTCAGATCCAGATGAAGGGCTCCTCCATCAGCAGGCTGGGTAGCGGGAACCGCTTCCGACGTGAGCGAGCTGGGCGCCAGCGGGGCCAGCGGCAGACGCAACACGAACGCCGCGCCTTGTCCCGTGCCCGCGCTCTTGGCCTCGATCGAGCCGCCGTGAAGCTCGGCTATGTGCTTGGCGATCGGCAGACCGATGCCGAGGCCGCCGTGTCGCCGGGAGGTGGAGGTGTCTGCCTGGCTGAACGTCTCGAACACGTGAGGCAGAAAACTCGGCGGGATTCCTTCGCCCGTGTCTTCGATGGTCAGCGCGAGATCCGACTCGATGTGTTTCAACCGCACCCGGATCTGACCTTTCTTGGGCGTGAATTTCACGGCGTTCGTGAGCAGGTTCCACACCGCTTGCTGCAGCCGATCGCCATCGGCGCGCGTCAGGGCGTGGGTCTGATCGATATCCAAGGAGATGGAGATGCGCTTCGCGTCCGCTGCCGGCCGCACCCCTTCCACGGCCATCTCGACTAGATCCGCGACGTCGATTTGCGTGGGATTGATGCGCAATTTGCCGGCGATCACTCGACTCATGTCCAGCAGATCGGAGACGAGTTGGTTCTGCGCCTGGGCGTTGCGCTCGATGACGTCGAGCGCGTGCTCGTGCATGCCCTCGGGAAGCGTGCCGCCGCGCAGCAGTCGCAGCCAGCCCAAGATCGCGTTCAAGGGAGAGCGCAGCTCGTGCGACACCATGGCGACGAACTCGTCCTTGGCGCGCGTGGCCGCCTCGACGCGGGAACGCGCCTGCTGCGACAGCTCGTACAATCGCGCGTTGTCGATCGCGACCGCAGCGCGGTTGGCCAGATCCGAGACCAGCACGAGATCGGACTCCTGGTAGCGCCGGTCGGACTCGCTGTACGCGAGCGTCAGTGCTCCAACCAGGTTAGCCTGGATGCGCAGCGGAACGATCATCCAGGAGCGGGCGCTGATCTGCCGCAACAGCGTCAAGTGCTCGGCGTTCTGCGAGTTGTCTTCCAGGAAGCGCTGCGGCACCTCGGCCATCCACTGGCTCTGTCCGCTGCGGATGACTTGCGGATAGCCGTACAGCGCGTCGCTGGGCAGCGGGAAACGGCTGTACAACGTGCGTAGCACCTCGACCTTCGCTGGGTCCACGTGCGCCAGGGGCATCTCTTCAGCGGGCGTACCCTCGATGTGCACCGCGCACCAGTCCGCCAGGCGCGGCACGAGCAGCCGTGTCAGCTCTCCGAGCGTGGTGCGGTAGTCGAGCGACGCGTTCAAACGCTGGCCGGCCTCCGCGAGAAACTGCAGGCTGGTGCGCTGCGCCTCGAGCTCACGGCCGCTGTATTTCAGGTACTCCGTGGCGGCACCCGCGACGCCCACGCTCAGGCACTTTGCGAGCACGTCGAACTCGTCGATCGAAAGCGCTGCTCCGGCTTCCTTGACTGTCTGCAAAATCGCGTGACGCAAGATGCCGTACTCGCGGATGACTGCTTCCAGATCGTAACCGACGCTCCAGCGTTGCTCGCCGTGCCGGCGCGCGGATTCGCTGCTTTCGATCGCGTCCTGCGAGAAACGCACGCCCTCGCGCTGAGTGAGCTCGGCGCTGATCTCGTCCAAGAATTGCGGGATGTGATCGACGAGGAGCGGCCGTGCAACGTGCGGAGGAGAGAGATCCTTGCCGCGAACCGCCTCCACGAAGCGCGTCACGATCAGATCACGCTGCTCTTGCAGCACCTGGGCGAAGCCCAGTACCGTCAACGCATACTCCCGCCTGGCAAGGGCTCGGGCGCCTGCAAACGAATCAACCGCTCGAGCCGACAGTTCGTCGCATCGAGGGCATGCTTCAACAGCAGCCGTACGACGTCTGCGCGGGTTACGTCGAGCCCGGCGCCGCGCATCGTGCTCATGCACTCCTCCACGCGCGAGACGAGCTCCTCTGGCAATCGGAACGACATTTGCTTCGTAGGTGGCTGGTTTTGCATCTGGGTCTCCGGGACGCCGTCACCCGACGTCACTCATCGTCACCCAAGCAAGGGATATGCCGCAAGTTTCCGGGGGGCGAAGGCCGCGAAAACCACGGGATACAACCCGTTAGCGGCGCAAACTGCCACACCCCGTGTCGCGCATGCCTCGCGTCAGTTCTCGATGACCGAGCTCGTTACCGTGATGGGTGTGTCGTCGTGATTCGAGATCTGCGGGTGGGTCGGATACCAGGAGCCGCCGGTATTGTCGGTGATGACCGACCGTTCAATCACGACGTTGCCGGTGTGGTCGTTGCTGACGAAGAAGATCGCGCTGCCGTGCTGAACGACGTTGTTCTGCTCGATGCGCGTCCCGCAGAGCCGGAGCGTCATGCGAAGGCCGTCATTGTAGATGGCTCCGCCGCTGCCGCCTCCAGGCGTGCCGCTCTGCGCTGGATTGCCGCCCCGCCCGATGGCGCGATTGTGTGAGAAGAGACTGTTCATGATCGTCCACGATACGCCGATGCTGCTGATGCCGCCGCCGTTGGCGCACGTGTTCCCAAAGCCCGCGGCGCCGCCGAAGGTGCTGTTCACGACGTAGACTGGCTGATCCTGGTGCTGATCGAAGACGCGGACGCCGGCGCCGCCGACGTCGGGGCCGGCGTCGGCGCAGACGTTGTTCATGAAACGCGCGTTGATGATCTTCAGACGACCACCTCGCACCCACACGGCGCCTCCGCCGTCGTATTCCGTCTCACTCTTGGAGTTGCCATCGACGAACGTGATGTTCTGCAGTGTGAGCCGCGGATGATCTTGATCGTTACATGCCGACGTCGTCCACACCTGGTTCCGATCGCAGGTGTTCATGTATAGAATGCGTCGACTTCCTCCGCCGCTCAACGTGACCAGCCCGCCACCATCGATGACGATGCGCGGCCCCTTGTCGTTGAAGATCTTCGCGGTTTGTTGGAGTGTGATCGTGACCGGATCCGGACCGCAGTCGAACGTGATCACACCGCCCTTCGCCACGGCATCGACGACCGCACGGCTCGTGCAGCTCTCGCGCGTGCCGCTGCCGACGACGCTGGTCGGGGTCGAGACGTCCTCGAGTCCGGCTTCCGCGGGGACACTGCACGTCGCTTCTGGGTTCTGATTGCCAGCGGGCGGACCGTCCTCCGGGTTCGTGAGCGGATTGTGAACGTCCGCGCTGCCGGCGTCCGACGGACCACCCGCCGTTCCCCCGCGGCCGCCCGCGCCACCTGGCCGGCCCGCGCTTCCAGCACTTCCGGCGTTTCCCGCGCTGCCGCCGCTCCCTGGCTTCTCGGCGTCGACGTCGCCAGTGCACGCCGCCATCCAGGTGAACGCCGTGCTCGCCGCGAGCACGAATATCGCGGACGCGCGGCTATTGCTGCCGCTTTGTCTGATAGCCATCGAGCAACTCCGAAGTTCAGAGTACCGCGTCGACGCTTCTCGATTGTGCTTTTGCGCGACAGTCCGGGCTGTTCGGTGCACGTCTGCACCACTCCTGCGCACTCGCACGCACTCGTAGACCAGGCTCATCTCACGCCCTGGCGTCATTCAATCCGCAAAACCTCGACCCGCCCGGCTCTGCATACACAGCGGACGGGATCGCCGAACGAAAGCTGCATGCGCTCCACGCGCACCCAATATGCGGAGCGGTTCAGGAACGTGAGCTCCACGAAACCGAAATAGGGACTCGACAGATCGCCACACAGGGAGAAGCGCCGTTCACAGCCCGCTGCTGCGCCGAGGTCGCGCTACTGGCAGCGTGTCTCGAGGCCCGGCGTTCCGCCGCAGATGTTCTCCGGGGCCTGGCCCACGTGCTCGTTGGCGAAGGCCCCGAAGGCGTCGGCATCGAAACAGTCCGCGCGCAGGGTGTAGCCCCAGCTGCTCGCCGCCCACGGCACATCGAGCTCCGCATCGGGCGTCAAAATAATGCGCGGCCTCGCCGCGGCGCTTGCCACGCACAACGGCTCCGGGTCCAAGGTTCGGATGAAGGCTTCCGCCGCCGCGACGTCTTCCGCGCAGCCGTCTTCACAGTTGTAAGTGAACACGATTCCGCCATGTTCCAGGGCGTGCACCCAGTAGCCACGGGGAAGCTGGGTCTCGTAAACGCCGAAGGCAGGGAAAACGCCGTAGTGACTGCCGGAAGACGGCGGATTGCTCCGATAGCTGACCGCCGTGCACTCCCCGACATGGGCGGCGCCTTCGCTCGGCTGCGCGGCGCTCACCGCGTTACACATCCCCGCGAGCGCGGAATCCGAGCGCCGAGCGGAGCTCGAGTCGCCACAATGGGCGCAGACCAGAGCCAAGAGCGCGCACGACACGGACGAAAATCGCATGCACGAACCCTGCGACAGGCCGGGCGCCGGGGAAAGAGGCAACGGCGGGCGGCGCAACAGCCGCCGGATTGCGTGTACTATCGCCGATAGCCTCTGCGAGGAGTGGACATGAAGGACGGCCAAGTTGCGATCGTCACGGGGGGAGCTTCGGGAATTGGACGCGCGCTCGCGAAAGAGCTCGCGCGACGCGGCGTAGAGGTCGTCGTCGCGGACGTTCAAACGGAGCTCGCCGAGACGGCAGCGGCGGAGATTCGCCGGCAAGGCGGGCGCGCGACGGCCGCGCGGCTCGACGTGCGCGACGCGCCCGCGTTTGCGAAACTGGCACGTGACACCGTCGAGCGCGCCGGGCACATCGACTACCTGTTCAACAACGCTGGCATCGGACGCGGCGGCGAAGTCTCCGAGTACTCACTGGCAGACTGGGACGACGTTGTGGACGTGAACCTGCGCGGTGTGGCCTACGGGGTGCAAGCCGTCTATCCCATCATGCTCGCGCGACGCTCCGGGCACATCATCAACACGGCATCGACGGCCGGGCTGATTTCTACGCCGGGGCTCGGGGGATACAGCGCGACCAAACACGCCGTGGTCGGCCTGTCGAAGGCGATGCGCATCGAAGCCAAAGCGCACGCCGTGAAGGTCTCCGTACTCTGCCCGGGTGTGATTCGTACGCCGCTCCTCACCAAGGTGGGTCAGTTCCCTGGGGTCCGGGAGGAGGATGCGCGCGCGCTCTTGGAGCGCTTCCGGCCCATGGATCCGCAGGCCTTTGCGCGCGCCGCGCTCGACTGCGTCGCGAAGAACCAAGGCGTGATCGTGGTGCCCCGCTGGTACAAGGCGCTGTGGCTGCTCGAGCGCATGAGCCCGACATTGGCCGAAACTTTGGGCACGCTATTTCACGAGCGCGCGAAGCGCGAGCTCGAAGCGTTGCTCATCAGGGCAAAGGCTGCGCCTCCGTTGGCCCACCAAAACCCGCCCCGCAACTGACGACAGGCGGTCGAGCGACGCGTCGCGCGTGCAGCTGCGCCCATGGACCTCGGGTCGCGCGGTAAACCCCGTTCGAATGGAGGTGAATCGTCGACGAGCGTGCTATTTTTGTGTTGCACAACATGAGAAGCGGAACGCCGCTGTCCGCCAGATTCACTGTGAATAGCGGCTATCGCATCATATAACCCTACCGTCTCATCCAGCGCAGCGCGCACTCCACGCGCACGCTTCGCATGATTCGGAAAGCCCAGACCATGATGAAAACAGCGTGTCTCACCCTTTCGCTGCTCGGCTTCGCTGCGGGCTGCGGCCCGGCACCAGCGCCAGGAGGCAGTGGTGGAGCGGGCGGCACGGGCTCCGAACCGCGCTGCGACTCGACGGTCAGCAACATCCTGTGCCGCTCGAAACCCATCGTGACGATCACGACGGGCGCTGATGCGCGCCGCATCTACTGGAACGATCCGCAAGGAATCGCGCCCAGTGCCGGATGGCCGACGGTCATCCTGTATCAGGGTTCGTTCTTTGGACCGTCCGTCACCTGGGACGTCTCGCTAGCTCGAGGAACCACGCCGTTCGGCGGAGACGTTCAAGTCGAGCTCGTGGCCCGCCTCTTGGATGCCGGCTTTCTGGTCATACAGCCGGAAGCGCCGGGGGGTATCGCGTGGAATACGAACATCGGCGCGTCGTACGAAACGACGGCGGACGCCGCGTTCATTCCCAAGCTACTCGACGAGCTCGCTGGCGGCCGCTTTGGGCGCGCAGACATGACGCGCCTCTACGCCGCCGGTATCTCGAGTGGTGGCTACATGGCGAGCCGCATGGCCGTCTCGTATCCCGGGCGCTTTCGCGCGCTGGCGATCGAGTCCGGCTCCTACGCCACGTGCCTCGGTCCGCTGTGCAACGTGCCTGCCCAATTGCCCGGCGATCATCCCCCTACGTTGTTCCTGCACGGCGCCGCCGATCTGATCGTGCCGATCGCCACGGCGCGGGACTACTTTGCGAAGCTCCGCGCGCAGGGCGTTGCGACGAAGCTCGTCGAAGATCCGCTGGCGGATCACCGCTGGTTGACGTCCGCTCCGAATGAAGTGCTCGCCTGGTTCACGAGCCACTGACGCTCCATCCATACGCGCCGAATGCGCTGCTGCTGAATGCGACACGCGCGATTTTTCATTTGCGCGGATTCGTTGCGCCCCTCGAACGCGGAACCGCGCACGGTAAATGCCGTACTTCGCGCTGCGCGCGTGCAGTCGTGAGCAACTTTTCCACGCAGCGCGCTCGGCGCGAAATTGCGCGCGTCTGGCTGTCACGCTCATGTCCTGACCGATTCTCCCATGTTAGCGTTTGCACCGGCTCACACCGTATGATTCGTGCGGCTTTGCGACCGGGAGTTATTGACCATGCGTGCCATTCACTGCGCAATCTTGGGCTCTTCAGTGGTGTTCAGCAGCGCGTGCCGTGAGCCAGAGACGGGAGATTGGCCAGCGCTCGGTTACAACGCTCGATCCACGTACAACAACGCGGCCGAAAAGACGCTGACGACCGGCAACGTGGGACGGCTCGGCCCGATCTGGCAAACGACGCGCTTCGGAACGGTGAATGGATCCCCCGCCGTCGTGGGCGGCGTCATGTACGTGCTGTCGAGCACCGGCGCGTTCGCCCTGCGTGCGTCCACCGGCGAAGAGATCTGGCGCAACACGAACGTGAAGGGCACTGCGTCGGCGACCTACAGCAACGGGCAGGTCTTCCTGCACGACGCGGATGCGATCCTGGTTGCCTTGAACGCCGCTGACGGCCGCGAGCTCTGGCGCAAAGAGACGGATCCTCACCCCAACGCGCGTGGCTTCTCGTCACCGCGAGTGTTCCAACACTACGTCATCGTCGGCGTGGCCTCTGCCGAAGCCCACCTGAACCACACCGAAACCTCCGTCTTCCGGGGCTCTGTCATCGCGTATCATCGCAATACGGGCCAGGAGCTCTGGCGCCGTTACACGGTCGAGCCACCGCACAACGGGGCATCCGTGTGGTCCACGGTGTCGATCGACGAGGGGCTCGGACTGGTCTACGGCACGACGGGCAACAATTACCTCGGCACGGCCTCGCTCACGTCCGACTCGATCTTCGCGCTGCGCTTGCTTGACGGAGCTCCGGTGTGGTGGACGCAGCTCACGAAGGACGACGTGTATACGAACGCGCACCAGAACGGACCCGACGCCGACTTCGGTACCAATCCCGTGTTGTTCGAGGCCACCATCAACGGCTTCCCTCGCGAGCTCGTGGGTGCGGGCCAAAAGGCCGGCATCTTCTGGGCGCTGGATCGGCGCACCGGCGGCGTGGTTTGGTCGCGCAACGTGAGCGTGGGCGGGCTGCTGGTCGGCGGCATCATGAACGCCGCGGCGTTCGACGGTCAGAACATCGTGCTCGCGGGCAACCGCGGCTCCAGCAACGGCCCCGGCAGCGAGCCATCCAACGGCGAAAGCAGTAACCTCACCTCGCCACCCACGTCCGTTCTCGAGGCACTGAACGCCAGCAACGGCAACGTCGTCTGGGAGCGCCAGTTGCCCGCGTGGGTGTGGGCACCAATCACGGTCGCCAATGGCATCGGCTTCGTGGCGTACGAAAAATCGATGCAGGCCTTCGACGTACGCAACGGCAACAAGCTATTCACGTACCGAACGAACGGCACCATCAGCTCCTCACCGGTGGTGGTGGGCGGCACCGTCTACTTTGGCAGCGGGCTCAGCTACATCGCCACCCACGCCGATCAAACGCTGCACGCGCTCGCGCTCGACGGGTCGTTCGTGCCCGACGCCGGGAGCGGCGACGGAGGGACCGCCACGTTTACGGCCGTGTACGATCAGGTGCTGTTCGGCGGCGGTTGCGCGTCCGCCTTTTGCCACGGCGCCTCCGCCGGCAATCTGCCGATGGGCACACGCGCGCAGGCATACCAGAGTCTAGTCGGAGTGACCGCGGCGGGCGACGCGTGTGGCAGCACGGGTCTCAAGCGCGTGGTGCCGGGCAATCCCGATGGGAGCCTGCTCGTCACCAAGATCTCCTTGGCCAACCCTGGCTGCGGCACGGTGATGCCGCCGGGTGCCGGCGTCAGCGTGCCGCCGGCTCAAGTGGCGCTGGTGCGCTCCTGGATCGCGGCGGGCGCGCTCGACAACTGAATACTGGCGCGCTCGCCGTCTTACTCGGCGGCTTCGTGATCGACTTCCAGCGTTTCGAGCACGCGGCACACCATCCCGTAGTAGCCGACGGTGACGACCAGCTCGACCGTCTCGCGGTCGTCGAGGTACTCGCGAGCGCGCGCGAACGTCTCGTCACTGGCCCGAGCGCGAGAGATCAGGTCGTCCGCCAGGGCGACCACTGCGCGGCCGCTGTCCCCGAGCGCTGCCTGATCCGCGCCGGGGTGGAGCGCCGCGAGCTGTGTCTGGCTGAGACCGAGCGAGCGCCCGATCTGTTCGTGCTTGTCGACCTCGTAGGAAGCGCCCATCCGCCGACCCACACGCACGATCGCCATCTCGCGCAGCTTCGGGTCGAGCTTCGAGTCCGTCAGGATGGCGGTGCCGAGCTGGGCGAAGCCCATGAAGACCGGCGTGCTGTGCGCCAGCATGCGAAATAGATTCAGCGCGTGCTCTGCGCCGGGCTTCTCTTTAGGGGCATACGGAATACGGGCCATCTGCTTGCTCGACTTTCCGGACTCCGCCTGCGAAGTCCCTGGTGCGCTCGGACGAGCGCGTTGGCTCATTTGAGCGTGGGTAGCGGCGCGACACCTGCGCCCTGTCCGGCGAGCGCCGCGGTGGCGACGCGCGTCATCACACGGCGAGCGCGCTCGATGCTGCTGTCCGCGACCGCGCGGCCCTCGTCGCCCTCCTCGAGCACGAGCCGCGAGACCCCTTCCAGGGCGAGCAGCACGGATCGAAACAGGAGTGGATCGAGCGGCTTGCCATAGTGCGCGCTCGCGCCTCCGACGAGCAGGTCGGTGAGCACCTCGTGCACTTCGATGCGGCGGGCGTGCAGGCTGGATTCGCGCCGCTGCGCTTCTCCGCCCAGCACGAACACGAGACGTCCGAGCTGGCTCGCGTTGGACAGGTGCGCGTCGATGAACCGCAGGATCTGCCGCAGCGGCTCCCGTTCCTGTTCGACGATAGCGCGGCAGGCGTCGACGAGGCCCTGCGTGCCGATCATGTACAGGGCCAGCATGACGTCCTCTTTGCCCTCGTACAGCCGGTAGAACGTCCGGCGCGACACGCGCGCCGCGGTGAGTATGTCTTCCACCGTGGCCAAGCGCACGCCGCGCTGCCCAAACACACGCGCAGCGCCCTGCAAGATCATGGCTCGAGCCGTATCTTCGCCGAGCTGCTCGCCGGATGCGGCGCGACGGCGCGGGACAGCGCGGGGCGCGTCAGGTAGTGTGGTGGCGGTGGCGGCCCGGCGTACCCCTTGGGCCGCGCGCGACGAGGATGAATTGCTCATGGGTGCAGAAGGTATACGTGCTATATACCATGATATGACGTTCTTGCACGATGTATTCGGATCGCGCCCGCGCTTCGGCATGCGTACGCTGAGGGGCAAGCAGTGTTTCATCACAGGCGCCGCCAGCGGTATCGGGCTGGCTGCTGCCGAGGCTGCTGCCCGCGAGGGCGCTCTGCTTTTTCTGACCGACGTGCAAGCCGAGCGTCTCGAGCAAGCCGTGAGCGGCATTCGCCAGCGCGGCGGAACGGTGCTCGCGCATCGGGCGCTCGACATCTCCGACTACGACGCCGTGCGCGCGTTCGCGGAGGACATCCACGCGAAACACCGCGCAATGGACGTGCTCATGAACATCGCCGGCATCTCCGTCTGGGGCACCGTCGAAAACCTTCAGCACAAGCACTGGCAACGCTGCGTCGAGATCGACTTGATGGGGCCGATCCACGTCATCGAATGTTTTCTGCCGGACATGATCCACGCGGGGCAAGGCGGGTACTTGGTGAACGTGTCTTCGGCGGCCGGTCTGTTCGGGCTGCCCTGGCACGCCGCATACAGCGCCGCCAAGTTCGGGCTGCGGGGCGTCTCGGAGGTGCTGCGCTTCGATCTCGAACGGCACCGTATCGGCGTGAGCCTCGTCTGTCCCGGGCGTGTGAATACCCCGATCGTGGGCACGGTCGAGGTGCTGGGCGTGAACCGCGACGCGCCCGAGATGCGAAAGATGACCGAGCACTTCCGCAAGAAGGCCGTCACTCCGGAGCAAGCTGCCGCCGCCATTTTGCGCGGCGTCCACCGCGGCGACTACCTGGTGTTCACCTCACCGGACATTCGCATGGGGTACTGGTTTCAGCAGAAGCTGACGTTTCTCTACGAAGCGTCCATGCGCAAGTTGAACCGCGACTTCCAGCGCCTGGCCGACCGCGCCAACCATCACCTCAAGGCAAACGCAGGTTACAGCTCGCCGGAAGCCCCTGGTAGCCACCCGTCCGGTACGGCGACGGCTGACCTGCACGATGTGCGGAGATGAAGCGGCTGACGACAGCGCCCGTGACCTCTGGGTGGATGATGTGCCCACGGTTGTGAGGGCAGTCGACCACGACGCGATTCGCCGCCTTCAGGAACGGAAACGCCGCCTGTGCGGCGCGCTCCAGGTCCATCACGTTCAGGATCGTAACGTCACCCGGTCCGCCGTGTGTCAGCAGGACGGCTCCGCCGTCCTCAGGATTGAGCGGCGGCCAGTTCCAATCCACCTCGAAGACGTTGACCATCGCCTCTTGCGCGGGGTCGTTGAACCAGGCTCCGCTCACGTTGACGATGGCGCTCAGTAGCTTCGGGTGGCGTGAGTGCAAGAGGCTCGTCATCACCGAACCCGCCGAAAATCCGTACGAGTAGATGCGCGTCGCGTCGATCGGGTATTGGACGTTCAAGCAGCCGAGCATCGCCTCGAAGAAGGAGATGTCGACGTTGGGATCCGCGGGCGTTCCTTTGCCGATGTCCCAGTCCAGCCCGAGCGGCGGCAAAATGCCCGTGTCGTCCGGCGTGACCACGACGACCGGCTGAGCGGGATCGGCGTTGGGATTCAACCCGGAGATGCGGCGGTGATTTTCCACCGTGTCGGTGAAGCCGTGCCACGAGAAGAGCACGCCCATGCTGCGCGATCGGTCTGTGGGAAAGTCCGCGTGGAAAGCACGAGGCACACCATTCACGGTGATCGTGTTGTTACCCGGTGCGATGGTCCCGCCGGGACAGGCGAAGGGGATGGCTGGCGAGCCGCCACCCGTTCCGCCCGCGCCACCGGTTCCGCCGGGGTTGGTCGGACCGCACGCCAGGACCGCGAGCGCGAAGAGTCCGTACGGGCAGCGCTGGGCCCATGCCGAGAAACCACGCGATGAATGCTGAGCCATGTTTCGCCTCCGGGGCAAAGCCACGTAGATATACAGCGTGTCTACCAGGGCCTACCCTGGAGGTAAACATCAATTCTACCTGGCACCTGGACACCGATCGCTCGATGGCCGGCGACGATAGCGCTAGACAGGGGTCGCCGGAGCGAGCTTGCGCACGGCGGCAAACGTGAAGGCGAAGAGCGCGCATCCGCTGACGGCAAACGTCAACAGCGAGCCGAATGCTTCCAGGCTCGCGGCGAAGAGCAGCGACCCCACGCCACTGCCGGCAAACAGCGAAAACGCAAACAAGGCGACTGCCGTGCCCCGGGCGGCCGGAAATATTTCGGTCGCACGCGTCTGGAGGGTCGTATGGCACGAGATGAACCCCACGCCCATCAACGCGCACGCCGCGCCGACGAGTCCCCAGTGCGTACTGAATGCGCTCATCAGGTACGCCACAGCCATCATCACGCCACCTGACGCGAGCAAGCGCCGCTCGGCGATGCGCTTCAGCAAGCGGCCGAGGAAAAACGCCGCCACCATCTGCGACACACCGGTCAATCCCAGCACGAGGCCGATCTGGAAAGCGTCCATGCCAAACCGCTCCTCGAGCAGCACGCTCAGGAACGAAAACGTGCCCATGAACAGAAAGCCTTCAACGGCCACGAGCACCAGCAACGTGCGCATGGCCGGCGCTCTCAATACGTCCGCATAGCGCCGCTGACCGGGTGAAGCCGCCACGCGCCGTTCGCCCTTGCGGAACAAGAACAGCGCCGCCGTCACCACGCCGGCCAGCACTCCGAGGATTGGAAAGACGGCGCGCCACGAGGTAACCGTAGCAATCGCCCCTCCCGCGCTCGTGCTGAAGGCTTGCGCGGCCGCGCCGCTGGCCATCAGCGTCGCGATCGTGGTTTGGCGCTTTTCGTAAGGGACGGTGTCGCCGATGTACGCGAGCGTCAGCGGGATGAGCCCGGCCGCGGCAGCGCCGGTCAGCGCGCGCAAGGTGACGATGGCGTAAAACGACGGCCAGAGCGCGCAGCACGCCGTGCCCACGCTGAAGGCAGCCATGGCGTAGCAACACACCGTGATCTTGCCAAAGCGATCCGCCAGCGGTCCGAACGCGAGCTGGAATAGCCCGTACGGAAGCTGGTACGCCGATACCAGCCAGCCAGCCCGCGCCACCGACACGCCGAGCTCCTCGGCGAGCGTGGGCAGGAGCGGCGCCACGACGCGCGCATCGAGGTTCACCATGAACACAGCCGCGGAAAGCGCAAAGAGGAGCGCGCGCTCCTTGGAACGCTTGGACGACGGCATACTCGGGCGCGGAGTATGCCGTCGTTCACGCTGTCACACCAGGAGGCGCCCGCGACGCGAGTCCGTTTGACAGACCCACATCCGCGCACGGGTTGCTCGCCCCGCGGGCTTGTCTCTCCTCCCCGCCCAGCACACGCCGATGACGCTCCAGCAGAGGGGGTTTCGCGTTTCGATTTCTAGTTCGTATGCTGACTATCCTGCGCATTTCGGGAGGCAGTCGCTGGACGCTTGGTAGAGGATTCACCTGCTTCGCTCCGCAGGCTCGCCTGTTGCCCGGGCTCACCCGCAGCGCAGGTCACCTTGACGGTTTGCGGGTTGTAGATAGTTCCGGTCATGACATCGACCACGCCGTTGGCGAACGACGTCTTCGTGTGAATCTCGGACCAACCATTCGGACAGATTTTTTCGAGGTCATACGGACCGCTCGCCTCCTGACTTCCGCCGAGGAAGCCCGAGTGCCAGCGCTCGTCCACCTCCATCGGGGTTTCCCCCGCAGGTTTGCCCGAGCGAATCGTCGTCGAATAACAGCCACTCAGCGCCACGCTCGTGGCGACGAGGAGCAATAGTTTGTGCCTGGTCACTGTGTCACCTGCTTGTTCGATGCAATCGTCTTCGAGTCACACGTCACGTAAACCTTGCGGGGTGCATAGATACCGATCGTCACGACGGTGAGCGCCGTGGTCCCCACGTTGCCACCCGTCTTCACGACGCCGGCACCTTCCGGACACCACTGGTTCACGTCGTAGTCCTTGTCGCCAATCAAGCCGAAGGCGTAGTGGTCCGCCCACTCTTCGTGAGTCGGTTCCTTCTTGGCGAGCTGCGGATCTTCGACGAAGGTTGCCTTGTAACAGCCTCCGGTCGAGGTCGACGCCACGAGCAGCGCCAAGGTCGCAAACGTCGTTCGCGCTGCATGCGCGATGCGCTGTTGAGCTTTCACGATTGAGTCTCCTGTTCATCACGCCAGTGGCGCGTGCCGAGCGCTCTTACACGTGTCGTGCCACTTGCGACGCCGGCAGGATGCCCGCTACTTTTCCGACGAATCGGCGCAGTCGGACGGGTGTCCGTCACCGCGCGCGGACGCTTGCTCGGACGATTGTCCGGGCAAGGCGCGCCGAATCCGGCGGGATCCGCCGACGCTACTCGGCGCGAAAGCGCTGTGCGCTCGATGACGTCGTGAGCTCCCGCGCCGCCGAGCAGCGCGCGACGCGCCGCTGCGCGAGCCAGCTCACCGGTTTAAGGAGACGCCGCTGTCACTTTCAAGACGGACATTCAATAGCGAACTTCCCGCAGCCTCGTGGACATCTTGCCCTTTCGAATGCCGGAGTCTTTTTTGCGCGATTGCCCCGACTTGGTTGGGCAGCTATGCCTTGGCGGATGGGGAGCCCCGGTCCCGCCCATAGTTCCGAAGGTTTGCTGAGCTTCCAGGACCCGTCCGTAGCGGAGGCGACCGACGGGCAGGCGCGCCCCGGCCTGCTGCGCAGCCTGCTCACGTACGGCCTGTTCCCCGCGATCATGTTCGGAGCCGTCGCCGCCAGCTTGGCGATGCTCGCGCGCGGCATCGAACCGGGCCTCGTCAATCTGTTCGCGACGGCCCCGGCCGTGCTGCTGATCATCCTCTTCGAGCGCGTCCATCCGTTCGAGCGCGCGTGGAACAAATCGCACGGCGACCTGGGCCACGACAGCGTCTACTTCGTCATCATTCTGGCCACGCTGGGGCTGACCACCGCGGCGCTGCGTGCGGCGTTCGTCCCGGTCGCCGGCTGGCTTTCGGCGCATGCCCCGTTCGCCGTCTGGCCGAACTCGTTGCCTATCCTGGTGCAGCTCGTGCTGGGGCTGATCGTCGCTGAGTTCGGCCTGTACTGGTCGCACCGGATCATGCACGGCAAGCTGTGGCGCATCCACGCGCTGCACCACTCCGCGCCGCGGCTGTACTGGCTGAACACGACGCGCTTTCACCCGTTCGACATGGCGCTCAGCACCATCTGCGGCTTCGGACCGCTGCTCCTTTTGGGCGTGAACGAAGCGGTGCTCGCGCTCGTGACGATGGTGGGCACCATCCATTCGTTCTTTCAGCACGCCAACATCAACGTGAAGCTCGGGCCGCTGAACTATTTCTTCAGCATGGCGGAGCTCCACCGCTGGCATCACTCGAAGACGTTAGACGAAGCGAACGCCAACTACGGGAATCATCTGAGCGTCTGGGACGTCGTCTTCCGCACGCGCTACTTGCCGAAGGATCGGCTGCCGCCGCGCGAAATCGGCATCCTGCACCCCCAGGACTTCCCGATGACGCTCGCGGGGCAGCTGCTGTCGCCGGCTTACCCGCCGGCTCTGTTCCGCGAACCAGAAGTCCCGGCGCCGAAGCCCGCCGAGTGACGCCAGGTGCCGCCACGGCCGCTTGCGGGTGGCGCGTCAGCTCGCCGGCGCGGGCAACGCTCTGGGCTTGGTGAAGACCGCCATGCCGCCCGTGTGCTCGGACAAGAAGTAGCCGAAGAAGGCGTACACGAGGGTCAGCGGACTCAGGAGCTTCCAGCTAAATTTGACGTCGAAAGCCGCGTCCATGGTGTCGTCGAAGCAGGCCACGTAGTACTGCGCGAACCTCAGGTTCACGAACGGAACCAACGTATTGATGAACTCACGGTCGTAGTAGCGCACGAAATTCCAGCCCAGCTTCCCTCCGGAGTCGATGAGCAGCGTCTTGGATAGCAAGTGCGTGTGAAACGGCTGATGCAACGCGTGCACGAAGTATTTCGGTCGCTGGAGATCGATGTTCTCCGCGTTGGGAGTGCCGATCGCGATCACCCCACCGGGCGCCACGATGCGGTCGAACGTGCGCAGCAAGTCCCACGGCTCGAGCACGTGCTCGATGACGTCCTGCGACACCACGAAGTCGTACTCCGATTCGAGCAATGATGGATCGTTGAATTCCTCTTGGAACTGGTCGTAGCCGCGCGCGTTCGTGTAGCCGCACTCGGCCAGATAGCGGATGAGAGTGCCGCCCCCGCAGCCGTAATCGAGGAGGCGATGCTCGGGCTTCAGGCCCGCATCTTGGAGGCGCGTGAGCATGTTCTTGCAAATCGCGCGCATGCGCCAGTCGAGCTCCGGATTGTGAAACGGATATCCGGCGTAATAGTGGTTCAGATCCACCTCGTCCCACGAATGGATGCTGTGGCACTGGCCGCACCGCCACACGCGGAACTCCTCTTTGACGAATTTGCGAATATCCGAGTGAATACGGGCCTTTTCGGCCTTGTCTTCCGGAGTTTTGGCGAAACAAAGGTTGCAGCTCAGCGCCTCGGCCATCGTGCCGGCGAGCCTACCATAGCTCCGCCACATGTAAGCCCGCGCGGAGCGAGACGGCGTGTCCGCGGCGGCTCACTCGCGTGGCGGTGGGACGGCGCTCGTGCCAAAGGTGTCTTCCATGTGCTCGAGCAGGGGCGCATAGCGAGGCTTTTGCGATGCGGGAAAGCGGAAATGAAAGGACGTGGTGTGCTCCTCGTGCCGTAACGTCTTCTCGTAATAGATGTGCTTTGCTTCGTGGCCGCTGACGACGAACGGGTGTCCCCCTGGTGCTCGTAGCTCACGCTCCGCCCCGCTGTTTCGCGCCGCGCCACCGCGAAAAGCTCCGAGATATCGCGCGCCGGATCGCGTTCCATGAATGTCAGTACCGCCGAGCCGTCGAGGGTCTCGAAACGGTTGGAATGCCGCTGCAGAGTGCGCTCGATGGGAACGTCCATACGAACTTGCAGCGCCGGCAGCAGCACGCCGACGAAACCGGGTGCGGCGCTCGGGTCGCCGAGTCGAGGATCTTCGCCGATCCAAGCGCTTCATTGCCTCCAAGCGAACAGCTTCAAACTCGCGCTGAGCCGATCTGACGCTGACGCTCGAAAAGGACGATACCGAGAGTGACAGCCAAATTCAGGCTCTGGGTCTCGCCCAGGACAGGGATCGTGACGGCTGCCCGGCTCGCCGCGACGACATGCGCCGGAAGCCCATGGCGTTCGGAGCCGAACAGAATCAAATCCGTCAGTTCGAATCGGTGCTCGGTCAGAGACACCGCGTTCGGATCCGCGACGGTAGCCACCACGCGCCCAGCGTGATCGGTGAGGAACTGATCGGGGTGCTCAACACCGAGCCAGTGAATTTTCTCGAACGCGCCGGCAGAAACGGCGCGCATCTCCCGCGAACGCATCTTGCCGTAGCGATCGCGAACCAGCCGGTGCGGATCAAAAATGTGGCATTCGCGTTGGCCGAAGACTTCGAGCGTGCGCGCCAGCAGGCAGAGGTTGTGAAAATCCTGCGGCGCGTAGAGGAAGACGGGGGCCATAGTGCGGGAGCGCGAAGCGTATCCGTTCTCGCCGACGGGGGTCGACTACGTGGCCACACGAGCAGGATGTGCCGCAGCTTCAGAAAGAAGCGCCGACGCCGAGGACGCGCGGCACACCGGCCATCGAGGTGCCGTCTTTCAGGACTTCGGCGTTCGAGCCGCTCTTTACGATCAGCCACACCCCAGGTGCGATCGCCACGAGACCAACTCCCGCCGTGATCGCTCCAGCCGTGACCATGCCGTCGCGCTCAGCGAGACTACCGAAGAGAGCTAGAAAGCCGCCAATGAAGGCAAACCCGCCTCCGACGCCGGTGGCCACTATCCCTCCAACGAATGCGCCCTTGTCGCGCGCGCGTGCTCTCACCTCCAGATTGCTCGACGCGCCATGGCTGCGGAGATCGGGCACGTCGACGGTTTCCAGGGCCGGGCCGGACTCGGTGCGAAGCTGATACTTTTCGGACGGATTGATCCAGCGCGTGCACGGTGTCCGACACACGAATTGCTGTTTCGACCGCAGCTCCCACGGCTGGTCATCGCCCGACGCAAACGTGACGCGCACGGTTCCGCTGCCGCGTTCCTTCGTGAACCTCGGCAGCGGCACGAGGAACGCCTGAATCGGCGAGCTGCAACCGATGTCCGGCGTTTCGTCCGTGGAGAGCTTGCAGCTCTCGAAGTCGCCCGCTTCGCGAAGCATATTTTCCGAGCTCGCGGTCTCCGCGCCGCCACCCACGTCCCCGACTCCGATAGCGGCGCCCGCGCGCAGACTACCGCCTGAGTTCAGCTTGAAGCTGCCGATCGACAGCGCGGAGAGCAAGTGCGTTGCCTGGGCGCAGTCGCCGTAGTCCGGCACGTCAGCCGCGCTCGTGCCCTCCAGCACGTACTGGCCGCCGACCATCGTGCGCACCTGAAGCATTCCCGCACGCGCGAGCTCCCCTTCCAGCGCCAGCGCACCGAGCGGAAGCTTCGTGAACAGCTCGTCCTTGTTCTGGATGTCGATGGTGTCGGACGAAAGCGTGGTGCGCTGCCAGCGATAGCTTCCGCGCACGTTGCACGAGAGTATTGGACGCATGCTGCAGCCCGTGTACTCGACCGCGAGACCGCCGGAGCGCAAACGCGCCTGG
Organism: Polyangiaceae bacterium; assembly: GCA_036520475.1. Classification (GTDB taxonomy): domain Bacteria; phylum Myxococcota_A; class Polyangia; order Polyangiales; family Polyangiaceae; genus DATDJP01. Next base: position 9,499 of record DATDJP010000300.1, on the reverse strand, counting down.
AGGCTGGCCTTCTCTGCGGAGCTCCACTCCGTAACGAGCGGAGTCTCGCGCAGCGCCGCAGCGCGGCACAGTGCCTCATCGTCCGAAAGTTTCGGCGCGCTGGCGCGAAGCGGAGCGCCGGCTCCGCCGCATCCGCCGAGCACGAACCCCACGAGCGCGACGGATGGAAACACGGGGCGGTGCGCTACCGGCATAACCGGCAACGCTACCAGAACCTCGCGCCAGAGTGCACGCTAGAAGCGGTCGGGCAAGACTTCGACCTAGGCGACTTTGTAGGCGTTTGCCCGCTGCCTGCGGGAGGGTGGGCGCAACCCGAAAGCTCGAGCGGTGGCCCTTCAGGCGACGGTCACTCCCCCAAGGACGCGCACACGACACGGCGTGGTTCGCGGGCGAACAGTGGCACCGCGATTGCTGGGCAGACAGCCTCGCTCGGGTCGCCTCTGGCGTCGTTAGAGAGGACGCTCGGAGGAGCGCCTTTGCACTTCGCTATCTCAGTCAGTACACGAAGTACACGGACTAAAGATAGCTATCGGCGCTGAGCGCTGGGCGTCCACGAACCATCTCCGCGTCGCACTGAGCTCGCTCGAACCAGGGCGAACGCGGGGCGCAGGCGAAACGCGGGGGTGAACGCCTTTCCACTTCGATGTTCTAGTCAGCACAAGAAGTACACGAACCACAAACCTCTATCGGAACAGAGCAACGGGGCTTCCGGGAGATCACCGCGTTGAAGAGAGCTCGCTCGAACCAAGAACGCCTTTCCACTTCGCTGTTCTAGTCAGTACACGAACTGAAAACTTCTATCGGACCAGGGCAACCGGGCTTCCGGGGGATCACCGCGTTGAAGAGATCTCGCTTGGAGGAGCGCCTCTCCATTTCGCGATTCTAGTGAACGAACTGGAAAACTGTCGGAACAGGGCAATCGTGCGTCCGGGGGAGAGCGCCCTCCACTTCGCTATTCTGGTCAGTGACGAACTGGAAGAAAGCGATCGGAAGCGAGCCACCCGGCGTCGGAACGCAGGTAAAAAGGCCGGCGAAAGGGGAGCGCGGACGGGACGCGCACGCGGACGGGCGACGCGGAGCGAGCGAGGGCTCTCGGCGTGTCGGAAGCGCGGGTGCGTGAATCCGTCAGCGCAGAGCAGGCCGAGGGGCCCTCGGCCGCGCGAGCGGGTAAGAGGGCCCAGCCGCGCGGAGCGGAGCGAGCACGGCCGCCGTATTGCGACGGCCTTTGCGGGAGCATCAATCGGGGCGGACTCGGCGCTCCATTGCCAGACCCAGTCGCTCCATGCGGCGATACAGCGCTTGACGACTCATGCCGAGCTCGGCGGCGGCGCGCGATACGACGCCACTGGCGCGCTTCAGGGCTTCTTCTACGCGTGCGCGTTCGGCTTCGTCGGCTTCGGTGAGCTTCGCGCTGGGAAGTGGCGCGCTCGGCGGAGGTGCCAGCTGGGACGGGCGGCCTTCCCGGACTGTGCCGGTCGGCTGGTTGCCTTCGAGCGCGAAGTCGGCGGCGCGGACGATGCCGCTTTGTGCGATGAGAATCGCGCGACGCACGCGGTTTTCGAGTTCGCGGACGTTGCCGGGCCAGTCGTGACGCAGGAGGGCGCGCTCCGCAGAGGCGTCGAGCTCGAGCTGTGTGCCGTCGCTGGCGTTGGCTTCGAGGAAGTGGCGCGCGAGCGGGAGGATGTCGTCGGGGCGCTCGCAGAGGGGCGGGATTTCGAGCTCGATGACGTTGAGTCGGAAATAGAGATCCTCGCGGAAGCGGCCTTCTTTGATTTCGCGCTTCAAGTCGGCGTTGGTCGCGCTCACGACGCGCACGTCGGTTTTGCGAGTCGTGCTGCTGCCGAGGCGTTCGAATTCGCCGGTCTGGAGCACACGCAGAAGGCGCATCTGCCCGGTGGGCGAGAGGTTGCCGACTTCGTCGAGGAATAGCGTGCCGCCCTGTGCGGCTTCGAAGCGGCCAATGCGGAGCTTGGTGGAGCCCGTGTACGCGCCTGCTTCGGCGCCGAACAGCTCGGCTTCGAGGAGTTGATCGGGCAGGCCGCCAGCGTTGACTTTGACGAAGGGTTTGCCAGCGCGCCGAGAATTGGCCTGGATGATTTCGGCGAGGCGCTCCTTGCCGCAGCCGCTCGGGCCGGTGATGAGAATGGGGACGTCCGAAGCAGCGACGCGCACGGCGAGGGAGACCACGTTTTGCATCTCGCCGCTGGCGTAGACGAGGCCGCAGAGCTCGTGCGTCTTGCCGTACTGGTTGCGCTCGCGTTCGGTTTTGGAACGGAGGCGTACGTTTTCGCGCTGGAGCTCGTAGAGGCGCAGCAGGTTTTGTACGGTCACGACGAGCTTGGCGTCGTCCCAGGGTTTGCCGATGTAGTCGGCAGCGCCTTCTTTGACGAGCTCGACGGCGGTTTCGAGCGACGTCCACGCGGTCATGAGCAGGACGGGGAGATCGGGATCGAGTTTGCGGATCTGGCGGAAAAGGACGATGCCTTCCTGGCCCGAGGTGGTGTCCTCGCTGAAGTTCATATCCTGGAGGACGACGCCTACGTCTTCGTTCGCGATCAGGGCGAGCGCTTGCTCGGGGCTGGCTGCGGAGAGCGTTTCGAGGCCGTGTATCTGGAACAGGACTTCGAGGGCCGTGCGCACGGCCCCCTGGTCGTCCACGATCAGCACTTTGGCCATGGGTCTCATCACGGTGCGGGGCGGAGCGGTAGTAGTCAAGGCTCGCGTCGCGAGTGCGTGAAGCGAGTCATGCCCGGGCCAGGTACACGAGACGTGCCAATCACCGAAACGCGCCGCTGATCGAGAGAACCCGCTTTCGACGCCGAAGGTAGCGGACAGCTGTCCGCGTCCGGGGCGCTCCGCGCGGACACGTGTTCGGCGCAAGCACCGCGAGTGGCCGCGTGTCCGGCGATTTCAGCGAATAACACGCCTGACCGCGGCTGGCGCGGGGCCTGCAAAGCAACGGTCCAACGGAGTCCACCATGCTGCGAAGCTGCGCGACGCCGCGCGGAGCTTCGGCTGGCCCGTACCGGATTCGAGATAGACTCGCCCGTCATGTTGGAAGCACCGCACGCCGCCCCGCTTCGTCCAGCCCTGCTGGGCATGGGGGGGGCGGCGTGCGTCGTGCTGGCGCTCGCTTCAGCCGCCGTCCTGCTCGCCCTGGAAGTGCCAGTGTTCGCCGCGCTGGGTGTCGCGGGAATCCTGGGTTTGGCAGCCTGCTTCGTCGTGCTCGGCGGCATCGCGCGGCGCACCGAGCAACAGCTCGCCGAGCTCCAGAAGGCCGTCTCGGCAGGGCGCGAAGCCGTGGAAGCCCGCATGCGCGTGATGCACGCCGTCTCCGAAGCCACGCCGCTCGCGCTGCTCTTCTACTCCGACACCGGTCGCATCGTGTACGCCAACGCCGGAGCGCGCGAGCTGTTCTTCGAGGGCGAGTCCCCAGAGGGCAAGAATTTCCTGCGCCTGGTGGCGGAAGCGCCGGAAGCATTGAAGCGCGCGCTGCTCGGCGACACGGACGAGCTGTTCAGCGTCGAGATCGGCGGCCAGCAGGAGACGTACCACGTGTCGCGCCGCACCTTCGAGCTCGACGGCGAGCTGCACACGCTGCTGATCGTGCGCCATTTGACGCGCGAGGTCTCGAAGCACGAAGTCGACGTGCTCAAGAAGGTGATCCGCGTGATCAGCCACGAGCTCAACAACTCGCTCGCCCCGGTCGCTTCGCTGGTGAACTCCGCGCGCTTGATCGCGAAAAATCCCGAGCACCTCGGCAAGCTCGAACGCGTGTTCGACACGATCGAGGACCGCGCGCGACACCTGAGCGCATTTCTGGACGGATACGCGAAGTTCGCACGGCTGCCGAAGCCACGCCCGGAAAAGGTCGAGTGGCCGTGCTTCGAGCAGCGCTTCGCGGAGCTTTACCCCAGCGCGACCGTCTCGGTCCCCGATCACGGTTTCGGCTGGTTCGATTCGGGACAGGTCGAGCAGCTCTTGATCAACCTCGTGAAGAACGCGAACGAGTCCGGCTGCGCCGCCGAGGACGTCTCGCTCTCGGTAGAGCTCGCGACCGACGACTCGCTCACTATCGAAGTGAGCGACCGCGGTAAGGGCATCAGCGCGGCCGCGCTCCAGAACGCTTTTCTTCCTTTCTACACGACGAAGGACGGCGGCAGCGGCATGGGCCTCGCCCTCTGCCGCGAAGTGGCCGAAGCGCACGGCGGTCGTTTGAGCATCCGCAATCGCGAGGGCGGCGGGTGCGTGGCCCTGCTGTGGCTGCCGGGACGCGCGCGCCCGGCGGAGACCAAGACCGCGCGCGCGCGGCTCACACTGACGCGCGGCTGAGCGCCGGCTCACTTCCGACCCGGCGCGTGATCCTTCTCGCGGCCCTCGGGCATTGAGGCTCAGACAACCTACCAGGAGCGCGCTTCTCGCCTCGTTCTGTCACGCAATCGCGTGCAGGCGGGACCGACAGCGCGTGAGGAGAAACGCCCATGATTTCGCTCAAACGAGTCTCGATCGGTGCAGCGGGTGCCTGCGCCTTGTTCAGCAGCACGGCCTTCGCGCAGCAGCTGCCCACTCCGCTCGGTCTGGCCAGCCAGCTCGACTTGGAGTGCCACGCCGCGCAGGGACCTGCGCCGGTGGCCGGCGTGTTTCTGCGCCAGCTGAACCCCGTGCTGCAGGGTCAGCTACCCAATCAGGTCGCACAGATCGGCCCGCTCGAAGACGTGTGCGTGCCGGTCGCGAAGAACCAGCAAATCCCGGGACCGAACGCGTTCAATATCGCGCGCTGGGTGGATCTCGCTTGCTACGACGCGACCGCACCCGAGGTCTCTGTCGAGGTTCACCTCAGCCACCTGAACCCCGTGCTCGGCGCCCTCCCAGACGAGGACGTCACCATCAAGAAGCTCACGCAGTTCTGCGCGCCTGTGAAGAAAAACAACGTGAACCCGCCGGCCGCCGTGCACGCCATCGTGAAACACTTCGACTTCGCTTGTTACGAGCTCGAAGAGCCCACGCAGGACGTGAACTTCCCGCTCGGCCTGTCGCACCTGAATCCCGTGATTCAGGGCATGAACCTGCCGAATCGCGCCGTCAAAATGCGGCGCGCCACGGAGCTCTGCGTGCCCGTCGGCAAAGGCAATCAGGCGATCCCGCCCGCAGCCCTGCAGTACATCAGCTGGCTCGACTTCTTGAAGTACAAACTGACGCCGCTGAACGCCGCGTCCGTTCCGGCGTACCAAGCGCCGATTCCCCTGGTGCTCACGCACCTGAACCCGATGTTCGCGAACGCGCCGCCGTTCGCGACGGTGCTTCAAGCGCCGCTGAAGCTGCTCGTGCCCGTCGCCAAGAACAACGTTCTCCCGCCCAACGACTGATCGCTTCGCTCGAAACTCGGAGCGGCCGTGAGACGGCACGGCCCCTCCGGGCTCCCTTTCGGTTAGAACTTACCGGGTTTGTCACCGCTAACGAAGGTCCTTTTCGGCGGCCCGCCTTCTACGTGCGCCACGATCAGCTTGGCGAGCCAGCTCCGGAAGCGGCGCGCGGCGTCCGCGTCCGATCCGAGCCCGGCGTTCAAGCGTACCTGCTCGCCCACGATGGCGTCGCCGAACGACGTGAGCGCCACGAGCACGGTCACGAACAGAGTGTCCTCGTAGTCGCCGGCCCTGGCGCCGCGCTTCCGCTGGCGGTGCTCGTGCGCGGCCTCTGCGACCCGACGGATCGGGGACGTCGGCGCGCCCTTGGGTAGTCCTTTTCCCGACAGCAGGAGCCACGCGAGCAAACGCGCGAAGCCGCGTTCGCCCAGCGTCACCGCGACGCGATCGAGGAGCCGCTCGGTCCCGCGCTCGCCGATGTCGATGTCGATCATGGCGAACGCACCCACGAGCTCGCTCGACAGCGTTTCGAAGGCGCGCTCGACAACTGCACGCACGAGCTCGTCTCGGCTCCCGAAGTGGTGCAGTACGGTCGGGTGTGACATCCCGACCGCGCGCGCGACGTCTTGCAGTCGGATTGAATCCGGTCCCGCCTTGCCGAGCTGTTGCTCTGCGGCATCCAAAATCTCTCGACGCGCCTCCTCGGCTGTCCGCCGGCGGCGTGGCGCAGAGGCCTTTTTGCGAGGCGGAGGCATACTCGGGTGATAGCCAACCGCACCACTATTGACAACTCTGTAGATAGCGCTACGATCCGAGCTTCGAGGTCAATCATGGCAAACCCGTACGACTGGCCGCGCGCGCGTGAGGCTCTGCAGCGACTGTTCGCGAATCCGGACGACACGCAGCAGGTGTTCGTGATCATCAACGCGCTATCGGGGCATTCTCCGCAGCGCATGCTGCGGCGTCTGGCAGAGGACGGGACGGGCGCACGGCTCCTCGCCAGCAAGTCGAACCTATTGCCACTATTGCTCGATCGGCAGCACCTGCGGAGCCTGCCGGATGGCAGTCTCGGCCGTGCTTATCTGGCTTTCGTCGAGGGCGAAGGCATCACGGCGGATGGGCTCGTCCAGGCCAGCCAGGTTCACGATCGCGACGCGGAGGTCGATCCGGAGCTCGAGTACTTGCGCGGGCGAATGCGGGACACGCACGACCTGTGGCACGCCGTCACCGGCTACAAGGGGGACCTCATCGGCGAGGCGGCGTTGCTCGCGTTCACGCTGGTCCAGACCAGAAACCCGGGCATCGCGCTGATCGTCACCACGGCCTTTCTGCAGGGCCGGGAGCTCGGTGCGCGCAGCCAGATCGTGCGCGGGCTAGTGCGCGGCGTGCGCGCACGCTGGCTCGTTGCGTTCGATTGGGAGAAGGCCCTGGCCCGTCCGCTGGCAGACGTCCGGCGTGAGCTCCGCATCGGCGCGCCGCCGGAGTATGTGGCCGTGCGCACGTCCCAGCTGGTCCCAGTGGCTGCCTGAAGGCCGATCGCAGGGAAAGCCGGCGGGGTGCGACACGCATGTCGCGGCAAATGGCCCACTAGGGTGGGTTAAATAGGCTCGGCAAGCGCGCCTCTCGGCCGCTATGCTTGGGGATTGACGTCCGCGAGGCCCGCCGCCCAGGAATGACGAGGCGCCCCTAACGTGCACTTAGCCGAGAGCCGCAGTTCCCCCAGCCGCTTGTCGGGCACATCGGGCACGACCCTCGTCGACGTGGCCCGCTGGCGCGCGCGAGAGCAGGGGCAACGCGTCGCGTTTCGCTTCGTCAGCGCGGCGGGCGACGAGCAGACGTTGACGTACGCCGAGCTCGATCTGCGCGCTCGCGCGCTCGCAGCCCGCTTGCAGGCCGAGGCAGCCCCCGGCAGCCGCGCGTTGATCCTTCATCCGCCGGGACTTCCGTACGTCGTGGCGCTCCTCGCCTGTTTCTACACGGGAATCGTCGCCGTGCCGGCGTATCCGCCGCGGCGCGGCCGCAGCATGCAGCGCATTTCCGCGATCCTGGCGGATGCTCAGGCGAGCTTGGCGCTCACGACCGCCCAGGCGTTGGCCGCGGCGCGCCCGCTCATCCAAAAGCACCCTCAGCTGGCCGCAGTGCGCTGGATTGCATCCGACGAGGTGGATCACGATCCGAACGACTACGCGGAGCACACCGCCCCAGCTGCCGACCTGGCGCTCCTGCAATACACCTCGGGATCGACGAGCACGCCGAAAGGCGTGATGGTGTCGCACGCCAACTTCGTACGCAACATCGCGAGCCTGTGCGCGCGCACCGGTCTTAGCGAGGAAGATTGCGTCGTGGCCTGGCTCCCGCCGTATCACGACATGGGCCTGGTCGGCGCGATCCTCGCACCGCTGTACGTGGGCGCACCGAGCGTGCTCCTGCCGCCCAGCAGCTTTCTCGCCCGTCCCACGCTTTGGCTCGAAGCGATCTCGCGCTATCGCGGCACGGTGAGCGGCGCTCCGAACTTCGGTTACGAGCTGTGCGCCCGACGCGTCGCGCACGCACAGCCCGCGGAGCTCGACCTGCGTTCCTGGCGCGTCGCGTTTTGCGGGGCCGAGCGCGTCGATCCGCGGACGCAGGCGCGCTTCTGCGAAGCGTTCGCGGATAGCGGCTTTGCGCCGAGCGCGTTCGTCCCGTGCTACGGGCTCGCGGAAGCGACGCTCGGTGTCTCCTTCGCCGAACCGGGCGGCGTACGCGTGGCGCGCTTCGCGGCTCGCGCTCTCGCCGAGGGGCGCGTAGAAGCCGCGCAGCCCGGCGAACCCGCGCTCGAGCTGGTCGGCTGCGGACCGCCGCTTACCGACCTGGATGTCCTGATCGTGGACCCCGAGACTCGGCGCAGTCACCCCGCCGGCCGAGTCGGCGAAATCTGGGTGCGCGGGCCGAGCGTCGCTTGCGGCTACTGGAACGACCCGCTCAGCGTGGAGACCTTCGGTGCACGGCTCGAGGACGCGTCGCGCGATCCGTCACAGTATTTGCGCACGGGGGATCTGGGATTTTTCGCGGACGGCCAGCTGTTCGTCACGGGCCGGCTGAAAGACTTACTCATCATCGGCGGCGTCAACCACTACCCCGAAGACATCGAGGGCAGCGCTCTGGACTGCCATCCCGACGTGGGTCAGTGCGCGGCCTTCTCCATCGACAGTGATGACGGCGAGCGGATCGTCGTCATCTGCGAGGTGCGCGCGCACGCCGACCTCGAGCCGTTTTCGATCGCGCGCGCCGTCCGGGCGCGCGTCGCCGAGCGCGTGGAGTTGCCCGTGCACGACGTGGTGTTGGTCCGCAGCGGCAGCTTGCCGCGCACGTCGAGCGGCAAGCTGCAGCGCGGGACATGTCGCGCGCGCTACCTGGCGAAGGAGCTGTCGCCGATCGCAGAGCTGCCACTACAGACCGCCGCGGCCGCCGCCTCCGGCGAGCTCACCGGTGTGATCCAGGCGATTCTCGCCGACCTGCTCGACGTCCCGAGCGTCGCGCCCGACGACAACTTGTTCGCACTCGGCGGGCATTCCTTGCTCGCCACGCAGCTCGTTTCGCGGCTGCGAGACACGCTCCGCGTCGAGCTGCCTCTGCGCGCGGTGTTCGATTCGCCGACGCCGGCCGCGCTGGCGGAGCGCGTCGCTAGCCTGCCGCTCCTCTCGCCGGAGCACGCTCTCGTGCCCTTCGACCGCGCGCGCGAGCTGCCGCTGTCTTTCTCGCAAGAGCGCATGTGGCTCCTGCATCAGCTCGAGCCCGGCGGCTCCGCATACAACGTCGCCGGCGCCGCACGCATCGAAGGCGCGCTGCAGGCGGAGCTGCTGGAGCGCGCGCTGAACGCCATCGTCGCGCGCCACGAGGTGCTGCGCGCGAATTTCCCTCACAAGGACGGCTGCCCGCACGTCATCGTCCACGAGCAGCGCCGCGTGGACGTCCCGGTCATCGACCTGCAAACCGAGCCCGACGCCGAGGCGGCGGCCCTGGCTCGCGCCTGCGCGCTGGCGAGCGCCCCGTTCGAGATCGCGTCCGACGTGCTCCTGCGCGTCGCGCTCTACCGGATCGGCCGCGATCGGCACGTGCTGGCGGTGTGTCTACACCATCTGATCACCGATGCCTGG
>DATDJP010000299.1:0-15060 GCA_036520475.1 Polyangiaceae bacterium | reverse complement strand
GGCTCGGCCTCGAGCAGAGTTTCGACCACGACCAGGGCGCCGCTGAAGTCGCCCATCGCGTAGCGATCCCGGGCTTCGGCGAGCAGCTTCGCCGGGTGACCCAGGGGTGCGGGCGCGGGGGCGGCGAACGCCGGTTTCGGCGCGGGTTTGTCGATTTCTATTTCGAAGTGAGGCCCATCGAACTCGCTTTGGTCGAGGTCGAGCGACAGGGTCTCGAAATCGCTCTCGGCCGAGCTCGGCACGGGCAGCGAATTCGGAACGGTGTCCGGCGCCGGCTCGAAAACGGGCATGCGGGGTGAGCTCAGGTACTGCACGGGCGTCTTGCGCGAGCTCGGGTCGTCTGCGGGGTCGCCTTCGCTTTCGCTCAGCCCGAGCTCTGCTCGCTCCGCTTCGGCCATGAGCCGGCCGACGTACTCCTCGGGAGGCGAGTCGGGGATGGACGTGATGCGGGCGAATGGATCCGACCGCGCTTCTTTCTCCGGCACGAACAAGTCGAGGGCGTCGTCGTCCCAGTGCGCATCGATGGGCGTGGTCTCCGGGGGCAAGGATGCCGGGGGCAAGGATGCCGGCGGCATGCTTTCCCCCTGACCATCGTTCTTGCTCATCGAAAGTGCCTCATCTATGGCCGCGCCCGGCGGCGTCAACCTCTGGACACGACGCCGCGGAACATACGCTGGGTGCGCAGGAGCTGTTCAATCTGTTCTTTGATGGCGTCCGCGTTCTTGCTGACGATGGCCGTACGCGCCTTTTCCAGCACGGTGCGTGCTTTGGCGATGGCGTCCCGGCCGAAATCTGCAGTTCCTACCACGCGCTCGATTTCCGGGAACATGCGCTCCACGTCGGAAATCAATGTTTCGGCCTCTTGCCGTGCCGCTTCGAAGTGTTCGTCCGTGCGGCGCTCGACCATGTACTCGCGTGCATGGTCCATCATGTGCCGGATCTCGTCCTGGGTGAGGCCGCTCGTGGCCGTGACCTGAATCGACTGTGCCTGGCCGGTCTCGAGATCCTTGGCGTGCACGCTGACGATGCCGTCCGTGTTGATCTCGAACGTCACTTCGATTTCCACGTGGCCTTTCGGCGCGCGGCGTAGCCCTGTCAGGATGAACTCGCCGAGGAGCTCGTTCTCGTCGGCCTTCTTGCTCTCGCCCTGCATGACGAGGATCTTCACGGCGGTCTGGTCGTCGCGGCTGGTCGTGAAGATCTTGGTGCGGCTGGTCGGCACCGTGGTGTTCTGTGGGATCAGCTCCTCGAAATAGCTGCCGAAGGTCATGATGCCGAGCGCGTGCGGCGTGACGTCGAGCAGGATCATCTCGTGCTTTTCCTGCACGAGGGCCGCGCCTTGGATGGAGGCGCCGAGCGCCACGACTTCGTCGGGGTGAACGCTCTTGTTGGGCTCGCGACGGAAGAACTCCGCGACGGCCTTCTGGATGGCCGGCATGCGCGTCATGCCGCCCACGAGGATCACGTCTTCGATCTCGTCGATGCCGAGCTTGGCGTCGTCGATGGCCTGCCGACAGATGTCGACCGTGCGCTCCACCAGGTCCGCGGTGAGCGCCTCGAGCGTCTCGCGCGTCAGCGAACGCTGCAGGTGCAGCGCCTCGTTTCTGCCGGTGGAGATCACGAACGGCAGATTGACCTCCGTCTCGCGCACGCTCGAGAGCTCGCACTTGGCCTTCTCGGCGGCGTCACGCAGCCGCTGCAGCGCCATGCGGTCTTGTCGCAGATCGAGGTCGTGCTCCTCGTGAAATCCACTCACGAGCCAGTCGATGATGCGCGCGTCGAAGTCCTCGCCGCCGAGGAACGTGTCACCCGTCGTGCTCACGACCTTGAACACGCCGTGCGCACCGATCTCCAGGATGCTGATGTCGAAGGTGCCGCCGCCGAGATCGTAGACAGCGACCGTGCGATCGAGCTTCTTGCCGAAGCCGTAGGCGAGGGCGGCCGCCGTCGGCTCGTTGATGATGCGGATCACGTCGAGGCCGGCGATGGCGCCGGCGTCTTTGGTCGCTTGCCGCTGGTTGTCGTTGAAGTACGCCGGCACCGTGATCACGGCCTTCTTCACGGGCTCGCCGAGATAGTCTTCGGCGATGATTTTCATCTCCTGCAGCACCATCGAGCTGATCTCGGGCACCGAGAAGGTCTTGTCGCGCAGCTTGATGCGTACGTCGGCGTGCGGGCCTTCGATGATGGTGTAGCTCGAGGTCATGATCGCGTTTTTGACCTGCGGCGAGTTCCACTTGCGACCGATCAGACGCTTCGCGGCGTAGACCGTGTTTTCCGCGTTCGTGATCGCCTGACGTTTGGCGATGTGCCCGACCAGACGCTTGCCGGCTTCCGTCACGGCCACGATGCTGGGAGTGGTCTTGTAGCCACCGCGGTTCGGGATCACCGTGGGGTTGTCCCCCTCCATGATTGCCACGCATGAGTTGGTGGTCCCGAGATCGATGCCGATGACGCGCTCCATGTCTGCCTTTCTACGCTGTGCGTCAGAGCCGCTAGGCTATTCCGCCCATTCCCGCGAAACTATTCCGGTCAGACGTCCCCGCGCCTGGCCCGCTTAAGCCACTCCCGGATGCTAGCATCCCCCGGGGCGAGGGCGGCGGCGCGCTCGAATTCGCTCACGGCGCTCTGTTTCATGCCCGCCACCAGATAAACGCGGCCCAGGGTGAGCCGGTAACCCGCGTCATTGGGGGCCGCGCTGACCGCCTTCTTCGCGTGTTCGGCCGCCTGCCGCGGGTCGCCGTTGGCCTCGACCAGGCAATGAGCGACGCGCTCGTGTAGGCGCGCGACCGACTTGCCGGCGGTCGCCCTCTCATAGGAGCGTGCGGCTTCCGCGAAACGCCCATTGCGTTCTTCGTATTGTGCCTGCTCCGTGTAGCTCTCGGAAAGTTCCATGCTGGCAATTTCCTGAACCTCGCTCAGTCGCCGCGCGAGCGTCTGGTCCTCGGGCGCGAGCTGCACAGCGATGCGCAGGGCGTTGGCGGCGGATACGGGTTTGTGCTCCGCGATCGCGGCATCCGCCGCGCGCACGTAGCGCTGCACCTGCTCGAGCTTCGCCTGCTGCACGCGCTGATCGAAGCGGCGGCGTAAGTCCTGAGTGACGCGGTCCCGCATCTGCTCGCCAGACTCGGCCGCGGGCGGTAGGGAGCTGCCGCCAGAGCCGAGTGGCCCCGTGCCGCGACCGAGCTTTCGAGCGAGCGCACGCCGTCGCGCCTCGGGGTCGCTCGGGATGGCCTTTGCGGGCGGTACGATGGCTTCGATGCGCTCGACCATGCGCGCCTCTTCCTCGATCAGACGCCGGGCTCGGGCGAGCTCCGCCTCCTGCAGCGCGTCGTCGCCGAGCATGCGCTCGAGATGTTCGTTCCTGCGCTGTGTTTCGAGGTAAGCGTCGTATTCCTCGCGCGCCGGCGCGCGGGACAGCACGTCGTGCGCGAGCGTGAGCCGCGTGAAGACCTTCTCGAGCTTGGGTTTGAAGGTGCCGAGGCTCTTGCCGAAATAGCGGTCCGGATGAAACACGCCCACGACCTCGTAGTACGCTGCCTTGACCGCCTTGCGGTCGGCACCGCGCCCGAGACCGAGCAGCTCGTAGTGAGACAGCGACTCGAGCCGGTAATACAGGTCGAGGATCTTGCGCTTCTTCGGCAGATCCAGATCGACTTGTTCGTCGAGCTCGCTCGGATCGTACAGCGCGGCCGCGGGGTGATTGAGCGCGCCGCGTTCGGGCTCGGACTCGATGGCGGCCTGCAATCGCAGCGCGGGGTTCGAAGGGCGTGGTAGCGGGCGCGTGCTGAGACGCACGGGCGCCCCGTCGAAACACACGGCGCCAAGCTTCTCGAGCGTCCCGAGCGCTGCGCGCACGCGCTCCGGATCGAGCCCCGTCGACGAAACGATGTCCGCTTCCGAGGTCTGGCCGTCGATGCGCGAGAGCACGTACGCTTCTTCCGGGCCAATCGGCAGAGCACGCGTCTCGACGCCTTGCATGGGGCGCGGGATGCGGGAGCCTGGCATCGAATCCACCGTTGCGATCTTACTTGTTCCCGCGACCCAGTGTCTCAGGTCTCACCCGAGCGGTCGCGCCATCCACAACCACTCTTCGCGACAGTTCAGGATAGCACGCTCGAGGGCGCTCGCGACGCTCTGCGTCATGTCTTCGGCCCCCGTCACGGGCAGGCGCTCGAGCCGCACAGAGTAGCCGGATCCGTGCGCCTGCGGCTGCAATGTGCCCACGAGCAGCGGCGCTCCCAGGCGGGCGGCGAGCTGTCCCGGGCCCGAGGCGAGCGGACTCGTGCCTCCGAGCCAGCGGGCTCGACTGGTTCGCACGCGGCCCGCCAGGTCGGGCAGGAAACCGACGGGGCGTCCGGCGCGGAGCGCGCGCAGGATGGTCAGCTCGGCGCCCGCGGCCCCGCGGTGAATGACCGTCAGGCCGCGCTGCAAGCGATGCTGATCGACGAGCGCGGACAGCCTGCGATCGTAACTTTCACGCACCACGACCGCGGGCCGAAAACCGGCCTCCGCTAGCGCTGCGGCGAGCCACTCGAACGGCCCGAGGTGCGCGCTCACGAACACCACGCCCCGCCCCTCGGCGAGCGCGCTCGCGAGCAAGTTGCGATTGTGCTCGCTCACGTGGACGTGGTCGCGCACACCAAACTGCGCTCGCCGCAGCAGCAGCGTGCGCGTGAGATTTTCGCCGGCGCTCTGGAACGTGAGGCGGGTCAGCGTGTCCACGTCTGCGTCGGGGCACGCAGCGCGCAGATTGTTGCGCGTCACGGCGCGCTCACGTGGGAGCAGCGCGTGCGCCGAGCGGCCGAGCGCGCGTCCGATCGCGAGCAGCAGCGAATCCGGAAGCCGATCGGCGAGCCAGAGCAGACAGCGGACCGTCAAGTAGATGGCGTGGTTCTTCAGCGCTTGCAAGAAGCTCCAGCGCTGCCCGGTGCGCGCGTCGTGGGTCTCCCACCACGAGATCCGTGTCACTGTGCGTCTCGCCCCAGCGTTCTTTCGATGACGCGCGCCTGGATCTGCATGGCTTGCTCGAACGCGGCGATTGCGGCGCGGCTCGCGCGGTCCGCGTCTTCTGGACGGCCGCGTTCGCGCAGAAATTTTGCACGTCGTTCTTCCAGCAAACCCCGCACCTCGAACAAGTGACCCTGAAAGTAGCTCGGCTCCGTTGCGCCTTTCAAGCCGAGCGTGACGTGCCTCTCCGCCGCTTCGTACTGACCGAGCTGGCTCTCGAGATCGGCGAGCCGCGCGTGCGTGTCGGCGAGCACCTCGCGAACCTCGGGCAGGGGAGCGTCTCCTCCCGGTGTCGGCCCAGCGAGCAGCTTGCCGAGCGCAGCGATGGCAGCTGGCAGCTCGGCCGCTTCCTCGTGCCGATCGGCCATGTGGTGGGCCGCGCGCGCTCTCGACAAGAACGCCAGCAGCGCCGGGTCGACGACGGGTGCACCCGGCAATTCCGGACACGCGCTGGCGGCGGGCGCCGGACTCTCGCCCTTGCTGCAGGCACCGAGCGAGCTGAGCAGCACGAGCAGTGCGGCCACGGCGCGGGCGCGCCGCGCCGTCGCGTGCGTTGCGCGGCCCGTCACCGCACCCCCCACAGAGCATAGCGATTCGAGCGCAGCTCGCGCGCGCGGACCTCCGCGATGCGGTCCACGCGCGCCGACGTTTCTCCGGTCTCGAACTTCTCCGTGAACAGCTCCTGCGTGGACCGCGCGACCGAAAGCTCCGGCAGGTCGGGCGAGCTTGCCAGCGTGGCGCTGGGCGCGCTGCGCTTCTCCGCGGGCACGACGAACAGAAGCACGCTTGCTGCCAGCGCAGCGAGGCCTGCCACGGCGCCCACTGCTGCGTAGACGCGGCGCGCGCGTGGCGCGCGGTCGCGCTGGAACGGGACGACATTGGCGCCGGGTGCCGCGGCAGCGGGCGGTGCGGAAAGCACGCGGCCCGCGGGCGGATCCGCGGGGTGGACGGCGGCGCGCAGGGCACGAGCGAGCGCCAGGTCGGGGTGATCGATCTCGCCGTCGAGCGCACGCCGGAGCCGCTCGCTCTCCACGATCTCTTCTGCGGTCGGCGGAGCCAGCGGATCTTCCAGGGCCAGCTCGATAAGCTTCCGATTGCGGGCGCCGTCGAGGTCGCCCGGTGACCAAGCCGCGCGGAGCAGCGCTGCGAGCTCATCGTCGCGAGCGCTGCTCGGGTCGAGGTCGGGGTCGGAAGGGCGCTCGGTCATGGGCTCTGGCCGTCCTCTGCCTGAAGTACCTTGCGCAGGGCCGCCATCGCGCGATGGAGTACCACGTCGAAGGTGGCCATGCTGACGCCGAGCTCGCGGGCTGCGTCCTCGCGCGAACGCTCTTCCAGCACGCGCAAGCGGATGGCCAGGCGATAGCGCTCGTTGATGTGCTCGAGCAGGTGCTCGACTTTTCGGCGCGCCACGGCGAGGTCGTGCCGCTCGAGCTGCTCGGCGTCGCGGGCTTCGCGCTGTGCGGCATCGATCTCGCGCTCGAGGTCGGGCGGCTCGAAGAGGATCTCGCGCTTGCGAGCGCGGATCTGGTCGAGCGCGACCCGCATGGCCACCACGCGCAGCCACGGGTACACGCCCACGCTCTGCCAGGTGAATTGCGAAAAGCGCTCCACGACCTTCATGTAGGTCGTGGACAGCGCTTCCTCGGCCGCCGAAGGACTACCGAGCCGCGGGAGGAGCACGCTGCGGTACAGCCGCGGTCCATGCCGCTCCAAAATCGCCCCCAACGCTCGCCGATCCCCCTGCTGCGCGCGCTCACACAGGCAGCGCTCGGCTTCGAGGGCCTCGGCATCGACGGTCAGCACGTTCGGAACTGTATACGACCCCCCGCTTGCCCAGAGCGATGATGACGGCCACGAGAGCGGCGATGGCCAGAGCTCCGGTAGAGAAGCCGGAGTGGTCGGGCCGAGGCTCCGGATCTGGGCCGTCGCGTACATGGCACTCACGAGAACGCGCGACACGGGCCGCTGCTTACGTCGCGTCTGGCGGCTAAAAACGCGCGCACCAGCCGGTTTTGCTTGCGTTCGCGGGCACTGCCAAGCATTCCCTCATCGGGCCGATGGCCGTAGGTTCCAAGATTTGCCCATTTTGCCGGCGCTTGAACGGCGCCGACGAGCCCACCTGCCACAGCTGCGGCCGCCCGCTTCCCGGGCCGACTGCCCGCGCTGGTGCCTCGATAGTCCGCCAGGTGTTCGGAGCCGAGCTGTTCATGACCCGCTTCTTCACGGGTCTGTGCCTGGTGGTCTTCGCGCTGGGCACGCTGGGGAGCGGCGGTTTTCCCCCGATCTTCGGCAGCTACTTCGCGGCGTCCGAGCTGCTGCGCTGGGGTGCGATAGGCTTCGATCTGGGTCGCATCGAGCCGTGGCGTTACCTGGCCGCGGTGTTCGTGCACCTGAATCTGGTGCACCTCGCGCTCAACATGCTGTCCCTCGTGTACCTGGGTCGGATGCTGGAGCAGCAGGTGGGCGGAGCGCGGCTGGCGCTGCTCTTCGTCGTCACGGGCATCGCCGGTTTCGTCGTCAGCGACCTGTGGCACAGCTACCTCGGCGCGCCGTGGATCACGGCTGGCGCGAGCGGCAGTCTGTTCGGAATGATGGGCGCCTTCATCGGCTGGCTGTATGCGCGCCGCGATCCCGAGTGGAAGAACGTGCTGCTCCGTTTCGCGGTCTATGCCGTGGCGTTCGCGTTCGCCTTCCCGGTGAACAACGCCGCGCACCTGGGCGGCTTTGTCGCGGGTTTCCCCATCGGCTTTCTGCTGCAGCGCGAACGGCGGCCGGAGCGGCGCCAGCGTGTTTTCGCAATTCTGGCGGCTTTATGCGTGATCGCGAGCCTCGCCTCGATCGTGCTCTCCGCGACTTCGCCGATCTGGAAGGTACGCAAAGCCATCGAGATCGAGCGCGACTTGTAAAGAGTCTCTCTTCTTCGCGGCGCCGCGAAAACTGTTCTATCCTGCTCGCGGACGCATGCCCGTAGTGAACCCGCTGGCGCGGGAGCTCGTATTCAAGATCGTGTACTACGGGCCCGGGCTCGGCGGTAAGACGACCACCCTCCAGCATATCCACGCGACGGCCAAACCGGAGCATCGCGGCAAGATGGTGAGCCTGGCGACGCCCGTCGATCGCACCCTCTACTTCGACTACCTGCCGATCCGCCTGCCCGCGTTGCGCGGCCTGGGCGTGCGCCTGCAGCTGTTCACGGTGCCGGGTCAGGTCTATTACAACGCGACCCGCAAGCTGGTGCTGACCGGCGCGGACGGCATCGTGCTGGTCGCGGATTCGCAGCGCCTGCGCGCCGACGCGAGCCGCGAAAGTCTGGAGAACTTGCACGACAACTTGCGTGAGCACGGGCGCAGCCTCAACGAAGTGCCGCACGTCATTCAGTACAACAAGCGCGACCTGAACGACATCGTGCCCATCGACGAGCTAGAGCGCAAACTGAATCTGCACGGCGCGCCGAGCTTTGCCAGCGTCGCAACGCACGGCGATGGCGTGTACGAGTCGCTCGAAGCGATCGCCCGCGCCGTGCTCGAGGACTTCGAGAAGCGCGTCCCCGAAGGACGCGGTTTGCCGCTCCACCGGCTCGAACTGCCCGAAGGCGGCCTGGCCGAAGCGCTGCGCCGCGCCGAGGGCGACATAGCGGCCGAGTCGCCCCGCGCCCCGCTATCGACCGGCATGCGGAGGACCGAGTCTTTCAGCATGCTGCGGTTGAGCGGGCTCCCCGAAGCCGATCCTGGCGAAGACGCGGCGCGTGCCATCACTGGCACGCCGGACCCCGAGCCCGAGCCCGCGCCCGAACCCGAACCCGAACCCGAACCCGAACGCGACTCGGCGCCGTCTCTGCCGCCGCCAGCGCCGTCGCTCGGCAGCGAGCCTGCCGTTCCGACACCTCGTCCACCCGAGCCCAGTGCCGCCGTCGAGAGCGCGCCGCCCAGCGCGCTCGCGCGGGAGCCCCACGGCCTGACGTTCGACGCGCTCTGGCCGGGAGCGGAGCGGACGCTCGTCAAGAACCTGGAAGCGGCGCTGGCTGCGCACCAATACGGCCGCGCCCTGACTCTCACGGAGCAGCTCGTGGCGCGCGTGCTCGCGAGCACCGGTTCCGTGCTCGGCAGCTCGGCGGACGCACCGCGCGATCCGGCGGTGGTAGCGCTCTTGCTCGGCGCCGAGGGACGGCGCTATCTCGAGTTTCGCGCGCTCGTTCGCGACACGCGCGGCGGCCGCGAGGTCAGTGAGCTCGAGGCGCTCGCGGCTTACGCCTTCGCGATCGAGCTCCGGCTCTTGCGGCTTCGTATCAGAAGTTGAGCTCGGCGACGCTGGGAGTGCCGCCGCTGACGGCGCCGCCCACGGACGTCACGGAGCCCGCGGCGCTGAGCTTGCCGAGCCAGGTGCCCGTGAAGCCGAGCGGCCGCGCGGAGGAGTCGATGCGCGCTTCGGCGACCGCGCTCAGCGACAGGCTGCTCGTCGCGGGCAGCGCGGCTTCTGCGCGCGACCAGAGAGCGCCGAGGGCCGCGCTGCAGAGCGCCTCGCCGCATCCGGCGTCGCAGCCCGCGAACAGCACACCGCTCTGAGCGCCGTTGGCGGCGAGCTCGCCGGCAATCCTCCGGCAGCTCAGGCGTTCTGCGAGCGCTGCCGGCACCGTGTCCGCATCCGGGTATTGCGCGCGCGCGGCGACGGCAGCCAGGCCCGCCAGCAGACGCGAGGGTGACCAGGGCAGGCGCAGATCCGAGGAAGCCGCCTGATTGGCTCCGATCAAAATGGTGTCGCCCGCCTTCGTCGATACGGCCACCGGATTGAGTGCCCGAAAGCCGGCCTCGGTCGCCGTCAAGCCCGCGATGCGGATCAGCTCGAGCGTGGGCGGCGCGGGGGACGCGGGGACCTGGAGCACGCCGGACAGTGCGTCCTCGGAGGTCAGATCCACGAGGTGCTGCTTCATCCACGCATCCACCGGCGCCCGCAGCGCGGTGGCCGCGCCGCTCCCGAGCTCAGCGCGCAGGACGGCGTCCCAGGTTTCGCTGCTGCGCGCCGCATCGAAGCCCGCCGGCGAGAGCGGAGTCGCGACTTGGGCGCGCATCGCATCCAGCAGCGCTTGCACGTCATCGCTGGCGCTCCCGCGCAGTTGATTCAGGAGCGCGTCCATCGCCGGACGCATGCTCGTCGCCCAGGGCACCGCGGGGGCGTCGATACCGAGCGACACCGTGAGGCGTGCACCCGCGAGCTTGAGCGGCACGTCCTGAACCTCGACGTCGACCGCATTCGACGAGTCCGGGGCCAGCTTGCCGAGCTCGGTGCAGCCGAATGCAAAGTAGCCGGCTCGCACGCGCACGGCGAGCTGCACGCCGAGTGGAATCCCCTCGATGCGAGGCGCCTGGCTTGCCGGCACTTGCACAGTCAGCGGGCCATCGGAACCCAGATCGCGCGACAAGGCCTGGCACGTCGTGCCCTGATGCACGCTCGCTACCCACTGCGAGATCTCACGCTGCCCGGCGTAGTGCGGTCTCACCGCGAGTGAAGCAAAGCCGCTGTCGCTCACGCTGATCGGCAACTCGCCGGAAACGCCGTCGAAGGACGCGCGCAGCGTGAACAGAGTGGGCGCGGTGGGCGCGGTGAGGAGCACCGAAGCGGTCCCGTCCGAGGCAGTCATGATTTCGCTGCGATCGAGCGAGGCGTCGCGGGGCACGTCGGGTCTGCCGAGCAGCGCGAACCGCATGCGGTAATCGCCTGCAGGCGTCGCGCGCACGCGCACGCTGCGTTGCTCACCGGGAACGAGCCGGAGCCCGTCGGGCGGCTCGAACAACACGGCCGGCGCCAGCGCTGGCACCACGTCACGACGGACCTCGGGCGCCAGGGTCGGGTCGTCTGCACCCGTACAGGCCCCGGCGCCAAACGCCAGATACAGGGCGAACCCCAGCTTCAGCCCACGCGCGGAGCCGGCCCCACCCCCGCGGTGCATTGAAGAAGCAATCAAAGCGAACCCAAGAAGCCTACCGCCGCGCCCGGCACCTCGCAACGAACTGGCGATTGCGTCCGATGCGACGCAATTTCGCCGCGGTTTGGCCGTGTTAGTCAGTAGACGAAAACTGGCTCCGTTGCCCACATCGTCCCACACTGGCGATGCGCGTCGCGCTCCTGCCTGCCATCCGCATGACCTCCATCGCACCTACGTCCATCAAGGTGCTCGTCGTGGACGACGAGCCTGGCATTCGCCAGATGCTCGAGATCCTGTTTCGGCGCGAGGGCTACGAGGTCGTGCTCGCGGCCGGTTGCCGCCGCGCCCTGGACGCGATCGCCCAGAATCCGCGGCCATTTCCGATCGTGCTCACCGATTTGTCCATGCCCGATGGCTCCGGACTCGACGTCCTCGCGGCCGCAAAGACGCGGCAACCGAGCACGGAAGTGATCCTGATCACGGCGCATTCGAGCGTCGAGAACGCGATCTCCGCCATGCGCTCCGGGGCGTACGACTTCGTGACCAAGCCGTTCGATCCCGGCGAGCTGACGGCGCTGGTCGGCAAAGCGCTGGAAAAGCACGCGCTCGTCGCGGAAAATCAGCGGCTCAAGGCGCGCTTCTCGCAGCTGTCGGACAATGAAGTAGTCGGCAAGAGCCAGGCCATGCGCTCCGTCATGGAGCTCGTTTCACGCATCGCGAACACCCGCACCACCGTGCTCGTCACGGGTGAGAGCGGTACCGGCAAGGAGCGCGTGGCGCGCGCCATCCACGACCGCTCGGATCGCCGCGACAAACCCTTCCTCGTGGTCAACTGCGGCGCGCTCCCCGAAGCGCTCATGGAAAGTGAGCTGTTCGGTCACGAAAAGGGCGCCTTTACCGGCGCGTCCGCGCGCCAGCCCGGCCTGTTTCGCGCAGCCGACGGGGGCACCGTACTGCTCGATGAAGTGGGAGAGCTTCCGCCGGCGTTGCAGGTCAAGCTGCTGCGTGTGCTGCAGCAACGCGCCGTGCGCGCCGTAGGCTCGACCAACGAAGTAGCGGTGGACGTGCGCGTGCTAGCGGCCACCAACCGCGACGTGGAAGCGGACGTGGCAAGCGGCAAATTCCGGCAAGACCTGTACTACCGCCTGAACGTGATTCGCGTCGACCTGCCGGCTCTGCGCGAGCGCCGCGAAGACGTGCCGGTGCTCGCAGAACGGTTCGTGAAGCGCTTCGCCGACGAAATGGGCAAGGACGTCGTGGCCTTCACGCCCGACGCCATGCGCGCCCTCTCGCACTACGCGTTTCCCGGCAACGTCCGCGAGCTCGAAAACGTGATCGAACGCGCGGTGGCGCTCGCCGGCTCACGCGCCATCGGCCTCGGTGACCTGCCGCGCGAGGTGAGCGGCATGGCGGGCGGCACAGGTCCTTCGCTCCTGGAGCTGCCAGAAGCCGGGTGCGAGCTCGACGGCGTCATGAACGAGATCGAGCGGCGGCTCCTCGTGGAAGCGCTGGAGCGCTGCGGCGGGGTGCGCAAGAACGCGGCTGCGCTGCTCGGGATCACGTTTCGCTCCTTGCGCTACCGGCTCGCCAAGCACGCGCTCGGCACGGAAGACGAGGCGCCCGAGAGCGACGCGCCGGAGCAAGAGTGAGCCATGCGTCGCGGGCGTAGGAGCGAGAACCGCGCTATGCTCATCGATCGGAACATGGGCATGTCGGGCAGAAGGCGCGTGGCGAGGCGAAAACAAGCGGGTTTCACCCTGGTCGAGCTGATGGCCGTGGTCACCATCGTGGGGGTGCTCGCGGTGATTGGCGTTGCGCTCGTGCGCAAGCACATCCTCACGTCGCGCGCGGTGGAAGCGTCGACCATGGTGCAGAGTATCCGCGCCGCGCAGGAACGCTGGTTCGCAGAGACCCGGACGTACTTCGATGTATCGACGACCATGGTGTCGTACTACCCGATGGCCACGCCCGGTGAGAACAAGTACGCCTGGGATCAGCCCGGCGGAAACGACTTCGCGAACTGGCGCATGTTGAACCCATCGGTCAGCGGTCCCGTGCAGTTTGGTTACACGACGCGCGCCGGAGCACCGGGAGCCACGCCGCCCGCTCTGAACATTACCAATCCACCCGTATGGGGCCCCGCTCAGGAGCCCTGGTACGTGATTCAGGCGACCGGCGACACCAACGGGGATGGCGTGTTTGCGATGTTCGCCGCTTCGAGCTTCAGTCTCGATTTCTACGCCGAGAAGAGCGGCGAGTAGCGGCACTGCGACGTGGAAGCGCACCTTGGCTTCCTCTGTCGCACCTGCTGCGCCTGAAGAGTGGGCTCGACGCCGATGAGTCTCGATCGGGCCGATGCGATTCGCATACTCGAGGGAAGCTCTTTCGCGGGAAGCGCGCGCTCGCGTGTCAACCTTTTGTCACGGAAGACTCGGCTCTTCCGTAAATTGTCAGCCGCTCTCGCGTCGAGTGACGATTTTTGTCAGGCGCTGGATGTCTGCTTTCGCCGTACAGCGCGCCTTTTTCCTGGATTTGAGCCTTAATCCGGCCTGTCCCGCGTCGTTGGGGTGAATGCCGAAGCTGGCACAATCGGTGCTTAGTGCGAAGACCAAGCGTGATGAGAAAAGGGTTGAGCAAAACGTCCGAGCGTGGGTTCACGCTCATCGAGATGCTCACCGTGGTGGCGATAGTCGGTGTCCTGGCGACACTCGCGGTGTACGGCGTTCAAAAGTACGTCTTCGCATCCAAGAGCAGTGAAGCCATGACGATGATCACGTCGATCAAGGCCAATCAAGAAGCATTCAAGGACGAAACATTCGCTTATCTCAACGTCAGCCTCGGGAGCTTTCGGCTCTATCCGAGTCAAGCTCCCGGCCGTTTCAAGTCGGCGTGGAGCCAGCCGACGCATCCGGATTTCGCACGCTGGCAGCAGCTCGGCGTGGACCCGAACGGCCCCGTGGCCTTCGGCTACGCGGTCACCGCCGGTGCCGCCGGCACTTCGCCGACCACGCTCACTACCGAGGAACCCTTGAACTACCCCGTAGCTACTACGGAGCCTTGGTACATCGTGGTCGCCCGCGCGGACCACAACGGCGACGGCGTCCGGTCGCTGCTTGTCTCTTCGAGTTTTACGCGTGAAGTGTACGTCGAAAAAGAAGACGAATAAGTCGATATCAAACTAACTGGCGAGGGCCAGGTGAAGCAGAGCGAGCAGAACGGGTGGTCTGCCGCCGCAAATCCAGTCCACCTGAGAGCAAAAGAGAAACAAATGACAATTCTGAATCGCAAACTGAAACGCGGCTTCACCCTGGTGGAGCTCATGATCGTGGTCGCAATCGTCGGTGTGCTCGCGGCACTCGCCATCTACGGCGTCCGCAAATACATCGCCAACGCGAAGACGGCGGAAGCGCGCAACTCGCTCGGTCAGCTGTCTAAGGACGCTTCGGCCGCGTATAGTCGTGAGAACATGGCCGGCCTCGTGTTGGCGCCGGGGTCGTCGGCAGCGGCGAGCAATCGTCTGTGTGGCACCTCGGTTGTTGTCCCGGGTGCGCTGACCGCCGTCGCTAACAAAAAGTATCAATCGTCGGTCGCCGACTGGAGCACTGGCGATCAGGTTACGGGCTGGCAATGCCTGAAGTTCTCTATGCAGGAGCCGCAGTATTACCGGTACCTGTACACTGCCACCGACCCTACGGCTACAACCGGTACCTTCGTCGCGACGGCGGAAGGCGACTTGGATGGTGACACCACGGCCTCCTTGTTCTCGCTCCGTGGCGGCGTCGCCGGCGGTGTCGTGAACATCGCGCCGAACATCGAAGAGCTCAATCCCGAGGAATGAGCTTGAAGCAGTAACAGCTGGATCAATCGGCTGAGCACGACACCCCGCGGCCACAAGCTGCGGGGTGTCGTCCATTTGGGCGCGGCAAGGTCGAGCCACTGCCCGTGGAGCGGGGCGGGAAGCGACGCACCCGGGCGCGAAGTGGTGTTGGTTGGCCACGGCGTTCGAGTGCGACAGATGCGCCGCCCGCTCGGGCACGATGCTCAACGACTGCCGGCATCGGCGCCGCGCTCGCGGTGCATCCGCGCCTTTAGCTGCTCGAGAGTGTTACGGACGTCCCTGCGCGACGGAT
>DATDJP010000298.1:0-2529 GCA_036520475.1 Polyangiaceae bacterium | reverse complement strand
CCGTTACTGCTGCCGAGGTCCGTCAAGGTGACGATGTCGCCCGAGCGGCGCACCATGAGGTGCTGCCGCGACACGGCGACGTCGTCCACTTGCAGCGTACATTCGTCACCACGACCCACCAGCGTCTCGCCCTGGCGAATCACGTAACGCGCACCGCGATATTCGAACCAGAACGTCCGCACCGGCTTGGTTTCTCGTTTATAGCACCGCCGCTTCCCGACTAGTACCTCGGCTCAGACGTGGCGTCCTGATTTCCGCGGCCGCACCCGGGTGAGGGCCGTAGAAATCCTGGACACGCACAGATTGAGCCTCGGTACGGGTTTGTTACGGAGGCACTGTTCGCTCGTCCCGAGCAGTAGCGAAGCGCTCGAGTAGGGCGCTATCGTACGTGACATGACGCGAACCCGCTACCTGCTCGTGCTCGCCAAGTTGCAAGCCGAGCAGCGCAGAATGCTGGGCGTCTTCGCCACGAATGCGGACCTGGATCTGGTAGTCGTCGAAGACTCGAACCAGGCGCTCCTGTGGATCGACCGCCACGAAGCGAGCGTCATCTTGTTCGACGCTTCGACGCCGAAGGCGGAGCGCTTGTGTCACAAGGCCCGCGCCAAGCGCTCACTCTCGGGCGTCCCAATTCTGGCCATGACCCAGGAGCTCACCGACGTCTACACGGAGAAACTCTACGCACTGGGCGCCGACGACGTCGTGTCCGCATCGGCCTGGCCGGCGCTCATCGCACGCCTGCGCAGCTTGCCACGTCAGGATGCTCCGCTGGAGCCGCCGAAGCTCGGTCGTGCCATCGTGGCCGATGCCGACCGCGGTCGCTGCGACGTGATCGGCCACGTGCTCGCCAACGCCGGCTTCGAGCTGCGCTACGCCAGCGACGAGCGTGTCCTCCAGTACTACTCGACGCAAGAGGACGTACGTCTCGTGGTCGCGAACGCGGATCTGACGGCTCCGCGACCCATCATCGAGCGCGCGCGCACCGCGGGGGCCAAGGCCGCCTGGATCATCATGAGCTCCAAGCGCGATATCGAACAGCACAACCAGGCGCTGCTCGAGCTCGTCGACGTCGCGACCATCAGTCAGAACAGCCCGCCCGACGATCTGCTGTTTCTGGCGAACGAGCTCACCAGCGGCAAGAGCGGCTCCGGCCGTGCCAGCATGCGCGTCCTCTACGGAACCACCGTTGCCTTTCGGAAATCGGGCACGGACAACGACGACTGGGGATTCACCTACAACATCAGCGCGAAAGGCATGTACGTGCGCTCCCTGGCGCTGCCCGACGCCGACCGCGTCTGGCTCGAGCTGAGGCCACCGCGGGCCAAGGAGCGCGTGCGCCTGGAAGGCGAAGTCATCTGGTCGAGTCCATTCGGCAGAGCGGTGGGCGCCGCAGCGCCCCCAGGTTTTGCGGTGCGCTTGACGGACGGGCTCGGCGAAGGCCTGAACGCCTGGACCGAATGCTACGAGTTCTACGTCAGCTCGAAGCGCGCCGGCGTGCTCATCAGCGAGCCTCCACCGGCCCCTGCCAGCGCGCCGCCCGCGGCCGAAGAGGGCAGCGCCGGCCCGGCTCCCTCGAATCCAGTGGAGCTCGCTCAGGCCATCGTCGGCGCGTACTCGGAGCCGAAGCTGCCCGTGAGTTTGCCGCCCGAGCCTGCCGGCGCCGACACCGGCAAGCCCCTGAGCGCCAAAGCGGTCGTCCCGACGGAGACCGTCGTCATCGCGGATGACAGCGTCGGCGATGACGATCCCACGTTACCCGGCTCGTCTCTACGCCGGGATCCGAGGCGCAACCACTCGACGATGCCGCCGCGCCGGACACTCGAGCAGCAAGCGGCGGACGGGGGCGCCGCTCGTCGGTCGCCGTGGACATGGATCTCGCTCGCATTGCTCGCGAGCCTCGGCTTTCTCGCCGTGGTGCTGCTGACCTCCAAGGAACAGCGCAAGCCGTCCGCCCAAACGAGCCAAGCCGCGGTCGTCCCGAGCTCTGCGCCGGCAGCGACGAGCGCGAGAGAAACAGCGGCGGAGCCGGCTGTCGCGCGCACCCCGGATGCGGCCAGCGATGCCGCGGCCGAGGGCAGCACCGTCTCCGGCGATGGTTCCGAGCTTCCCCCCCATCAGGGCGTGCTGATCGTTGAATCCGTCCCGGGCGGCTCCGTGTATTCGAACGGTGTGCTCGCGGGCCCGACGAACCAGCCGTTGACGGTGCGCTGCGGATCACGCTTTTTGCGCGTCGGTGGCGACGTGCCGGGTCAATGGTGGGGCGACGGCACGTCTGCGAGGATCGCGTGCCGCACCGTGACGCGCGTGTCCATACGCGCGAAAGCGCCTTGAGCGCGCGTAGGCGCTTCAGCGGCTACAACGCTTCGACGCGCTCCACGCGTATGACCTGGTAAGTGCAGGCCATGGCAGCGCTCGCCTGTTCGGCGGCCGCGACGCTGCAGCCGCGTTCGGGAGCATCATAGGCGCCGGCCTTCAACTTGAGCTCGATGCGCAGCGCGCCCTCCGATTCAGGGATGACGAAGCCCTCCA
>DATDJP010000297.1:0-6265 GCA_036520475.1 Polyangiaceae bacterium | reverse complement strand
GACGAACCACTCGCTCCCCGCTTCGGACGGCTCGAGGCGATTCATCGCGAATCCTTGCTCGACTTGGCCTTGCGCCCGCTCTGCCCAGGCGGAGACCGCTACGCTCGCCAGAAGGCAGAGGGTCAAGGTCTGGAACCGTTCATACGAGGATCGACGTTTCATGGTTTCTCCCGAAGAAATGCGCTCAGCCGAAGCCACGATTCCGCGCTCGCGATGAGTAGTTTGAAAATCGAAGATCACGCGATCGCCCGTGACGGCGCCGCGGAACGGTGGGGATTAGGGGCAAAGGGCGGCAGAGATCGTATTGCTCAAGAGCGTCACGCCGGCGGTTCGTCCGAATGCTCTACCTGGCACCAGGGTCGCATTCGTCAGCATGCTGGTCTTCGAGCTCGCCAAAACATTGCCAATGTAGTGCGCTCCCCCGTTGATCGTCGCCTCCGCTCCCGTGGTCCAGAAGATCCTGCAAGCCAATGAAGGAGGACCCCCGATGACGATCGCGGTGGCGCCGTCCATCACGGTCAGCGCACTGCCAACTTGAATGATCCAGACCGCGTTTGGGTCGCCCTTGGCATCGAACGTGAGAATCGTGTTGGCCGATTGGAGCGCGGAAGACGAAAAACAATACACGCCCGGCGCGAGCGTCTTGCCGCCCAGATCCTGACCCGTCAAATTGTTTGCCGGCGGGCAAGGACGGCCAGCAAGCGCCGTGTAGGCGGTGCCCAGATCGAGCACGGCCTGGGTCGCCTGCGCGTTGTTGATCGCCACGCTCCCGGACGGCTGAAAGGGTGGCCCCGTCAAGCCGGTGATGGAGGCCCCTGTCGTGCCCACGTCTCCGATGAGTACCGTGGCAACGCCGCTATTGGTCACCGTCGCGCCGCCAAGGACGACGAACGGGGCGGCGGTACCGAGCGATTGCATGAGCCCACTCGTCCCCGAATTGAAGACTGCGGCATCGGCGTCGGCGTCGAGGGCGGCATCGAGGCGGGCGTCCGCATCGAGCGCGGCATCGAGGCGGGCATCCGCATCGAGCGTCGCATCGAGGCGGGCGTCCGCGTCGAGCGCTGCATCGAGGCGGGCGTCCGCATCGAGCGCGGCGTCCGGTATTCCAGCGTCCGCGTCGGGGCGGCCGGCGTCCGCGTCGGGGCGGCCGGCGTCCGCGTCGGCCGAGCTTGCATCCGATCCGGCGTCGCTCCGCGAAGCGTCGCTCGCGCCGTCGGCCCGATCAGCGTCGATCGAAGCGTCGTTCGGATCCTCTGTATCGACGAAGTCCGATCCGCCGCAATCGAGCACCAGCAGTGCGGCGAGCGGAATGAGGGCTACTCCCGCCGCGTGTCCAAACCGTCGAACCATGGATCCCCCAATGCCTTACCGGGCGTAATGCGCGGTCTGACGCAACGAAGCAATTTTCAAGCCGCCAAGAACGCGGCCGAAGTGTCCGGTTTTCCTGGCGAGCGTCGTGGCGCAAGCGCCCGAATGTAACCGTTTTGCGCGTGGCGGCGCGGGCATCGCTGCGGTCTTATCCAAGTGGAAGATGAGCAATGAGGACGACAAGCCTTCTCCCGGTGTCGGCGCGCCCGAGCATCGACGCTGGCTCATCGGAATCGGCATCTCGCTCCTCTTCGGGATCTTCGGAGCGGTGATGGCCCTGCTGAACTACCTGGATAGAACGAAAGCCTCAGCACCTCCCGCGCGTACGGCGACCGTCGCACCCAAAACCAAGGCTACTACTCCCGCCACGCGCGACCGCGGAAGGCGTGACGACCGCAGGTAGGTGTTTTCTCGCAGGTTCGCGTGACACCACGCATTCAAGCGGACACGCCCCGCGCGCGCTCTTCGCATTCGAGCCCCACGGGGACGGCTCGAACGCGAAAAACGCCTGCGCGGATACTCCCCTCGAACAAGAAGCGCTAACTACTTCGTGGACTCGTCAGCGGCCTTCTCGGCCTTGTCCGCGCTCTCGCTCGAATCGGCGGCGCTATCTTCGGCTTTATCTGCGGCGTCCTCCGCGCGATCCGTGTTTTCCTCCGTCGCGTCCTGCGCCGATTCTGCGCGTTCCTCCGCCACGACGTGCTCGGGCTCTTGAGGCTCGGGGGTATTTCCGCTGTTGCACGCGCCGAGTACGCACGCCAGAGCAAACACGGTAGCGACGCTAATTTTCGTAGTCATGGTTCGACCTCCACTTTGGGTATTCGTGCGCGTTCTGTGTGATCCGCACGAGATGTAGATACTCCACCCGAGGAGAATGGCTCAGCCTATTCGCATGGGGCAAAACGGCACACTCCAGGGACGCGGGGACATTCGGCGCTGCGAAAAAGGATTCACGCCGTCTGATGGCTGCGTGGCAAACGCACGGTGAACGTGGTTCCATTCTCCGAAGACTCGACGTCGATCGTTCCTTGGTGAGCGGTCACAATCGCTTGCGCGATGTAGAGACCCAATCCGGCGCTACGTAGATTTCTCTTCTTCGTCCCAGCCGTCTCTAGTTGTCGGAACGGGTTGAAGATGTCGAGCAGCTCGTTCTTCGCGATCGCCGGCCCCTTGTTGTGCACCGTCAGCACCACACTGGCCGCCTCACCACGAACGCTGACCTCCACGGGAACGTCCGCCGATCCGTGTTGGAACGCGTTACCAACTACATTCGACAGCGCCTGCCCGATGCGACCGCTGTCCCACTGGCCGCGCAGTTCCCCGCTTGCCTCGAAATGCACAATGCAGCGCGGGTGAAATGCGATGATCTCGTCGACCGTCTGTCTGCAGGTGGTCTCCATGTCCATATCCGCACGAACGACGGGTATGCCGGTGCCGAGACGACTGCGCGTGAAGTCCAGCAGATCGTCGATCATCGCGAGCATGCGCGTGCCGCTGCTGAGCATGCGCGACGCTGTTTTCAGATGCAGCCAGTCGGGTCCTTCTCGGCTTATCATCAGTGAAGCCGACATCATGATGGCGCCCAGGGGGTTGCGCAGGTCGTGACCCAGGACGCCGAGAAAGAGCTCCTTCGAACGCTCGACTTCCTGTGCGTATCTCGCGATCGACTCCGCGAGGAGCTGGTCGATGGACTCGTTGAAGCGAGTGACTTCTTGAAGGTTCTCTCGATTGAACTCGTCCTGCGCTTCAGCCCAGAGGCGGAGAACGCTGGCACGTAGTGCACGGAACTCCGCCACCATCTTCGCTTGCGTGTACCCGCTCGCAGCGCGATCAGTTCCGTGAGAGGTCGCTGCGCTGCGAGTATCCACGTGCTCGTCGTCTCTTCCTTTGGATTTCTCTGCTTGTTCGTGCTTGGTCTGCAGTGTGTCGAGATCGAGCGCGATCGCCTTCAGCATTTCCTCCACGTGATCGCGGCGTTCCTCGAGCTCCATCCCCGAGACGCAGGTGCGCGCGAACTGCTCCCACTCCGAAACGATCTGCTTTCTGGAAGCAACAATGAACTCTGCCAGCCTCACCGTGTCCCTCCGTGGCAAGATAATTCGACCCGAGCTTCCCGCAACTGCGCCACCCGGAAAAGACGGGCCGCCTGGTCTAGATGGCGCAGAAGCTCGACTATGCACGAGTCGTCGCTCTGCCGTATGATCGGGCCAACCTAGGGCAATTCCCCGTGCGGCCGTCGCGACCATCGCCATCCTCACCGCCCATCGAGCCAGCGCCCGTCTCGGTTCGACCGGCAGCATGGTCCAATGCGCCCAACGCGACCGACGCGACGCTGGCTGCAGAGGACGAAGCGGCATCGTCGGCGCCAGCTACCCCGTCCCCACTTTGGGGCGGCCGTATCCGACCGAGCGCCGAGGTTGGGCGCGGAGCAGTCGGTTCGGTCTTGCGCGGCATGGACACGAAGCTGCGCCGAGAGCTCGCTATCAAGGTGACTTCGCGCTCGCGCAAACAGCTCCCGACCGCGCTGCTCTCGCGATTCGTCGAAGAAGCACAGATCACCGCGCAGCTCGAGCATCCCAACGTCATTCCCGTCCACGATCTCGGGTTGGATCCGGAAGGCCGGCCCTACTTCACCATGAAGTTGGTGCGCGGCCGATCGTTCGAGACGATCCTGGCGCAGCGTAAGGCGCGAGATCGGGCGACGCTCACCGAGTTCGGCTTGCGACGCCTGCTCGACGTCTTCCTGCAAGTCTGTCAGGCGGTCGACTATGCCCACTCGCGCGGGGTGATCCATCGCGATCTGAAGCCAGCCAACATCATGGTCGGTGACTTCGGCGAAGTCCTGGTCATGGATTGGGGCATCGCGAAGTTGAAGGGACGATCCGGGCGCCCGAGCCTCGTCTCCGAAGAGGAACGCGCCGACGTGACCTCGCTGCGCGCCGACAGCGAAGCGCACGGGACTCAGGACGGTTCCATCGTGGGGACGCCGACCTATATGGCGCCCGAGCAGGCGCTGGCGCTGAACTTCGACGAGCGCGCGGACGTCTATGCGCTCGGCGTCATTCTCTACGAGATCCTCTGCGGCGAGGTTCCATTCGACGGTCCGGATCTCCTCCACGTCCTGACCCGGGTCATCGGCGAAACCCCGCGTGCACCGTCGGAGATCAATCCGAAGACTCCGCTCGCCCTGGAGATGCTCGTGCTCAAGATGCTCGAGAAGGATCCCGAACATCGCAGCCTGACGCTGCGTCAGATCCGCTCGCACGTGCAGGACCACATCGAAGGTGTAGGGCTCGAATATCGGCGCGAGACCTTGTGGACCAACGCGCTTTCGCTCGTCGCGGCCCTTGCGCTCCTCGCGTTTCTCATTTGGTACTTGACCGGCCAGTCCATCGTCCAGGTCGTGGTGCTCCCGCCTGCGGTCGTCTTCACCGCCGTCGGGTGGCTGCTATTCGTGTTGGCTGTCGGTTACCCGCTCTGGGCGGCAAGGACGAGCTTCCGGCTGAGCCGGGCCGAGCATGAGCGCTTTCGCCCGCCAGGACCCGAAGAGCTCTTCGTGGCGGGCTATCTGGGCCACCGCACACGCGCCGCGACTATCGTACCGATCTTTCAGCTCGTGTTCATGATCGAGCTGGTCGCCATTGCGGTGAGTCACGTGCCGAGTGCCAGCATGCAATCGCATGCGCTTTTACAAGACGTCCTTGCGAAACTTCGGGCCGAATCGGCACATGCGCTGATGGTCGTCTTTCTGTTCTTGTTCGGCTACCTCGTCTTGCTTTCGACCGAGGTTCGTTTCTGCCGCAAGCTCGACCGATACGTCCAGCTCGTGAGCCGGCCATGGTGGGAATCGGCGTGGCCCATCTTCCTCATCGGTCTGGTGCTCCTCACCGTCATCGCCACCGACGTCCTCGGCTGGACGATCTCGAGCGAGCACGCGAGCGTGTGGGCATTCTTGAGGGAGCAGGTCGTCTCCCGGCCGCTCGACGCATTCGAGATCGTCAGAATCCTGGTGTTTCAAGGCACATTTCTGCTTGGGTTGGTCGTCACCACGCTACTGCTCTCGTTCACGTTTGCAGAGGTCCTGGCATCGCTCCGTATCCCTTACCAACCGGTCGACGACGAGTCGGTCGCGAGACGTCACCAATACTTCCTGCGATCGCTCGCGGTCTTTCGCGTCGCTACCGCGAACTGGCTCTACGGTGGCGCCATGATTGGAAGCTTGACCGCTGTGCCCATTTTGTCCGCGGCCAGCAGCCGCCCGCTCGTCGAGCAGATTCTCTACATTCTCGGGCCATTGCTGATCGGCGTCATTGGCCAGGCGTTGACGCGTCGTAACCTCCGCGCGCATCTCGTCGATGCACCGGCGGTCCTCAGCATGGTCGACAACGAGATCAGACGGGCCCGCCAGCTGCGCGCCCGGGCGACCTCCGAGCAACTTCGTTCGGTTTCGTGGTGGCGACGGCTCATCCAGATCACGATCCCCGTCGGCTGCATCGTCGGATATCTGCTGTGGATCGGCGACGCTTTCGTGCCCGCGATCCGTCAGCTCATGTTGCCGGTCAGCATGAAAGCGTGGCTGCTGATCTTGCCCTATGCGTTGCTGGTGCCGCTACTACTCGTGCGAGATCACGTCCAACTCTGGCTCTTGCGACGCACTGCAAAGGGCCGCGAGACGGCGTCATCCGCCTCTTCTGGGTGAGATTGTGGGCGCGACTTGGCGGCGATTACGCCGTTTGGCAATGAACGCGGCATTCTCGTGTTTCGCCGCATGCGCCATCGATCCTTCGCGCCGCGATCACTGAACATGAGGGCATTCTGCGTCGCTCGGTGCCGTGATCGTATTCGCGTCGAGCTGCACACCGGCGGTCTGGGCCAACGCCCTGCCGTTCAGCCTGGA
>DATDJP010000296.1:0-30349 GCA_036520475.1 Polyangiaceae bacterium | reverse complement strand
CGCGCTTTTCGACGGGCGGCAACTACATCAATTTTCAGACGGCGGACGAAGACGGCGCGCGGATCCGCGCTGCGTACGGCAAGAACTTCACGCGGCTGGAAGAAGTGAAAAAAGCGTACGACCCGCACAACTTGTTTCGGGCGAATCGGAACATTGCTGTTTGAACCGGTGAATCGACGCGTGGCGGCAGAGACGCGCGCGTGAAAACCGCGCTATAACCTGCGCTCCCAGCAGGAGAACCACATGCGTTCGTTGATCCGTTCGTCAGCTCTGGTCGTTTTACTCTGCCTCAATGCGTGCGGGTCCGATGACGACGAGGACCAACGGTCCACGACGTACCTGTCGCCGCAGGCGCGGCGCGAGCTCGAGGCTCTGGGCGTCGAGGGCTATCGAGGCAAGGCGCGTATCACGGAGACGGTGAGCAAAGGCGACGCCACGCGCGTCACTTACGATCCGGCTTCGGGCCCCATCTGCCTGTGGGGCGAACCGTACGGCGCGTTCTACATCGATCGCGGCTCGGACAAGACGATGCTCCTGCTAGATGGCGGGGGCGCATGCTGGACGGGGTTCTGCGCCGCTACACCGGAGGCCGAGGAAACGGTGAGCTTGATGGGGCCTGCGGTGCAGGATCCGGGGAACTATTTCTCGGATTGGAACGTGGTGTTCGCGCCGTACTGCGACGGCTCGGTGTTCTCTGGGGACAACGAGGTAGCCCAGCCAGACGGAACGACGCGCTACCATCACGGACGGCAGAACCTGGCGGCGGCGTTCGATCTGGCCGCCGAGCATTTCGGTCACTCCAAGCAAGTACTCGTCGGAGGGTTCAGCGCCGGTGCGTACGGCACGCTCCCCGCGATGATCGCGGCGCGCCTGGTTTTCCCGGAAGCCGATCTGTTCATCATGAACGACTCGGGCGCGGGCATTCAGAACCCGGCTCAGGGTGCTGACACCGAGACGCGCCTCGCGGAATGGAAGTACGACGAGGTCATTCCGCCGAGCTGTACCGCGTGTGACGGCGGGCGCGCTCAGCTGAGCGAGCTGTTCTCGTGGTTTCTGAAGAACGACAGCAACGTGCGCATCTCGATCCTCGGGTACTACCGCGACGGCGTGATCGGCGTCTTGTTCAACAAATTCGAGCCCGAGGAGTACGAACGGGTGCTCAAGACCGAAACCGGCAAACACGCAGCAGCCTACCCCGACCGCTTCAAACGCTACATGGTGCCAGGTGACAAGCACGTCCTGTCCAGCGATTGGCTCACCATCACCGCGGACGGCGTGAAGCTCTCCGACTGGATGGGGGCCATGGCGCAGGGCAACGACGCTGTGTGGAAGGACCTGCTCGCGACCGGTATGTGACGCGCCCAACGCGCTATTCGTACCAGATTTCGATCTCGTAACCGTCCGGGTCCGCCACGTACGCAAACGGAAAACCAGGGCTGAACTCGCCCCGGCGCAGCAGTTTTCCGCCAGCGCGCTCGACTTCCTGCACAGCCAGATCGATGTCCGCGGCCTCCACGAGCCGAAACCCGAAGTGGCTCAAGCCGCCCACTCGCCCGGCGTCCTTGCCGTTCTGCTCGAAGGCGATCACGTCGGTGGGGCCGGGACCCTGGACCTGAATGCTGGTCTCGTCCCGGTAGTACTCGCGCACGCCGAAGACGGCTTCGTAGAAACGTAGCGAGCGCTCGGGATCGGCGACCGCCAAGTTGAGGTGAGACAATCCGAACGTCTTGACCATCGCTCTCCCCGTCAGTGCTAGGCGTCAGGCTTCCAGAACGCGCTCGAGCCACTCGCCGAAGGCGGGCGACTCGAACAGGCGTTGCGCGAGTTGGTCCATGGAGGTCTGGAGCAGGCCCCGCGCGTGCTCGAGCAATCCGAGCTCGTCCAATAGCTCGCGCAGCGAGCGGTCGCCTTCGATTTCGAGATACGCGCGCAGATCCCCTTCGACGATGCCTCTCACGAAATCGTGTTGAACCGCGTGCGCGACGACGTCTGGCACGATCCCGAGAATGCCATCCACGGGCAGCGCGTCCGCATCCTTCTGAATCTCGGTGAGCGGCGTGCTCATGATCTTGGTGACGGCGTTCTCCGTGATCTGCTGAACGAGCGCGCGGCCCTCCTCGCTGCGCAAGCGTTCCTCGAGCGCTTCGCGGAATAGCTCCATGGCGGCGCCGCCGAAGTCGCGCGCCGCGGTTTGCAGTCGCTTCTCGAGCTCGGCGCCGAAGCCACCCATCGCGCTACGCCCGACATCGACCAGCTTGCCGGTGCGCTTCTGCACGCCGCGCGTGAGCCGCTCTGCGAACCCGACCGCATCGGGGTTGCTGTTCGTCGTGCCGCTCGCCGCGCCGACGCCGGGGATGGGCAGGCGCTTGACGAAGTTCGCGAGCACCGAGCCGAACACGGGCGCGAGCAGGCGTCGCAGCAGGCCGGCGTCGATGGCGCTCTTGAACCACGCGACCTGGGGCGGCCTGGTGGTGGCGATCAGGCGCTGGATTTCGGCCTGTGCAGCCGGCGGCACGAGCTCGCCGAGGCGTACCGGCGAGCTCCGCGCGGCCTCCGAGTAGCGCTCCCACCCGGGTGCGACGTGCCGCGTCGCGATGCGGCGCAGGTTGTCCGTACCGAGCGCGCCGAGCAGGGCTTGCTGGGCGGCGCACAAGTCGAGGACGTTCTTTAATGGTTGCTCGAGGACGACATCGAGCATGCGGCGGACACCGTCCGCGCGAAGCGCGCTCGAATCGGCGCTGAGTGCTCGAAGAATACGGTCGCGCTGGCTTGATTCCATGAGGTTACGCTGTGGTGGAAAAGCTAGTGCTTCGAGTCCATCGAAGCGATGGGAATTTCGAGGCCCCTGACGGGGCAAGGGCCTCGAAATTCCTGCGCCATGGGCTCGTCTGACTCGATCACCGACTGTCGTGACTACCGCATCGGCGCTCGGGCGGGGGGAGCTCGACGTCGCCGAGTGTCGCACACGAGCCGGCGAGCCCGCTTTGGTGTAAAATGCTGGCGTTATGCGGGCGCATCGGGCGCGAGTCGGGCTCATTCTGGCGGTCGCCGTCGCGGCTGCTGCCAGCTGCGCGGGCCGTGAATCGACCCTGGACGCGCACATTGGATCGTCGCGCACGGTCGTCGATGCCCCGCCGGCTCCGAGCGCAAAACCTTCCGGCGCGCCGTCGCACGTCGCAGGCGTGAGCCCCGCTCCGGCGGCAGCGGCGCCACCCCCGGACCCTTGTGCGGCTGGTGTTGCGGCGCTCCGTCGTTCCGAGTGCCCGCGCCCCGCCGACTGGCCCCCGGACACGCAATCCCTCGAGGTCCGCGCGCTGTCACACGTGCTCGCCGAACCGCGCCGCCGCGCCGACTACATCGGCAAGGTCACGCGGGGCACGCGGGTCGCTTGGACGCGAGTGCTACCGGGGAGCGAAGTGCCGGAAGGCGACGTGCGCACCACGCGAAAGACTTGGGGCACGCGCAAGCCCTGCGAGTTCTGGGTGAATATCGAGCCCGCGGGCTACCTGTGCACCGATCAGCTCAAGCCGTCGTCGCTCCCGCCCGAGGGTCGACAACAGCCGGCGCTGCGCGCGGGGGGCTTGTTGCCGTTCGCGTATTACGCCGTGCTGAATGACGCCACGCCCGTTTATGCCTCGGTCGACGACATCCGCGCCAGTACCGTCAAAAAGCCGCTGTCGAAGAAGTACATGGTCGTGGGCGGTGGCGTCACCGACGTCGACGGCGTGCCGTACATGAAGACCGATCACGGATTCATCGAGCAGGGGGCGCTCGGACGCTATGGGGCGTCTGCGTTCTCCGGTCTGGATCTGCGCGCGCAGCCGCCCGCTAGCTGGCCATTTGCTTGGCTCGTCGGGGCGCGCGGCGCAAAGGTGAAGGTCTTCGCCGAAGCCAACAAGGAGGCTGAAGTCGTGCGGCGGGCGGCACGGCGTGAGATCGTGCCGGTGCTCGAAGAACAGGGCGAGTTCGTGCGCATCGCGGCAGCGGAGTGGATCGAGCGCGCGCAGGTGCGCATCGCGCGCTTGACGGAGCCGCCGCCGGGAGCGACCGAGGCCAGTCAATGGATCGACGTCGACTTGGACGAGCAGGTGTTGGTGGCGTACCAGGGTCGAACGCCGGTTTTTGCGACACTGGTCTCGACAGGTCGAAACAAGCACGCGACCCCGCCGGCGACGTATCGAGTGCGCGCCAAGGCCGCGACCACGCCCATGATGGGCGGGGACAAAGATTCACCCCATCGCTATGAAATCTCGGAAGTGCCGTGGGCGGTGCGGTTTCGCGACGGCCTCTTCATCCATACGGCGTACTGGCACGACTCGTTCGGCAACGTCGTGAGTCACGGCTGCGTGAACCTGTCACCGCGTGATGCAGCGTTCTTGTTCGACTGGGTCGAGCCGAAGCTGCCGGACGGCTGGAGTGAAGTCGAGGTACCCCTCGGTCGCGGCGCGTTCGTGCGCATCCGCGACCGCGAGCGGCCCACGCCGGATGCACACGACTACAGCGCGGAAGAGCCGGTGGCCTCTGCGAAGCCGGCCCAGGCTTCGCCCTGAGCCGCTACCAGATACGGCAGAAGCTCGGGTAGCCGCTGGGCAGCCCGCCGGCGTACGGCTCGGGAGAGACCTTGTACGGGTGCGAGTTGAAGAAGTGCCACGCCCAGCCACCCGAGCTGAACTCGGTTGGAATGCGGTGACCGCGACCGTGATCGCACATGACGATGAAGTGTCCGAGCGGTTTGAGCTCGTTGGCCATGAGCTCGCTCTGGGTCTTGAAGTTGACGATCACGGTGTCGCCCGTACCGCCGTGCGTCAGCACCATCGGCAGCTTGTTGTTGGGGTCCTGGGTCGTCATCGGGAAGATCTTGCCGCCCGAATACGAGATGCCTGCCGCGAGGTAGCCCGAGCGCTCGTAGATCATGGCGCTCGCCTGAAGGCCGCCGGCGCTCATGCCTGCCGTCCAGAGACGCCGCGTGTCGACGCGCAGCTTCTGGATGGCGCACGCCAGTACTTCGTCCGCCGTCTCGAAGTCTTTCTTGTACCAAACGCCGTTGCCCGTTCCGAGCTGCTCGATACCCGTACAGCCGGGGCAGGCAAGCGACGGCTGCGAAACGAAACCGGCGACGATGCCGCCCGCGTTGGTGATGTTCTGAACCGCAGGTCCGAGCCCGCCGGGAACTTCGAGCTCCGGGTTGCTGCCCGTGCCGTGCCAATAGAAGACCACGGGACCCCCTCCGGAGCTGCCCGCGTTCATGAAGACGCGCACGCTGCGACCGAGGAAGGTCATGCTGCCATTGACGAAGTTCGGGCAGGTCTGACGGGCGGTGGGGAGATTGGTCGGAGCTGGCCCTCCAGGAGGCGCGCCGCCCGTGCCGCCGGTTGCACCCGTGCCTCCGCCTCCCGTGCCACCCACGCCGCCCTGCGGGGTAGGTCCGCACGCAAACACCGCACTGGCTAGGAACGCGAAGAGGAAATGGCTCGTCGTGGCTCGCATGGAGGCGAGTGTAAGTTCACGACGTCTCATTGACTACTGTGAACGCGCCGGTGCGCGCTGTTCGCTCCACAGTGAGAATGTCGCGCTTCAGCGGAACCGAGCCGCCGGACCGCCGAGGTCAGGGTCGCTTCGGAATTGAGACCCAGTAGTCGAGGTCGAGCACGACATTGGGGTGATACGCCTGCTTGCCGTCCTTCTCGACTTTGAGTGGAAACGGCTCGCTCTTCAGATCGAGGTTCTTCACGGCGACCAGGCGCAGCCGCAGCGCGCCGACGCTCGCTTGGTCAGGGATGTCCGCTTTGTCGAGGACTTCACTCCAGGCGTAAATAGTGTCACCGGCGAAGGTTGGGTTCGCGTGCGTGCCGCCGTTCCAGGCGAGGATGCCGAGCACGTTCTCGAGGCCGTTATAGGAGAAGGCGCGCGCCATGCTGACGATGTGGCCGCCGTAAATGAGGCGCTTGCCGAAGCGCGTGTTCTTGGCGGCGAAGTTGTCGAAGTGAACCTTGGCCGTGTTCTGGTAGAGCCGCGTCGCGAGCTGGTGCTCGGCCTCTTCGATGGTCATGCCGTCCACGTGATCGAGTCGTTCGCCCTTCTCGTAGTCCTCGAAGTAGGCACGGCCACCGGCGATCCACGGCTCGTACTCCGCCAGGCTCAATGAGCGCGGGAGCACGAGATCCTCCGCGCGCACTTCGCGCGGGAGCTCCGGGCTGTCGCTCGCGCCGGTGGGCGTCTTCGGATCGCGCTTGTTCACCATCACCCAGCGGTAGAACTCGAGCACCTTCTCGCCGCGCTGGTTGGTGCCCGTTGAACGCACCCACACGACGCCGTTCTCGCCGCTCTTGTTCTCTTTCTTACCGAGCACCTCGGAGACGGTGCGGAGCGTGTCGCCGGGATAGACGGGCGCGAGGAAACGCACCGAGGCGTATCCCAGATTGGCGACAGCGTTCAGCGAGACGTCGTTCACGGTCTTGCCGAACACGACGTGAAACGTCAGTAGGTCGTTGACGGTCTCACGCTGGTAGCCGAGCGAGCGCGCGAACTCGGCCGAACAATGCAGCGGGTAGCGGTCTCCGGTGAGCGCGATGTACAGGGCCTGATCGCCCTCCGTGACGGTGCGCGGTACCGCGTGCACCAGCTTGGTGCCGCGCTGAAAGTCCTCGAAGAAGTTGCCCGGGTTGGTTTTAACGGCCATCGTCGCGCGTTTTAGACCAGGCACCGCGAGTTTAGAAGGGAGTTTCGCGTCAGCTGGCGAGACGCTCGCGGGGCGGCACGCTCTGCGTCTGCGCCTCTTCCCTGAGCATGTCCTCCGGGAAAACGAACTGGAAACGCACGCCCCGGCCCGGCTCACTCTGCACCTCGATGCGACCACCGAGCTGGTCCACGACGTGACGGACGGCGCCCAGGCCGACGCCCCGACCGGACGTGGAAGTGGCTTCGCTGCGCGAGCTCACGCCATTCGCGAAGAGCGCCTGCAGGAGCTCGACGCGCGAGCCGTGGGGCAGGCCGAGGCGCTGGGCTCGTTCGGTGATGCGCGCCTCGTCGACGCCGGGACCGTCATCCTGGACGGTCAGCGTGACGCAACCCGCTTGATGCTGAATCGAGAGCGCGATCTGCGCGCGCTCGGGCTTGCCGGCGGCCCGCCGCGCGTTGCCGTCCTCAACGCCGTGATCCACGACGTTGCGGACGACGTGCGCGAACACGCTCCAGAATGCGCGCCACTTGCGGGGCGGCAGCCGCAGCCGCGTGGGCTCGCAGTGGACGTCGATGTGTGGTTTGCCGAGGCGCGTTCCCAGTGCCTGAACGTGCTCCGCCACGACTACCAGCCGACTGGCCGCCGACTCGTATTTCCACGATGCGCACGCCGCCTCGAGCGCGCGGTGCTCGACCCGGCGGCGCAGGTCTTCCAAAAACGCAGAGTGCTCCTCTTTCGAGAGCTGAATCTGCTCGTGATCGGTGCTGCCGAACTGGGCACGCACGCGCGCCACGTCTTTCCAGAGTGATTGCAGCGCTTCGCGCTCTTGCGTATCCAGCGCACGCAGACACTCGTTCATGCGATCTTCGAGCTCGTGACAGAACGCGGTGACGCTCTGGATGCCGAACAGCGCGCAGTTGCCCTTGAGCGTGTGCACATCGCGCTTCAATTCGACCCCGTCGCGACCGTCGGAGGTGACGATGCTTTCGACGAGGCGCGTGGCCTCTGCGAAGAAGTCGTCGAACGCCGCGCGATCGGCGAACAGCTTCTGGAAGATGCTCATCATCTCGAGCTGCGCGCGCTCGGATCGCTCGCGCTGCACGCGTTCAGTGGCATCCGTGATCACGACGACCATCTTGTGCAGTCGCTCGCGCTCGAAGATTGGGCGGTAGGCGAGCTCGAAGGTACGTCCCTCGTGCGCCAACACCGAGGGCAGCTGGGCCACGCTTACCTCGAACGGCAACACGTCTTCTATCAACGCGTCCCAGGCCAGGTCGAACCACTCGGCCGAGCGCGTGTCGATGCGCTGCAAGTAGTCGCTGAAGCGCATGGTCTCGGCGGGGGGACCGAACCAGTCGTCCACGACGCGGGAGCGCTCCGATGACATTTCAGCGCGCTCGTTCAGGGTGATGAAACCCTGCCCGACGTTGTCGAGCACGAGCCGCATGTCCCGGCTCTTGGCCTGAATGCTCTCCTCGCGATTGCGAATGGCCGTGGCCATGCTGCGGAACGCCGCGGCCAGCACGCCGATTTCGTCGTTGGAGCGCACGTCGACATCCGTCTGACCGCCCGCTTCGAGGCGGCGCGCGGCGCGCATCAGCTTGTTCAGCGGGCGTGTGATCGTCAGCCGCGCCACGCCGAGCAAGAGCAGGGTCAATCCGCAGGCGATCGACGCCGAGATCCACAAGGTGCGCCGCTGAACGTCTTTGACGGCGGCGTTTTCCGCCGCCAGTGAATACGCGAGGAGCGCGACGGCTACCGTGTGAGAGTCCGGGTCGCGGATCGGAGAAATGACGACTAGGCGATCCGCGCTGCGGCGCACCTCGAGGCCCGCGGGCGCCGACGCGACATGTTCGGCCTTGCCGCGGGGCAAATGGCCCAGGCGCTGACCCACTCGCTTGTCAGCCGCGACGGCCCACACCGCCGCGTACTCGAGCCCGCGGTCGCGTCCGAGCGTGTCCAGGTTCTCCTGAATCGCCGCTTCATCGCCGAATACCACGGCAGCACCGGACGAGTCCGCGAACAGCCGCGTCACGGCGAGCGCCGCCGTTTCTTTCGACTTGAACAGGTTCTCGCGCTCATAGCGGCTGAGCTGCGTGTAGATGCCCGCCGTGATGATCACCATCATGAGCACGGTCGCAGCAGCGAGCTTGGTGCCAACGGAAATCAGGCGTCGCTGGCGGGAACTGGCTACGGGGCTCGTCATCGGGGGGTCACCAGCAGAGATCTTGACGTTGGCAAGAACGGCAGCGCGCCAAAGATCTAAAGTCCCGTTTAGAGACGGTCACCCAGCGCACACACTGTAGGTATGCCGCGGTGCGCCACCGACTAGCGTCTTGCCGAAGTGCAACTACCGAGTTGGGCTCAAGGGTGCCTTTCGAAGGGAACGGAAAAAAGCGCCACGCCTGCACCCTGGCAGCCGAAGGCAACCGCTGGCGCCCCGGGCAAATTCCCCCAGATTCGAGCGGCTTCAGCCCGTGCCGAAAGTTGCTTCACGCGTTAACGAGACGCCGATGAGACTGTTCGGCATGTGACAGCACATTGAGCAATCATGTAAGTGTGATGGTATGACGGCGCCCTGTTGGGAACGGCGGCAAGGCGGGTGGAGTTCCACCCGAGGGAGTACGCGATGAAGGCGATCAACAAGTTTTTTTTGGCGGCAGTAGTGGCAGCACCCAGTATTTCGTCGCTCGCGTGCGGGCCCACCCCGCCGACCACTGGGACGGGCGGCACTGGAGGCTCGACGGCAGGTACCGGAGGCTCGACAGCAGGCACCGGAGGCTCGACAGCAGGCACCGGAGGCGCAGCAGGCACCGGAGGCTCATCGGGAAGGCTGCTGCCGTGCGACGTCGACGCGATCCTGCGGCAACGCTGCCAGGCGTGTCACAGCTCGCCGTCGAAGTTCGGCGCACCGATGCCGCTCACGACCATGGACGACATCCTGCGTGCTGCGGTCACGCCGGGCTCGACCGTCGCGCAACGGATGAAGGTGCGCATCAATGATGTAAACAATCCGATGCCGCCGAAGGGCCAGACGCCGCTCAAGGATGCGGAACTCGCACGCCTGAATCAGTGGCTCGACTCGAATACACCCGCAGGAACCGTCCCGTGTACGAACCTGCCGCCGCCCGGCGATCTGAACGCGCTCACCGGACCCGAATACCTGCCCTGCACGCCCAACAAGACCCTCGTAGCGACGGGCAGCGGCCCGGGCGGGAAGTTCAACGTGCCGTCGTCGTCGAACTTG
Organism: Polyangiaceae bacterium; assembly: GCA_036520475.1. Classification (GTDB taxonomy): domain Bacteria; phylum Myxococcota_A; class Polyangia; order Polyangiales; family Polyangiaceae; genus DATDJP01. The sequence goes on along the minus strand of DATDJP010000296.1, from coordinate 20,423 downwards.
GCCGACTACCGCTGCTTCAGCTTCCAGGCCCCCTTTGGGGCCAACGAGCAAGGTCACGCTTGGGCGCCGATCATCGACGACGACCAGATCATCCATCACTGGCTGTTGTTCGGCGCTAGTGGACCCGCCCGGGCGGCGAGCGGGATCGGATGCCAGCTGGCGGTCGAGAACGCGATGGTCGCAGGCTGGGCGCCTGGCGGCTCCAACGGCGTCAACCCTCCAGACGTTAGCCAGAAGCTGAATTTCCCCTGGTACATCCTCCAGGTTCACTACGCCAATCAGACTGGCCAGACCCGACCGGACGGAAGCGGCGTTGCGTTCTGCACGGGCGCGGCCCGGCAGAACGTCGCGGGTATCGTCACGCTCGGCACGAACTCCATCAGCATCCCGCCGGGAGCGACTGCTGCCACGGCAACGGGGCTTTGCAACGGCTCGGGCGCACCGAGCCTCGCGATCGACGGTTCGACGCCCATTACGATCGTCAGCACTTCGCCGCACATGCATATGCTCGGCACGAAGTTCCGTACGGAGCACGTCGGCTTCGGGGACCTGTCGAATATTCCGGATTGGAACTTCGACGTGCAGATCCACTATCCCACCAATCCACTTCGGACGATTCGGCCCGGTGAATTGCTGCGCACCACCTGCACGTACAGGAACCCAGGCTCGAGGACGATCGGCTTCGGTCCGGGTACGGATCAGGAGATGTGCTACGACTTCGTGCTCGCGTATCCGTACGACAAGGTCCGCACGAAGTGCGGTCCGTCGCTGTGAAGCGCTGAAGCGCGGCGCGACACGTTCCAAAAACAACGACTGACGTCGCTCTGACGTTGAGATTCGCCATCGACCCGAGACGTTTCGCGCCTCGGGTCGATGTGTTTTGTGGGGCAATCTGCCACGCGCGCGCAGATTTCCGCGCACCTGGCGCGCGTTGGCGGACGACGCATGTTGCCCGTACAATGCACAGCAAGGTCGTCGTCATCACGGGTGCGTCGAGTGGGCTCGGACGCGAAGCGGCACTTCAATTCGCACGTGCCGGCGCGGCATTGGTGTTGGCAGCGCGGCGTTTGGACGCGCTGGCGGACACGGCGCGGCTCTGCCGGGAAGCCGGAGCCAGCGTCGCTTATCAAGAAACGGACGTGACCTCCGAGGCTCAGGTGCGGGCGCTCGCCGAGCGGGCCATGTCGGAGCACGGCCGGATCGACGTGTGGGTCAACAACGCCGGGGTCACGTTGTTCTCACTCCTAGAAGACCAGAGCTTCGCGGAGCACCGGCGTGTGATCGAAACGAACCTGTTCGGCTCCATGCACGGCGCGCGCGCCGTGATTCCCATCTTCAAGCGCCAGAAGGAGGGCGTGCTCATCAACGTGGGATCGGTGCTGAGCAAGATCGGGCAGCCGTTCGTGCCTTCGTACGTGATCAGCAAATTCGCGTTGCGCGGGCTGTCGGAGACGTTGCGCTCCGAGCTCGCGGATTACCCGGACGTGCACGTGTGCACCTTGCTGCCGTACACGATCGATACGCCACATTTTCAATCGGGCGCCAACCGCGTCGGCCGTCAGGCGCGCGCGATGCCGCCCATCCAGTCGCCGGAAAAGGTGGCGCGTGCGCTGGTCCAGCTGGCCAGAAAACCACGCCGCGAGCTGTACGTGCCGCGCCTGGCGGGCCTCGGGGTCGCTTTGCACATGCTGTTGCCAACGACCGTCGAACGGCTCGTGAGCCGCGCGCTGAAGAAGTGGCACTTCGACGGGAGCCCGGAACAGAAAGATACGGGGAACTTGTACACCCCCGCGGACGAGGGGCCCAGCGTGCATGGGGAGCGGCGGCCACAAATCAGCACACCGACGCTCGCCGGTTGGGCGGCGCAAGAGTTCGTCAAAATTCAGGCGGAGGACGCCGTGCGCTGGGCGGGGAGGCTCGGCGAACGCGCGCGCAACTGGCCCGCGAGCGATAAAAAGGATCCCCTGACGCAAGCCGTCCGCGTCGTGCCCTGAAGACGTCGCAGAGCACCAGGCCGAGCCGCTGATCCGGGTTCCGAAAACCGTGCAAACGTCCGCCTCTCCCGCGACGAAGTACGACGCCGTCGTAGTCGGAGCTGGCCCAAACGGCTTGTGCGCGGCCATCGCGCTCGCGCGTGCCAAGCTCTCCACGTTACTCGTCGAAGCGAACGATACGGCTGGCGGCGGTGCGCGCACCCACGAGCTGACGCTGCCGGGCTTCCTGCACGATGCGTGCTCTTCCGTGCATCCGCTGGGCATGGCCTCGCCGTTCTTGCGGACGCTGAAGCTCGAAGACCATGGTGTGGTCTGGATCGACTCACCGACTCCGGTCGTGCACCTGCTCGATGACGGCACGGTAGTCCGGCTGGAACGTTCAATCGAGGCCACGGGCGAACAGTTCGGCGCGGACGCGGACGCGTACCGGCGCCTCGTGGCGCCGTTCGTCGAAGAATGGGAGCGGCTCTTGCCCATGATCCTGGGCCCGCTGCGGTTTCCGTCCGATCCGCTGCTGATGGCGCGCTTCGGTTTGGCCGCCGTGCGGTCGATGGAAGGCCTGGCGCGCGACACATTCCGCGGTGTGCGGCCGGCTGCGCTGCTCGCCGGGATCGCCGCGCATGCCATGTTGCCGCTCGACCAGCTCGTCACGGCGTCCTTCGGCCTCGTGCTCGCGACGGCCGGACACGCCGTGGGCTGGCCGATCGCGCGCGGTGGCTCGCAGGCGATCACGGACGCGCTGGTGGCGCGCTTTCGTGAACACGGCGGTAAGCTGCAGCTGGGTTCCTTGGTCGAACGCATCGAGGACCTCCCGCCGGCGCGCGCGTACGTCTTCGACGTGACGCCGAGGCAGCTGCTGCGCATCGCCGGAGCCAAGTTTCCGCGATCTTACGTGCGCCGGCTCCAGCGCTTTCGCTACGGGCCCGGCGTGTTCAAGATGGATTGGGCGCTGTCGGCGCCGATTCCGTGGCGGGATCCCGCTTGCGCGCGCGCCTGCACGGTGCACCTCGCCGGGGATCTGGCGCAGGTCTCCGCCGCGGAGCGGGCGGTGAACGACGGCAAGCTCGCGAAGCGACCGTTCGTGTTGCTCGTGCAGCCGAGCCTGTTCGACGCCACGCGCGCGCCGGCCGGCCAGCACACCGCCTGGGCGTACTGTCACACACCGCATGGCGCGACCTTGAACGCGTCCGCCGCGATCGAGGCGCAGATCGAACGGTTTGCACCGGGCTTTCGCGACGTGATCCTCGCGCGCTCGCAGAGAAATGCCCTGGAAATGCAGGCGTACAACGCCAACTACATCGGGGGTGACATCAACGGCGGCGTGTCGGACATCGGGCAATTGTTCTTTCGGCCCGTCGCCAAGCCGGATCCGTATGCGACGCCGGCGCCGGACGTGTTCGTGTGTTCGTCGTCCACACCGCCGGGCGGTGGCGTGCACGGGATGTGCGGGTACTGGGCCGCCCGCAGCGTGCTCCGGCGCGTGTTCGGCATCGAGCTCGAGGGCTTCGGCTGAGCGCCGCTCACCTGGGAATCGCCGCGAGCACTGCGTCGAGCGGCGCGTGATCGCCCGCCACCTGGCTGACGTACGCGTACACGAGGTCGCCGCCGCGGCCCACGACGATGGTGCCGCCTTGCTGCCACGGATCGCCCTTCGTCATCGATTGCCGGTGCCCCTCTCGAAAGGCGCGGTAGGCGTGACGCAGACTCTCGAATGCGAACGTCCGTCCCACACCGTTTTGCATCCCGAGCGCCTCGTACAGCGCGCGCGACGGGTCCGTGAAGACGCTGTCGACCATGCTGTACATGAGCGCGAACGTGCGTGCATCGTTCGGCCGCCCATTACCGATGATCCAAAGCTTTGCCCCGCGAGCTTCGATCTCGGCCTGCGCCTGCCGCAGCTGGACGACCTGCTCGTGGCAAAGCAGGCATCCGTAGTGCCGCACGAACCCGACCACCGCCGGCGCCGTCTGCCACAGCTTGGCGACGGGCACGGCCGTTCCGGCCGTGTTCAGCACCATTGAATCGGCGATGGGATTCGAGTCGGTCATGGTTGCCAGCCGCCGCGGGCAGGGGGAGAATGCCGCTCGATCATGGATCGCCCAGCTCCGCGTGCCTACCGCTATCCCGCGATTGCCCTTTTGGGCGCGGTCCTGGCCGCCGCTGCGCCCTCGTCGTGCGACGAAGAGCCATGCGACTTGTGTACCGGCGACGAGCAGCCGCGCTGGCCGGCGCTTCGCACGTGCCTCACGGGTCGCGACTCTAGCGCTTGTGTCGGCGAGTGTGAGCAGTGCATGCGCCAGGTGTACAAGGGCGTTGGGGCACAGTGCTCCTATAACTGGAGTGAGGACTGCGCGAATCACGCAAAGGCCCGCTGCGATTTGTCCGTATGCGGCAGCGCCCCATGAATCGTGCGCCGCGGAGCCGGCGCGCGCCGCACTCACGGACATTCTGGCACTGCGCCCGAGGCCACGAGCCCGGCATCGCTGAGCTGCGTCAGTAGAAAGCGTTCGAGCTCGCACGTCTGCTGGTCGGTGAGTGCCGCGTCGACCACGACACTGGCCGCCATCTCGCCCTGAAAGGTTTCGCAGGGGCCGAAGCCGCCCAACGAGTACGGAGTGGGGGCGGTGCTGCCATCTGCGTCGGCAGGAATGTCCGTTTCGGCAACGACGCGCCCATCGAGGCGGAGCTCGAGCCGGCTCGCGCCCAGGACACGCCGCAAGCCGAACAGATGAAACTGCTCACAGCCGAGTCCGAGTCCGCTCGTGCGCGCTGACCAGGTCGTGTCGCCTCTGAACACCGCCGTCGCTTCGTCCCGCGATATGGCGCGGAGTTGAAAGCCGCGCAGCCCTAGCCCCGAGTTCGCGTAGGGTTCGCCCCACTTCACCGCGAAGCAGTAGTCGTCTTGCGTCACGTTGCACGACAGGGAGGCCGCCACGAGGACCAAGATGTCGCGGCTGCCGAGCTGCCGCAGCCTACTGTCGAGCGGCTGCGCAGCCAGGAGCGCCTCATTGCCGGCCGGCATCCGCAGCACGCGCGTGGGGCTCTCGGTACTGGGCCCGATCACCGGCGTGTTGCCAAACGGCGCGGCGTGGTGCTCGAACCCTGAGCGATCGAACCAAAGCTCCAGGGGCGTCCCGGACGGCGCATCGGACGGGCGCAGCGACGTCCAGTCCAGCCACAGCAGGGGTGCCGCACTGCCGCTGGCGTCGAGGCAGGCGTCGCCGATGCAGCAGCGTCCGTCCGCGCACGTCTCGGGCGTCTCGCTCGCGCACGTCTCACCGCGCGCCGTGCAGCGGCCCTGAACGCACTGCTGTCCGCTCGGACACTCGCCCGTGGGGCAGCTCAGGCACGTCGGAATCTTCGGATCGAAGCACGCTGACGCCAGCGTCAGAAACGCGACCGAGCCGAGAACGCGCCGCCAGATCATGCGACGAAACATGCCATCCGAAGGTCGCGAAGTACACACGCCACCCGCGCGGACCCGCTATGGGGGTTACCGGCGCGTACGTCTATCCGCGACGGCGTCTACGTGTGCTGACGGCTGGCGGCTGGCGCGGCGTATGTAGCGTTGCTCGGAGCTGGTGCCCCCGCCCCTGCGACCTGATCACCCAGTTCCGAATCCGGCGCCATGCTGAGATCCGGCGGCACGCCCGCGCTCTTGGCACGAACGCGGGTCAGAAGCTGCCGTGCGATGCGGCCGATGGCGCCGCGTTGCCCGTGCTGTAACACCACTTGCCAGTGGTTCCAGAGCAACGTCGCCGCGAGGCGCGGCCGCTCCCAGATGCTGACCGGCCGCGCTCCCGAAAGCTGCAGGCGCTCCTTCCTGAGCTGCCGGATGAAATGCGCCACCTCCGTTTCGATGCCGCGCTGGCGCATCAACCCCCGGCGCACGAAGGTCTGCACCTCGAGGGGGTCGTCGAAGCATGCGCGCGCATACTCGGTCATGATTTGCCGAATCTTCGCTTCGGGCAAGCGACGGATCAGCGACGCTTCGCGAGCCAGGACCTTCAAGTCCAGCTGCACGCGGCCCTCTACGTAGTCGGCGTATAAAAACGTGCGTGCGTTCGGCAGTGTCACTCGATACTTCGCAAAGCGGGACAGCTCGGATTTCCCTTCGGCGGCGAAGGCGCGGTCCCAGTCGATGTTCAGCGGGTAGCCTTCGTCGCCGATCAGCGCAAACTGGCTGGTGTTGGTGTCCATGTTGTCCAAAAACCAGTCCCAGGCGTGCTCGCGCAGGATCACGTTGCGCTGAAGCTCGGTCCATTGCGAGGTGTCCGTAATCAGCTCGCGCTCGTGATTGAACTCGATGAACGGCTTGAGCAGCCCCCGTGTCGGTCCACGGCCTTCGAGCTCCACTTCCACGACGCGCGCTGGAACCGCCGGCCGCCCGCCGAGCTTGCGCAAGCGGTACGCGGCCTGTTCGGCGGCCATCAACGGGGGCTCGGCCATTTTGAGGATGTACCTGTTGCCGTCGCCGTCCATCATCACGAACAAAGGCTTGGAGGCTGCACGAAGCTCGCCTTCCGCCGGGCGCAGCAACTTCGCCTCGACCGTCCCAAATTGCCCCGGCTCGAGCTCGGCGTGCATGTGTCGATCCCAGTACTGGAGCGCCGCTCGTGCCGAACTTTGGCGCGAAAAGTGGAGGCGAGGAGTCATTGGCCATGGCCTGGAGCAAGCGCCGGACCAAAGTTTGCCGAGGGTCGGCACGCGAGCCGCGAGGTGAAGACTTGAGACGCATCGCACACATTTCAGATCTCCATTTCGGCAAAGTCGACGCCACGGTCGTGGGCGCGTTGCTCGCCGAGCTTCGTGCAGAACCGCCGCACGTGGTGGCGGTGAGCGGCGATCTCACGCAGCGCGCAAAGCCCCGTCAGTTCGCCGCCGCGCGCGAGTTTCTCGGAGCGCTGCCGTGTCCTTCGCTGGTGGTTCCGGGCAACCACGACATCGCTCCGTTCCACGCGCCCATGGAGCGGCTGCTCCGGCCCTTCGAGCGCTACCGGCACGGCATCAACCACGAGCTCGACACGTGCTACGCGGATGACGAGTTGCTCCTGATAGGGCTGAACAGCGCGGATCCGCTGCAGCGCAAAGAAGGCAAGATACGACGCCGGCAAGTGCAGCGCTTGTGCGCGCTGGCGCGTGCGAATAATCGCGCGTTCTCGGTGCTCGTCAGCCATCACCCCATCGTGGGCAACGTGGCCGGCGCGGAGGCGCGCGCACCCTGGGGCAGCCGGCCCTTGGTTTCGGCGCTCGAAGAGGCTGGCATCAAGCTCGTGCTCGCCGGTCATTTGCACGAGACATTCTCGGGGACGTACGCCGTCCGGATCGGCGCGGAGCACTCGGTGCTGGTCGTGCAAGCCTCCACGGCGACGTCGACACGGTTGCGCGGACACCCGAACGCCTACAATCGGATCTGCGTCGCCTGGCCCGAGGCGCGCGTGGAGGTGCGCATCTGGAATGGCGCAGAGTTCGTCACGAGCAGCGTCACGCGCTTTCGCTGGACGGGCAGCACCGTGCAGGTAGTCCCCCCCCGCGCCGCAGGCCCGCTCAGTGAGGCAGCGGTCGGCCATGCGGCGGGGTGAGGGGGCTCAATCCAATCTCGGTTCCTGGAGCGGCTTTTGCGGCCTGCGAGCGGGCTTCTTGGCTTCGCCGGTGACGGTCTCGCCCACGGCCTGGGCGGCTTCGGTGACGGTGCTCAGGCTGACCCGGCCCGCCAGCACGAGCATCGCCGCCCATTCGCGCGCCGGCACGTGCTCACGCTCGATGGGTTGGCTGAACGCGTTCACGCTGGAGACTTCACCCGTGAGGTAGTCGCCGCGTATGCCGACCACGAGATCCCCGTAGTCCGTGTACGTGCTGAGGCCGACGCCGGCGTGCCAGGCATCGAATCGGCTGTGAAACAGGCGCCGCTGCTGAGTGCCTTCCGGCGGGTCGCCGACTGCGCTCACGTCGCTGGCCACGCCGAGCAGAAGACTCAGATCCTTGGACAGGAAGTACTCGGCGCCGAGCCCCACGTTCACGACGCCGCGCACGGCCTCGTTGCGGATCAAACGATCATCCGATCGACTCGTAACGCTCTGGTTGACCACGGTCAGGCTATGACGGTCGAACTCGGCGTGCGCGTACTCGTCCACGGGCGTGTGGATAAAGACGTTCCCCTCGAGCCGTAGACGCTCGTATTCGGCTCCGATTCCAAGATTCAGCCGCAGCGGCGTGCGCACCAAGAAGCTGCCGTCGCCGCTAAAATGCGACACGCTTCCTGCATCGCTCGAAAATCGCGCGTCCTCGACGGCGTCGTACGACCCCGTAAAATGGACGCTCGGTGCCCGCAGGCTCGCGCCGAGTGTGATCGTGCGCGACGCCTGATAGTGGACACCCAGCTGCGCCACCGCGTCCCAGGAGCTGCCCGAGTCCGCGCTCTGGTACGCGGAAGCGACGCTCTGGGACGTATCAATCGCTTCGACGATGGTAGCCACGCTGGTCGTGGTCTCGTGGCGCGTCCGGGTGAGGTGGAGCGACGCGCCCAGCGTTAAATCCTCGGTGACATGCATGGCGAACGTCGGGCCGAAGCTCCAGGAGCTCCACGCTTCGCGGAAGCTATGGATCTGATCGATGCGCCGGCCCGCGGACACCCCGCGGTAGGAGAGAGCGACCAGCTCGAAATCTTGTTCGGCCGTCTTGGCCAGGCACACCGCCAGCTTGCTGCGCCCCCGAAGCTCGGCCCCTTCGCCGCGGCTTCGGCTGTAGAAGTAGCAAGTCGAATCCGGCACGGAAGCCAGCTTCAGCGAGCTTCTGGAGCGGTCCGGGAGCCGCAGTGGGCCGTACGCCGGGTTGACGTCGCCGGGTTGGTGGAAGTCGTCGAGGGTCCGGTGCGCGAGCCGAAAAAACCGCGCGGAGAAGGCGATGCGCCGGTCGCCGATGCGCACGATCGAGGCCGGGTTCAAAAACGGGGCGGCGCCGTCCGCGCCGAGGGCGACACCGGTGCCGCCGAGCAATGCCGAACGGCCGCCCAAGGGTGCCATGTGATAGTTCGCCTGCGCCGCGGCGGGTCTCGCGCCCGCGAGCAGGACGAGCAGAGTCAGAGGGGAAACAAGCAAGCCACGGGGCCGCATCGAACCTCGGAAAGGGCGAGTTAAGAAGACACGGCTATCGTGTAACCATCCTCGTCACGCAAGTCTCGAAATCGCCGGGTCGCGCACGAAAAGCGGCGCTCGAAGCGCGCAGGCGCCTGGCACGCCGGCCGTTCTCGGGAGTATCTTTCGAAGCCCTACGACCTTATTCGCCACGTTTTCGTCCGGGATTGCTTCATGAAGAAAAATTGGTTTCGCTCGTTCATCGCGCTCGGCGCCATTGCCACTGCTCTTGGTTCGTCTCCCACCGCGTCCGCGAACGGTCGCTACCCGCAGGCCATGCAGTTCGCCGAGGATCCCAGCGACGCAGAGCGCATTTGGCTGATGAGCACGTACGGCATGCTGACTTCGCCGGATCGAGGAAAAACCTGGCATTGGATCTGCGAGCAGGCGCTCGGCATTTCCACGAGCGTGCCCTTCGACCCGACCTTCGGCATTCACGAAAACGGCAGCATCATCATGGGTCTTACGGCGGGGCTGCGCAGCAGCAAGACGCGCGGCTGCGACTGGAAGCAGGCGATCCCCGAGGTCGCGGACAGCTTCGTCATGGACGTGTCGGTGGATCCCGCGCTGCGGAGCCGCGCCCTTTCGCTGGTGTCCTTCGGCGTCGCAGGCGACGGCGGCGGCACCGTGTACACGAACCAACTCTGGGAGACGACCGACAACGGCGAAACGTTCCACCTGCTCGCCGACAACCTGCCGGACGACGTCTACAGCACCACCATGGACGCCGCGCCCAGCGACCCGCAGCGTTTATACATTTCCGCGCAGGCGCTCAACCCGAACGGGCTCAATACCACCCCGCTCCTCCTGCGCAGCCGCGATCGCGGGAAAAGCTGGCAGCGCCTGCCGGTCCCGATGAAGATTCCCGACGGCGCCTCGTACATCGCGGCGGTTCACCGCACGAACCCCGACATACTGTATCTGCGAACGCTGGAGTTCGTGGATAGCGACGTGGAGCGCCGAGCCGAAAGCTCGCTCCTCTACACGACCACGGGTGGCGACACCTGGCAGGAGCTGTTCCGCGGAGAAGCTCCCATGCTCGGCTTCGCTCTGGCGCCGGACGGCAGCGAAGTGTTCATCGGGTTCGGGGATCCCGGCGACCGCGCGACCACCGTGGACCCCGCCAAGCTAGGGCTGTGGCGCGCCTCTACGGCGAATTTCCAGTTCGAAAAACGCTTTGATCACACCATCGCGTGCCTCGGCTATTCGACGCTAGGCCTCTACGCCTGCTCCCGACTCGACCCGGGGGGGTTCGATCTCGGCCTCTCGAAGGACGGAGGCCGCACGTTCGAGACGGTGCAGAATCGCCGGCGGATCCAGGGTCCCGCGCCGTGCGCAGCCGGCACGGCAGTGGCAGCGCAGTGCACGGCCGAAGTTTGGAAGGCAACGTGCGACACGGTGCTCGCCTGCGAAGTCGTAAAGTCAGAAGCAACGCCTCCCGCCGAGGCTGAGGACGACGGATGCGGCTGCCGCGCGGCGGGGCGCCCAGGGTCAACCGCGGGCTCAGTGCTGGCAGTCTTCGGCGCCGCGGCGCTCGCGCTCGGGCGGATGCTCCGGCGCAAGCAGCGGCACTGACATCACCATTCGACCTTGTTGTCGGTCAGCGTCGCCACCCGTTCCATCATGTCACGCGGGTACACTCCGTTGGCGAGCCGTTTGAGCACGACCCGCACGAGCTTCTCCCACTGCTTGCGTTCAGCCGGTGTGACGCTGACGACGGTCATGCGGCGTTTGATGCGCTCGTACGCCTCCAGATCCAGCTGACGGATGCGTTTGCTCTGCGACCTGCCGACGCGCTGACTCAGATCCAGAAACATCGCGCGCAGGTCCGCGGGCATGTTGTCCATGGTCTCTTGGCGTATGACGGACGCGCCTATCGCACAGGCGATCGGCTGGCCCGACACGTGATCGAGAAACGGGATCCACTGCAGCTGCTCGGCCACGAGCGCCGGCGCGCTGATGGTGTCGACGGTGCGCGCACGGAGGAGATTGAGGATGTCCATGGGCTCCGCCGGCACGGGGCGCACGCCCGGGATCTGCTCGAAGAACGCAGAACCAACCGGTTCGCCGCGCAGCACCATCGGGGTGTGGCCGCGCAGGTCGCCCGGAACGCGCACCGCGTGCCCACGGGTGAACCCGTAGATGAGACCGATGTCGCCCCAACCGAGCACTTTGATGCCTTTGGCCTTGAACTCCTTCTCGAACTGCGGCCCGAGATCGGCGCGCACTCGGTCCACCTTGTCCCAGCTGTCGACCAGCCAGGGCAAAGTCATCACCATCACGGTTTTGTCGAAGTGCGCAAGACCCAGGATCGACAAGGTGGCGCCATCGATCTGGCCCGACCGGAGCTTGCCCGCCATGCTCGCCTCGGAGCCGAGCACGCCGTTGTAGTAGATGCGAAGGTCCACCTCGCCGGAGCTCTTCTTGTCCATGGCGCGCCGGAATGCGTCGAACACCTTGCCCCATGTCGAGTTCTTCGGCGCGAGCGTGCCGAAGCGGAGCGTGGTCTTCGCGTTCGCGTCGGGTGCGAGGAGCAACACGAGCGAAAGGGTTGCCGACAGCATGCAGAGACGCCGCAACAGCAGTGGAGCCATGCCGGCAACGGTACCACTTGTGTGCGCACGCGCCCGGAAGTGCCGACACGACAATCTCACGTCCGTACTGGCATCTCAGCCGGACTTGCGCGGCCAAGAAATGACAACGCGCGCGGAAGCGACCGCTATCTCGGTGATTTTCTCGGCAATGCGCTTCCTTTGTGCGCCGCGCGCACGCTACATTTCGTCGCGATGAAGCTCCTCCGTGTCACAGCCGCCGTGGCGGCGCTCGCATTGAATGCATGTGGCGGGAGCGACGACGACCCGGGTTCGACGTCGGGCCCGCCGCCCGTGGAACCCGGCTACGAGCGCATCGTCGCGCCGCTCGTTCGGACCAGTCCCGGAGACGACGTGATGCATTGCCAATACATCGTGCCGCCGTTCGAGCGCGATCTCGACATCATCGACATGAAGGGCTGGCAGTCCGAGTTCGGCCATCACGCGGTCGCCTACGCCACTCCCAACAACCTGCCCGTCGGTACGAGCGGGCCGTGCACGGGGGAAGACAACGTGACCGGCACGTTCCTCGGCGGCGTCGGCGGCGAGGCCGGAGGCAGCATCGCGCTACCGGAAGGCGTCGCGTTCCGATTGCTCAAGGGGCATTCGATCATGCTCAACACGCATTTTCTCAACGTGGGCAGCGAGCCAAGCGACGGCGAGTCGGTCATCGACATCCGATTCGCCGAGATCGATCCGTCGCGAAAGGTCGCGTCCATGTTCGTGAACATCGAGATGGGCTTCCGCGTGCCGGCGGGTTCCCCGCTCAGCGTGACCGCGGAGTGTACGTTCCCTCGTGACATGGATTTTCTGATGTTTAGCAATCACATGCACGACTACGGCACGCACGCGAGCACGGAGCTCGTCCGCGCCGCCACCGGCAGCGCGGAGCTCGTGCGGGAGGACCCGCGCTGGACGTACGAGATGCAGTTCAACTCGGACTACACGCTCTGGGAACTCGAAGACCCGCTGCGTATCCGCCAGGGCGACAAGATGCGTACTCAGTGCAATTGGAACAATCCGACCTCGGGTGAGCTGAAGTTCCCGAGAGAGATGTGCGTGGGCATCGGGTTTTTCTTGTCGGACGGCACGACGTCGCCGGTCTGCGTCAACGGCACCTGGCTGGAACGAAGGCCGACTGCTCCGTGAGCTCGCCTAACCGGCTTGGCCTCGGCGCGGCGAAAAAACCGCCGATAGCCGTCACACTCGCTTGACTTCGCGCACGCGAGCCGCTCTCGTTGCGACGTTCATGACGAAGCGACCCGCTCGACGCAAGCCGAGCCGGCAGACGTACCACCACGGGGACCTGCGGCGCACGTTGCTCACGACGGCGCTCGCTCTCGTGGAGGAACAGGATACGTCGGTGCTCACGCTGCGAGAGGTCGCTCGCAGGGCGGGCGTGACGCACAGCGCGCCGTACCATCACTTTCCGACCAAGGCCGCGCTGCTGGCGGCCCTGGCCGAGGAAGGATTCCGCACGCTGTACACGGAGCAACTGAAGGCGGCGGCCAAGGCCGGGCCGGACCCGGTGCGCCGCCTCGAGGGGCTCGGTATCGCTTACGTCAAGTTCGCCGCGGCTCACCCCGGCTACTTCCGTGTGATGTTTCGGAGCGACAGCGGCGGCTGGGCCGAATTTCCCGCCGTGCTCGAAGCGGCGCAGCTGGGCTTCATGCTGGCGACGTCCACGGCCAGTGAAGCGCGCAAGGCGGGGTTGCAAGGCGACTTCGCAGAATTCACCCTGGCCTCATGGGCCGTCGTGCACGGCCTCGCCACGCTCTGGGTCGACGGACCACTACGCCGCTACCCGGCGCTCACCGGCAATCGTTCGATCGAAGAGATCGCGGCGCGCGTCGTCAGCACGGCCACGTCGCAGTTGAAAGCACACTGAGCCCACGCACACGCACTACCCAAGGAGCACAGCATGAGTGAATCGCTTCAAATCGAGAATCTCCGTGAAGGCAGCGGCACACAGGCTGCGGCGGGTAATACCGTGACGGTTCACTACGTCGGCACGCTGACGAACGGCTCCAAGTTCGACAGCTCGCGCGATCGCGGTCAGGGTTTCACGTTCAAGCTCGGGGCAGGACAAGTGATCGCGGGCTGGGACCAGGGTGTCGCCGGTATGCGCGTCGGAGAGGTCCGAAAGCTGACGATTCCGCCGCAGCTGGCCTACGGGGAGCGTGGCTTTCCTCCGGTGATTCCGCCCCAGTCTACCCTGGTGTTCGAGGTCGAGCTGCTAGCGGTGCGCTGAGGATCGCGGCGCCGAGCCGGCCGGCTCAGCTTCCGGCTTTGCGCTCGACCTGAGTGACGTCGCGGAGCGCGCCGCGCGCGGCGCTAGTCGCCATCAGCGCGTAGGCCTGCAGGGCAGGGGAGACCTGACGCTCGCGGTTCGGCTTCCAGGCGTCGGGCCCGCGCGCGATCATGGTCTGGCGCCGCCGATCGAGCTCGGCGGCGTCCAAAAGGACGTCGATGCTGCGCTCTCGGATGTCGATGCGGATGCGGTCGCCTTCTTCGATCAGACCGATCTCACCGCCCTCGGCGGCTTCCGGTGAGACGTGGCCGATGCTGAGTCCGGACGTGCCGCCGCTGAAACGGCCGTCCGTGACGAGCGCGCACGCCTTGCCGAGGCCTTTGCCCTTCAAAAAGGACGTCGGATACAGCATCTCCTGCATGCCGGGCCCACCGCGCGGCCCCTCGTACACGATCACGACCACGTCGCCCGCCACGATCTGATCGGCGAGGATGGCTTCGCCAGCGGCATCCTGTGAGTGGAAGACGCGAGCTCGACCCTCGAAACGCCAGATCGACTCATCGACGCCCGCCGTCTTCACGATGCAGCCCTCGCGCGCGAAGTTGCCGTACAGCACGGCCAGGCCGCCCTCGCGGCTGTAGGCGTGGCGCACGTCGCGAATACAGCCCTTCTGCGCGTCTTCGTCGAGATCGGCGAAGTACTTGTCCTGTGAGAACGCGACCTGGGTGGGTACGCCGCCGGGTGCGGCCCGCGCGCGGTGGCGCGCCGCTTTCGAGGCGGAGCTGCGGCGAATGTCTTCGCTGTCGATGGCTTCGCCGAGCGTCTTGGCGTGCACGGTCCCGACGTCGCGGTGCAGGAGGCCGGCGCGCTCTAGCTCGCCGAGAATGGTGAACACGCCGCCCGCGCGGTGCACGTCCTCCACGTGATAGTGCGACGCGGGGGCGACCTTGCAGATGTTCGGTACCTTGCGCGACATGCGATCGATGTCCGCCATGGTGAAGTCCACGCCCGCTTCGCGCGCGATCGCGAGCAGGTGCAGCACGGTATTCGTCGAGCCGCCCATGGCGATGTCGAGCGCCATCGAGTTCTCGAACGCCTCGAAGGTGGCGATGCTCCGCGGCAGTACGGAGGCGTCCTGTTCGACGTAGTAGCGCTTCGCCATCTCGACGATGCGCTTGCCCGCGCGCTCGAACAACTCCCAGCGCATGGCGTGCGTCGCGAGCAGCGTGCCGTTGCCGGGAAGCGCCAGGCCCAGCGCTTCGTTCAGGCAATTCATGCTGTTCGCCGTGAACATGCCGGAGCACGAGCCACACGTGGGGCAAGCCGAGCGCTCCATACTGGCGAGGAGGTCGTCACTGACGGTGCTGTCACTGGCCGCGATCATCGGATCGATCAGATCGAGCTTGCGGATCAGGGGTTTGCCGTCGCGATCGTGCGTGCCCTTGAGCTTGCCGGCTTCCATGGGTCCGCCGGAGACGAAGATCGTGGGCACGTTCAGGCGCATGGCCCCGAGCAACATACCCGGCGTGATCTTGTCACAATTGGAGATGCACACGAGCGCGTCCGCGCAGTGTGCGTTGACCATGTACTCGACGCTGTCGGCGATGAGCTCGCGGCTCGGCAAGGAGTACAGCATCCCACCGTGGCCCATCGCGATACCGTCGTCGACGGCGATGGTGTTGAATTCCACGCCCCAGCCGCCCTCGGCGTCGATCACCTTTTTGACGCGCTGTCCGACGTCGTGCAGGTGCACGTGACCGGGGACGAACTGCGTGAAACTATTCGAGATTGCGATGATCGGCTTCTCGAAATCGGCGTCTTTCATGCCGGTGGCGCGCCAGAGCGCGCGCGCGCCCGCCATATTGCGTCCCTGAGTGGTGGTGCGACTGCGATAGCCTTGCATCGGCCGAGCGTAGCCGAGGCCGGCGAAGGGTGCCAACGGCGCTGCCGGCCGAGCAGCTACCCGCGTAGCCCCGCCCGTCGAAGTGATGGTAAAGCGGCGGTGTGAACGCGCGCACGGCGGAAAAGTGGCTCGAGCTGCTGTGCGAGTTGCACGCCGTGATTCGTCGCCGGGTGGTCTCTGCCTGCGAGCAGAGCCCGACACACCGCCTCGCAGAGGTCGTCGGAGACGAGGGCGGCGACACCATCTATCGCATCGACAAGGTCAGCGAGGATGAGCTCGTGGCGTTTCTGGAGCCCAGGGCCGCAGCGCTCGGCGGTGTGGTGCTCGTGGCGGAGGGGCTAAAGGGCGGCCGCCGCGCGCTTCCGAGCAGCCTGGATGCAGCGCGCGCCCAGTACGTGCTGATCGTGGACCCCATCGATGGCACACGCAGTCTGATGTATCAGAAGCGCAGTGCCTGGGTGCTGAGCGCGGTCGCGCCGAATCATGGCGCAGGCACCCGCCTGTCGCACGTCGAGCTCGCGGTGCAAACGGAGATCCCACTCGTAAAACAGCACCTCTGCGATCAGCTATGGGCCGTGCGAGGTCAGGGCGTATCGGCGCGGCGCTACGATCGCGTGCGCGACGTGACGGCGCCGCTCGAGCTCGCGCCGAGCCAGAGCGCGGACCTCGAGCACGCGTTTGCGACGGTCGTGCGTTTCTTTCCCGGCGTTCGCGCGGAGCTCGCCGCCATCGATGACGAGGTGATGGAGGCCGTGCTGGGCCCGCCGCCCGATGGCCGTGCGCTGTGCTTCGAAGATCAGTATCCGTGCACGGGTGGCCAGCTCTACGAGCTCATGGCCGGCCACGATCGCTTCGTGGCTGACCTGCGCCCGCTCCTGCAAGGCGTGCTGACGGCGCGCGGACTGCCGCTCGGCTTGTGCTGCCATCCGTACGACATCTGCACGGCGCTCATCGCCACGGAGGCCGGCGTCGTGATCACGGACGGCTATGGCCGAGCGCTCGACGTGCCGCTCGACGTGTCCACGAACGTCTCCTGGGTGGGCTACGCGAACCCGGCGCTCCGCGCGCGGATCGAGCCGCAGCTCGCAAAAAGCCTGCAAAAGCGCGGCCTCTGGCCGGCGTGAGCGCGACATCGTAGCGCGCGACTTAAAGGTTCGCCGGATTGAGTCGTTCAGGGATCGGTGCGTGCGAATCGACGAGCTCCCGTGCCGGCCGACGGCTCGGATTTTCCCGTCTCGGGACGATCGTCGAGAAAGGTTCATGCCGGCGACTCGCTGCTGCCAGACGCCGAGCTGCAGCTGAACGCGGTCTTGCGGTTGGCGCCGCTGCTGGTGTTCGCCATCGATGCCGAGGGGACGTTCACGGACGTCTCGGGCGTGGGGCTCGAGCGGCTCGGCCTTCACCCGGCAGAGGTGGTGGGCGGCGCCGTCCACGAGCTGTTCGCCCCATTTCCCGACGTGCTGGACGACGTCGCCCAGGCACTGGCGGGCAGCGAAGTATCGGCGACGCGGAAGCTCGGAGAGCTGTGGTTCGACATTCGTTACACGCCCTTGCACGACCGGCGCGGCCGTTGTGTGGGCACGTTGGGAGTCGCCACGGACGTGACCGAGAGCCATCTCTTCGAGCAGGTGCTGGCGTCGGATCACGCGTCCCGGCGGCTTGCCGAGGAACGCCTGGCGCGTTCGGAAGCGGGATTTCGGGCGCTCATCGAGTGCTCCGCAGACGCCATCGCGGTGCAGACCGACGGCCGCGTGACCTACGTCAACGGGACGATGATCGCCTACCTGGGGTGCAGCGATCCTACGCAACTGCTTGGCGCTTCGGTGCTCGAACTGTTCCGTCCGAGCGAGCGCACTCTGCTCGTGACCCGGCTCGATCAGGTGCAGAGCTCCGGGGAGCCACCCGCCGTGATGGAGTACGCCCTGTGCCGGCGTGACGGCAGCGAGGTCACCGCGCAAGTCGCGATGGCGCGCGTGCCGTTCGGCGGCCAGCCGTCCATCCTGATTACCGCGCGCGACGTGACGGAGCGGCGCCGGATGCAAGCGCAGTTAAGAGCGGCGGACCGCATGGCGACGGTCGGCACGCTCACGGCCAGCATCGCGCACGAGATCAACAACCCGCTGGCGGCGTTGGTCGGCAATTTGGAGCTGCTCGATGCGCGGGTTTGCACAGGGGAGCCGATCGACTCCGCTGACCGCGAGGCGCTGCGCGACGCGCGTGAAGCCGCAGCACGCATTCGACACATCGTGCGGGAGCTGCGGAATTTCACCCATTTGAACGACGAAAAGCGCGCTCCGCTGGACGTCAGCCACGTGCTCGATTCAGCGCTGAAACTGGCAGTGAACGAGCTGAAAAATCGCGCCACGGTGATCAAGGACTATCGCATCATCCCGCTGGTGGATGCGAACGACGTGCGTCTGGGACAGGTATTTCTGAACCTGATCGTCAACGCCGCTCAGGCGTTTCCCGAGCCGCGCCCCGAGCGCAATCAGATCCGCATCCGGACGCGCAACGCCGGTCCGCACGTGATGGTGGAGATCTCCGACAACGGATCGGGCATCGCTCCGGCCGTGATCGAGCGCATCTTCGATCCGCTATTTACGACCAAACCCATCGGGGTCGGTAGCGGTCTCGGGCTGTCGATCTGCAAGGGGATCATCGGCGCGCTCGGCGGGAGCATCACGGTCAAGAGCGAGCTCGGTCGCGGCACGACGTTCTCTGTCACGCTGCCCGCATCTTCCGCGCGTGAGATGCAGCCGCACTCGGTGTGGCCGAGCTTCGTGATCCGCGGCGCGCTGCGCGTCCTGGTCGTGGACGACGAGCCGATGATCCGGCGGATTTTGCGGCGCGCCTTCGAAGCCCAGCACCAGGTGAGCGTCACGAGCTCGGCGCGCGACGCCCTCGAGACCATCGCGTCGGGGGCGAAATTCGACGTCGTCTTCTGCGATCTCATGATGCCGGAGATGACGGGCATGGAATTCCACGAGCGGCTCTGCGCGATGGCGCCCCGCATGGCCGAGCGCGTCGTGTTCATGTCGGGCGGCGTGTTCACGTCGGAAGGGCGCGCCTTCCTCGATCGCTTTTCGGATCGGCACCTCGCGAAACCGTTCGAGCTCCGGCAGGCGCAGGCGATGCTCGAGCGCCACGCCTCGCGCTCCAAAGGGGCGACCAGCGAATTTCCGGGTCCAGCGCCGCTCTGAGCCGGTCACACGCTCGGCGCGATGATCCCGGAAAAGAAGTCGAGCACCGCGCGGATGCGCGCGCTCCGCTGCAGATCGGCGTGCACGGTTTGCCAGACCACGCGCGGCTCCGGTGACGTCTCGGTGATGATGCGCGTGAGGGAGCCGTCCGTCTCTGCCGCGGCGCTCGGTAGCAAGGCGATCCCGAGGCCCGCGACGGTGGCCGAGTAGATCGAGCTCACGCTGTCCGAGCGCAATACGATGCGCGCGCCGTCCAGCCGCGCTTCGAGCCAGGCATTCTCGAGCGAGAACGCGCGCGAGCTCGCGAACAGGATCGTCTGGTGGCCCCGGAGGCTGCGTTCAGCGTCTTCGGGCATGCCGTGCGCGGCCAGGTAGCTCGCGGAGGCGTACAGCGAGAGATGGATGCTGGCGAGCTTGCGCGTGACGACGTTCTCTTCGTGCGGGCGCGCCAGGCGGAGCGCGATGTCCGCTTCGCGCCGGCCGAGGTTCACCGAGCGCGTCGTGCAATTGAGGTCGATCAGGATCTCCGGATAGCGCTCGTTGAAGCGCGGCAGGTGCGGCACCAGAAAACGCGTCGCCAACATCTCCGTGACACTCACACGCACCAGCCCCGACGGCCGTTGATCGGCTCCGCTGACCTCGCGTTCGACGGCAAGCGCCTCGCTCTCCATGCGTTCCGCGCGCGGCAACAAGTCGAGCCCGGCGGGCGTGAGCACGTAGCCGTCGGGTGTCCGGTCGAAGAGACGGGTATGAACCTGCTCCTCGAGCGCGCTCAGGCGCCGTCCCACGGTGGTAGCGTTGATGCGGAGCTCCGCGGCTGCGCCGGCGAGCGTCCCGGCGCGATGTACCGCGAGGAAGTACCGGAGGTCGTCCCAGTCGATCCGCGTCACTCTCGGGTCCCCTCGAAGTGATAGTCGATCGATCCAGCTCCGTCTTTTCCGCCCATCGACACTCGCATCTCGATCAGCAGATCGACGGTGAGGCGCTTGCCAGCGAGCGTCGCAGACCCGCGCTTCACCATCGAGCTGGCTTCGGGGCCGCTGGCGAAACACGGCTGGCCCGGAGCGACCTCGGCGCGATCTCCCTCCCGGCGCGCGTTCAGCGTGCAAATTGGCTTGCCGTCGGAGGTGCTGATCAAGGTGATGGCGATGGCGTCGCTGCCCCGTTCGGCAACGGAGATGCGCGCCTTCGGGTCGTCCTCGGTCTGCTCGGGTTTTCCGGACATGCGGATGACCGCGCGATCCTTGCCCGCGTAGGTCCCGGCAAACTGAGAGCGCGAAGCGGCCTCCGGCGCGCCGGCTTCCGCCGGCAGCTTGGCGCTCGACGCTGCGTCGACGCGCTCGGCCTCAGG
>DATDJP010000295.1:0-26131 GCA_036520475.1 Polyangiaceae bacterium | reverse complement strand
ACCGTCGCGAGCGGCGCCGCGCTGGCGCAATCGAGCACGGGCGCGGCGTTCGCCGAAACGCTGTACCGCCAGGGCCGCGATTTGATGGCGCAAGGCAAGGCTGCCGAGGCCTGTCCGAAGTTCGCCGAGAGTCAACGCCTCGATCCCGCCACCGGCACGTTGCTCAATTTGGCCGCGTGTTACGAGACCGTCGGCAGGTTGGCGAGCGCGTGGCTCGCGTACACCGAGGCCGCGGTGGCGGCGCGCCGCGACGGGCGCGCCGATCGCGTCAATTTCGCCGAGCAACGCATCACGCTGCTCGAACCGAAGCTGTCGCGTTTGACGGTCGTGGTCGGCCCCGGCGCGGACGCTCCGGGGCTCGAGGTGCGTCTCAATGGCGCGCTGTTCGGCTCGGCCTCGCGCGGCGTGCCCACTCCGGTCGATCCGGGGACGTACCGCATCGAAGCGACTGCACCGGGCAAGAAGCGCTGGTCCGAGCAGCTCGTGATCGGAAAAGACGCCGCCACGCACACTGCCACCGTTCCGCCGCTCGAAGACGCGCCGCCCGACTCGGCAGCTACGCCGAGCACGGGAGCTGACGGCAGCGCCACGCTCAGCGGCGGCGACGAGCTGGCGCGGGAACGACCCCTGACCGCTCCAATCTACCTCGCCGCTGGCGCCACGCTGGCGCTCGCCGCCGGGTCTGCCGTCACGGGCGTCGTGTACCTGCAGCGCAAATCCGACTTCGACGACGCGAACGCGAACATGGATCGGGACGTGTCCAAGGCGGAGGTAGAGGACCTGCGCGACCGCGCACAGTCGATGGCGCTCGTCAGCACGGCGTTGACCGCCGCAGCGGTCGTCGGCGCTGGCATCACGGCGGGTCTCTACTTCTCGCGGCCAGAGCAACCCGCAAGCAGTGCGCTCCGTACGCGGCGCAGCAGCGCGCTGCCGCGCCTTGCGCCGTTGGTGGCGCCCGGTGCGGCGGGGCTATGGCTTTTCGGCGACCTCTGAAGAGAATCGACGGTTCAGCGGCGGCCTTCTAGCGGATCGACAGGCCGGGCTTCTGCTGATGGAGGAGCGGTGGCCGAAGCCGCTGGCGGCGGCTTGGTCTCTACGGCACGGGTATTCGGGCTCGTCGGGGGCTTGGCGACGCGGTGCACCGATGGCTTCACGGGGTGCGCCACGACAGACCGCGGGGGCGCTGGAGCTGCCGGCGGTGACGCGTCCGCGCCCAGGGCGGCCTCCGGCGCCGGCTCGATCGAGGATGCGGCCTCCGGGGCGGGCGCCACTTGCGGAGGCGCGCTGCCGGTGGGCGCCGTCAAGCCGGATGCGCCAGGTCCGGAGTCGATCGTCTCGCTGGGGAGCGCTGACGGACGCAGCTGCGTGAGCACGTAACCCGTGATCGCCAGGGTGCTCAGCAAGCCGAGCCCGACGAACAGGAGCGCGGGGCCGCGCTTCGCTTTGCGCTCCGGCGGTGTCTTGGAATGTTCCCATTGGGAGGCCGTTTCCCCCGAGCGCAGCTGCCCACGACTGGAGTCCGCGCGCGGTGCGAAGTCGGCACGCAGCGTGGGATCGGTGGAGATGCCCCGCGGCCCCGATTCGGAGACCAACGTTTGCTGTTCCTTCGCCGGTTCGGGCAGCGCGCTCTGCGCGGATGAGCCGCTGGCGCGCGGCGGCGTGGACACCTCCAAACCGCCCCTCAGCACGCCCGAGATGCGCTTGATGGATGGCACCGCGCTCGGCGGCGCGAAGGGCGCCAGCGCCTCCGCGAACTCTGCGACGTCGGCATAGCGCTGCGCGGGCTCCTTGCTCAAACACCGCATCACGATGGCTTCGAGCCCTTCGGGGATGTCGGGCCGCGTTTCGCGGAGGCGCGGCGTCGGATCACTGACCACCGCCGCGAGCACCGACATGGCGTTCTCCGCGCTGAACGGCAGCGAACCGGTGAGCAGCTCGTACAAGATGACGCCCAAGGACCAGATGTCCGTGCGCGCGTCGACCATCTTCGGTTTGCGCACCTGCTCCGGCGACATGTAGTGCGGCGAACCGAGCAGCGACTGCGTGGCAGTCAGACTGGCGGGCGCTTCTGCATCGCTGACGATCGCCTTCGAAATCCCGAAGTCGAGCACCTTGACCAAAGGCGAGCCATCAGGACGCCGCGACAGGAACAAATTGGCGGGCTTCAGATCCCGGTGCACGATGCCGCGCGCGTGCGCCTCGGCGATCGCTTCACAGGCCTGCAGCACGTAGTCCACGGCCTCGTGTACGCCGAGCTGCATGCGCCGATCGAGCTCCGCCGACAGATCCTGGCCGTCGAGATACTCCATCACCATGTACGGCGCGCCGTCATCGAGCACACCCACGTCGAGCACGCGCGCGACGTGCTCGCTGCGAATTCGCACGGCGGCTCTGGCCTCACGCAGGAAGCGCGCGACGGGCTCCTCTTGCTGGCAGAGCTCCGGCATCAGGAACTTGACGGCCACGCGCTCGTCGAGCTGCGTGTGAATGGCAGCAACTACGAACCCCATCCCGCCCTTACCGAGCACGCGCTCGACGCGGTACTTGCCGGCTAGGACGTCGCCCGTCTGAACCACAACCGTTTCCATATATCACGCCGGGCGCAGCCCCGGCTTTCCCGCACTGCTCGACACGCCGCCTCCAGAGCGGGTCGGTCCACCGACCCCTCGGCCGACAGGCTGCCCGCGCTCGAGCGCCGCCAAGCGAGCAGCGGCGCGAATATTCAGCATTAACGCCGGCTCAGCAAACGCGAGCCGCGCAGCTCGATCATTCGCACGACACTGTCGTGCCCGAAAACGCCTTTGCCGTGCAGGCGGCGGCCCCGGAGCAGCCGCAGACACCATCGATACAACGATCGGCGTTGGTTACGCCGGAGCAGTCGGCGTCGGTCACGCATCCGCAGCGCCGAGTCGTCAGGTTGCACTTCGCTCCGCCCTCGACCGCCGAGCACTCGTGATCGCCCGCGCAGCCACAGATACCTTTTTCCACGACGCAGAAGCTCCGTGGCGCCGTGCACTGGTCGCTGGTGGTGCAAATGCGCCGATAACACGCGCCTTCGTCGCAATCCCAGTCGGCGTCGTCGCCGCAAACCTGCACGCTGCCGGCGTCGCGATCGAACGCTGGCATCGCAATCGGGTGAAAAATCAGGGAGCAGCCCCCGTCCCCCGGCAGCGGCGCGCACACCCCTCGGGGCTGGCCGATGTCCACGCATGCCGTGCCTCCCGCACACGGCTCGGCGGCGTCACAGGGCACGAACCAATTGCTGGCGACCCCGAAACAGTCCGACCGCTTCGTGCAGATCGGCACGGGCAACTCGCAGCGCCCGCGCTCGCTGCAATCCACGAGCGAGGTTTCTTGGCCCGGAATGCGACAATCCTCGTTGCTCGTACAGCGTTCGACGCACTGTCGGATCGGGAGTCTGGCATCGCCAGCGTCCACCTCGGGGCCGGTGTCCGAAGCCGCGTCACTGCTTGCGTCGCCGGAACTGCCGCCATTTCCGCCGGTGCCAGCCTTGCCGCCCGTCCCCGCTCCGCCTCCCCTGCCGCCTCCGGCCTCATTTCCGTCGTCATCACCGCAGCCGGTGCCGAGCCCGGCCGCCATACACAACGAAAGAAGTACGAAGCAAAAGCGCCGCGGATTCATGTTGGTTCCTGCCCTTCACGCGCGAAAAGTGAAGACACTCGCCCTGAAGTACCGGGACTTTAGCATCTTGCCGCGTCCCGAGTGCTCGGGCAAAAGGGCGAGCGAGTGCGAAAGTTCCCGTACAGCGTTAGGCTGCCAGCCTGCTTCGTACAAGCGGCTCCATGACGGACACTTTGCGCCCCGCGTCGAAGACCAGCCCCTCGGTTGGCATGGAGCCCACGGCGACCGGCAGCGAGGGCTACACGCTGCTGGCCGTGAGCGACAAGGGCTTCCGATCGATCCCGCTGCGCCGCGAGCAAAAGCTCAAGATCGGGCGGCGCGACAGCAACGACCTGGTAATCGACCACCCCTCCGTTTCCCGCGAGCACGCGTTGATTTACGGCGGCGACCCGCCGGAGGTCGAAGACCTGCAGAGCAGCAATGGCACGCTGGTGCAGGGCTTGCGCATCGAGCCGCAGCAGCGCGTCCCGCTCGGCATCGGGAGCGTGATCGCCATTGGAAACGTGAGCATTTTCTTGCGACAAGGCGTGCTCGCCGCCGATCCGCGTGCCGCATCGACCGAGGCCAACTCCAAGAAAATCAGCGTCACGGACGACCCCGGGGTCTCGGACGGCATGGTGCTGCGCGACCGCAAGATGCACGACCTGTACGAGCACGTGAAGCTCGTCGCCCAGAGCATGATGCCCGTGCTGATCTTCGGCGAAACGGGCGTCGGCAAGGAGCTGCTCGCGGAGAGCTTGCACAATCACTCGGCGCGTCGCGAGCGACCCTTGCTGCGCGTGAACTGCGCGGCGCTCGCCGAAGGCATTCTGGCCAGCGAGCTGTTCGGACACGAACGCGGCGCGTTCACCGGCGCGCACGCGATGAAGCTCGGCCTGTTCGAAGCGGCCGACGGCGGCACCATCTTTCTGGACGAAGTCGGGGAGCTCTCTCCGACCACGCAGGCCAAGCTGCTGCGCGTACTCGAAAGCGGCGAGGTGACGCGGGTCGGCGCCAATCGCTCGAAACAGGTCGATGTACGGGTGATCTCCGCGACCAACCGCGATCTGCGGTCGATGATTCAACGCGGGCGTTTCCGCGCCGATCTCTATTATCGCCTGAACGGCGTCTCGGTCGTGGTCCCTCCGCTGCGCGAGCGGCCGGGGGACATCATGCCGCTCGCGGAGCTGTTCGCGGGGCGCTTCGCCAGCCGCTTGTCGAGCGCGCCTCCGGCATTTTCCGAGGACGCCAAGTCGACGTTGCAGCGCTACCGCTGGCCCGGAAACGTGCGCGAGCTCAAGCACGTCGTGGAGCGCTCCGTGCTCCTGACCCATGGCGCCGCGATCGAACCCTCCGCCCTGCAGCTCGACGGCGCGGAGCCGAGTGCCGGACACGACAGCCCGTTCATGCTCGAAGCAGCGCCTGACAGCCTGCGAAATTCCGAGCTCCTGCGCGCCGCAGACAGCCCGAGACACCCGGACAGCCCGCGCGAGCACGAGCCGCTCCGCGCTCGCGCACCTCGCACCACCATGCCCGACGGCTTGCTGGGGGATCGCGCGCCACGGTCGAGTCGGGGCACGCGGCTGCGCGCCTCGCGCCGGACGGAGCAGCTGCGCGCGGAGCTCGCGCGCGCGGAGCGCGATCGCATTCTGGAAGCGTTGCAGCAGGCCGGCACGCAAGCGGGCGCCGCGAAATTATTGGGACTATCCCGACGCGCCTTGATTTACCGGCTGGATGCGTACGGCATCCCGCGGCCGCGCAAAGGCAACGACCGCGATCCGGAATAGTCCGCTCCTGTTGCGCGGGCGCGATGTAGGTACGGCGCGGGCACTGCGCTACACGCCGGAAAGTCGACGCCCTGCAAACGCCAGGTGTAAACTCTCGATCGGGAGTTTGGATCATGGTTGCGAATCACCTGAAGGCTTGGTCGATCCCCGCTCTGGCGCTAGCCGTCACGAGCGGTGCTGCGCTCGCACACGCGCTCAACGCACCGGTGGGCGCCGTTCCATCCACGAGCGACGCGAGCCCGTCCGCGTCTGCCGCTGCGCCCATTGGCGTGCAGTTCACGGCGCCGGCGGATTGCGCCGGTGAACAGGAGTTCGTCTCGCGTCTGCTCTCGCGAACGCCACGCAGCGCGCACGACGGCAGACAGCTCGCCTCGGTGCAGGTGGACATCGTGCGCGTCGGTGCGGAGCTCGCCGGCGAGGCTCGCATCACGCGAGCTGACGGCGCGGCGTCGACCAGCGTCGTCGCGGTCGGCACGTGCGCCAGCGTCATAGACAAGCTGGCTCAGCTCACCGCGCAGGCGCTGGCCGCCCCGCTGGAGTCGCAGGCCGTCCGCGACGGTATCTTGCCCGCCAACCCCTACCGGCAGTGGCGTGGTCCCGTCGGCGAGTCGCTGCCACGAAACCCGTATCCACAGCTGCTCAATGACATCGGCCCCGGCGAGCAGAGCGCAGAGCAGCCTCAGCGTGGCGTCGAGCGCATCGCGGCGCGCAATCCCTACCGCTGGTAGCTGCTCAACGCGCCCCCGGCGCCGCTCCGGCGTCGCGCGCGGCGCGCACGCGCTCTTCCTCGTCGTAGACCAGAAAGCGCCGGTCCATGACCAGCTGACCGTCCGCCACCACGCGGAGGTTCCACACGCCGAGCGGATCACCCGGCTTGAACGCCAGGACCTGCTCGAAGCGCGTCTGTCCCGCGCGCGCCTGCGCCTGATCGAGCTGCACCAACCGTTCGGCCGAAGCCGCCGCATTGCCGGCCCGCTTCCGAGACGTCCGAGGACGGTTAATCTCCCATTCGATCGCGAGATCGCGTTCGAGCGGCGCGCGGAACTCCAGACGAAAACCTTGCACCTGACGCGCGCGGCTGGGTTCGAACGGGATCTGTTCGCGTTCCTGCACCTGTCCGCCGAAAAAGATCCCGAACTGTGCCCGTTCCACGCTGCCTTCGCGCGCTCGCTGCTGGCAGCCCGCGAGCACGACGAGCATCGAGAGCCAGAGGCGCTTCATGACGTCAGCGCTCTCGCCATACGCGCAAAGGCGGCGACCGACAGCGCTTCGCCACGCAGAGACAAGTCGATCCCCGCGTCGCGCGCCGCACGTTCGAGCCCGGTGGCGTCCGTACTCAGTACCCCGTGCCAGGCGTTGCGCAGCGTCTTTCTGCGTTGAGCAAAGGCCGCGCGCACGAGCGCTCGGAATTCCTCGGACTCCGGGCTCTCCCCCGCTTCACGCGGCACGAGCACGACCACCGCCGAGTCCACGCCAGGTTGCGGGTAGAACGCCCCCCGCCGCACCACGAACGCGCGCTGCGCCTCGAACGCGTTCTGCGCAAACACGCTCAGCGCGCCGTAGGCATCCGTGAGCGGCTGGGCAACCAGCCGGTCAGCGACCTCGAGCTGCACGAGGAACACGACGCGGTCGAGCACGGGCGCCGCAAGCCCGACGCTTCTGAGCAGCGGCCCCGTGATCTGATACGGCAAGTTGCCACCGACCACGTGCGGGCGCGGCTGAGTTGCTAGCAGCGACGCCCAATCACAGCTCTTCGCGTCAGTTTCGAGCAACTCGAGCGCTCCGCTGTCGAGCGCATCGGCCAGCTCGGCGCGCAACACGGGCAGCAAATCCCGATCCCGCTCGATGGCAATGACCCGCGCCGCGCGTTCGAGGAGCCGCGCGGTGAGCGCGCCGGTGCCCGCCCCGATCTCGACGACGGTGCCACGCTCCGGCGTCGTCAGAAGCTCGGCGATGCGCGTCGCGAGCTCCGCGTCCATCAAGAAATTCTGACCGAAATGCTTCTTCGCCCGAAGCCCGTGCCGCTGCAGGAGCACTTTGGCGTTTTCATGAGCTCGTCGCGCGTCGCTCAGCTGCTGCTCCGTCGCTGAAATGGGTTCACACGTTAGAAGTTCGATACCGGCTTATACAATAAAGTGGCATTGGGGCTTGTCCGCCGGGGGCCAGCGGCGCGAAAATTAGCGGGCAATGCCCAATGAACCCGAGCGCAAAGGCCCGAACCTGCGCGTCATCCCCGAAGGAGACAATCGTCCGCGCCTCGTCTGCGAGGATTGCGGGTTCATTCACTACGAAAACCCCAAGGTCGTGGTCGGCTCACTGTGCACCCACGAGGACAAGATCCTGCTCTGCCGCCGCTCTATCGAGCCTCGGCGGGGGTACTGGACGCTGCCTGCCGGCTTCCTCGAGCTCGGCGAGACGACGGTGGACGGCGCGCGCCGCGAAGCCAAAGAAGAAGCCTGCGCCGAGATCGACATTTACGCGCTGCTCGCGGTCTACAGCATCCCCCGCATCAGCCAGGTGCAGCTCATCTACCTGGCGCGCCTCGAACGCGGCTACGCCGCCGCCGGCCCGGAGTCGCTCGAGGTCGCGCTCGTCGCTTGGGAGGACATCCCGTGGGACGAGATCGCGTTTCCCTCGGTCCGCTGGGCGCTTCACCAATACCGTGAGCTCGGCGGACGAACCGAGTTCGCGCCGCGCACGAACCCACCGGGCGAGTGGGGCGACCAGTAGCGCCCGAAACGGTTTGGGCGCAGCGCGGGGAGCGCTTCCGAGAGCCGGTGCCCCGAAGATATGATGGCACGCGACGAATGGCCCCCGCGTTCGCCGCGGGACAGTGCGAATCCGAGAGGTCGGCGCGATCGATGTGCAGTATCCTGCAACACCTCATGCCCCAGTTCCGCACATATCAGCCGAAGAGTTTGCGGCTGTGGCATTGGCTTGACGCGACCGTGATCCTGGCGCTGTTGGCAACGGTCCTGCTGAGAAAGACCTTTCTGAGCTGGCGCACGAACGCGGCACTCATCGAGTCGCGCTTGCAGCAGACAGGAGTGGACATCACACCCGAGCTCGCCAAGGAAATCGCCGTGGCGATCCGCGATCCGCTCTGGGAGTGGCATATCCGCCTGGGGGTCATTCTGGGCGCGCTCCTGATTGGGCGCATGGCTATTGCACTGCTCATCGAGAAGCGAATCCCGGGCGTCGCTGCGCTGAAGGTGGCTCTGCGCCTGAAGACACTGCCAGCTCAGGAGCGAGGCGAAGCGCTTCACTATTCGCTGGTGAAGTCCGGCTACGCGGTCTTCTACCTGGCGACGATGCTGATGGTGGCCACTGGCCTCACGATGGTCTTCAGCGCGGAATTGGGTATCTCGAAGGGCCTCGTGGGCTCGGTCAAAGAGATTCACGAGCTCACGATGTGGTTCTTCGTGGTCTTCGCGGGCGGCCATCTGTTGGGAATCATCGTGGCGGAGAATGGCAAGGACCCGGGCATCATCTCCGACATGGTCAACGGCGGCGACCCCAAGATGAAGCCGTAGCGCAGGGAGAGCGCGAGCCTCACTCCAGGCTCGCATAGCGATGACGCCAGCGAGCAACGCGCCGATGGCGTAGCCGAGATCGCGCCACAGGCGGTACACACCGACCGGATGCGCGCCAGGAGACGACGAGAGCCACGAGTGGGGCGACCAGTAGCGCCCAAAACGGTTTGGGCGCAGCGCGGGCGACGCGTGTCAGTGACTGACGCGGGGGTGGTCGCCGTGGGCGGAGGCTTCCGACACGTTGGCACCCTCGTCGGGAGCGGGAGAGAGACTGTCGCGAGATACGAGCTGGAACTCGTGCGCGACGCGCATCGTGGGCGGCGGGGGATCGCCGTAGAGCTCGAGCTGAGCGGCGGCCCACAGTTCCTTGCGCACGAGCGCGGCGTACTCCGGGGTTTTCATGTCACCGGTGAACTGCTCCAGCGCTTCGTCCGCCTCTTTGAGATCCAGGCGAGCGCGCACGGGGTCGACCTCGGGCTTGGTGATGAAGTTATCCGTGAGCACCAGAGCCTTGTCGTCGGTCACCTCGACGAAGCCCGGTCCTACCGCGACGCGGGTCACGTCCCCATTGACGCGGTAGCTGATGATGCCCGTCTTGAGCGCGGCGAGCAGTGGAATGTGTCCGGGCAGCACGCCGAACTCTCCTTCGACGCTGGGCGCGGTGAGCTCGTCCACGGACTCGCTCAGCTTGATCCCATCGGGAGTAACGATCTCGAGCGCGATGCGTGCCATGGGCTCAGGCGGCCTGACCCTTCATCTGCTGAGCCTTGGCTTTGACGTCTTCGATGTTGCCCTGCAGGTAAAACGCCTGCTCCGGCAGGTCGTCGAGCGCGCCCGACAGGATCTCCTTGAAGCCGGCGATCGTTTCCTTGAGCGGCACATACTTGCCGGTCAGACCCGTGAACTGCGCGGCCACGAAGAA
The DNA here is from genome assembly GCA_036520475.1 of Polyangiaceae bacterium. GTDB lineage: Bacteria > Myxococcota_A > Polyangia > Polyangiales > Polyangiaceae > DATDJP01. The sequence continues at coordinate 16,268 of DATDJP010000295.1, read as the reverse complement.
CGGCTGCGACAGGAACCGCTGGATCTTGCGAGCACGAGCCACGACGGCGCGGTCGTCTTCGCTGAGCTCGTCCATGCCAAGGATGGCGATGATGTCCTGCAGATCCTTGTAGCGCTGCAGCGTCTGCTGCACGCCGCGCGCGATAGCGTAGTGCTCCTCGCCGACGATCTGTGGGTCGAGCATGGTGCTCGTGGAGTCGAGGGGGTCCACGGCGGGATAGATGCCGAGCTCGGCAATGGCGCGCGACAACACCGTGGTCGCGTCCAAGTGCGCGAACGCAGTGGCCGGTGCGGGGTCCGTCAAGTCGTCGGCGGGCACGTAAATCGCCTGCACGCTGGTGATGCTGCCCTTCGTGGTCGAGGTGATGCGCTCCTGGAGCGCGCCCATCTCCGTCGCCAGAGTCGGCTGGTAACCCACGGCGCTCGGCATGCGGCCGAGGAGCGCAGACACCTCGCTGCCCGCCTGCGTGAAGCGGAAGATGTTGTCGACGAACAGGAGCACGTCCTGGCCTTCTTCGTCGCGGAAGTACTCGGCGGCAGTGAGCGCCGACAGCGCGACGCGGGCGCGGGCGCCCGGCGGCTCGTTCATCTGGCCGTAAACCAGGGCCGTCTTGCTGAGCACGGTCTCGCCTGATTCGAGCTTCGACTCCGCCATTTCGAGATAGAGGTCGTTGCCCTCGCGCGTGCGCTCACCCACTCCGGCAAAGCAGCTCACACCACCGTGCGCTTTGGCGACGTTGTTGATGAGCTCCATGATGAGCACGGTCTTGCCGACGCCGGCTCCACCGAACAGCCCGATCTTGCCGCCCTTGCGGTAGGGAGCGAGGAGGTCCACGACCTTGATGCCCGTTTCGAAGATCTCGACGGTCGTGCTCTGCTCGACGAACAGCGGCGCAGCCCGATGAATCGGGGCGCGGCGCTTTGCGTTCACCGGACCAGCCTCGTCCACGGGCCGACCGATCACGTTCATGATGCGGCCGAGCGTTTCCGGGCCGACCGGCATCATGATCGGGTTTCCGGTATCGGTCACCTCGGCGCCGCGCACCAGACCTTCCGTGGCATCCATCGCGACGGCGCGGACCACGGACTCGCCCAGATGCTGGGCGACCTCGAGCACGAGGTTTTCCTTCTCCGCCGAAATATTCGGGTTGGAAACCGTCAGGGCGTTCAGGATCCTCGGCAGTTTGCCGGTGCTGAACTCCACGTCCACGACGGGACCAATGACCTGGGTGATCTTGCCTTTAATGACAGCGGAGCCGATGGGAGGATTCGTCTGTACCATCTCGGTGGTTCCTCAGGCGGTGGTTCTGGCAGAGTCGAACGCGCTCTGCGCCCTCGGCCGGGGATGGCCGAGCCGCCGCGGCGTGTACCACGAAGGTTCGGGTCTGCCAATCCGGTCAGTAGCCGGCGCGGGCTGACCGAGGTTTAGCGTGATTTCGAGAGCGCGTGCGCCGTAGCATGCCGGGCGCCCAAAACCGGACCCACCTCGGACAACCGCTGGAGCTCACCCCCCGGCTCGTTGACCCGACGCATTTCCCTCGATGACCACGACGCCCGTCCCCGTCTCCGCGCTCGAGCCGACCGAGAGCTTGCATCCGAGCGCGCTGCGCAAAGTGCTGGTGGCAGCGTCGCTCGGGACGTTGTTCGAGTGGTACGATTTCTACCTCTACGGCAGCCTGGCGGTGTTCTTCGGCAGCCTCTTCTTCCCGTCCGGCAACGACACCGCCCAGCTGCTCGCGAGCCTCGCCACGTTCGGCGCCGGCTTCGGCGTGCGACCGCTCGGGGCGATCGTATTCGGCCACCTCGGCGACCGCGTCGGCCGCAAGTATACCTTTCTGGTCACGATGGTGGCCATGGGGCTCAGTACGGCCCTGATCGGCCTTTTGCCGACGTACGAAAACTGGGGCCTCTTGGCGACGGTACTGCTCGTACTTTTGCGCCTGCTGCAGGGACTCGCGCTGGGCGGCGAGTACGGCGGAGCCGCGACTTACGTGGCCGAGCACGTACCGGACGAACGCCGCGGCTACTACACGAGCTTCATCCAGACCACCGCGACTCTCGGATTCTTCGTCAGCATGGGCGTGATTGGCACGACGCGCCTCCTGCTCGGCGAGGAGGCCTTCCGAAATTGGGGATGGCGCGTGCCGTTTCTGCTTTCGTTCGTGCTGCTCGCGGTCTCCATCTACATCCGGGTGCGTATGGCCGAGTCGCCTCTGTTCATGCGCATCAAACGCGCGGGGCAGACCGCCACGAACCCTCTCAAGGAAAGCTTCACCAACCCCGTCAACCTGCGTTACGTGGCTATTGCCTTGTTCGGGGCCACCGCCGGACAGGGCGTGGTCTGGTACACAGGCCAATTTTACGCGCTGACGTTCCTGCAAGCGACGCTGAAACTCGACTGGCAGACTTCTTACGTGCTGGTGTCGATAGCGCTCGCGCTCGGCACGCCCCTGTTCGTCTTCTTCGGCTGGCTGTCCGATCGTATTGGACGCAAGAAGATCATGCTGACCGGCTGCCTACTCGGGGCGCTGACCTACGTTCCCATCTACATGGGCATGAAGCACTTCGCGAACCCGCACGGCTTGCCGCAGGCGAGCGCGGACACCGTGGCCTACGTGCCGATGGTGCTGCTGTTGACGCTGCAGATGATCTACGTGTGCATGGTGTACGGCCCGATCGCCGCGTTCCTCGTGGAGCTGTTTCCCACGCGCATCCGCTACACGTCCATGTCGCTCCCCTATCACCTCGGCAATGGCTGGTTCGGCGGGTTCTTGCCGCTGATCGCCACCGCCGTAACGGCGTCGGCGTGGGCCAGGAGCACTTTCGGCGAGCACGCCATCTACACGGGTCTGATTTACCCGATCGCGGTTTGCCTGCTCACCGTCGTCGTCGGGGGTCTGTACATCCGCGAGACGCGCACGAACAAGCTCGATCGCGACGCGCACGCAGAAGCCCGCTGAGCGCTCACACCGCGAGCTCGGCCTGGTCCGCCCTCAGGTCGCGGAGCTCCGGGTACGCGCGGGCGATGCGCTCGCAGACCGCGGCCAGCACGCCGCGTGGCGCCTTTTCCGGACGTCCCGCGTCGAAAGGCGGCGCCGGGTCGTACTCGAGGGACAGCTGAATGGCCTGAGCAATCTCGGCGCTCGCGAGCTCCGCTACCACGGTCAATGCAAAATCGATCCCGGCGGTCACGCCGCCGCCGGTGATGACGTTGCCGTCGCGCACGACGCGGCCGGCGTCCGGAAGCGCGCCAAAGGCAGCGAGCAAGTCGCGCCATGCCCAATGACAGGCGGCGCGTTTTCCGCGAATCAGGCCAGCGGCGCCCAAGAGCAGCGAGCCCGTGCACACGGAGGTGACGAAGCGCGAGCCTGCTGCCAGGCGGCGCAACTGTGCCATGAACTCGGGGTCCTCCGCCGCCGCGGCGCGTCCACGCCCACCCGGCACGCAGATCAGATCGCAGCCTTCGACGTCCGCGAGCCGTTCGAGCCCGCTGAAAACGAGCCCGCTGTCGGAGACGATCGCGCCGCCCGCGGCGCAAGCGACCCTCACACGCGCTCCGGGCACGCGTCGCAGCACTTCGTAAGGCCCCGTGAAATCGAGCTGGGTCAGGTCCGGATACAGCGCGAACACCAGAGACAGAGAATCAGTCATGGGGAGTCTCCTTTGCTGCAGCCACCTTCGCAAAATGCGAGCATTGGCTGAAAGGTCAAACAAACCTCGATTTCAGCCAACTGACCGTCCATGCCGCGCACGCTCCTGTTCCTGGTGTTCCCTGACTTCCAGATCCTCGACGCCACGGGTCCGATGGCGGCGTTCGAGATCGCGACGCGTCTTCACGGCTCGGCGTACCGGCTCTGCGTGGCATCCATGGCCGGCGGCCTGGTGAGATCGTCCTCGGGCATGGCCGTGGATTCACAGCGGATTGGCTCCCTCCGGCGCGTCGATACTCTGGTGGTCGTCGGGGGCCTCGGAACGCACGAGGCGCGCCGCGACCCGGCGCTCATGCGCCTGCTCCGACGCGCGGCGACGCACGTCCCGCGCGTCGCCAGCGTCTGTTCCGGCGCGCTGCTGCTCGCGCACGCCGGAGTCCTCGACGACCGCTCGGCGACGACCCACTGGTCGCGCGTGCGCGACATGCGGCACCACTACCCGCGCGTTCGCATCGAGGCCGATCGTATCTTCGTGCGCGATGGAAAATTTTGGACGTCAGCCGGCATCAGCGCGGGCATCGACCTCGCCCTCGCCCTGATCGCGGACGATCACGGCCCCGATCTGGCGCGTGACGTCGCGCGCTACCTGGTCGTTTATGCCAAGCGCCCGGGCGGCCAAACGCAGCATTCCCGCCTGCTCGAGCTCGGCACGGACGAGCGCTTCACGGCGCTCCACGTGTGGATGCGTGAGCGACTGCGAGAAGATTTGCGCGTCGAAGCGCTGGCCGCGCACATGAAAATGAGCACGCGCACCTTCGCGCGAGCGTACCTGGCCGTGACTTCCGTGACCCCCGCGAAGGCCGTCGAACGTTTGCGCGTCGAGGCCGCGCGCGCGCTCATCGAGAGCGGCAGCTCGTCCATGTTCGACGTCGCCACGCAGACCGGTTTCGGCGACATCGAGCGCATGCGGCGCGCGTTCGTGCGGCTGTTCGGCTTTCCGCCCTCCAGCTTGCGCCGCGCGCGGGGTTGAGAGACACCCCGCACGCTCCGACTCCACGCGAAACTTCAGCTCACGTACGAGCGCGTCGCGACGCCGGTGCGCGCTCGTCTTGCGCGCTGTCGTGCCAACCGTGCGAGTCGGTGCTCTCGAGCTGCGCGCGATCCTGCTCGAATTGTCGTTCCAGTTGCTCGCGCGCGTCGATCGCGATCTGCGTGCGTCGCGCCTGATCGTCGAAATGCGTCAAGAGCGCCTCCATGACCTCCACGTTGTGGCGCCGGAAACGATCCGCGCGCTCCTTCGCCTCGTATCGACCCACACCCAATACTTCGAGCGCGCGCCGACCCGCCATCAGGGCTGCCTCGAACGTCTCACGCTCCACCACGGAGACCCCGCGCCGGCGCAGCTCCAGATAGTGGCCGACGTTGCGCGCCCTCGCCACGATCCGAAGCCCAGGAAAATGCTCGCGCGCCGCTTCGACCAACGCAATGCTCGTCGCCGGATCGTCGATGGCATTGACGAGCACGCGCGCGCGGCCCGCACCCGCCGCGTGCAGCAGATCGGTGCGCGTCGCGTCGCCATAGTGTACGCGAAAGCGGAAGCGCTGCAGGAGCTCGATCTGGTCGGGATCGTGGTCGAGGACCGTCGCCTTGATGCCGCTCGCAAACAGAAGTCGCCCGACAATCTGCCCGAAGCGACCAAAGCCGGCGATGATCACCGGCGAATCCGCCTCGTCGATCGCGTCGTCCTCGCGCTGTCGCGCCGTCTGGCCCACCAGCAACCGATCGTACAAGAGCAGAGCGAGCGGCGTGAGCGCCATGGATAGCGCCACGGCCAGCGTCAGCAACGCATCCCAGTTGCCCGGCAGAAGTCGTGCGGAGCGGGCGACGCCGAAGACCACGAACGCGAACTCCCCTCCCTGTGCCAGCAGCAACGCAAGCAGCCAGCGCTGCTCCGGGGCGACGGCGAGCGGCCCGGCGATGGCACGCAGCACGCCGCCCTTGATCAGCTGAAAACCCAGTAAAAGAGCCAGCACCAGCAACGGCTGGCTCTGGATCAGCCCGAAGTCGATGCTCATGCCCACGGCGATGAAGAACAGGCCCATGAGCAGACCCTTGAAGGGCTCGATGTCGGTCTCGAGTGCGTGACGGTACTCCGAACCCGCGAGCAGCACGCCCGCCAGGAACGCGCCGAGCGCCATGGACACTCCCGCGCGCGCCATCAGATCCGCGATACCGAGCACGAGCAGTAGCGTGAACGCGGTGAACACTTCGCGCAGGCCGGTGCGCGCAATCATGCGAAGCACGGGACGCGTCAAGAAGCGGCCGATCACGAATACGGCCACGACGGCGCCGAGTACACGCAGCGCACCCCAGAGCTCGCTGCCGCTCGCCGTCTCCGCCGGCGCGAGCGCGAGCATCGGCACGAGTGCGATCAGTGGGATGGCGGCGATGTCTTGAAAGAGCAAGATGGCGAACGCCGTACGCCCGATCGGCGCGGGTCGTAAATTGCGCTCCGACATCGTCTGTACGGCGACAGCGGTGGACGACAGCGCCAACGAAAAACCAGCGACCAGCGCAGCTTGCCACGGCAAGCCGATCACCAGGCAGAGCGTGCCCAGTGCCAACCCACACGCGAACAGCTGCAGCGCGCCGCCGCCGAACACGGCGCGTCGCATGCTCCAGAGTCGCTTCGGATCGAGCTCGAGGCCGATGACGAAGAGCATGAGCACCACGCCGATTTCCGCGAAATGCAGCGTGCTTTTGGGATCGCGCACGAGCGCCAGGCCGAAAGGGCCGATTGCACAGCCCGCGCCCAGGTAACCGAGCACGGAACCCAGCTTCAAACGGCTGGCCAGCGGCACGCACAGCACCGCCGCGCCCAGATAAACGACGGCATCCTGCAGTAGCGAAGCTTCAGCCACCCGGGCTCCTGGGTTCGCCTGCCAGAAGCTCTTCGAGGCGGCGGCGGTACGCCGCCCCCTGCGCGTTCAGCGCGGTTGCCGAAACCTTGTGCGCCCCGTGCACGACCAGCGGTTCGAGCCATGCCATGCCGCAGAAGCGCGCGGTCTGCTCGACGGGTGGCACGAACGCCGCAAGCGGATGCGCGTGCATGCCGCCGGGGTGGAAGGCTCGGTCGTCACCGCCCGTGGTCGTCACCCACAGGCATTGCTTGCCCTGTAGCGCCGTTCCCCCCTCGCCATACGCCCAGCCACGGGCGAGCACCTTATCGAACCAGTGCTTCAGCAATCCGGGCACCGAGTACCAATACATCGGGTGTTGCCACACGATCGTGTGAGCCGCCGCCAGCGCGGTCTGCTCCGCTGCGATGTCGATCTCGAAAGCCGGGTACAAGTCGTACAGCGAACGCACGGCCAGGCCGGGCATGTCCCGCACCGCATCGAGCAGCACACGATTGGCGCGTGAACGGTCGGGATAGGGGTGCGCGAAAATCAGGAGGAGCATGGGCGGGCACGCTCAGCAGCGTGCCGCTCAGCGCATACCGCGGCGCGCACCCTACGCAAAGGGTGCGCCCTCGCAGCGTGCCCTGCTCTGGCTCGCTCGCGGCGGGCGAGCCGGCGCGCACGTCGCCAGAGTCGAACTACCGGCGCAGGTACGGATTCTTTTCGAAACCGGGGACGGATGCGGGAGCTGGACTGGTTTTGTCATTCGCCAGCTCATCGCTGCCCGCCGGCTCCGCCCCGAGTTCCTCGGGAGCAGCGGCGGCCTTGGGCGCGTTGACTCGCGTGTAGCGGCGGTACGAGCGCACGGGCGCCTTGCGCGTGCCGGACTTGTCGTCCTCCGCCTTTTCACCCTCGCCCTCTGCTCGTGATTCGTCCTCAGAAGCTCCGGAAGCGGATGCCGCCTTCGTCATCGGTTGCGTCTCGGCCGCGGGCACCGGCGCGGGCGCCGCAGCAACGGGTGGCGCCTGCGAAGTCACCGCCGCTGGCGCCTGCGTGAGCGGCGTCCCTGCAGCGGAGCTCGCGGGATCGGAGCTGAGAGTCGCGGTGATGGCGTATGCCGCGATACCAGCTACTACCGCGGCGCCGAGCACCAGCGCGATGCGCGCCTTCTGTCCTTGCGCAGGCGTCGCCGGCTGGGCCGCCCCCGCCATCTGCGCGAGCACTTGCGGCGAGTGCGCCGCCGAGATCGGCGTGTAGTTCTCGACGTTCGAGTTCATGCCAGTGAGCGTGCCGCCCCCGCCGACCATGCTCGGGATCGCCGGCAGAACGTTGATCTGGGAGGCCTCGATGAGCTCCTCCTGCTCTTCGCGGCGGCGCGCCGCAGTACGGATCGCTTTGCGACGCAGCGCGAGCTCCTCGGTAAACAGCTCGTTGACCCAGCTGGCGACCTTCTGCCGCGAGCACTGAAGACCATTTTGCGCGGCCACCATGCGCAGCGCGTCCGCCATCTCCAGCGCGGTCGCGTAGCGATCGTCCGGCTTGCGCTGCAGCGCTCGCATCACGACGCTGTCGAGGAACGCCGGCGGTTTTCGCCCCACCGTGCTCGGAAGCGGAATCTCTTTGGTGAGAACACCGTGCATCGTAGCCGCGTCGTTCTCGGCGCGGAACAGGTTCTTGCCTGCCAGCGCCGTCCACAACACGACGCCCGCTGCCCAAACGTCCGCGCGCTTGTCGACGAGCTGGTCGTTCGTGATCTGCTCGGGTGACATGAACGCGAGCTTGCCCTTGCGCGTCCCCGGGCGCGTGCTCGCGATCCGCGTCTCCGCCTTGGCAATGCCGAAATCCGTAATGCGAGCCACACCATCGACGCCAACGAGAATGTTCTGCGGCGACACGTCGCGGTGCACGATGTGCAGATTGTTACCGTCCTCGTCCGTGAGGATATGCGCGGCGTGAATGCCTTCGAGCGTGTCCGCGACCACGGTGAGGATTCGCTCCAGATTGGGCTCCGGCCCGCTGCGCTTGATCAGCGTGCCAAAGGGCGGGCCCTCGACGTAGTCCATGACCACGTAGTGGAGATCCTCCTGGCTTCCTAGATCGACGATGGCGACCACGTTCGGATGATGAATGAGTGCCGCGAGCCGCGCTTCATCGCGGAGCATGTCCACGAACTCGCCCTCTTCCGCGAGATGGGCGTGCATCACTTTGACCGCGAACAGCCGCTGGAAACCGGCTTGGCCAGCGTGACGCGCCAGGTAGACGGTACCCATGCCGCCTCGTGCCAGTTCGCCAATCAGCTCGTAGCGGCCGAGGGAACGCTGATCGCGCCTGCTTGGCGAGCTCGGAATACGCGGGGCCATGGCGACCATCAAAATCTCCCTTCAACGCTCAACGCACCGCCGCCCGGAGTCCACAGCGCTCCGGTTGTCTGCGAGCTTCCTGTCAGTGACCAGCAAAACATGGCATTCTCTTGCTTCCGTGCATCTCGCCATGACGGCGTTAGTCGTCAAAACTTTAGTGTATCGGAAGTTTTGCCTCGACGCCGGCGCGCGCGCCGAGATGAGAAGGCGTTTGGAGTGAAAAGTGCGAGAGTGTCTTACGCCATGAGACGGCGAGATGCTCAGTGCCTCGTGCGCTCGTCTGTGCACCGACCGACAGCCTTCACCGATCGAGTCTCACGTGCGACAAGGGGCGAGGAAATGCAGCTCGGCCGCGACCCTCGTGACACCGCGCCGACGCTCGGCGCGTCACTCGAACAGTTCGAGCTGCCGGCGCCGAGACGGCCGCCTGAACGTGTCGCGCGTCTCTGTATCGCGCGTCTCATTCAGGCCCAGCCGCCGCGCAGTCGCGCGAAACAGCGCTTCAATGCTCGCGACGTATTGTCCCTCGCCGCGCATGCGCGCACCAAAACGCGGATCGTTCAGCTTGCCGCCGCGCATCTCGCGCGTTCGTCGCAGGATCTTCTCCGCCGAGAGCGGAAGCTCATCGGTCAGACGCGCCGTGAAGACGTCTTTCACGGTGCCGGGTAAGCGCAGCAGGATCATCACCGCGGAGGTGGCTCCAGCCCGGGCGGCGTCTTCGAGGATCGCCGGAATGTCGCGATCGTTGAGGCCGGGGATCACCGGAGCGACATTGACACACACCGGAATACCCGCCGCCGCCAGGCGCTCCACCGTTCTCATGCGACGTGCCGGCGTCGTGACATAGGGCTCGATGGCGCGCGCTGCCGTCTCGTCGTGAAACGGTATGCTCATCGAGACGCCGGCGCGTGCGACGCGGTGGAGCTCGGCGATGAGCTCGATGTCACGCTCGATGAGCGGCGCCTTCGTGATGATGTGAACGGGATTTCGAAACTCGAGACAGACCTCGAGGCAGCTTCGCGTCAGCCCGTAGCTGGCCTCGAGCGGTTGATAGCAGTCCGTGTTGCCGCTCAGTACGATGAGCTCGCCCCTCCACGACGGCCGCTCGAACGCTTCTCGTAGGAGCTCGCCTGCCCGCGGTTTGATCACGATGCGCCGCTCGAAGTCCGTCCCGCTGCCAAAGCCTAAGTACTGGTGGCTGGGGCGCGCATAGCAGTAAGCGCATCCGTGAAAACAGCCCCGATACGGATTCAGGCTCCAACGGAAGCCGATGTCCGGGCTGTCGTTGTCCGCGAGGACGCTCTTGGTCTGATCCTCGTACACCTGAAGGCGCACGCCGGGCGGCTCCCCCAGGTAGTCCACGAGCGTCGACGACCACGGGTTCGGCGGGTTCTCGAGAGGAACCGGCTTCACTTCGAGGACTATATACTGATCATCCGTTCAGGTCAAGCTACCGCGCTGAAAGCGCGAGAAGGCGCCGTTTGCATCGACCTGGATTGCTAGTAAGGAGAGCTCGCCGTGATCGGACAAGAGACCCTAGATCGTGTCCGACAGCTCACGGGCATCGTCGAGCTCATTGGCGAGAGCGTCAAGCTCACGAAGCGGGGTCGCAGTCACACCGGCCTGTGTCCATTCCACAAGGAAAAGACTCCCAGCTTCCACGTCAACGAGGAGCGCGGCTTCTATCACTGCTTCGGCTGCGCGGAGAGCGGCGACTGCATCAAGTTCGTGCAGCAGACCGAGGGTCTCACCTTCCTCGAGGCAGTGCGACGGCTCGCCGAACGAGCCGGCATCGAGATCGTGGAGACGAGCTCCGATGCCGAGCGCAAGCAGCAGGCGGAGCTCCGGCGCCGGCAGCAAGAGCTGTACGACGTGGGCAACGCGGCGGCGGCTTTCTTCGAGCGCATGCTGCGCGAGCACCCGCTCCGGCAATACGCGCTCGCCGAGCTCGAGCGCCGCGCACTTCATCCGGAGGGCGCCTCGCGAGAAATTGCGGACGCGCTGCAAGCGTTTCGCATCGGCTACGCTCCATACGGCTGGGATGCTCTGGGCAAGCATCTGCGCGAGAGTGGGCTGAGCGCGCACGCCGCGGAGAAGGTCGGTTTGCTTGCGCCCCGCAAGCAAGGCCCGGGTCACTACGACCGCTTCCGTCACCGGTTGATGTTCGCGGTGCTCGACCTGCAGGGCCGCGTGATCGCGTTCAGCGGCCGCGCGCTCGAAGAGCCGACTCAGGGCGTGCTCGAGGAAGCGCGGATCGATCCGCTCGGCAGCGCCAGCGCCGGCGAAGCGCCCGCGAAGTACGTCAACTCACCGGAGTCGCCGATCTACCGCAAACGCGAAGCCGTGTTCGGCCTGTACCAAGCACGGCAGGCGCTGCGGTCGAGTGAGAGGGCGCTAGTCGTCGAAGGCAACTTCGACGTGCTCAGTCTGCACGCGCGCGGCATTCACAACGCGATCGCACCCCTCGGAACCGCCTTCACGACGGAGCAGGCCAAGCAGATCAAGCGCTTCGCGCCACGCGTGATTCTGCTCTTCGACGGGGACACCGCGGGGCGCAAGGCGGCGCGCGCCGCTCGCGACGCCTGCCGGCAAGCAGCGCTCGAAGCTCAGGTCGGAACGTTGCCAGAAGGTTCGGATCCGGATGAGCTCGTGCGCACGCAGGGCGCCGAAGGCATCACGCGCATCGTGCAAGCTGCGCGCGGCATGCTCGAGTACTTGATCGACATCACGCTCGACAGCACGTTCTCTGCCGACGACGCCCGAGCCAAGGCCGCCCGCATCAAAGAGGTGACCGAGCTCCTGGCGAGCGAGGAAGATCCGGCGGTGCGCGCCATGGCGAAACGACACGCCGACAGCATTGCTCCCCGCCTGGGCATCTCGGATGCCACGACCCTCGACGCCCTGGAGCGCAGCGTTCGCGTCGCGCTGTTGCCGCGGCAAACGGGGGAAGCCACCCCCGCAAATCGCGTCGAGCCACCGGCGCGGGCCCGCTCCCGCGACCGTCGAGACGACATTGGTGGCGAAATTCTTGGCGCTTTGCTGGACTACCCAGTGCTTTTCGATACACCAGAGGTGTTGGAAGGTCTGGAGCTGCTGGAGGGCGAACTCGCCGCCAGCATTGCCGCATTGCGTCAGGGCTACGATGGATCCTCGATTGGCCACCCCGAAGAAGTTCTTGCGAAGCTCTCGCCTTCGATCCATCCATTCGCGCTCGCTCGGCTGGCAGCGCCTCGGCATGAACGGCTCGAGGACGCAAGGACGGAGCTTGTCGGGAACGTAAAGAAGTTGAAAGGACTCGAGCTTCAGCGTCACAAGTCCGAGGTGGTCGTAGAACTGCAGCGCGCAGCTGCGACTGGCGACTTCGAACACGAAGTCGCTTTGCTGCGAGAACAAATGCGCCGTGCGCGAGAGCGTCACGGATTATGAGTGAGGTAGCGGTGGGTAAGAAGGAAATTCGCTCGGAGAAGCGCAGCACTGCAAGCGCCCTGTCGAAGAAAGCGCCCGTGACGGAGTCGAAAGCCAAGACTCCCTCGTCAGCGCCGAAAGCGGCGAAGAGCAAGAGCGCAACGCCGAGCAAGGGTTCGAAGGTCGCCAAGGACGGCTCGCGTGCGGAGGCCTCGAACGAGGCGCCGTTCAAGCCGAAGAGCCGGCCCGCTACACAAGCGAGCGATCTGGACGACGATGACGACGATGACGACGACGAACCCTCCGCCCCTCCAGCCCGTCTGAAGAACGGCAAAGCCGCGAGCGCCAAAGGCGACAAAGGCCCGCTCACCAAAGCCAACGGCAAAGCCAAAGAGCAGCTGATCACGCTCGGCAAGAGCAAAGGATTTCTGACGTACGACGACGTGCACGAGGCGCTGCCCGGCGAGGACGTCGGCGCAGAGCAGATGGACGACGTCTTGTCGGCGCTGGACGACGAGGACATCGAGGTCGTCGACGACGCCAGCAACATCAAGATCGCGCCACGCCGTCTGGCGGGCGAAGACGATCTACCCGCGAAGAGCGCCGCGAAAGCGGACACCGAAGAGAGCGATACTCCGTCGCCCTCCTCGCCGCCGCGCGTGGCCGACGAGGAGTACTACAAGAGCAACGACCCCGTGCGCATGTACCTGCGCAAGATGGGCAGCGTCGCCCTGCTCACGCGCGAGGGCGAGGTCGAAATCGCCAAGCGCATCGAAGAGGGCGAAAACGAAGTCCTCGCGGCGATCTTGAACAGCCCCGTCGCGGTGCGCGAGATCATCGACATCGGCGAGCGCCTCCGCAATCACAAGATCCGCGTCAAAGACATCGTGCGCGACGCCGAGGACGAAGAGCACGAGTTCGACGAAGAAGAGGCGGATCGCCGCATCATCCGTCTCATCGATCGCGTCAAACGCTCCGACAAGAAGAACCAGGACCTGGGGGAGGAGCGCAAGACCGCCGCCGAGGCGCGCCGCAAGCTCATCGACAAGGAGGTCGGCGACAACAAGAAGGAGCTCGTCAAGACGCTCCAGGAGATGCGTCTCAACAAGAAGACGATCGACAAGATCGTCGCGAAGTTGAAGACGATGATCGAAAAGGTGCACCGCGCGCAGGGCAAAGCCCTCGAGATCGAACGCAGCACGGGCGCCAGCAAGAGCGAGCTCAAGAAGATGCTCCGCGAGGCCAAGGACGACCCGCAAGCGGAGAAGGCGCTCGCGCGCAAGCTCGGCGTCGAGCTCGACGACATGGATCAGGCGCTGAAGAGCGCGCAGAAGGGCGTCAAGAAGGTCGAAGAAGAGCTCAAGATCGACGTCGGCGAAATGATGCGCACGTACTCGCAAATCCGCGCGGGCGAGCGCAAGGCCGAGCGCGCCAAGGCCGAGCTCGTCGAGGCGAACTTGCGGCTCGTGGTGTCGATCGCGAAGAAGTACACGAACCGCGGCCTGCAGTTTCTGGACTTGATCCAGGAAGGCAACATCGGCCTCATGAAGGCCGTCGACAAGTTCGAGTACAAGCGCGGCTACAAGTTCTCCACGTACGCCACCTGGTGGATCCGGCAGGCGATTACGCGCGCCATCGCCGACCAGGCGCGCACGATCCGCATTCCGGTGCACATGATCGAGACCATCAACAAGCTGATCCGCACCTCGCGCTATCTGGTGCAGGAATACGGCCGCGAGCCCACGCCCGAAGAGATCGCGGAGAAGATGGAGCTTCCGCTCGACAAAGTGCGCAAGGTTCTGAAAATCGCCAAGGAACCGATCAGCCTCGAGACGCCCATCGGTGAAGAGGAAGACAGCCACTTGGGCGACTTCATCGAGGACAAGAGCGTGATCAGCCCGGCCGAAGCCGTCATCAACATGAACCTGAGCGAGCAGACGCGGAAGGTGCTGAAGACGCTCACCCCGCGCGAAGAGAAAGTGCTCAGGATGCGCTTCGGCATCGGCGAAAAGAGCGACCACACGCTCGAAGAGGTCGGTCAGGACTTCGAAGTGACGCGCGAGCGCATCCGCCAGATCGAAGCCAAGGCGCTGCGCAAGTTGCGCCACCCCAGCCGCTCGAAGCAGCTCAAGAGCTTCATCGAGAGCTGAGCCCCGCCTCGCCGGCAACAGCGGCGCGTGCACGCGCGTCGCGCGTCGGGTCATCACGGTCCGCCGCTCAGCAGCGCGCGGTGACAATTGCGTGCGCCGCAACTGCGACCGCCGCCTCTGCCATCCTTTGGTTAACAGCGACCGGTACGGAGCGACCGGTACACAGCGACCGGGGAGCGATCGCTCGGCGATGGAAGGGGCGCGCAGCCTGGCCTCATGGTCTTGGTATAAGCACTTACCGAAACTCAATGAGGCGCGGCGGAGCAGGGCGGAGCGTCCGCAGTGGAGCGAGCGAAGCGAAGCGAAACGGAGGGAGCGCAGCCGCGCGTGGGGCCCCACCATCGCCGAGCGAGCGCTCCCCGGGCGCGATCCGTACTCGGAGCATCCGTACAAGGGAGCGATCCCTCTTGACCTCGCCGACTGGGACGAGGAAAACCAGGGCTCCGCTGATCTCGTGCTTCAGAGCGGGAACAAAGAGGAGACGGACGCATGCACAGCCCTCGCACACTCGCAGCTCGCGCCGCGACAACGCTTTCCTTACTGTCGGTTTCGTTTGCGCTGAGCGCTTGTGGCTCGCCCGTCGTGTTCGAGGGCCAGACGCCAATCGTCGTGGCGGGTGATCTGCCTCCTCCGCCTCCGCCTCCCCCTCCGCCTCCCCCTCCGCCTCCTCCCAAGGTCGAGGAGCCGCCTCCGCGCGTCGAGGTCCGAGACGATAAGATCGAAATCCGCGAAAAGATTCAGTTCGAGTTCAACAAAGCAACGATCAAGGAAGAGTCGTTCAGCTTGCTGAATGAGATCGCGGCGGTGATTCAGAAGAACGCGCACATCAAGAAGATCGCCATCGAGGGCCATGCCAGCGCCGAGGGCAGCGCCCAACACAACTTGAAATTGTCCGATGCACGCGCCAAGTCCGTCATGAAGTACCTGGTCGAGCACGGCATCCCTCAAGAGAAGCTGTCTGCCAAGGGGCTCGGCATCACCAAGCCCATCGCGGACAACGAGAGCGAAGAAGGCCGGGAGAAGAACCGCCGCGTCGAGTTCAACATCGTCGAACAGGACGTGACGAAGAAGAAGATCCAGATCGACTCCAAGACGGGCGAAGAAAAGGTGCTCGAACAGGAGAAGACCGAGATTCGTCAGCCTCCGGGCGCGGAGCCCGCACCCGCCGAAGAGGGCGCAGCAGGCGCCCGGAAGAAGCCGGGCAAGATCCCGCCCGCAAAGGACAAGGCGCCGACCGGCGCGCAGCCGGGACCGCAGTCGGGAGCGAGCGACACGACGGCTCCCTCGGACAAGAAGCCCGCCGCACCGAAGCCGGACTCCGCGCCGCAGGGGGATGCCAAGTGAGCGCGCGCCGACGTGCCAGCGCCTCGGTCGAGAGGAGAGGAATCATGAAGAACTCGCTTAAACGACTCTCACTGTTTGCGGCAGCCAGCGTCCTGGGCTGCAGCTACAACGCCCGCGCGCCCGAGCAGTACCGCGCGGACACGGCTGCCCTGCTGGAGACGCAAAACGCGGCCATCAAGCAGTGCTACGACAACATCTTGCGCGTCGACCCCGGCGTTTCAGGCCGAGTCGCCATCAAGTTCACCGTGCAAGAAGAGACCGGAGAAGTCACGACTCCGGCCATCGATTCGACGGCGACCACCGCTCCCGAACCGCTCGCGCAGTGTGTGCTTTCCGCTTTGACCAATTTGAAGCTCGTGCCGCCCGATGAGAACACTGGCCACGCGCGCTTCATCTACGAATTCCAGGTTAACCAGGCGCCTTCCGTAACGCCGTCGCCGAGCTGAGCGAGCACGGCCGT
>DATDJP010000294.1:0-16540 GCA_036520475.1 Polyangiaceae bacterium | reverse complement strand
GACATCCCGGACAACTTCGCCAATCGCGTGCTCAGCTACAACCTGCTCGGACGGCTGAAACGCGCAGGGCTGAAGCCAGAGCACCGCGTGCTCGACTACGGCTGCGGCGGAGGTAACTTCGTAAAATTCCTGCGCGCCCGCGGCTATGACCACGTGGTCGGCTTCGACGAGTATTCGCAGGAGTTCGGCGACAAGAGCGTGCTCGCCCATACGTACGACTGCGTGCTCTCCCAGGACGTGATCGAGCACGTCGATTCCCCGCACGAGTTGCTCCGCGAGTTCGAACGCCTGGTCGCACCAGGGGGCATTATCGCAGTCGGGACGCCGAACGCTTCAGCGATCAGCTTGAGCGACTCGGAGCGCACCGTACACGCGCTTCACCTGCCCTATCACCGGCACATTCTGTCGAAGCAAGCGCTGCTCGCCGTGGCCGAGCCGCACGGCTGGCAGCTCGTCGAATACTACCCGACGCAGTACGCGAACACGCCGGCCCCGTTTCTGAACTCGATGTTCTATCTCTATTACATGCGCCTCATGGACAACTCGCTCGACGCGATCGTGGAGGCCTCGAAGGTGCCGCGAGTCGCGCCGCTCTTGCTGCGGCTGCCGCTCACGCTGTTTTGGGGACTGTTCGGCTATTTCTTCGCGCCGGAGACCGACGTGATGGCGATCTTCAGGCGGCCAGGGGCTGCGCCGGCTTTGAACGCCGGGCAGCCCCCACGCGCGAACCGTCCGGAGGTCCAGCCGCGTCCATGAACGCTTTCGTGGATCGTTCGAACATGCGGCACGCCCTGTCGGCCGCAGCGCGGCGGAAGCGACCGGCACGACGTACGCTTCGCCAAGTTTCGGGATCGTAGCGTCACGAGTGCCAGACCTCGTCCGACCCACCGACGCACTTTGGCACACTGGCTGACGGACGAACTCAGTAAGCGCAGTATTTTGGCCATTTTTGCCTGGAATCGGAGCCTGCGCCGGCTAACGTGGGGCCTGCATATTGCAAGCACTTGGACTCTTGGCATTGGGAAGGTTGTTCTGGGGGCGCGCTCTCATTGCGGTGCTCGCGACGGCGATAATTCTCTTCGAGCGCGCGCTGGTCGGGGACTTCCGCGTCGATGACGCGTACATCTCCCTGGCGTTCGCCAAGAACCTGGCGCGCGGCATGGGCCCGGTGTTCGGCCACGGCATGCGCGTCGAGGGTTATTCGAACTTCTTGTGGGTCTGTATCTGCGGGCTGCTCAAGGTGCTGTTTCCCAATGCGCTGTACAGCGCGGCGCGCTGGGCGGCATTTGCCGCTTTCGCCGCCATGCTCCTGTTCGCGTTTCGCATCGCCCGCACACAGGCGAGCACGTTCTGGGCGGGGTTAGTCGTGTTGCTCTTGGCGTTCACGACGGACTTCACGCGCGCCGCCCAATCGGCGCTCGAAACCGTGCCGTACGTGGCCGCCCTGACCTTCACCTGCTGGGCCTACCTCGTGGAGCCGCGCGACCGGCGCCGCTTGTCTGGCTACGGCATACTCGTACTGTGCCTCCTGCGCATAGACGGCTTCGTCCACGCGATCTTCTTCATCGGTTTCGAAGTAGCCCATGCTTGGGTCGGGCGACGTCTGCGGCTGCGGTGGTTGCTCGAATGGCTGCTGATTCCGCTCACGCTCTATGCAGCGTACTTCGCCTGGCGGTACAGCTATTACGGATTGCCGCTTCCGACGACCTACTATGCAAAGGCAGAGCTCGGCATTGCAGAGAAATATCGCGGTCTCGCATATGTCTGGAGCTCGGTCCTGGAGTTGGGCATACCCCTCCTCGGCGCCGGTGCCGCTTTTGCTTGTGCGCGCCGCTTCGATGCGTCTCGTTTGTTTCTGGCAGCTCTGGTGCTCACGCAGCTGGCTTATGCGGTCAGCGTCGGCGGCGATTGGATGCCGTTCAATCGGTTCGCGCTACCGATTCTACCGGTGCTGACGGTTCTGTTTGGCTGGGGGTTGTCCGATATCTGGCACATGGCGCGTGCAACGTCCGCGCGCGCAGCGATCATCGCCGCGCCGCTGCTCGGCGTTTGGTGCGCGAGCGTAGCGGTTCTTCAGGACGCGCACTGGGTCAACACAGCGGCGGAGAGGTACAAACTCGCCGATGCAGTGCACGTCGAACGGCACACGCACGGATTGGTCGAAGCGCGAACGCTGTATCGGTGGGTGCTACGACGACCGGGAGAGAAACTGGTCACGGACTACGGCGGCGTTTTCGCTTACTTCACAGAGGCGACCGTCATAGAAATGTGGGGCCTGTGCAACGTAGACATTGCGCTGCGGGGAAATACGGATGGGGTTGCCTCGATCTACGGCAAGACCTGTATCCCCTGCTACGAGGAGTTTCAGCCAGACTATTTTCACGCAAACGTCCCGCTAGCGCGACCTGCAGACAGCATCAAAAGCCTGGACGGGGTCATCGCCGAGATTTTTCAAGGTGAAGCCCTGGACCGCGTGCTCGATTTCCGCAGGAACTACGTGGCGGGCCGTGTCGTGGATACAAGCACCAACCTGGCGTTCTATTTTCTGGAGCGGCGCAGGCCCAATCATGCGCTCGAGACGCGCAGGCCGGCGGCACACATCGTCGTTCAATACCCGTTCTGACTCGCGCAATCGGGCGACTCCAAGAGGGCCCCTCTCGGCGCAATTCGAACTTCTCGAGGTGGAGCCAGGATTGTCTATCGACACGCAGCCGAACGTAGCGGGCAGTGAACGACGGCAGCGTCGGTGACCAGGTGCTAAACGGCTCGTCCCGGCGAAGCATCGGCTTCCACGTGGTGCGATCGTCACTCGCCTCCAGGACGATGGGAATCGCCCGATCAGCGCAGCAGTCGCCGCGATTGACGATGTGAAGTCCAGAGATGCGCGTCGGCGAAATCCAGGTAGTGAGCCCAATCGAACGCGGTGATGTCGTGAACGCCCGGCCGCACATGATAGCCGATTGAGTCGGCACCGCGGTCGCCGAGCGCTTCGTACACGGCGCCCGCGGCCTGGCACGCCAGGAACTCGCCCTGTGGATCCGCCCAGAGATCTTCGGATGCGCTCGCCACGTACACGGGACGTGGCGCCATCAGCGCGAGCAGCGCGTGCTGATCGAACGGGAGCTTCGCTTCGCGGTCGCCGTAGCGCCGGAAGTTTCCGCAGAACCAGTGCGGGAAGCGCTCATTCAAGTGCCGGACGCGTTCGCCAAACGCACGCCGCGAGAGCGCCGCCCCGCCCCGTCCAGAGCAGTTCGAGATGGCCATCGCGAAGCGCGCATCCTGTGCCGCCGCCCACAGCGCCGTCTTTCCGAAGCGGGAGTGGCCGATGGCGATGACGCGGCGGAGATCGACGCGGTCGTCCGCCTCGAGCACGTCCAACAGGCGCGACATGCCCCAGGCCCATGCGCCGATCGCGCCCCAGGCCCCGTCGCCCGCGGTGGCGCGATGTTCGGGAAAGAGCGCATGCGCGCCATTGCGAAAGCCGTCGTCGAAATCGGGGTCGAAGTCGCCGGCGTAGCAGGTGGCCAGCGCGTAGCCGCGGCGGACGATATCCGCAACGGGCCAGCGGTGAGCGTGGCAGCCGCGCGATGCGTCGCTGGCGCGGTGGTCGGAGAGCCCGTATTCGGGGTTGTTCGGCACCCAGCCGCGCGCAGGCTCGATGGTCGCGTCGGGATGCACCGACTGATTGCCGAAGAAGTTGAGCCCCACGAAGACGGGCACAGGCTCGGTCGCGCCAGCCGGGGCCCACACGAGTAGCGTGCCGGGCAGCCTGCCTTCGCTCGTGCGCACCTCGAAGTGCCACTCGCAGCGTAGCGCGCCCTCCAGCGGGACATGCAGTGTGCGCGCGCGGTCCGTCTGCAGCGTCCAGCCCTCGCGGGGCGCCTCTCCGTACATCTCACGGGCGAACGCAGCGAGAAGCTCGGGACGTCGCCGCTCGAACCAGAGCTTCGTCGTCGCGGCACGCTTCCCATCGCTGCATGAGAGCGCGTCGGGCAACGTGTACGCCGGCACCGCGGCTTCGTCGTAGTTGACGTCGAGCGGCCGCGGCGGCGAAACGCTCAAGCCGTCGCGCGCAGCCACGCGAGCTGTTCGCGCATGCCGTCCTCGAGCGTCACCATGGGACGAAACCCGAGCTCCGCTCGCGCCTTGTCGATGTTCATGTGAAAGTCCATCCGGGACTTCTGCCGCGGCAAGAGCTCCGGAGGGCCGGACATGCCGGCGACACGCAGCGCCGTCTCCGCCAGCTCGCGGATCGAGTGCGGCTCGCCATCCGCGACGTTGTAAAAGCCGGACGCGCCGCTCGAAATGGCACATTCGATGGCGAGCGCGGCATCGCGCGCGTGGATTTGATCCCGCAAATCGGCGCCGTCGCCGTGGATCTGCGGCCAGCGCCCGCCCGCGACGGAACGCAGGAAGTTCGGCAGCGCACGCGGCGTGGACTCGCCGGGCCCGTACACGGCCGGGAAACGCAGCGCCACGGCGCGGCTCTTCTCCTCGTACGCAAAGGCGAACAGGTGATCTTCGCCGGCCAGCTTCGTTGCGCCGTAGTCGCTGACGGGGTTCAGCCTGGCGCTCTCGCTGACGGCCCCCGCCTGCTCGGGGACCCCATACACCTCGAAGCTCGAGGCGTAGATCACGGCCTGAACGCCACCTGGTGCGCAGCGCGCGGCATCGAGCACGCGCATTGTGCCGAGGACGTTGGTCTCGAGCAGCCGCGCGCGTTCTGCCGGCCCCGTCGTGGCGGTGCTCGGCGGATGCCACGCTGCAAGGTGGACGAGCACGACGTCCTTGCCGAGGTGAGCCGCGAGACGTTCCACGTCCGAATCACGGGTCACGTCGCATGCCTCTGCGCGAACCAGCGCGGGCGCTGCGCCGAAGGGCGGCTCCGGGAGCGCCCCCGCGCGCGAGAGCGCGAGCACGTCCTGTCCGCGCTCCACCAGCCGCTGCACGGTGTAGCGCCCCAGGTGGCCCGTCGCGCCAGTAACCACGACCTTCATGACGCCGCCCGCGTGCGAACGCGCGGCTCGGGCGCGAACGCCTCCGCGGAACCTTGCGCCTTGATCCAGCGCGCCTCGTGCTTCAAGCCCTCGAGCAACGGTGTGGGCTCGTAGCCGAGCGCGTTCCGCGTTCGCTGCAGGTCGAAGCTCTGATCGATCCACCACTTCGGGGGCCGACTGGCGTCGAGCACGGGCCGGATCCCCGACGGACCCCCGAGCTCCGCGACGGCGCGACAGCACAACTCCGCCACTTCGATGATCGTGCGCCCGCGCTCGCCCGCCGCGTGAAACGGACCCTCTGCGCGCTGCAGACACGCCTCCGCCAGGCAAAAGGCCAGATCGGGCGCAAACACGTCGTCGCGCAACTCCGACCCGGATCCAAAAATGACCGGGTTCTGCCCCTGCCAGCAGGAGCGCAGGAACACGGGAATGGCGTTGTGGAGGTGCTGGCCGGGCCCGTAGATGCAGGTCGGCCTCACTACCGCATAGCGCGCCCCAGTTCGGCGCGCGGCGATGTCGAGCAGACGCTCGGCGAGCGCCTTGGCCGAGCCGTACGAGTGCGGGTCCGGGCGCTGCGGCGGGCGCTGCGGATCGATGGGCAGGCGCTCGGGAGGGCCATACCCTTTGTACGTCGAGCAGTAGACCACGTGTGTCGGACCGTGCAGGGCGTGCCACGCCTCGAGCATGCGCACGGGAGCGTCGGCTATGGCTCTCAGGTTGCTGCGCGCCGGCCCATCCACGCTCGAGCCGCGCGTGATCGTCGCAGCCATGTAGATGATGCCGGAAACTGGGCCCAAGCGTGCCGCGAGGCTGGACATGTCGAGCTCGGGCGTCGCAAGGTCCAGCTCCACTTCGCTTCCCGTCCCCGGACGGTCTACACCGATTACCGTGCAGCGGCGCGCCGAGAGCGCGCGACGCAAGTGGCGACCGACGAAGCCCTGCGATCCCGTCACGAGGATGCGTGTTTCCGTCATGGCCCGATCGGCCTCACCCTCACGCGCTGCGGAGCGCGATCTTCGGCGCGCGGCCCTGAAAGTCGATCGGCAGCTTGGAGACGCTGGCGAGGTGCTTGCCGGTCCGGACCAGCGCGATGTTGTCCGTGAACTCGAGGTCGATGCGAAGGCCGCCGCCGAGGTGCCTTTTGATCTGTGCCTTGATCTCGTCCATGGTGTCGTCGGAATAGCGCGCGTTCTTGACGACGTACATTTTGATGCACCCGAGCTCCTCCTGCACGACCTGAAAGCGCTTGATGGCGTAGTCGTACTCCTTGAGCAAGTGCGCGAAGAACGTGCCCGGCACGAAGTGGCCGTCGGTGCCTTGAATGATTGACTGGACGCGGCCTTGAATGGCGCCGATGCGCGGCAAGCCGCGACCGCAAGCGCTCGGCTCACTGTTGTCCACCGCCTCGGCCAGGTCCCCGATACGGTATCGGATGAAGGGCATGCAGTAGTTGTTGAGGTCCGTAATCACCACTTCGCCCACTTCGCCGGGCTCGGCCGGACGACCGTCGACCAGAATCTCCACGATGTACCCTTCGGCCACGACCAGATGACCGTCGTGGGCGTCGCTTTCGTACGCGACACCCGAGAACTCTCGCGCGCCGTACTTGTCGAACACCTTGCAGCCGAATGCCTTTTCGATGCGGGCCCGACTGGCATCCGGCAGGCTTTGGGCGCTGGACATGATGGCCTTGGGTCTGAAATCCAGGCCTCGACGTGCCTCGAGGAACTGCGCGAGGAAGTTGAACGCTTCTGCGTATCCGTCGATGAGCGTCGGTTGGCGCTCGGAAATCAGTTTTACGAGGCTCTCGAGCTTGGCCTCTGTCATGTCGAACACGGGGATGTACGTGCGATTGGCGAACCACGCATCCGCTTGCTCTTTCAGCGCCTGCGCCCGGGTCATGCCGATGGTCTGGTGCCACAGCCGCACCGTGGGATCGCCGAATCGGTAGCCCGTCCACTCCTGTGACCGCAGTGTGGCGGCCCAGCGAAATTCGAGCTGAGCGCGGTCGGCGTAGCACACGAACGGCTCACCCGTGCTGCCCGACGTCGTGATTTTCAGGATGTCCGCGTGCGACACGCCCTCCTGCAAAATATCGAAGTGCAGGTGCCGCCGCACGTCGTCTTTCGTCAAAAACGGTAGCTTGTGCAGGTCTTGCTGCGTGCGGATGTCCTCCGGGCGAAGCTTCGCGTCCTGCATCTTGGCGCGATAGTACGGCACGGCACGGTAGGCGTGCCGAACGAGGCGCCGCAGCTTCTCGTTCTGAAGCTCTAGCATCTGCGCCTGCGTGAGCCACTGCGAAGCGTTGAGCGTCTCGCAATAGCGCTCCACGTTCTTCGTGATCAGCCAGTGCGTCCGATCGAACGACGCCATGTACGCACGCCAGCGCACCGGGGTGGCTTGCCGCGACGGCGGCTCCGTGATCTCCGCGCCCTGCTTCTCGAGGAACTGTCGTGCAATGTCGTGCGGCTCGCCGCGCACCCGGTATTCGACGAACGCTCTGCCAAGGTCGATCAAGCTCTTGGCAGAGGCCTTGTAGGCACTGCTCTCGAGGAAGGACGTCCCCTGCTTGCGATCCTCGAACAGCGCCTCGACTTCACGGTAGGAGTAGCCCTTCGCGTGGGCGGCTACCATGATGAACGACTGCCAGTACGCGTAGCTGCCCTCGTACGTGAGCAGGTCCTGCATGACTTCTTTGGCGCAGCAGACGAAGCCCGACTTGTTGTCGCGGAGCGACATGCCGAAGGCCGTGTTCAGCAGCGCGTTGAAGCCCCTGGACAGATGGTAGCGCTTGTCTTTGCGGCGCCCGACCGGGCTTCGCCAGCCCTGCACCACGTCCACGCTGAAATCCATCAGCGTGCGGTGGAGCCTGAGCACGTCCTCGGGTTGGTACTGCAGATCCGCGTCGATGACGGCGACGTGCGCACCGCGCGCTGCGTCCGCGCCGGTCCGCCAAGCCGCCGCCATACCCCGGTTGACACTGTGGAACTGACCGACCACCCGTCCAGGGTTGGCCCGCGCGTGCTCACGGATCACGCGCGCAGTCCCGTCGGACGACCCGTCGTCGACCAAGATCAGCTCGCCCCGGAGCTCGCCGACGTCCAGGGTTCGCAGTACTCGCTCCACCAACTCCGGGATGTTCAGTTCCTCGTTGAAGCAGGGGACAACGATGGAAAGGTCTAATTGTTCGGACATCGAAGCCCCCGACACGATCGGTATTCAGGCGGTCCTAGAAGAGGGACGCGCTCTCGCTAGCACGGAGCGCGCCAGCCATCCACAGCGGACGCCTCGGCGGTACTGTCTGCGCGTGTGCCCGATTGTGCCAGAGGCCGCCGCGTGCCGGGTTTCAAAGTCATACCGCGGCCACACACGGCCCCCCAGCGACCGTGTGCCGCGCCTCGCCACGCCCGCAATTGACGATCGCGGACGCCTCGTGCCAAAACCCGAGGCCTGCCTTCGTGCAGCGGGGCTTCGTTCCGGGTCGTCGGATTGGTCGTGAGTGTGACTGTCCGTTCCGAAAATCAGCGCGAAATTCGCGGTCTCATCACCTGGTCATGGCGCTTGCTGCGCGCACATCCCCAGCGGGTCGTGCTCTCACTGCTGATCGCCGTCGGCTTCGTGTGGCTGTTTCGCAGGGGCGGTTTGCCGCTCGTGCCTCCCGCCGCGGCATTCGAGGCTCAGCGCTGGTGGGCATTGCCCGCCTACGCAGCGATCGCGTTCGCGGCGAACTTCTTCCGCACGTACCGATGGATCTATCTGCTTCGACCCATCGCGCCACAGCTGTCACGCTGGCGCGTGCTCGGCATTGGCTACGTCGGGTTCACGGCCGTGCAAATCGCGCCGCTTCGTATGGGTGAGGTCGTGCGGCCGTACCTGATTTCGCAGGATCAGGAAGTGACGTTCGTGCAGGCCGCAGGCACCGTTGGCGCGGAGCGCACGATCGACGGCCTCGTGCTCACCTTGCTCTCATTCATCACGCTCACCTTGTCCACACCGCTCTCTCCTCTTCCCGACCGCTTGGGCGACCTGCCGCTACCCGTGAAAGCGGTACCCGGAGCCCTCTATCTGGCTCTGCTGGCGTTCACGGCGGCGTTCGTGCTCATGGCCGTCTTTTACTGGGCGCGAGAGGCAGCACGCCGGCTGACACTACGCGCGGTGGGCCTGATATCAAAGCGTTTGGCAACGCTACTGACCAGCGTGGTGGAACGCCTGGCGGAGAGCCTCCGCTTTTTGCCCTCCACGCGGCACGTCGCGGCATTCCTCCGCGATACGCTGATCTACTGGGGACTCGGCGTATGCGGCCAGTGGCTGCTGCTGCGCGGCCTGGGCATTCCCGCAACTCTGGTCGAAGCGGGAGTGACCCTGGGCGTGATGGGAATCGGCACGCTCATCCCGTCAGGACCCGGCTTCTTTGGCGCATACCAGATATCAGCGTACGCTGGTCTAGCGCTATTCTATCCTGAAAGCGTGCTGCTTTCGGCGGGTGCAGGCTTCGTGTTTCTGAGTTACACGACGCAGATCACCGTCAACGTCCTGTGTAGCGTGGTCGGGTTCTCACTGATGGCGCGATTTCCTCCCCGCTTTCAGGAGCGGGAGTCGTCAGCGCTTTCCGCATGAGTCGCGTGTAGCCGACCGACGATCGAGCGCGCGCGTTGAAGGCGTGCGCTCGCCGAGCCGTGAAACTCCGGGCACAGCGAGATTCCGCCTACATCCCTGGCGCTACGGGATTTTTCACCTTGTAGAGTCGCCATGGGCCCGCTTGTTTCACCAGGTTCACCTCTTTGCGCCATGCGTCCCTTCTGGCGAACGGATCCAGCTCCGTTGGGTGCACGATGATGTAATCGTAGTAGCGACCGTGCTCCTCGAAGGTGAAGCTTTGCAGCTGCTGAAACCAGTTCGGCACGGGAAGCATTCTGCGCGCGCGGTAACGGAGAGGGTTGTTCGGCTCGTCGAACAAGTGCGGATCGTAGCTATCCTTGACCGCCGCCACATAGCCGTGCAGCTGACCCAGCGCCGCGTGCCGCGTGCCACGAAAGCGGTGGTCATTGCAATCGAGCGGGAGGAAGCGGACCCCGCGCGGCATGCTCTCGATGATCTCGGCATACGGAGCCACGTACGCGCCGTAACTTTCGAATTGCCGGAAGACCGCGGAGTGCACGGCCAGGATGCTGAGCAGCGCAGGAGCGATCGCCCACAGACGCCGCCGACGCACGTCGGCCGGTGCGAGCAGCAGCAGGCCAATGAGCACATACGTGGCGTATCGCGGGTAGGTCCACCAGTGCGAGATCGGCCCCCACATCGCAAACGGAAGACCGAAGTAGAGCCCCGCGGCCGCGAGCAGGATGGCGAGGGCGGCCAGCGTCGGCCTCCAATGGTGAACGCGAGGGGGCAGTGCGCGTGCAATCAGCGGGGTCGCGAGCAGCAGCACGAACGCCGCAAAAGCAAAGTCGCGAGCATCCGGTTGGTTGTCCAGAGAAAATTCGAACAACTTCGAAAGTTTGTCATCGGCACTGTGCCACTCGAAGGCAGTAGCTCCCAAGGGCTCGCTCCCGCTGTACCTCTTGAACAGCCACGGCACGATGCCTAGCAGACACCCCGACAGACCCACGCCATGCGTGACGATGCCGCGCAGGACCGGGCGCTTGACGAGCGCCATGAGGCCACCCGCGCAAAGCGTGAGGACGACCGCGTGCACGTGCGTGACCGCAAGCAGCAACGTGAGCGGAACGATGCGAAGGGCGCTGCGAAGACTCTGCGCTTCGTAGAGGCGCGCCAGGATGTAGAGCGCGAGAGCCATACCGTACTGAAATGAGATCCATCCCCAGTACAGGTTCGTGTCCCACGAGAACACGAATCCGAGCAAGCCGAGCCGCGGATCGCGCCCGAGGGCGGCGAGCAGTCGCGTCATCGAAAAGGGAATGATGAGCAGCGCACCGGCGACGATGATCTTGGCCGCGAGCATGGCGCCGAGGCTCTGCTCGAGCAGCGCCATCAGCACATACGTCGTCCAGTACGGGACGATCGCGACGTTCATGAAGTAGTACTCGCCGACGACACCCTGCCTCAGCGCTGCTTCGACCAACAGGCCCGTGGCGCCGATGTTCGACCCCAGATCGACGAGCGGGAGGAACGGCGTGACCCAGAGCGGCGCCGCTG
Organism: Polyangiaceae bacterium; assembly: GCA_036520475.1. GTDB lineage: Bacteria > Myxococcota_A > Polyangia > Polyangiales > Polyangiaceae > DATDJP01. The sequence continues at coordinate 5,387 of DATDJP010000294.1, read as the reverse complement.
CCGAGCACCACAAAAGGCAAAAAAGCCCGAGAAGTAGCGGGTCCTCGCGAAAGATCTCGAGCGTGCGGGACGCCAGCAGCCATTTCACGAAAGCGTGCCGTCCAGAAACGTCCGTGTGTTGCAATCAACCTCTTGAACGCGGAGATCGTGGGGACGGCAATCGAGCGAATCCAAGAGAGCGCACTCTCAGCGCAATTCGAACTTCTCGAGGTGGAGCCAGGATTGCTTGTCGACACGCAGCCGAACGTAGCGCGCGGTGAACGAAGGCAGCGTCTGACGCCAGGTGGTAAACGGCTCGTCCCGGCGAAGCATCGGCTTCCACGTGGTGCGATCGTCACTCGCCTCCAGGACGATGGGAGTCGCCCGATCAGCGCAGCAGTCGCCGCGATTGACGATGCGAAGTCCAGAAATGCGCGTCGGTTTACCCAGGTCGTACTCGATCCACGGGCTCTGCTCCTCGGTCGTGTGAAAGAAGATTTCCACCTTTTGACCATCTATCTCGCGGGTCGCAGCGGAAAAGTTCGGAATGCTGCTGCTCGCGCGCCACGGCTTGCCCGCCAGCAGATTCGGTGGCTGCAAAGCGACCATTATGGCCACGACCGCGGCCACGATCACGCCAAGCAGCGCCACTAGTGGCACTCCGATGCGCACCCAGCGCTGGAGTCGCACCCGGCGCACACGCTGCTCCGGCAACGCCAGGGTATTCAGGAGCTCTCGCACGCTCTGCTGGAGCCTCCTAACGTGCTCACGGCGGATCTCGCGGCCTTCCGCGATTTCTGTTTGTAGATCCGGCGCGAGCAGCAGATCGCGGGCACGCGCGACCTCCAGCTCGTCTCCGGTCAGCGCGGCAAAGTCGGTCGGAGACGCTGGCCCTTCCGCACCTTGAGCAGAGCGAGCAGCGCGAAACGCTTCCCGATACAAGGCGACGGCGATGGGGATCCCCGAACTCGCGCGCAGCGGATCGACGGGATTCAATGTGCGATCCGCGAGCTCGGCCGAACCCCGAGCATACGCCAAAAGCCGTTTCTCCGACGCCGAGCGTCGTGCCAGCGCGGCGCGTGCGGCAGTGATTTCTGGGCCGCGCCAGAAGAAGTCGATGAGGCGTCGTGCTCGGCTTCTTTTCTGCGGCGCTGGAGGGACGCGCGCGAGCGTGTCTCCGCCATCTCCGAGCTCTGGCACAAACGGCGAAGGCGGTCCGCTGCCTTGCGCGTCGCGCGCAGCAGTGCTTTGGCCCGCGTCCACTCCGGCAACTGACGATTCGTCTGGTTTCATCGGCGCTACCACGGGGCAATCACTCCGAGCTCGTTCAGTACCTGCTTGGTCTCAGGCGTCGTGGGACCACGGCGCAGGAGCACGAAGGTTTCGTTTTTGCGCACCAGCGCGTACTGGTTGAATCGGAGGGCCTTTTCCAGGTTTGCACGCGGGTCCCCGCTGGAAACGCTGCCGCGACGAATCAGAATGTACTCCGGCTGGCCCACATCCAGGTTCAAGGAATAGGCGGACAGCCGATTGGTGATGTGGGCGGACTCGCTGTCAGTTGCTGCAACGCTGGCTTCGGGCGGGATGGTGCGGATGATTTCGCGAAGCTGCGCGTACCGGGTCTTCTCTGCGTCGGTGATCTTGAACGGTATCTGTTGAAAACCACCAATGAAGTTCGACTGCTGCATGAGGCAGCCAAACACCAGGCTGTGCAGGACCATGCCGAGGCACAAGGCTCCGGTCGCCGCGCGCCGCTTGACGACTCCCTGCTCTGGGTCTTGGCCGATCCAGCGCAGCGCCAGCACGCTCGCGCCGAACAAGTAAGGAATCCAATGTGAGCTGTATTGAAACGCGATGCTCAACGTCCACGGATAGCCCGTGGTCATGAGCGTGAAGAAAAAGCCGCCACCCGCGCCGAGTAACAGGACCGAGCGTCGCGCAGGCAAGAACGCCAGCGGAGCGAACAGGTGCAGCGCATACGTGAGCTTGTCCTTGTGCATCAAGGTGGTCAAAAAGTAGCTCGGATTGATCAGGATCGTTTGGACGATCGACTCATACCCGTGCTGTCCCGGCGGAATCAGATCCTTGTAGATGCTTGCGAACCACCAGCCGCCAGCGCTCGTCATGATGACGAATTTGATGAGCACGAACGAGATGACCGCGAGCAGCGTCATGCTGACGCCCAGCGCCACGCGCTTGGCCGCAACCACCATGAAAATGCCGAGCAGCGCGAGCCCGACGGGAATGTCTTCGCGGATCGAAATCGCGAGGAAGAAGAACGGCCAAACGAGCAGGTTGCGTCGCGTCGCCAGCGCCCAGAACAGGCAAAAGATCACGAAGATGCTGATCGGCAGCCAGTGAAAATCGTAGAAGTTCGGCCCGTGCAAGGGTGCGTAGAGCAAGTACGCAAGCGCGACCAATACCGCCGACCAGCGAGGAATCTGCGTTTTTGCGAAGGCATACAGCGGCACCGCTGCAAACCCGAACATGATCGCTTGAAAGATCAGCAGCGTTTCTGCGCGCGGCGAGAGCGCGTAGATCGGCGCGAGCAGCACCATCGCGAACTCGGCGTGGCTGGCCAGGTAGTTCCCACCGGGACCGCCGTAGAGCACGGGCGAACGAAACGCGTGCCCCCCGATCGCGTTGTACATCAAGTTGTCGTAGATCCCGAGATCGTACGACGCGGTGGCGAGCCGTTGATGTTGGACGATCGTCCAATAGCCGGTGAATGCGGCGTATCCGCTGGCTGCCGCGATCACGACGAGCCACGGCAGCGCTCGGCGCAGCAGCGCGGGCACTCGTTCCTGTAGCTCACCAAGACGCTGCAGCGGGTAGACCGGCAGCGCGCCCAAGCTGGCGCGCAGCGTTTGCTCGAACGCGAGCACCGTGAACGACAGCAAAAGCAAGAAATCCAAGGGCCTGCTGTGCCAAATCTTGTACGACGCCAGCGCCTGCACCGCCCAGAGCAGCGCGAGCGGAGCAACAACGCGCGCCAGACGTTCGACGCCGCGCGCCGCGGCAGCCCGCCCGCGCCACGCCGCCACCATCGACACCGCCGCCACCAGCACGCCCGTGGCCAGCATGTAGATCACGAGCTCGAGGCGCGCGCTCGAGCGAGCCGCGTTGCTGGAGAAAAACCCGTCGAGATCGCGCAGGCGGACTAGCGCAGCCACCCAGAGCGTGGCGAGCGCCGTGCTCGCCGCCAGAAGCAGCGTGGCGGGCAGGAACCGCTCCCACGGAATTTGCTCAGACTTGGCACGCGTGTTCACGTTCACGGGCTCTCTCTGATTGCATCCGGGAGACGCCAAGCGCGCGACCAGACGCAGCAATTCGACCAATCGACTCAAGCTGAGCAACCGATGCGGCTAGCTTGATCACCGAATCCGGTGACCCGTCCCGCCCAGTGAGGCGCGCTTCTAGTTGGCAACGGCTTGCCACGGCGGGCGAAACCTACTCCGGTGAACCGACCTCGTCCAGGGCATTACGCCCCCCGTGCGCGCTCGAAAGCCGGCGCCGAAACGCTCAGCGTCCGGGGCTTGCCCGCGTCTGCCATCGCTGCCGCGTCGTCGGCGAAAGCGTCAATTTTCTCCTGGACTACGTAGAGTGGACGCCGTTTCACCTCTTCGTAAATGCGCCCCACGTACTCACCCAAGATGCCCGTCATGAGCAGCTGCGCGCTAGCCGCCAAGCACACGGCGATCATGATCGTCGTCCACCCCGGGACCGCGGTAGCAACATTGAAGACGCGCACGTAGACGGCCCACAGAGCCACGACAATCGCTACGAAACCGGCCAGGACTCCAAGCCACGTGGCGATGCGCAGGGGGACGATGGAAAATGACGTGATGCCGTCCATCGCAAATTTCAGCATTTTTCGCAGCGGGTAGTGCGTGTCGCCCGCGAAGCGTCCCGCGCGCTCGTAGTGCACGGCGGTCTGCTTGAATCCGACCCACGCCACCATGCCGCGCACGAAGCGACTGGTCTCGCGAAGCGCGCGCAACGTGAGCACCACACGCCGACTCATCAAACGGAAATCGCCGGTGTCGACGGGAATCGGCACGCCGACCATCGCGCGTAACAGGCGGTAAAAGACCGCGGCCGTCGCGCGCTTGAAGAAGGTTTCACTCTGCCGCGTCCGCCGCACGCCGTACACGACGTCGTATCCCTCACTCCAGCGCTGGAGCATCTCGGCCACGACTTCGGGGGGATCTTGCAGGTCCGCGTCCATGACCACGACGGCTTCGCCGCGAGCGAAGTCAACGCCCGCGGTGATGGCCAGTTGATGACCGAAGTTGCGCGAGAACGAAAACACGCGATAGCGAGGCTCGGCGCGGGCCATGTCCTCCAGCAGCTCCAGTGAGCGATCCTGGGAGCCGTCATTGACGAAGATGACTTCCCAGCTGACGCCCACGACGGTGAGAAATTCTCGCAAGCGCCGGTCGAGCTCGGGGAGCACGACCTCCTCGTTGTACACGGGCAATATTATCGACAACGTGGGGCGTTCCATGGGGCGCTCGGGCGCATGCTAACCTCGTCCCCTCACCTGCGTACAAGTGAGAAATCCTAGCGGCCGCGACTCAGAGCTCGCAACGGATGGACACAGGTCGCTGCACGGACGCCGATCCTGATCGGTTTGTCGCGGCAGGCACATTCTCGGCCATAGTGGCACAGCACTCTGGCGCCCGCGGCGCTCGCGTGAAAAGCCACTCGTTCGCGCGAGCACGCAGGTCGCACGCGGAATTGCGATAGGAGCCGCAGCCGTCTCGAGCCGTGAAACGCCTCAGAGGCTTGCGCGGCCATGCCGTCCGACGACGCGCCAGAAATGATGCGCTTCGGAGATCAATCGTGTGACTCCGGGCGGAAACCGGAACTTCCTTCAGACAACAGGCATGCAAACCGCGAATCTGCAGCTCCGCGACACGGGCTGCTAGCTAGCGCGGGATCACGCCGCGAAACCCGTGATGCGCTTCTTTAGCTGCGGACGCCAGAGAGTAAGAGAACACTCCAGCACGCGCCGTCCCACCACGAGCCGCCACGCGATGCCTCGGTATGGCCAGCCGCGGCCCAGCAGGCAAAGCGATTCGCTTGGCGCAGGTCGTGCGACGCACACCCGTGGCCACCGCGGCCGAGAGGGAATCACAGGCAGAAGCCCCATCGCGCTCTTCGCGTGCGCCGTCTTCGTCGCCTCACGGCCCGAATCGCCAGTCATGACCGGCGCCATCGTCGTGGGGCTCGCGTTCGCGACAGTGGTGATCCTGTGGTAGTGATCGTGACGTGCGCTCCGGCCCGCGACTCGATTCGGCATGAGCATGGAGCGCGCTGGCGCAGTAGGCGAACATCCACCTGATCCGGGCACATCGCCGGACAAGCGAGAATACGTCATCGGCGGTCTGATTGCGGCCGTCGCG
>DATDJP010000293.1:0-3354 GCA_036520475.1 Polyangiaceae bacterium | reverse complement strand
GCACGCTGTTCGTCCCAACCACTTCGCACGCTCGACGCTCCTCGCTGAACGCGCTCATGCCATGCGCCAGTCTCCCACACCTTCTGAGCAGAGGCTCTGGCAATCGGCGCTCCGCTCTCGTGGTCTCGGTGTGGAGTTCCGCCGCCAGGTCGTGCTTGCCAACCGCTTCATCGTCGACTTCCTCGCTCCCACGGCCAAGCTCGTCGTCGAGGTCGATGGCCGCGACTACCATCAGCACCGCCGCACCGCTGACGCGCGCCGCGATCGCAAGCTCGCTCGCCTCGGCTATCGCGTGCTCCGCCTGGACGCCGGCCTGGTTGAGCACAATCTCCCGGACGCTGTTGCTTGCATTCGCGCCGCGTTGGTCGCGCCCGGGGAGTGAGGGCCGCACCGCGGCACGTGGCACCCACTGTGCCGTGCTCTGATCGGCCCGCCTGGCCCTCCCTCAACATAACCGGCGTATGTTCCCTCCGCCCCTCCGCCCCTCCGCCGGGCAGGCTCCGCTCCGCGCGAGGCACGGAGTGTTGCTGCTCGGAAACTCTTGTCCGGCTCGCACCGTGTCGCCGCCGAGCATGTCGGCACCTTCCCTCTTGCTCCGTGCTCGCCGGCAGGCACTGTGCACCTTTCAAGTCTCGACGGCTCCGCGCGGCCGAGGGTCCCCAACGCGCAGGTCTTCCTCGGTCATTTTCAACGCTTCTCCTGCAAATCCTGTGGCTGCCATAAAGGGCAAGCTGGCAATTATTTCAGCACCGCAATCAGATGCGCTCGCTTTCAATCATTGACGTGTCGCGGAAAGCCGAGCTCCGTCAGCCAGTCCCGATTACCCGTCAATTGCGGCTCTTCGGTGATCGGTCGCCACAAGTCCAGAGTTCCGAGTAGGTCTCTCGTTGCAACGATCGCAACGGGACGAGCAAGATCATTGGTACGTTGAATGAAGCTTTCGGCTCGTTCGCCGGCTGGAGCACGTACCACCCAAACGGGCCATGATGGTGGGCTCTCGTGGCCGAGCGCTGTCAGCGTGTCGTCCAAACTGACACTTGCCATCGCCGCAACTCTGAAGACTCGTACGTTTTGACCATCATCCCAATCGAGTAGCCGGAAGGAGTACATGACGTTCCTCTCTCCGATCGCGAAGCCCTCCGTAGGACCGTCATAGAAGCCAGTCGCAACGATTCTCCTAAATGGCGAGGTGACGTTCCGCGCTTCGTTCGACGGGATTGTCATCACATCGATCTCCCGAAAATGCTGTTGAATAGGTCCGCCACCTGCTGCGTCACCGGCTTCGGCAACTCCACCGTCCGATGCAGCGGATCCGCTCGAGTTGGCGTGTTATGGACTGGGAAGTGCCCCTCGACTGCGCCGCGCGCCGCTTGCGACGCCTGTCCCCGAGGCGCTCCAGCACTTGCGGACACGCCATGGATACCAAGCACTTTCTCGGCTTCCTCAGCCTTTCTCCCCAACCGCGCAGCAGATTCTCGGGACGTACCTAGTCGGCTTAGCGTTTCCGCAGCGTTATCACCAGCCCCTCTTGCAGCGCAGCCGCCAAGCTGGGCGCCAACGCCGGCCGGTCCAAGCACAGCCCCTGCTCCTCCAAGCGGGTTCGGGATCGCGGAAAACCAAGCTATGCCCGTTGCGACCCCCGCTGCAAAATCCAGCGCCGCGCTCGCATACGCTCCGCTGCTGAATTGCGACGCCGCGTTCTGAAATAGCCATGCCGACGCCGCGCCATACAGCTGCAAGTCGTCCTGCGTCTGCTGGGGCGTGCTGATCATGCGCCCGCTCGGATCTCTCCACTTGTACGGATTCTGACCTGGCCAGGACCACAGTGGGGTCGGTCTGACGCAAGGTCGAAGCTCGAGACGATAAAATCCCGGGCGCAGTTCGAGCGTTAGCTGCTCCGGTGGCGAGATGCTTTCGATGCGCGCGACGTCAAAATCCCAGACGCGTGTTTTTGTCGGCGCGTCCACTTTCGCCGATGCGATGGTGGACGCACACAGCGTCAGCGCGGCGCACGCAATCGCAAGCAACGCTCGAAAGCGAGCGAGTCGAGCGAGGGCGCCGAGCACGAGCAGAAGCACGTTCTCGAGTTTAGTCGCGTTCTGCAGCAGCAACTAAATCGAAGAATGCCAGCGTGCTGATATAAGCCACAAGGCCATGGCTTCCTGGGACCACGAGGGCATCATCGAGCTATTCCGCACTGACCCGCAGCTCGCTCCGGAGCTGCTCGAGGGGCCGCTTGGCATCACGCTACCACCGTTCTCGGAAGCGCGCGTCGAGTCGAGCACCATGCCCGAGCTCAATCCGAGCTACGCGCTGACCTCGTCGTCACGCTTCGAAACGGCTCGCGTCCGGTGCTCGGCATCGTCGTCGAGGTTCAGCGCAGCGAAGACCCCGACAAGCTCTTCTCCTGGCCCGCGTACGTCACATGGCTGCGCCGTAGCCTGCGGTCGGACGCTTGCGTGCTGGTCATCTCGCAAAGCGAGCGCGTGGCCGATTGGGCCGCACGACCGATCGTTCTCGGCCCCGGAGGTTCGGTCCAGCCACTGGTCATGCGCCCGAGCGCCGTTCCCGTGGTCGACGACGTCGACAAAGCTCGCCGGGCCATCGAGCTTGCCGTCTTGTCGGCTATGGTCCACGGCGGGGGTGACGTCAAAACTGCTGTCTCTATCGCTCTCGCCGCCACCGCTGCGGCACACGAGCTGGCCCGCGACCGTTGGCTGCATACTTCGGACTCGTCCGCGCGGCACTCAGCGACGCCGCAAGAAAGGCATTCCAGATGCATCCTCAAGGCGCGCAGTTCTTTGACGAGTCCCAGCAGCGCTCCTTCGACAAAGGTCGGGCTACAACGATCATCGAGGTCCTTGAGGCGCGCGGCCTGCTCATCTCCGATGACCAACGTGAGCGCATCTTGTCGTGTTCCGACTTGGCCATGCTGCGCGAATGGACCCGTAAGGTCGCAACCGTCGCCTCCACGGACGAGCTGTTCGCCTGAGCGCGACGCTCTCCCGGCCGGGGCTGTGACGCACTGAGGCCGCGGGTGGGAGGGGCCCGCCCGCGGCCGCGCCGAGCAGCGTGGGGGCGGGCGGGCGCAGTGACGCCGAGCGACGCGCTAGCCGCACTGCACCGAGCAGCAAGCGTCACCGTCGCAACGAGCACGATGCTTCAGGCATGGTGCGAGCCGCTCCCCGTTTCTGAGCCACAACGCGCAGCACTTCGTTCGGAGCGGAGCCGGCCCGCCGGAGGAAACATAATCTTCGATTATGTTTAGCGAGGGGCAGGCGCGGGGCTTGCCAGCGAGCCGCACCGTCGAGCTCGGCGCTGCAAGCCCCGTGACCCGAAGGGCGTGTCGCATAA
>DATDJP010000292.1:0-3181 GCA_036520475.1 Polyangiaceae bacterium | reverse complement strand
GATTGATCGATCATGCGCCACACGCCGCGGCGCTGGCGCCGCATTACGGCGGCCAGTGGCAAACCATGTGCGCGCGCTACGCCACTCGGGACGTCACGCCGCAGGCGGAGCTTCTGCTCGCACGCGGCGAACACTCGTTGCAAGCGCTGTTCGGCGCGCTGGGCGGGGCTTCTGTGCCTCTGCCGTTATCAGACGGCGAGCAAGCGCTGCTCCGCGATTGGGACTCTCCCGAAGATATCGACGTCTAGCGCGGGTCGTCAGAAGCGGCGGGCCGCACGTCTTGCCAGCCGACCCAGTGGGGCCCCTCGGGCCCGTGCTCGCGTTTCCAGATCGGGACGCGGGCCTTGATGCGGTCGATCAGCGCGCGGCACGCGACGAACGCGGCCTCGCGGTGGGGCGCGCTGGCCGCGCACACGACCGCCGCGTCGCCCAGCGCGAGACGGCCCACCCGATGGGTCACCGCCAGCCGCACCTCCGGCATTTCACGCTCGAGCTCCTCGACGATCGCGCAGAGCTCCTTCGCCGCCATCGACTCGTACGCGGAGTACTCGAGCTCGGTGACGGCGTAGCCGTCGTTCGTGCTCCGAACAGTGCCGACGAACACGACGACTCCTCCGGCTTCGGGACGCGCGACCGCCTGCTCGACTTCGTCGACCGATAGCGCGCCATCGCGCAATTCGACCAGCCTGCGTCGCTCGGATGACGACGGCGCCGGCGCGCTCCGTGAGTAGTCGCCCGAGCGCCCACCGGATTTGGCGAGCAAGCGCGTGGGCCCAATTTCCATGGCGCGGTCGAACGCTTTCAACATGTCGTACACGGTCAGGGCGGCCGCCGACGCCGCTACCAGCGCCTCCATTTCGACGCCGGTCCGGTCCATGGCTTCGACGCTCGCCTCGACGCGCACGGCGCTCTCGGCGTGATCGATCTGCAAATCGACGGCGATCTTCGTGAGGTGCAGCGGATGGCAGAGCGGGATCCACTCCGCCGTGCGCTTGGCCGCCATGATACCGGCGAGCCGCGCCGTACCGAGCACGTCCCCCTTGGGCACCGTGGCTAAAGCCAGCCGCTCCAGCGCCTCGGCGTTCATGTGCACGGCGCTTTCGGCCACGGCGCGGCGCCGCGTGATCGCTTTCTCGCCCACGTCGATCATGCGCACGCCCCCGCCAGGCGCGACGTGCGTGGACACGAGGCTGTGCCCGACGATCTCCTGGTACGCGCCCTGTAGGCGCTCGGGTTTGCCGCGCTCGGCCACTTTGACGAGGGCGTAGCGGTCGAGGGCGCTGAGGCTCGCCCACACCGGCAGCGGCACGGGCCGCTCGGGACCGAGCGCGCTGGATACGACCTCGGGCACCTCGGTCGTCGCGAGATCGGGCCGGGGCGGAAGCGAACTGGCCGCGGGGCGCGCCGCCGCGATGGTGCTTTGCACACGCGGCGCATCGACCTGCGCTTCCGATCCCGCCTCCACGAGCGCGCGGCGCTTCGCGAGCGGAAGTCCCTGCCAGGCCTCGAGCGAGAGCTTCGCACCGCTCCGATCGAGCGCGCGCCGCGCAGCCAGCGGCAGGAGCTCCAACTGTTCGTCAATCCCGTCGAAACCGTACAGTTTCACGACGTGCCACCCTACCACTGGCGAGCCGCGCTTGCGGCTCCGGAGATGCCTCGGGAGGAATGGATGGTAAACGTTTGCCGAATGCCGACGCCGAGCCCCACCCGAATAGCCGCCGGTGAATCCCCGCTTCCGGGGCTCCGCGACGCGCTGGGACGGCCGCTTCGGGACTTGCGCATCAGCGTCACGGATCGCTGCAATTTCCGCTGCCGGTACTGCATGCCCCGCGAGCATTTCGGACCCGGTTTCGCGTTCCTTGCGCGTTCGGAGCTGCTCAGCTTCGAGGAGATTGCGCGGCTCTCGCGCATCTTTGCGGCTCACGGCGTGAAAAAGCTGCGCTTGACGGGCGGCGAACCCCTGCTGCGGACGGCCCTGCCGACTCTCGTGCGTCTGCTCGCGGACATTCCCGGCGTGGAGCTTGCTCTGACGACGAACGGCGCGCTGCTCGCGGCGCACGCGCGCGCGCTCGCAGACGCGGGTCTATCGCGTCTGACCGTGAGCCTGGACTCGCTCGACGACGCCATGTTTCGGCGCATGAACGACACGGAATTTAGCGTGGTGGACGTGCTCGCCGGCATCGACGCCGCCGCCGCGGCGGGCTTTCGTCCCATCAAGATCAACTGCGTGGTGCGCCGCGGAGTGAACGACGGCGAGGTCGTCGAGCTCGCGCGCCGTTTCAAGGGCAGCGGCCACGTCGTGCGTTTCATCGAGTACATGGACGTGGGATCGACGAACGGCTGGGCGAACGCGGACGTCGTGAGCGGTCGCGCGATCATTGAAACGCTCGACGCCGTCTTTCCCGTCGAGCCACTGGGCGCGACCTACCCCGGTGAAGTCGCGAAGCGCTGGCGCTACCGCGACGGTAGCGGCGAAGTCGGAGTGATCACCAGCGTGACGCAGCCGTTTTGCGGGGACTGCACGCGCGCGCGCCTCTCCGCAGACGGAAACCTGTACACTTGCTTGTTCGCAAGCCAAGGCACGGACGTGCGCACGGCGCTTCGCTCTGGCGCGGACGACAGCGCGCTGGCGGAGCAGATCCGCGGCGTGTGGTCGCGGCGGACCGATCGCTACTCCGAGCTCCGAGCCGCGCAGCCCATCCGCCTGCGCCGCATCGAGATGTCCTACATCGGCGGGTAGCGGCGAAGAACTCGCGCTCGCACTTGCCAAATCGCGCCGTACTGGCGAATGAATGAGGGATGAGGCGGATCGCAGGGCTCGTCGTGCTGACCATGATCGGGTGCTCGCCGGCGACGGACGGACGCGCCACCCTCCCCGCGCCGGCGCCCGTGTCGGACGCGGAGCGCTCGCCGGTAGTGGACGAGGAAAGCGCCGCGACGGGCCGGAGCGCGAGCGTCACGCCCGATCCGCCGCCCGAAGCGCCTCCCGCGGCGCGCGTGGTCCAAATCGCCGTCGACGGCTTCGCCCCCGCGGTGCTCGTGTTACCAGATCGACTCGACGCACCGCGCCCGGTGCTGATCGCCACGCACGGTGCCGGTGACGGGCCCGAGTGGCAGTGCGAAACCTGGCAGAGCATCGTGCGCGGGCGCGGCTTCATCCTCTGTCCGCGCGGAGTGCGGC
>DATDJP010000291.1:0-11558 GCA_036520475.1 Polyangiaceae bacterium | reverse complement strand
TGGCACCTCGATGTCGGCTCATCGCATCCTGGGGCTGGAGCAGGTCCCAAGGGTTTGGCTGTTCGCCAATTAAAGCGGTACGCGAGCTGGGTTTAAAACGTCGTGAGACAGTTTGGTCCCTATCTGCCGTGGGCGTAGGATGCTTGAGAGGAGCTATCCATAGTACGAGAGGACCTGGATGGACGAGCCTCTGGTGTTCCGGTTGTCAGGCCACTGGCATAGCCGGGTAGCCATGCTCGGAACAGATAACCGCTGAAAGCATATAAGCGGGAAGCTGGCCTCGAGATCATGCATCCCTGCCGCAAGGCACTAAAGGCCCCTCGTAGACTACGAGGTTGATAGGCCGGGTGTGGAAGCGCTGCAAGGCGTGGAGCTAACCGGTACTAATAGGCCGTGCGGCTTGACCTATCTTTAAGGCAAACATTCAGTTGGCGCCCGGAGTCGGGCGGACGAGCAATGGAGAGCGCGGAGGCGCGCCTCTCCGAGACACTCGCGCAAGCGAGGTCACTCGTCAGTGAAAGTGATACTAGCGCAGCACCAAAAAGCTGCTTTGGACGCCCAAAGTTTCCGGTGGCGATATCGAAGAGGCCATACCCGATCCCATCTCGAACTCGGAAGTCAAGCTCTTCGGAGCCGATGGTACTGCACGGGCAACCGTGTGGGAGAGTAGGACGCTGCCGGGTTAATCCCCCCAAAAGCCCCAAGCTGAATCAGCTTGGGGCTTTTGCTTTTTGTCTTCCGCTGATGGTCGCGGTCGCGTCGGGTCGTCGCTGTGGTCGGCCGGCGGGAACGCGGGAACGCGGTTCGGTGCCCGGCTTCCGGGTCTCCTCCGGGATTGGGCCGGCAACACGCGAGCGGCCGCAACGCGGGGGCGCTTCGAGCCTATCGCGGGCGCTTCGACCTTCGACCTTCGACCTTCGAGCGTGGAGCGGCGGCGTCAGGGCGCGCGCTTTGCGAGCGCGTGCACGGTTCTGTGCTCTTCCACTGGGTCGCGCACCACGTCCTTGAACAAGCTTACGACGTTTCCGTGCGCATCGACGTCAACCGCATAGTGCGACCCGCCACGGTGCTCGTACCCCGGGAGTGTGGCCCCGTCCTCCCAGACGAGCTCGCCCGTCGGGCTGAACTTGAGCAATGCGGGCTCCATGAAGGGGAAGTAGTTCTGATGATAGCTGCCGGCGACGACGATGTTGCCGCTGTCATCGGTGTCGAGCTCGAGGCGCGGGTTCAAGAATGGGGAATAGTCACGTCCCCAGACGGGCTGACCGCTCGGGCTCAGCTTGTAGATAATGTCGAGGCGTACAGGAGCGCTCTCCGTGCCCGGCCACTGCGCTATCCTGCCGTCAGGGAATTCGACCTGGCCGAGGATCTGCGCCATGAAGATCACATTGCCGGTCTCATCGGTGGTGATGGCAGTCGGTTCCGTGTCCTCAGTGACAGCAGTGCTTCCCACGTAGCCTGACGTGGCCGGGGCGTAGTGCCAAATGGGCTGTCCGTTCCAGCTCGTTTCGAACACGACGGTGCGATAGCCCGGCGTCGTCAGCGTGCGCCCGTTCATCGTGAGCGTTCCCGTGAAGTTGCCGGCGAATACCAGATTGCCGGCGCTCTTCACCGTCGACTGCGTCACGTTCAGGGGTGCCGGAAAGCTGAGCGCCAGGTCGTTGAGAAGTGCTCCGCTCGGGCTCAAGCGAATGGCGCGAGGGCCGATCAACACGACGTTGTTCGAGCCGTCTAGGTGCAAGCGGCCGGCGTAGGTCCGCTCCCAAAGCAACTGCCCGTTTCCGTTGAATTTGCTGATCGGGCGAGCGCTGTCGGCGTTATCGGTGTTGTCGCGCTGCGCCACGATGACGTTGCCTTCGCTGTCGCAGGCAACATCGCCGCCGCGTGGAATGGTGTGAAGGCTGTCGCCCTCTGCGTCGTATTTCGTGGTGTATCCCGGCGCCGCCAACGGATACCCGAACGAGCTCACGTAGATGTTGCCGTCCGGATCGGCGCAAACGTCGCCCTCAGCGGGGAGCTCCTTCACGAACGGTTCATCGCTCCAGCACGAGCTGAGCAGCACGAGTGAACCGCACGCGACCGCGACTCTCTTGAGCGAACCTTCTGCAATTGTCATTCGGACCCCCCTCTGGTTGCTTGCTCCTAAGTGCAAAGAGCACGCCGAGCGCGCTGTTTTCACGATTTGCCCGGACATTGATGCCAGACTGAGCTCAGCTCTCCTCGGCGGTGTATGCGACGAGCGTGATGCGGCTGCGTCGCTGGATGCACCATGCGTGATCCTTTTGCTCGAGCGCGTCGTCGCAAAATCGTGGAGATCAGTGGCGCGGGGCTTGGGAGAGCGCAGACTCGATCGGCGCGCCGCCGGCAACCAGCGCGCGGTATTTGGCGAGAGCGGCCGGGCGATTTCCGGTGAGAGCGCCGGTTATTCGCCCGTCTCTCTCGTAAATGAGCACGATTCGGCGCGCGCTGCGGTCGTCTTCGAGTACGTGCACCGTGTCCGTGCCGGAGTAGTGCCCCACGAATTGCAGCTTGAAGTTGTACTGATCGGACCAGAAATACGGCGCCGGCGCGAACGGCTTCGCGTGTTTCGCGCCTTCGAGTAGTCGATCTACCGCGGCGGTGGCCTGTTCGACCGCGTTGGTCCAGTGCTCGACGCGCATGGATGCGCCGAACAGCGGATTTTCCCAGCGCGCCACGTCGCCGGCTGCCACGACGTTCGGAAGGTTCGTGGCGCAGTAGGCGTCGCAGACGACGCCGTCCGCGATTCCGAGGCCGGAGCTCGCGAGCCAATCCGTTTCGGGGACCACACCGATGCCGACAACCACGAGATCGGCTGCGAGCTCACGGCCGTCGCTCAGGATGACGCGCTCCACGCTGCCGGTGCCGCACACTTCGCGGACGCTTCGGTCGAAGATGAACCTGACGCCTTCGTCGCGGTGGATCGCCTCGACGATCTTGCCCGCGGCTTCTCCTAGTGTGCGCGTCAGAGGAGTACTGAGCGCGTCGACCACGGTAACGTCGAGGCTGCGCTGGCGGCAGACCGCCGCGACCTCGAGGCCGATGAAGCCGGCACCGACGATCACGACGCGCGGACTTCGCTCGAGCGCCGCCTGGATGGCGACGGCGTCATCGACGGTGCGCAGCGTGTGCACGGAAGCCAGCGTCTGCTGCGAGTGGAGCACGCGCGGCCGCGCGCCGGTGGCGATGATCAATCCGTCGAACGGAAGCGTGGCTCCGTCATCCAGCGCCACGCGTCGCGCGTGAACGTCGAGAGACGTGGCGCGACGACCGAAGTGGAGCTCCGCGTCGAGGTCGTCGAGGGGTGGCGTTTTGCGCAGAGCGATGCGTGACACATCCCAGGTCCCGGCCAAGATCTGTTTGGACAGAGGCGGGCGGTCATAGGGGAGGTGGGCTTCGGCTCCGATCCAGGTGATCGCGCCGTCGTAGCCGCGCCGACGGAGGGCCTCAGCGGCTCGCAGGCCCGCCAGAGACCCGCCGACGATGGCGATGCGTCGCAGGTCAGTCACCATGGAGGCTTCTCGCCGGTATGCGCCCGCGTCGAGCCGCCTGGCGAATTTTCACGGCTCGACGCGGATCGCGCCGGTCGGGCATTCGCGGGCCGCCTTCTCCACCTTGTCGCGGAGCTCCTCGGCGGGGGTCTCCTGCAGCACGTACAGGAAGCCATCATCCCGCAGCTCGAACACCTCGGGGGCAGCCTGCATGCACAGCCCGTGACTTTGACAGAGCTCGAAATCGACGACGACCTTCATGACTCCCCTTTTAGGCGAAACAGGGCATTTTTAGGGCATTGAAACATAAGTGTTCATGAATACGTCCGGGTATGCGAGTTGACATGCGGCTTCGTATGTGGAAATTATAGAATCAACAGGCGCGCTGCAGACCGCCCATTGCGGCTGCCGGCCGAGCCAGGACGCCACCCGTCGGAGTCGAGACGCATGATGTCGACACCCGTGCAAACGACGCTTCCAGCCCGTGCATTGACCGGCACGATGAGTCCCGCCCGTGCGTGGTCGCTGCACCTGCTCAGCTTCGTCCTGCCGGTCATCAATCTCGTGTTTCTGACCACGGGGCCGCACTCGTGGTGGGCAGCGTTGCTGTGGACCGGGCCCATCTGGCTCTTGGTCCTGATCGACAACACCAACCTTCTGGATCACCGGCAGCCCGCGCTCGACGTTCCTGCCTGGCCATTCGACGTGCAGGTCTATGCGCTGACGGCGCTGCAGATCGTGAATCACGTCATGCTTGGCGTGATGGCCGCGAAGCTCTCCGTGTGGCCGCTCGCAGATCTCGGTACGACGCTCGCCAATCTGGTCACCGTGATTGTGCTGTCGGGCACGACGGCGGGGTATTCGGGCATCGTCGTGGCCCACGAATGGATTCACCGGCGACGCGCGCATCAGTTCTTCTTGGGGCGCGTGCTGCTCGCGTTCGTGCTCTACGAGCATTTCTCCACGGAGCACATCCGCGGCCATCATCCGCGCCTCGGTACCGCGGAGGATCCGGCCACGGCACGCTTCGGCGAAAAACTGACGGACTTCATTCGGCGCACCATCCCCGCGCAATTCAAGAGCGCGTGGCTGCTCGAAAAGAAGCGGCTGGGCGACGAACACATGAAGTGGTCTGACCCGCGCATGCTGCGTCATCGCGTGCTGCAGGGTGTGATCGCACAGATTCTGTTGCTGCTGGCGTTCGGGTTCGTATTTGGTCCGCTGGCGGCCGTGTTTCTCGTGGTGCAGGCGCGTACCGCAATCACGCTGCTCGAAACGGTGAACTATATCGAGCACTGGGGTATCACGCGCGCGACCAAGAAGGTCCTGCACGACGACTCCTGGGACACGGACAACTGGTTCACGCTGCACACGCTCGTCGGGCTCTCACGCCACGCCGATCATCATGCGCAAGCCTCGCGGCCGTATCAGCAGCTGCGCCACTTCGACAACACGCCGAAGATGCCGCTCGGCTATTACGGAACCATCCTTTTGGCGATGTTTCGCAATGACCGGTACCAAAAGCTCGTGACGGAAGAGCTCCAGCGGCGCCGACTCGGTCCGTTCCGCGACACACCCGCGGCAGCCGCCTGATCGGGCCGAGCCTCCACCTCCCCGGCGAATTCCGCTCGCTCGAGCGCTGCGCTGCGCCATCGGCACAATCCGCGATGCACAGCGCGGGCAAAGTACTAGGCTTTCGAATGGTGCATGCGCTGGGAACACGTCTCTGAATCGCTCCATGCGCAGCTGTCGGAGCTGCGCGGGCGCCTGGCGGCAGTCTACGGGCGCCTTGCCGCGAGCAGCACCAAGACGAAGCTGCTCCTCCTCCTGCCGCTGCTGTTTCTGGTCGCCGTGCCGTTCGTCTTCGACGCCTGGGTCGTGGCTCAGGCCGAGTCGCGCGCAAAGCGGGCGGGCGTCGAGCTTTCTATAGACGACGTGGGCGTGGGTTGGGGGCGCGTCGAATTATCCGGTGTGACGGTGCGTATTCTCGACGTGCCGAGCCTCCGTGCAGAGCTGCACAGAATCGAGATCGAGCCGAGCGTCACGCTCGGCGTGAAGACGGTGACGGTCCGTGGTGCTCGCGTGTCGATCGCGGGCTCGCCTTCGGATGTGCGCGCGCAGTTGCGCCGCTGGCGTGGCCGCTCGAGTGGCACGAGCGCGCGCGCGTCGGGGATGGCGTACTCGGTCAATGGGGTCGATTTCGCGTGGCGCCACGCCGGACAGGAGCTCCGGGCGTGGGGCGCGCGCTACGAACGCGACGCGGGGGCCGAGCAGATCCGCGCAGACCTGCTGCGGCTGTGGAGCCGCGGCGCGCGCGCTGATCTGCGCGGGCTCCGCGTCCGACTGGTCCGAACGCCAGGCGGACGCGCGCTCGAGGGCGCCGGCATAGAACAGGCCAGTGCGGATATCGATCTCGACGCGCTCATGAAGGCGTTTTCGAGCGCGGACGCCGATCGACAGCCACCCACCGTCACCGCAGGGCATGCCACGGGAAGCGGTGCGCAGCGTGCCGCGTTCTTGCCGGTGCGCGCGGCGAGCGAGGTCCGCAAATTCCGCTCGGTGTTCACGAGCTTTGCGCGAGACATCGAGCGCGCGACGCTCCTGGACACGCGCATCGACGCGCCCTCTTTGCGGCTCAAGCTGCGCCGCGGGGGCGAAACCCTCAACATCGGACCGGCAGTGCTCCGCGCCGCCCGCGGCGCCGATCACGTGCGCGTCAGCTTGATTCCGACGAGCCAGGTCGACAGGCCGCTCACGCTCGCGCTGCTCGTGCCGCTGGCACAGGGTGAGGTGAAGCTCGAGCTCGAGGGCGGGCCGGTCAGCTTGGCTTCGCTCGGCATCCAGGAAGGTGACTTCGGCCTTCACCAGGTGCAGCGCGCCGAGCTCCACGGCAAGGGCGCGCTGGCGTTGTCCGCGGACGGACAAATGCTGCGTTTCGCGGGCGACGGTCGCGTCCGTCAGCTTTCGCTCCAGCACCGCGCGCTGGCGGCTCAGGCTCTCAGCGGCATCGAGCTCGGCGTGCGCGGCAAAGGCGAGCTGGCCCTCGACGGCAGCCGCATACGGCTCGAGCCGAGCGAGCTTCAGTTCGGCGAGCTGCGCATCACGGGCGGAGGCGAGCTCGAACGCGGTGAGAATCACACGCGCGCGGTGCTCCAGGCCGACGTGCCCTTGATCGCGTGCCAGGACTTGCTCGAGTCGATCCCGCACGGCTTCGCGCCCATGCTGGCCGGCATGCGCGTGAGCGGGACGTTCACCTTCGACGGCCAAGTGGACGTGGATACGCGGCAGCTCGATGCGATGCAGCTCGATTGGCAGATCGCGAATGATTGCCGCATCACCGCCGCCTCCGAGGAGATTGCACCCGCGCGCTTCTCGGAGCCCTGGGAGCGCGAAGTCATGGCAGGGGACGGACGGCTAATGCGCATTGACAGCGGTCCCGGCACGCCGAATTGGGTGCCCTACCGAGGGATTTCCCCGCACATGGAGACCGCCGTGCTGATCTCCGAGGACGGCCGTTTCTTCCGACACTCCGGCTTCGATCCCGAGGCAATCCGCAACTCCATCCGCGAGAACATTCGCAGCAAACGCTTCGTGCGCGGCGCTAGCACCATCAGCATGCAGCTCGCGAAGAATCTCTATCTCCGCCGCGAGAAGACGCTGGCGCGCAAGTTCCAGGAAGCGATTTTGACGCAGCTCCTCGAGCAGGAGCTCTCGAAAGAGCAGATGATGGAGCTTTACTTGAACGTGATCGAGTTCGCGCCCGGTATCTACGGCGTGGGCCCGGCAGCGCAGTACTACTTCAACACGAGCCCCGCCCAGCTGTCGCTCGGACAGGCGCTCTACATGGCGTCGATACTACCCAATCCCAGGCAGCGACATTTTGGAGCAGACGGCCAGGTCACGCCGGGTTGGATGGGCTACTTGAGAAAGCTCATGTACATCGGTTTCAAGATCAAGCGCGTCACTGAAGAGGAGCTCGCCGACGGCCTTCTCGAGCAGGTGACGTTCGGTGTGCCGTACTCCCCGCGCGTGGTGCACGAAGACACGTCCATGCCTGTCGATGAGGCTCAGTTTGATCCGGTGACGCCGCAGCTGACACCAGCGGACTAGTACCTCGGCGCACCAGCCTGGCCTCGGTACTTTTCTTGTTCCTGACGTACGACGACCCGGAATGGAATTCCGGGCCGACGTACTAGCCTCACTTTTCGCCGGCGGCGCGCAGGCGCGCGAAAAACGCCTGCAGTAGACGCACCGAGGCCTCGGCGGACACGCCCGCCGTGACGCTGAAGCGGTGGTTGAGACGGACGTCACTGCCGATGCTGAACAGGGACGAAACTGCGCCGGCCTTGCGGTCTTCGGCGCCGTAGACGAGGCGCCCGATGCGCGCGTTGACGAGCGCGCCTGCGCACATCGGGCAGGGCTCGAGCGTGACGAAGACGCGTGCCCCTTCGAGCCGCCAGTGGCCGATGGCGCGCGCGGCGTCGCGCAAGGCCAGGACCTCGGCGTGCGCGGTGGGGTCGCCCATGAGCTCGCGGCCGTTGTGTGCGCGAGCCAGCTCCTTGCCGGCGGCATCGACCACCACACAGCCGACCGGCACGTCCCCGTGGCGGGTCGCGAGCTCGGCTTCGTGGAGCGCCTGAGCCATCCAGTACTCGTCCGAGCTCGGGAT
Organism: Polyangiaceae bacterium; assembly: GCA_036520475.1. Lineage (GTDB taxonomy): Bacteria > Myxococcota_A > Polyangia > Polyangiales > Polyangiaceae > DATDJP01. The sequence continues at coordinate 3,380 of DATDJP010000291.1, read as the reverse complement.
CATGGACGTCTGCGAGTGTAGTCCGTTTCGTCCCAGGAAAGCTCGCGGGCGCGGCATTAGCCGGCCTTTCGGCAGGTGCTTGCGGAGGGCCGCAGAGCCCGCCAACATCACTCGGATGAGTGAGATCGCGGATCCGAATCAAGAAGCGATTGAGGCGTGGAACACGGTGCTGTTCGAGAAGTTCAGCCACTTTCGCTGGCTCTTGACCCATGGTCTCGGCCAGCATGGCCGCCTCGCCATCGACAAGCACGTGCGGCCACCCGCGAAGCGCGTGCTCGACGTGGGCTGCGGCTTCGGCGACACGACGTTGGCGATCGCAAGCCAGCTCGGTCCGGGTGCGCGCGTCGTGGGCGTGGATGCGGCCGAGCGCTTCATCGACGAAGCGCGCAAGGATGCAGCCACCGCCAAGGCCGAGAACGCCGAATTCGTCGTGGGGGACGTGGCAGCCGGCGACCTCGGAGGCCCCTACGAGATCGCCTTTTCGCGGTTCGGGACGATGTTCTTCGCGAGCGCAGTGCAAGCGCTGCGCAACGTAGGACGTGCGCTCGTTCCGGGTGGCAGATTGTGCATGGTGGTGTGGCGCAAGCGGGAGGACAACCCGTGGCTGCATGTGCCCGAGACCGTGGTGCGCGAGATCGTCCCCGAGCACGACAAGGGCGACGCCGTCACGTGCGGACCCGGTCCGTTCTCGATGTCCGGCGCGGATCTCGTCAGCGACCAGCTGATCAAGGCCGGCTACTCGCAGATCGCCTTCGAGCGCGTCGATCTGCCGCTCTGCATCGGCAGGAACCTCGAGGAGGCAGTGGAGTTCGCCATGGCGCTCGGACCCGCCGGCGAGATCGTGCGCTTGGCTGGCGCCGAGGGCGAGCGGCTTCGCCCGCAAGTCGAGAGCGCTCTCCGCAAAGCGCTGGCAGGCTTCAGCCGTGAAGACGGCGTGTTCGCGCCGTCTAGCACGTGGATCGTAACCGCGCGCCACTGACTCCGGCGTATGCTTTCGGCACTTTCATGAGTCGTGCCAAGAAGGTTTTGCTCTCGATCGCGGGCGGTCTCCTGCTGCTCGTCATGGGTGTCGCCGCTTACGTCGCGGCTCAAGTGCTCGCATATGACGCGTCCATGGAGAAGACCTACGCAGCAGTGCCGCTGCCCAGCGTGGTGCGTTCGAGCGATCCTGCGCTGCTCGCGCGCGGCAAACACATCGTCGAGTCGATCGGCGGCTGCCGCGCACAGGATTGTCATGGCGGCGACCTCGCCGGAGGCCGTACGATCGAGATGGGCCCGCTCGGTGACATCACGGGCCCGAACATCACGCCTGGCGCACCCGCGGCGGCTTACAGCGACGGGGAGCTCGCGCGGCTGATCCGTTACGGCATCAAACGCGACGGCCGCTCACTCCGCTTCATGCCCGCGCAGGAGATCGCGTGGCTGCCTGACGCGGATTTGTCCGCGCTGGTGTCGTACTGGCGCACCGTGACGCCAGTGAAGAAGCCGGACGGTCCGGTCGAGATCGGGCTGCTCGCCAAGGTGCTCGATCGCCGAAATCAGATCGCGATGGACGTGGCGCGGCGCATCGATCACAGCAAATTTCGAGAGCCGAGCGAACCCGCTCCCACCGCCGAATACGGCTTCTTGCTCTCGCGCGCGTGCACGGGCTGCCACGGCGACAAGCTGAGCGGCGGCAAGATCCCCGGCGCGCCGTCCAAGTTTCCGCCGCCCTCGAACCTGACGCCGCACGACACGGGTCTGAAGGATTGGACGTACGCGGACTTCGAACGCCTGCTCGCGATGGGCATCCGCAAGAACGGCAAGAAGCTGGATCCATTCATGCCCATCGAATCGCTATCGAAGATGAACGCACTCGAGAAGCAGGCGCTCTGGGCGTATCTGCGCACCTTGCCGCCCACGCCGTACGGACAGCGCTGAGCTCAGAAGCGTCAAAGTGAAAAGCCCGAACCAGCTTGCGCTGATTCGGGCTTTTCAACGGCGCTCCGCGGAGGAGCGTCTGTCTACGTCAGCTGCCGCCGTCCGGTGTCGGACACGAGTACGTGTCCGACGGCGGTTGGCCGGGTAGCACCGCCGTGAGCAGCACCATGGGAACCGTGGCCGAGTACTGCGTGGCAGTGACCGTGAAGCGCTGAGACGGCGGAATGCGCTCCACACCAGCATCGTTCAGTACGACCGAGACCAGCGCGCCGGCGGAGGGGCTGGCGCCGAGGTTGTAATCGTCGACCTGGGCGCCGACGTAGAACGTGCCTGCTCCGTTGCTGAAGAAGAACGCGTTGACTTCGTAGCCAGCCGGCCACGCCGCGGCGTCGGAGGGTGCCCAGGGGTAGTTGTTGGCGTTGATGCAGCCTGGCCTTGCACCACCGTATGCGACGGCGGCGCGTGGGTCGTCGCTTTGGAAGACGCCGAGGACCAGCTGGCCTTGACCGTTGCCGTAGGGTGTCACAGGCTGGAACTTGGAAACGCGCGTCGTCAATTTCCGGAGAGGCGTCAGGTTGATGGTGTGGTTTCGACCTTGTCCTGCATTGACGTCAACACTTGCGAGCTCCGGCGGTGCTTGCACACCTTGCCCGAGCAGCATGCCGCCCACGAACATGCCGTACGTGAGGGCGGTCCGATTCGCGTACCACGCCGGGTTGTCGATGAAGTAAGCGCGGATGTAGACGTTGTCGAGGGCGCCGGGGATGCCGTCGATGGGAATCGGATCGTTGAAGTCTTGGTAGATGCTGAGCTCCTGCTGCGGGCCACCGTCGGTCACCGGCGGCGGAATGACGATGGGCGGCCGAATCTGCGTTGTGCCCGCGGCGTCGCTGTACACGAAGATGTAGAGCTGACCGCGCCCGTTGAGCGCGTTGTCCGTGATGTTGAGGTCGATGTCAGCCGGCCTGAGGTAGATGCACAGTTTGCTGTCGGCGGCGTTCACCGGCCCCGGGCACGCTGAAAGCCCCCCGTCGCCGCCGTCTCTGCCGGAATCCCCCGCGGTACCGGCAGCGCCATCGCCGGCGTCTCCGCCTGCGCTGCCACCCGTGCCAGCACTACCGCCCGTGCCAGCACTGCCGCCGGTGCCAGCACTGCCGCCCGTGCCAGCCGAAGCATCGCCGGCTTTACCACCGGATCCGCCTCGTCCAGCCGTCCCTCCACGTCCGCCCTTGCCGTCGTCGTCGTCGTCATCCCCGCATGCGATCGGCATGGCGAGCATCAGTGATGCGCCGACGGTGACGGCGTTGAGTAGCCCCAGGCCTTTTCGCTTCGTATTCGGTTTCAACGGCATACCTCCAGAAGTTCCCCCACTGGGGAGTTGTCAGGACGCTATCAGACGAGCGTCTTCAGCGATGCATATAAGGATTCTTGTCCACCCCAGACGCCGTCTGCCCTGCGGG
>DATDJP010000290.1:0-44139 GCA_036520475.1 Polyangiaceae bacterium | reverse complement strand
CAGCGAGACGCCGCTGCCGGCAGTGAACGCCGGTCGCTCCGAGGTGCCGCGCGCTGCAGCCGCGTCTGAAGCGATATCGCGTTCGGCCGGCGCATGCGGCCGCGTCGCGTCGCGCGCGGCGGGCATTGGAGCTCGCGGTTGCAAAGGAGCAACGGCGCGCTCCGGGGTCGGCAGAGAGGAGTTCTCCGCAGGTACGCGCGCTTCGACGGGACCGTCGAGCAGCGCGCCGAGCACGACGAACAGTGCGGCGTCGAGGTCGTGACAATCGTGGTCCGCCGTCGCGAGCGTCCGCTCTCCGAGAGGTGTCCCCTCCGCGTCCAGGACGCTCACGACGGCGTGCCAGCCTCCGGACTCTGCGCCCCGGATCCGCACTTCGAAGCGTCGCGCCGTCGGATCTTCGGCTTCTGCGCGAACTCGCCGTTCGAGCTCCGCGGCGCTCACGCAGTCGGCATCCGCTGGCCGCGCCATGAGATCGACGGCGGGCGCGGCCCGGGCGGCGCCCGAAAATGCGACAGAAGAAGCGAGCAAGCAGGCCCGAAAACAAAGAGCCATGTCAGGACGATGGCAGCGACGATGGCAGCGTTGCGGAGCCGAGAGCAAGCAGTCCAGCTAAACGCCCCCCCGGTTTGATCTAGTCCCGTCGCCGGTCCGGCGTTTTCCGGTCGCGGGCGTCGCTTCGGCCACCTGGAGCGCGCGACGTGACCAGGCGAGCAGCTGGTCCTCGTCCGCGAGCACGGCTTCAGGAACCTCGTAGTATTTCGTGAGCACCGTGCCCTGGCGAACGCGGAACGCGTCCATGCCGCGTGTGACGTACTCGGGACGCGAGGCGTCGTCGGTCTTCAAGTACACGCGCGCCTTGTAAAAGATGCCGAACATGACTCCCCGCGCGTAGAGACCGGCGCCGCCGAACAGGCGCCGAATTTCGAAACGTGGCAGCTCACGGAGGGCGTCTTCGAGCCATTCACGCATGGAGTCCCCCGCGTGTGCGTCCGTGCCGTCCGATGCTGCGTCCCGCGCGCGTTTCTTGGGCGGACGGCGCGGCATGTGCGCGAGCGTACCCGACGCCTGCACGCTAGAATAGCGCGGCCGCCCAGCTACCGAACACGTGTTTCGCCAAGGGCTCGATGCGCGCGGCGGCCTCGTCGCTGGCGGCGCTGAGTGCCGCAGGGTCGACACCAGCCGTGGCCAGCTCGTCGGCAAAGACTCGGGCCATCTCCGCGACTTGGGCGGGGCGCGCTTCGAGATGAAAGAGCAGTCCGAGCGCGTTCGGGCCGGCACGAAAGGCTTGATGCGTCGTGAGCTCCGAGCGCGCGAGCGACACGGCACTCGCCGGCAGCTCGAAGACGTCGCCATGCCAGTGCAAGGCTCGGAACACGGGCGGACAGCTCGCGAACGCGGCGTCGCGCCGCCCGGCGTCGCTGAGGTGAACGTCGAACAAGCCGATTTCCTTGCGATCACCGGGCTCCACGCGCGCGCCCAGGGCGGCGGCGAGCAGTTGGCTGCCGAGGCAGATGCCGATCACCGGCGCAGCGCGTCCGAGGGCGTCTTCGATCAGCAAAAGCTCGTCGCGCAAGTGCGGATGCTTCGCGGTTTCATACACGCCCATGGGCCCGCCCATCACGACCAAGCCGGCGTAACCCAGAAGCGTGCGCGGTACCGGCATGCCGCGGTCGACGCGGATCGTGCGTGTCCCGGCGCCGGCGGACTCGAGCACGTCGCGCACGAGTCCGGGCCCCTCCACCGCGACGTGCTGCACGATCAAAACTTCGGGTCGTTCGACCATGGCCGGAGTATGCCCAGGCGCCGCTGGTCCGCCCAGTGGCTCTCACGAGGAGTAGTTCGAATGCGATGGTTCGCGAGCAGCGTGTGTGTGGTCGCGCTCTGGGGATGCTCCAAAGGCTCAGCGGTCAACGCGCCGGAGAACGGCAAGCCGCCTTGCCTCGATGTGCGCAGCGCCGAGACGGACGCCGGAGCCGAAGGCACGGAGCAATGTCCGAAGGTGGACAGTGAACCGGCTCCGTCCGAAGGCGGTGTGCCGCTGCCCGAGGAGTCCGATTCGCCAGAGCCCGACCCGCCCCCCGAGTGAGGCGGACGCGGGCGGAGTCGTCGCGCCGTGCCCTCGGCGCTCGCGGTGTTACGCTTCGCGGATGTGCCGCAACATTCGCCCGCTCTTCAATTTCGAGCCCCCTGCCACCGACGAAGAGGTTCGCGCGGCGGCGCTCCAGTACGTGCGCAAGGTGAGCGGTACCCGGGCTCCGACCGGAAAAAACCTGGCAGCCTTCGAGCACGCCGTTGCAGACATCACCCGCGTGACGCGCACATTGGTCGACTCCCTGGAGACTACGGCAGCGAAGAAGAATCGCGACCTTGAAGCGAAAAAGGCCCGCGCTCGTGCCTCCCGGCGCTACGCCTGACCAGGCGAGGTGGGCGACCATCGGAACTTGCCTGTCACCGCTCGCAGCGACGCGCTAGTTTTGGGGAATGGCCAAAGCGGAAGCCGAAGCCGAAGCGCTGGCACCCACCGAGAGCGTCGTGCTTCGCAGCTTGACGGTACCGCGCGCGAGCCGGCTCCTGGCGTTCGCGCGGGAGCTCCAGCGCGCCGCGACGTTTCAAGAGCTACTCGAGATCACGCGCGATGAAGTCGAGGCGGCCCTTGGCTATGCGCACACGTGGATGTTCGTCGGGGACGAGGAGTTCCCGGAGGAAGTGCGCTTCCTCGATCAGTCCCATGGCCGCGGCGATCTGAACTTCGAGTCGTCCGTACCGGCGCTGAAGGTGCGCGGCGACGCGATGATGGAGGAACTCGCGCGCGCCGACGAGCCGGTCGTGGTCGTGGACGCGCGCACCGACCCGCGTACGGATAAGAAGATCGTGGCCGCGCTCGGCAACCGCACCATCGTCAACGTGCCGCTGCGCATGCTCGACGCGCCGTTCGCCGCGTTCGGCACGGGCACGTTCGGCGACGAAGAGGGCGTTCGGCCGCCGACTCGCGAGCAGCTCGACTACCTGGTCGGCATGGCCAGCCAGCTCGTGGTCGCGGCGGCTCGGATTCGCTTCCTGGAAGAGCGCCGGCACTCCGCGGAGCAGCTGCGCCTGGCGCAGGAGCAGTTTCTGCACGCGCAGAAGCTGGAGGCGGTGGGACGGCTCGCGGGCAGCATCGCGCACGACTTCAACAACCTGCTTTCCGTGATCTTGAGCTACAGCAGCATGCTGCTCGATGACCTGCAGCCTTCGGGGCAGACGCGGGAAGACATCGAGATGATCAAGAAGGCCGGCGAGCGCGCGGCGGAATTGACGCGTCACCTGCTCGCGTTCAGCCGTCAGCAGGTGCGAGAGCCGCGGATTTTAGACCTGAACGAGGTGCTGCAGCAGGCCGAACGCTTGCTCGCGCGCCTGCTCGGAGAAGACATCCAGCTCGTGACCCGCTTCGCAGCCGGTCTCTGGAAGGTGAAGGTGGATCCAGGGCAGATGGATCAAGTCGTGATGAACCTGGCCGTGAATGCGCGCGACGCGATGCCTCGCGGTGGCACGCTCACCCTCGCCACGAAGAACGTCTTTTTGGACCCCCCGCTCGCGAGCGAGCACTTCGGCGCCCTGCGCGGCGCACACGTCGTGCTGTGTATCGCCGACTCGGGCACCGGCATGGATCTCGAGACGCGCGCGCGGATCTTCGAGCCGTTCTTCACGACCAAGGAGAAGGGCAAGGGCACGGGATTGGGGCTGGCGACGGTGTTCGGGATCGTGAAACAGAGCCAGGGCGCGATCGTCTGTGAATCGGCACCAGGCGAGGGCACGTGCTTCGACTTGTACTTTCCGAGGGCCGACGAGGAAGAAGACCAAGCGCCGGAGCGCGTCCCGCCGAGGACCCTGAGCGGCAGCGAGACGGTCCTCCTGGTCGAGGACCAGGACGAGGTTCGCCAGGTGGCGCACGACATTCTACGCCGCTATGGCTACGTGGTGCTCGAGGCGCGCAACGCCGGCGAAGCGCTGGTCGCGTCGGAGCGACACCCGCGGCCGATTCACCTGCTCTTGACCGACGTGATCATGCCCCAGATGGGCGGTCCGGAGCTGGCGACTCGGCTTCGCGTGGAGCGACCCGGACTGCGCGTGCTCTACACGTCCGGCTACACGGAGGGCGTCGTGCTGAGCGGCGCCTTCAACGACGCCAGCGCGACGTTCCTGCAGAAACCCATCGTGCCCGAGGCGCTCGCTCAGCGGATTCGGGAAGTGCTGGATGCGCGCCCGCGAAACAGCGGGGCGCCGCCGGGCGCTTGAGTCGCTGCGTGACGGGGCGCGAGCTGGCTGGGAAAATCTGTGTCGTCACGGGCGGCAACCGCGGTATCGGCTACGAGACCGCGCGGGCGCTCGCCGAGCGTGGCGCGCACGTGGTGCTCGCGTGCCGCAATCCAGCTCGCATGCGCCGTGCGCTGGACGCGCTCGAGCGCGTGAGCACGCCCGAGCGCGTCGAGGGTATCGAGCTCGACTTGAGCAGCCTGGCCGCCGTGCGCCACTCGGCAGAGGGCCTCCGCGCTCGGCATCCGCGCATCGACGTGCTCGTGAACAACGCCGGGGTCATGGCCGTCCCCGAGCGGCGCACGCGCGACGGTTTCGAGCTCAACCTCGGTGTGAACCACCTCGGGCACTTCGCCTTCACTGGGCTGCTCCTGCCCGCGTTGCTCGCGGCGCAGCAGGCGCGCATCGTGAGCGTCAGCAGCGTCCTGCACCGCGGTGTTCAATTCGACTGGGCCGACATCCCCAGGCCGCGCTCTTACGAAGCCAGGCGCGCGTACGGCGGGAGCAAGCTTTTGACGCTGCTATTCGCGTACGAGCTCGACCGGCGCTTGAAACGGAGCGGCGCGAGCGCGGTCAGTGTGGCGTGCCACCCCGGGTACACCGAGAACGACGCCGCGCAGGCGGACTCCGACGTCACGGGTCCACGCTGGCGCGTGCTGGCGAGCCGCGTGGCCAAACGTGTGCTCGGACAGCCTGCGGCCGAGGGGGCGCGCCCGTCGCTTCACGCCGCGACGGCGCGCGACTTGCGCGGTGGCGAATACGTTGGACCGTCTGCGTATTGGGGACTGCGCGGCGCGCCGTGCATCACGGCGTCCAGCGCGGAGTCGTACGACCGCGAGAGCGCAGAGCGGCTATGGCAAATCTCCGAGACGCTCACCGGCGTGCGCTTCGCGTTCCACGTCATGACAGTCCGTGCTCGAGTCAAATGAGCCCATTCCCATCGCTTCGATGGACTCGAGGCACTAGCGGAGCGCCGTGCGCACGCGCCGTCCGCCGCTCAGCCGTGCTTCGATCTCCGGGAGGAGCCGATGGTTAGGCGCGATCGACTGCAGGGCCGGCAGGAGAGCGCGGGCGTTGTCCCGGTCACCGAGCGCGGCCAGGAAGAAGGTCTGGTGGGCGAGGTGATGCGCCACGACGGCGAGCGTCGCGAGGTCGGCAAATTCAGGGTTCTTGGCCAGCGGAAGCAGGCGTTCGACGCTGCGACGGGCGTCGTCGATGCCGGCTTTGCGGTCCGAGCGGCCGAGCGCGTGCGGCGCGAAGCGCATCCAGGCCGGCTGCGGGATCAGGTGTTCGAGCAGCCGCGGGTCGGAGGCGGGATCGAGCTCGACGAGCAAGGGGCGCACGTCCGCCAGCGTGGACAGCGCGTACTCGCTGGGACGCCCGTGGATCGCCACGTCGCGAACCAGCGGCGCGGTGCTCGGCTCGCGCTGGAGCAAGCTTTCGCCGAGCGCGCCCTGCTCGAGTGCCGGCAAGGGGAGGAGGAGCAGATCTGGCCGCTCGCCGCGCACGACGCGAGCCGCCCACAGGCGCAGCACCAGCGCAGGTGAACGGACCAGGAGCGCGCTGTCGGGTGGCAGGCCGCCCAGCGCTTCATCTGTCCACGCCTCTGCGGCGTGCTGCGCGCGCCGGTCTGCGAGGAACGACGAGTCCTCGGCGTTCATCAACACCAGCGTGAAGTAAAAGACGACCAGCCCGGTCGTGGCCGTCGGCGCGTACGGCACCTTGGCCTTCGCCAGGGCGACGGCCACGGCTTGCAGCCCCAGCACGCACAGCATTGCCAGGGCCGAAAGCGCGAGCAGCGCCCAGCCGACCCGCGAATCCGGCGCGAGCAGAGGCGGCTGCCGGCTCGCGAAGAGCAGGCCGCTGCCGGCCAGTGTCAAGAGCGGCGCCGCCTGCCAGCGCGTGCGCTGGCGCGCCAGCGCCCAGATGCCGGCCAGAGCCGCCCCTACCAACGGCAACAGACCGGCGTCGAAGAGCCAGCGCCAGTCCGAGCCTCCGCTGGCGGACAAGCCCGTCGCGTCGCTGATTTCGCCTACGGAGCCGGGCATCGCGTGCCACAGGCCGTGCTCTCCACTCAGCGGGCGGAGCAGCCGTGGCAGGACGCACAGCGCGCCAGCTGCCAGCGCGCCAGTGAACGAAAGGACGACGCTACGTCGTGAGGGCAGCTCGCCCAGCACGGCCAGCTGCACGGCGAGCGCGAGCGCGAGCGCGAGCCCGGCTGCTGGGTGCTCGAGGGCCGTCACGACGAGCAGCGCGCCGAACCCGAGCGCCGCGCGCGCATCGGGGAGCCCGGGGCCAGGCCGCACCAGGAGGCCGAGCAGGGCGAGGGACGCACCCCAGGTCGCGCCACCGGCGATGGTGGCTTCCATTTGCCAGGTCGAGCCGAGGGTGGTGCCGAGCGCGGCGCCGAGCGCCAGACAGGCCGTCAGACGGGGAGTCGCGGCGTTTCCGTCGAGTAGACGGCGCGACAGCCGGTACACGAGCCAGGAGGCGAAGGCGGCGCCGAGAGCGCTGACCAGCGCTGCGCGCAGGATTCGTCCGCCGATGGGCAAGAACGAGAACGCCTGCACCAGCACGGACGACAGGGCGCCCTCGAAGCCAAGCGGCACCAATCCGAGGCCCCGGACGAGCGCGCCGTCGTCGCGCCACTGCGTCGAAGTCGCGGCCCGCAGCACACTGACGGCCAGGGGCACGGCGAAGGCCAGCGCCGAGCAGCAGCGGTCGAGCCCGGGCCAGCGGGGGGCAGGCTGGGGCCGCGCGGGGGGATTCACCGCCCGGAAGTGCCACGCCGGTCGCGAAGCGGGCCAGTTTTCGCACTTTCGCCAAACGATTGAGGGAAAGCGCGCCCGGGGGTAAAACGCCCGGCCCTCGCCGCCAACAAAGGAACAAACCGTGGCCCGCTTCATCGACGAACTGAAACGAACGCACGACTGCGGCGCCCTGCGCGCCGCGGACATCGGCACGGACGTGGTGCTGTTCGGTTGGGTGGCGAACCGCAGGGACCACGGTGCCCTGATCTTCGTCGACCTGCGAGATCGCGAAGGCGTGACGCAGATCGTCTTCGATCCGGATGCGTCGCCCGACGCGCACCGTCTGGCGGAAGCGCTCCGCGGCGAGTGGGTGATCGGCATTCGCGGCCAGGTGCGCTCGCGCGGCGAGCAGTTCAGCAAGAAGGAGGGCAAGCTGGTCAGCGCGGCCAACCCGAACCTTGCCACTGGCGAGGTCGAGATCGAGGTCAAGGAAGCCACGATCTTCAACAAGGCCGAGACGCCGCCCTTCGAAATCAGCGAGCACACGGAGACACGCGAAGAAGTTCGGCTCCAGTACCGCTACCTGGACTTACGCCGTCCGCCGCTACAGCGCGCGCTCAAGATGCGTCACGCCATCAATCGCGCCACGCGTGAGGTGCTCAGCGACCACGGGTGTCTGGAGCTGGAGACGCCGTGTCTCGTGAAGTACACGCCGGGCGGCGCGCGCAACTTTCTGGTGCCCGCGCGCTTGCACCCGACCAAGTTCTACGCCCTCGCGGAGAGTCCGCAGCTCTTCAAGCAGCTGTTCATGGTGGCCGGCTACGACAAGTATTTTCAGATCGTGCGCTGCTTCCGCGACGAAGATTTGCGCGTTGATCGCCAGCTGGAGTTCACGCAGATCGACATCGAGCTCAGCTTCGTGAACCAGGACGACGTGTTCGCCCTGGTCGAACGCGTGATCTTCGCGATCTGGCAGGCCGGGCTCGGCATCGATCTGCGCAGCTTGTATCCGAGCGGGCATTTCCCGCGCCTGCAGTTCGACGACGCGATGCGCGACTACGGCAACGACAAGCCGGACCTGCGCTTCGACATGAAGCACGTCGATTTGACGGATCTCGTCGTCGAGCACGGCGGCGGCGGCGTGCCGTTCTGGGTACCCATCGCCGAGAAGTTCGAGAGCGGCGCCTATCGCCGGGATTTGCCGGCGGAGATCGTCAAGGCGCTGGTCGTCCCCGCCAGCGCGGCGCTGTCGCGCACCGAAGGCGACAAGCTCGAACAGGTCGCCAAGAGCATGGGCGCCGGCGGCCTGGCGCGCGCCAAGATCGGCCCGAACGGCAGCTGGGTGCAATCGCCGCTCGCCAAGAGCGTGAGCCCCGAGCTGCGCGACGCCATCAACCGCGCCGTCGGCGGTCAGGAGGGCGATCTGATCCTGTTCCAGTTCGGGCGCACCTCGCTCGTGCACACCGTGATGGCCAACCTGCGCGTGCACATCGCGAAGAAGGTCGGGCTCATCCCCGAGGTGGGGCATGGCGGAAAGTGGAACTTCTCTTGGGTCGTCGATCCGCCGCTCTTCGAGTACGACGAAGATCACAAGCGCTGGGCGGCGGCGCACCACGCCTTCACCCGCCCCCACGACGAGCACGTGGAGCTGATCGGCACCGACCCGGGCAAGGTGCTCTGCTACCGCTACGACCTCGTCCTCAACGGCTTCGAGATCGCGGGCGGCTCGATCCGCCTGCATGATCCGATCGTGCAGCGGCGCGTGTTCGCAGCTCTCGGCATCGACGACGCACAAGCCGAGGAGAAGTTCGGCTTCTTGCTCTCCGCGCTGCGCTTCGGCGCGCCGCCTCACGGCGGCATCGCGCTCGGCATGGATCGACTGGCGATGTTGCTGGCTGGAACCGACAGCATTCGGGACGTGATTGCCTTCCCGAAGACGCAAAAGGGCACCGATTTGATGAGCGACGCGCCGAATCCGGTGGACGCCCGTCAGCTCGCGGAGCTCTGGATCCGCGCCGTGGAACCGACGTGAGCCGTTCCGGGCGAGCGGCCGGTTTCCGCTCGGACACTTGACCCGCCTTTGGCAACCCCTGCACGATCAGGTGTCGATGGGTGCCCGCATTCTGGTCGTGGACGACAGCGCCACCATCCGCAAGGTGGTGTCGGCGATCCTGACGGCGCGCTCTTACGAGCCCGTCCTGGCCGAGGACGGCCAGGCGGCGCTGGAGATGCTCGGGCAGGAGCCGGTGGACTTGATCTTGCTCGATTTCGTCATGCCGCGCATGAACGGGTACCAGTTCTGCCGTGCGCTGCGCGGGCTCCCCGAGCACAAGCACTTGCCGATCGTGCTGATGAGCGCGAAGGGCGACAAGATCCGCGGCAAGTTCGTGAAACAGACCGGCGCCGCCGACGCGATCACCAAGCCGTTCGATGCGCGCGGCCTGATCGCCGTGATCGAGGGCGCGCTGCAGCGGCACGAAGAGGGGCGCACGCGGCCGGTGCCAGAAGCGGACGCCATGCCGGAGGAAGAATCGCTCAGGGACACGATCCTCCCTGGCGCCCCGCTGGCGAGCGATCCCGGCATCGGACGGAGCTTCGCCGTGCGCGAGCTGGGCTTGCAGATGGCGCGGCTGATCACCCCGGACCTGGCGAAAATGTCGGGCTTTCCGCGCGCCGAGCTGGACCGTCTGCCCGAGCTGTTTTCGCGCATGCTGGTGCCGGACGTGCTCGCCAGCTTGAACATGGCCGTGCGCGCCGCGCTGCCCGCGGATCAGAACCGCGACGTGCTCTCGGGTGACATCAGCGTGATCTCGATCGCCGAGGTCCTGCAGCTTTTGTATCTGCAGCGACAAACGGGCGCGCTCACCATCGCGACCCGCTCGAGCCGCGAGGTGACCCTGTACATCCGCGAGGGCAACATCGACCTGGCGAGCTGGCGCGGACTCGGCCAGGAGTTTTTCATCGGACGCTACCTGGTCGAGCAGGGCGCGTTCGGACGCGATCGTCTGAGCACGGTGCTGGAACGAGCGCTCGACAGGAAGCAGCTGATCGGCGAGAGCGTGGTGGAGCTCGAGCTTACCGGCGAAGACGAGATCCGCCGCGCGCTCGTGCGCCAAACCTCGGAGCTCGTGTACGAAGTCGTGCGCTGGAAAGAGGGGCGCTTTCGCTTTTCGGCCGGGACGCGCTCGGCCGCAGCGGAGAAGGCCAACCTGGGGCTGACGACGGGCGCTCTCGTGATGGAGGGTTTCCGGCGCGTGGATGAGTGGCGGCTGATCGAAGGTAGCTTCGACTTCGACGAGGTGCTGACGCGCGACCAGGTGGCCATCGACCGCATCGGTGACGAGGCCAAGCTCACCACCCAGGAGCGCCGGGTCCTGGAGCTCATCGACGGTCAACTCAGCGTGAGTCAGATCGTCGATCAGATCAGCGGCAGCTCCTTCGAGGTCTGCAAGATCCTCTATCAGTTCCTCAATTCACGCCTGGTCCGGCGCGCGGCGGCCTGATGGAGCGGCTCGCCGGCATGCTGGTCGAATACGGATCGGAGCCCTACTTCGTGCCGGCGGCGCAGGCGCAGCGCGTGGTGCGACGCAGCGTCATTTCGTCGGTTCCCGGCACGCGTCTGGGCATCACGCTCTACGAGGGCCGCGTGATCCCGGTGCTGGGCGTCGCGAGCGGTGGCGCTGAGGAGCTCCTGGTGTGCGATTTGCGCGGGGAGCTCGTGGCCGTCGCGGGTTTGCGCGTGCTCAAGGCCGGATTCTTCGAGCAGGACTCCGGGGGCGTACGTGTGGACGCGCGGGTCGTGGCGCCCCTGGACCTGACCGCCGAGCTCGATGCGCTCGAGCGCGAGCTGTGGGATCGCCGGCAAGGCGGCCGAGACGGCCATGAGTAAACGTCGCGTCTTGGCCCGGGTACTGAACAGCGTGAGGCCGGCGCGCGCCAGCTCGGCCCGGCCGAGCGCGATAGACGAATCGGTGCTGCTGAGCTGCCAGGACCGCGCCTCGCGCGCAGCCGAGACGTCGATGAGCACCTGTCAGGCCGCGGGTGCGACCGCGGCGCAGCAGCGCACGTCCCTGGACGGCGCGGTGGACCATGCGCGCCTGCTGTTGTCGCGCAGTCGCGACATCAAGAGCGCCGCGGAGCGCGTTCGGGAAGCGCTCGAACGCGCCAAGCTGATCGCGCTCAACGCTGGCCTCGAAGGCGCACGGCTCGGCGAGAGCGTGGGCCGTCCGCTGGTCAGCGTGGCCGACGAGATGCGCTCGGTCATCGGCCGCGGCCTCGACGCGCTGGCCGAGCACCTGAGCGTGCTCGATCAGGTCGACCGCGAGCGCGAGCGGCTCCGGGAGCACGTCGAACAGGCGCGCCAACTGGCGAGTCAGCTCGCAGACGAGCTCTTGCGCGCGCAGTCCGCCCAGCGCGAGTCCGGCGATGCGTTGGCCGCGTGTGCGGAGTACCTCCAGCAGGCTACCGGGACGGACCCCGAGACCGCGCGCGCCGTCTCGCAAGCGCGCGATCTCGTGCAAGGCTTGTCGGGTGTGCTCGGCCAGCTGTCGTCGGGGACACAGCGCTCGCTGCTACTGCGGGCGCTCGGACCGTCGCTCGAGCCGCTTTTGGCGGTGCTGCGCGAGCTCGATCGCGCGAGCCGGAATCGTGACGGACTCGGACGATGACCCCGCACGACCGAGCGCCGAGGTCGCGCCGTGGCCATTGAGCCAGGCGGTCTGCGCGCGCTGCTGTTGACGGAAATCGAGCGGCACGGAAGGACGCTGCGCGCCACGGACCGCGATCCGAGCGCGGTCCGCGGCGTGCTGCACGCGCTGCGCGGCTCGGCGGCGCTCGCCGGTGAGCACGACTTGTCGCTCGTGCTCGCCCAGCTCAGCACGCGCTCGCGTCAGGGCGATCCCCAGGCGCTGCTCGATATGCACGAATTGCTCGAAGGTGTGCGCGAGCGGCTCGCCGCAGGGCTGCCGGCGCTGCCCAGCGTCTGGCCGGAACCGCCGCCCGGTCTCGTGCCGTCGCAAATGGATGAGCGGTACCGGATGGAATACCTGAGCGCCATGCGCGAGCGCGTCGTGGAGCTCGAGACCGCCACCCGCAGCGCGCTTCCGCCGGCAGAGATCCTGAAGCGCGCTTACCGCACGGTTCACGCCATGAAGGGCGCCGCGAGCTCGGTCGGAGACGATGCGACGGCGTGGTACTGCCACGGCCTCGAAGCGCGCCTGAAAGTCGCGGATCCGGCGCAGGGCGACTGGCTCGAGCAGCTCGCGCAGCAGCGCATGCTGATTGGCTTGTTCGTGGAGGATCCGGCGCAGGCGCTGCTGCATTTGCGCCGGCGCGCCGGCGACGCACTCTCCGGGGAAGAGGACGCAGCAGCCGATCGCGCGAGCAAGTCACAGCGCCCGAGCCGGCCACCGCTGGACGACGAAGGCAACGCCGAGGATCTCACGTTGCCGGTACGCGGCTCGATGCTCGACCGCTTCCTCGAGCGCCTCGAGCTCATGGACGTCGTTCACGAGGAGCTCACTTCTGCCACGGACGTGGCCCGGCAGATGGCGCAGCACATGCGAGACATGCGCGAGAGCCTGCTCTCGGCGCTGCGCCAGATCGGCCCGCCCCGTCCCTGGGGCGCGCCGGCGGCTGCCCTGCAACGCATCGAGACGACCGCGCGCTCGCTCGGCGTGACCGCGGGCAACGCCGAACGCGGCGCGCAGCTCTTCCGTCGCAACGCGGAGCTGGTGCGCGCGCGTTCGCGCGAGATGCGCGCAGACTTGTCGTCGCTGCGACGCACGAGCGTGGGCTGGTTGTTCGAGCGTGTGGCCAACGCCGCCGAACGCTTGGCAGCCGGCGAGGGACGCCTCGTCCACGTGCAGCTCGTCGGTACGGAGCTCGCGATCGATCGACGGGTGGCCGAGCGGCTGCTGGATCCGGTGCTCCAGCTCGCGCGCAACGCCGTCGCGCACGGGATCGCGTCGCCGGAAGAGCGCCTGCTGGCGGGCAAGCCGGCGGAAGGCACGCTGCTGCTCGAGGCGCAGCGCATCGGCGATTGGCTCCGCATCATCGTCGAAGACGACGGCCGGGGAGTCGATCTGGACAAGGTTCGGGAGCTCGCGTTTCCCGCTGGCGCCGGCTCGAGCCGAGGCAGCGAATCCGCGCACGACGACGAAGTGCTGTCGCTGCTATTCGCGCCGGGCCTCACCACCCAGCCCGGCGCGGATCTGCTGGCGGGTCGCGGCGTGGGACTCGACCTCGCCCGTGACGCCGTGCGCAGGCTGGGCGGCGCAGTCCGGCTCGGTAATCGCGCGGGAGGGGGGCTCACGGCGACCATCGAAGT
Source organism: Polyangiaceae bacterium (assembly GCA_036520475.1). Taxonomy (GTDB): domain Bacteria; phylum Myxococcota_A; class Polyangia; order Polyangiales; family Polyangiaceae; genus DATDJP01. The sequence goes on along the minus strand of DATDJP010000290.1, from coordinate 30,768 downwards.
TCCGAGCGAGCGCGGCGTGCTGGACGTGGTCTGGGTGACGGCGGCCGAACAGGAGTTCGGGTTGCCGGTCAGCTTCACCGGCAAGCTCCAGCGACTGCCGGTGAAGGGGCCGGTCGCGACGCTCGCCAGCTGTCTCGGTTTGAGAACGAACAGGCCGGCGGTGTTGGCGCTGGAGCTGGCGATCCACGGGGTGCAGACGATTTCTATCGGCATCGAAAACCTGGGCCGCGTGGAGGAGACCCACATGCGGCCGATTCCGCGGCTCGTTGCGGTCACGGGGCCGTACGCGGGTGCAATCCTGAGAGGGGACGGCTCGTTGCGGCTGGTGCTCGACGCCGCGCTCCTGGCAGCGGGAGCATGGGGGCAGGCCACTGCGAGTGTGTAAGCGCCGTCGCGCTTCGGCTAAGCTTCTCTCCCCATGTTCGTCGCGCGCATGTCACCCGCCGAGCGCGCTGCGCTCGACGTCATCGCGCGCGTCACCGACAGCGACGTGAGCTTCGAAAAGGAGCTCGCGCGCGGCTGGGCGCGAATCTGGGTGGCGCGGGCCCGTGCCACGGACCCCGACCCCGTCGGCTTTCTACTGGCTTGGGCAGTGGCTGACGAGTTGCACCTGATCAATTTGGCGGTTCACCCCGATCATCGCCGGCTCGGCGCGGGTCGCGTGCTGCTCGACGCGCTCATTCAACATGCGAGCGCCGAGCGTGTGCGACTCGTGCTACTGGAGGTGCGCCGCTCGAACCGTGCGGCGATCTACCTCTATCGAGGCCACGGCTTCACGGCCATGGGCATTCGGCGGCGCTACTACGCCGACAACGCGGAAGATGCCATCGAGATGATGCTCGCGCTGGACCCCGCGACGGGTCAGGTGCTGCGGGGCCGCGACGAAATCCAAACCTTCGAGGCTTGATGCCGCCCAGAAACGCCATGGCCGCCGCTCGCCGACTCGTCACGCTGCCCCTGCTGCGGCGCGAGAGCATGGGCAACGCGTACCACGTGCTCACGTTCGACGACCCGGAGGGCACCAGCGCCGCCCCCGGCCAGTTCGCCATGGTGCGGGGCGCCGAATGGGGAGACTCCCCGCTGCTCGCCCGGCCGATGAGCTACCTGAGCGCCGGCAAAACTCCCTCTATTTTGCTGAAAGTGCTGGGAGAAGGCACGCTGCGCATGGGCCGCGCCGAACCCGGCGAGCCGTTCAGCTTGCTCGGCCCGCTCGGCAACGGCTGGCACGCGCCGACGCCGGCGCGGCGCCCGATCCTGGTAGCGGGCGGTGTCGGCATCGCTCCGCTCATGTTCTTCGCGCGCGAGCTGAGCGCCCAGGGTGTCCGTCCCACCGTCGTGTACGGAGGCCGCACCGCCAAAGACCTGCCCCTCGACGACGAGCTCGCCGAGATCGCGGACGTTCACTTCGCGACGGAAGACGGTTCACGCGGCCGCGCCGGACTCGTCACGGACGCGCTCGAGAGCGTGCTGCACGCGAACGCCGAGGTGTACGCGTGCGGCCCTGATCGCATGCTGGCTCGCGTCGCGGAGATCTGCGCGCTGCACGACGTGCCCTGCGAGGCGTCGCTCGAGACGCCCATGGCCTGCGGTTACGGAGTGTGTCTCGGGTGCGCCGTGCCCACGCGCGAAGGCCAGTACCTGTACGCGTGCGTGGAGGGTCCCTGCGTCGACACGCGCCGCGTCGACTGGGCACGTGATGAATACGCCCCGCGCCGCAATCCCGCGCGGAGGCCCGCATGAGCAGAGACACGTCCCAAGAGGTGCGCGTCGGCTCGTTGGTCCTCAGAAACCCGGTCGTGGCGGCTTCAGGCTGCTTCGGTTACGGGCTCGAATACGAAGATTTTTTCGACGTCGCCGAGCTTGGCGGTGTGTGCACCAAGGGGCTGAGTCTGGAGCCGTTCGCGGGCTATCCGCCCGAGCGCACCTGCGAGACGCCCGCGGGCATGTTGAACGCCGTGGGGCTCGCCAACGTCGGCGTCGAGGCGTTCGTGGCCAGCAAGTTGCCGGAGCTTCGGAGCCGCGGCGTGACGGTGATCGCCAATCTGTTCGCGAGCACGCTCGAGGACTTCGTCGCGCTCGCGCGGCGCCTGAACGGCCAACCGGGACTGCATGCGCTCGAGTTGAACGTGTCGTCCCCGCACATCGCGCGCGGTGAGGCTGAGTTCGGTAAAGACCCCCGATCGTGCGGGCAGCTGGTCGCGGCGGTGCGCGCCGTCACGAGCTTGCCGCTGTGGGTGAAAATGACGCCGGAAGCGAGCGACGTGGGCGCCATCGCCAGGGCTTGCCAGGACGCCGGCGCCGACGCGATCAGCGCGGTGAACACGATGCGCGCTATGGCCATCGACGTGCAGGCGCAAAAGCTTCGGCTGCACAACCGTACCGGTGGGCTGAGCGGGCCCGCGCTCCGGCCGATCGCGCTGCGTATAGTTTGGGAGCTCGCCGAGGCCGTGTCGATCCCCGTGATCGGTGTGGGAGGGATCTGTTCGGCGCACGACGCGATCGAGTTTCTTTTAGCGGGCGCCAGCGCAGTTCAGGTCGGAACGGCCCATTTTTCCGATCCCCGTGCGGGTCTCCGCGTCGCGGAGGGCGTGCGCGCCTACTGCACGGGGCGCGGGCTCACGGCCATGGAGCTCGTGGGGCGAGCGCGGCGATGAGCGAGCGTCCGCGGCTGAATGCAAAGCAGCAGGCGGACGAGCTGACGCGAGTGCTCTACCGCATCCGTGCCTGCCGTCAGCGCGCGCCGCGCGTGCTCTTCGACCTCGACGGCACCTTGATCGACAATCGGCCGCGAACCTGCGCCATCTTCAGGCAGCTCGCAGGGCGCTGGCAGAACCCCTATCCCGAGCTCGCCGCAGGGCTCGCCGCGGCCGTCCCCGAAAGATTGGTGTTCTCGGCGCGCGAAAACCTGACCCGCGTCGGCGTGGAGGATCCGGACCGCGTGCTCGAGGCGCTCGAGTACTGGAAGGAGCACTTTTTTCGCGACGAGCTGCTCTGCCACGACGTGCCCGCGCCAGGTGCGCTCACGTTCGCGCAAAAGACGTACGACGCTGGCGCCACGCTCGTGTACTTCACCGGCCGAGATCTGCAGAACATGGCCGTCGGTACCCTGAAAAACCTGCGTGATTCCGGCTTTCCCATCGCCGTGCCGGGCGTAGAGCTCGTGCTCAAGCCCGACGCCAGCACGCACGATTTCGAGTACAAAAAAGTGATGATGCGCGAGGTGGAGCGCGGGGGCGAAGTGGTAGCGGCGTTCGACAACGAGCCAGCGAACTGTAACCTCTTCAAGCGTTCGTTTCCGCGCGCGGACGTGTACCTGCTGGATACCGGCCATTTGCCGGGGGCTCCCGAGCTCGATCCGGAGGTTCGCGTCGTGGGCAGTTTCTTGATGTGAGAGGGGCGCTGCGCTAGCGCTGTTCTATCGTGATATCGCCGCGCGCCCTCTACGCAGCCGTGCTGCTCGTCTGCTTGGCCTGCGCCAAGAAGCAGGATCCGAAGCCGCAGGTTGGGGTGAGCGAGCCGAGCCCCAACGCGAGCATCAAGCCCGCGCCCCTGGCGGCAGGTACGGAGCTCGATCCCCGCTTCAAGCGCGGCATGCAGAGCGGTGCGTCCGACGCCGAGGGCCTGCTGCTGTTCGCCGATGCGGCCAAAGGCCCTCCCCGGCCGCTCCGCGAGGACGAGCTGCTGCCGCAAGACGAGCTGAGCGCGCGTGATGCGACAGGCGTGACCTTGCAGGCGCAGTGGCGCTGGAGCGACGTACCCGCGCCGCCGGCCGGCCCAGACATCGACCTCGATGCGCTCAAGGACGCGCGCCAAAAGACAGCGTTCAACTCGAGCATCGACCTTTCGGCAGTGGGGCGCCTGCGCATGACCCTGTCCTCTCCCAGCTTCCCACTCCCCTACAACACCGAGTTTCGCGCCAGGGCCGATCGCTTCGGCCACGTGCTGGTCTGGCCGAACGGCAGCGCGTACCGGATTTTACCGCCCGGCAGCTTGCGCGCGCTGTTTGCCGAGCGGCGCGTCGACGTGGCGCCGCTGATTGAGCCCAAGCTCCGCGAGACGGGCACGGGCACGCTGCTCGGCGTGTCGACGCGAAAAGTCGAGGCGGCTAGCGAGCTCGGTCAAGTGACGCTCGAGCAAGGGCACATTGCCGGCACCGGAGCGACGGGAGAGCTGCTGTGTCGCATGCTGCTCGAGTTCATCGCGGCCATGCCGAGCAGCACGGCGTGCAACGAGCAGCTGACGCCGCTGCGCGGCGAGTTCCGTTGGCCGGAGCGCGGCCGCATCACGTTCGAAGTCACTTCCGTCGTCAAACGCGCGGATCTGCCGATTGGGCAGCTCTACGTGCCCCCGCTAGCCGCCCAGTTCAAACCCGGCGAGCTGCCGCCGGAGAGCTCCGGCGTCTTCTTGCGCCGCCAAGATCTGGCGCGATTTCGCACGCGCGACGCGCCGCTCGTGCTCGCGACCGACGAACGCGCACCGGCCGAAGGGGTGATGGCGGTCAATCACACGCACGCCCTGTTCTATTTCACCGTCGACGGCGTGCCCGTCGCGTGGGTGCGCCCCCACTCCGAAAAGTACGTGATCGGTCTCAGACCGGGACGCTATGCCGCGGCGTGGCGGGATTTTCTGGGGACCGAGCCGGAGGTCCGGAAGACGATCGACGTGCCGGTGCGCGTCGTCGTCGGGCGTGACGTCCCCTGATCGATCACGGGTCCAAAATGGGACGAAGCTCGGCGTCGTAGTCTTCGAGCGCGAACTCCGTGTCCGAGTAGCCGGCGTTCGACATCTCCACCGCGAGCGTTTCCGCTGCGAGCTGAATCACCTCGAAGCGCGTTGCCAAAAGAAAGAACTCCTCCGGCGGCACCTCGGGGAGCAGCGCGAGGCGCGCGTCCACAGCGGCTCGATACTCGTGAGCCACGTGCAACTGCGAGCGCGGTCCCTCGTGCTCCGAACCCCCCGCGAGAGCGTCGAACGCGACGCCGAACGGGTTGATCCAGAGGAAAACGTGGCGCGCGCAGAGCGCCCAATCGTGGACGTTTGCCGACGGAATGCGCCAGAAGCCGGAGAGCTCCCGGCGCAGCAGCTCTCCGAAGTACGCGCCCACGCTGTGCGAAAGCAGCGGCAAGAGCTCCGGTCGTTCGCGGGCCGAATCCGACGCCAACGACACGTAGTGGTCGAGGATGGGCAAAGTGTCCGCCGTGAAGTCGAGGCCGACGCCGGCGGAGCGCGCGACCGCTTCGACGCACATCCCGACTAGCTCCGCGATCTCTTCGGGCGGTGCCTCGAGCTCGGCCCCGGATTCTGGCGCCATGGGGATATGGTTGTGCACGCCGTCGTCTGAGGCGTTCTGTCCCAGCTGGTGCGCCGCCGGCTGAGGCGCGCCGTTTCTGGGCTGGTCATCCTTGGGGTCGCTCACGCGCCCGAGCTTACAAAGTCGGGGGCGCCGGCGCTCGTAGAAGAGCCCGGGTGGGGGCATTCTCCCTGCGAATCGCACCGCGGTGCCCGGGCCCGGGCGGTTCGTGGTACGCTCCGCAGTCTCCCTATGCGCCTCGGCATTCTGAGCGACATTCATGCAAACTACGAAGCGCTGAGTGCGACGATAGAGGCGTTCAAGCACGAGAACATCGACGAGTACTACTGTTTGGGCGACACGGTCGGCTACGGCGGCTCGCCCAACGAATGTGCGGACGTCGTGCGTGATCTCGTCAAGGCGACGATCCTCGGTAACCACGACGCCGCGGTCGCCGGGCGCATGGACTACTCGTACTACTACGAGGCCGCTCGGCACGCGCTCGATACGCACGCGCAGATGCTCTCCACGGAGAACATGCAGTGGCTGCGCAGCCTGCCGTATCAAGTGAAGCTCGACTCCGTCGGCGTACAGCTCTGTCACGGGTCGCCGGTGCGACTCGAGGAGTTCGAGTACATCTTCGCTCCCGAGCAGGCGCGCGAGTGTCTGCCGATCTACGAGCAGCTCGGACACATCACGCTGATCGGGCACTCACACCTGTGCAAGGTGTTCTCGCTCACGGCCACGAGCGTCGAAGAGCTGCCACCCATCGATTTCGAGCTCGCCGCCGATCGCAAATACATCGTGAGCGTCGGATCGGTCGGACAGCCGCGCGACTACGACAACCGCGCGAGCTTCACCGTGTTCGATTCCGACAAGAAGCGCTTCGAGTTCAAGCGCATCGAGTACGACATCGAGACTGCCGCCGACAAAGTCCTGCGCGCGAAGCTCGAACGCAACTTCGCCCACCGCCTCTTCATCGGCGTTTGAGCTGGGCCCGCCGCACGCCGCGCGCCCGCCCGCGCAACGCGTTTTTTAACCGCCACGGCGCCACGGTTCGCCATGTTCGCCAGGGGTTTTGGGGTGCGACGCTTCACGTCGATGCGCGCGTGGAATCGTCGCGGACGGATTTGTGCTTCCCGCTCCAAGTGACGTGAAGCGCCGCCGCGCGAGCTCCAGCGTGCGGCCCCAAAAAAGCTGGCGCGCCTGTGGCGAAGCTTGGCGCGCGTGGCGGTTAATTCGGGGAGCCGTGCCCGAATGTGGGGCTAGCTGTCTAGCGTGAGCTCGCTCGAGGTTCGCGCGCGTGACGCGATGTCGACTTGCGACGTGAGGTTCGCGCGCGGTTTGCCGTCGTCGTCGTAGCGCTCGAGCTCGGCCACGACGCGCCGCAAGATCGCTTGCTTCTCGTGGAACGGACGGAAGCTCGATTTGAAGCCGGCCACGATGATGCTCTTGATGTCCTTGAAGGGGACGCCCATTTTCGTGTGCACGAGCCACAGCTCTTTGGAGACCGTGGTGTCGGTGATCAGACGGTTGTCCGTGTTGACCGTGACGCGCAGCCCGAGATCGAAATAGAGCTTGAGCGGGTGTGAAGCGAGATCCGTCACCGCGCCGGTCTGTACGTTGCTCGACGGGCAGCACTCGAGCGGAATGCGGTGGTCGTTGATGTAGTGCAAGAGATCGCCGCTCTCACGGAGCCGGCAGCCGTGACCAATGCGGTGTGCGCCGCAGACGTGCAGCGCCTGCGCGATCGACTCGCGCCCGTAGGCTTCTCCGGCGTGGATCGTGCAGTTGATGTTGTTGTCGCGCACGAGCTGAAAGGCTTCGCGGTGGTGTTTGGCGGGGTTGTCGGCTTCCGCGCCGGCCAGGTCGAAGCCGACCACGCCGCGCCCCTTGTAGGCCACGGCAAGCTCGGCCATCTGGTACGACGAAGCCGGGGAGATGTTGCGAATTCCGCACAGGATCACGTTCGCTTTGATGCCGTACGTCTCGCGCGCGCGGCGCAGGCCGTCGAGCACCGCTTCCACGACCTTGGTGAGCTTGAGGCCGCGCCGCGTGTGCAACATCGGCGCGTAGCGCACTTCCAAGTAACGCACGTTCTCGCGGTGCGCGTCCTCGGCGAGCTCGAACGCGATACGCTCGAGCGATGCCTCGGTCTGCATGACTTCGAGCGTGATCGCGAAGCCGCGCAAGTACTCGACGAGCGAGCCGAAGTTCTTCCCGCAGCCAATCGCCGCCCTCAAGCCGGCGATGTCGGTTGCGGGCAAGTTGAGGCGTTGCTCACGGGCGAGCTCGAGGATCGTCTCGAGCCGCAGCGAGCCGTCGAGGTGAACGTGCAGATCGGCCTTGGGTAACGCTTCGAATACTTCGAAAGGCACCAGCCGATCCGGGTCCCCATTCGGGGGCGAAGAGTCGGAGTTCTGCGCCATGGACAAGCATAACCCGATTTCACGGGTGACGCCCGGCTCTCAGTCAGCGCGCCGCTTGCGATCCCGACCAAGGGCGACGATGCCGAGCGCAAGCCCGAGGGTGAGCAGGCCAAAGCGCAGCGCGCCGAGACTCCGGCGCTCCTGCCCGCTGGCCGCACGTTCCAGCGCGTCCCGGAAGTACTGGTCCGGCAGCGCTCCCACCAGTTGATGCTCGGCGATGTAGGTCGTGGGCAACCCTTGAAAGTCGTTGTCTTTCAGGATCTTGGCCTCCGCGTCGATCGTTCGATCGGTAGCGGGATCAGCCACGCACGCGTCGAAGCGGCCCATGTCCAGGCCGAAGGCGACGGCAAGCTGGCGGCTCTGCGCGGGGGCCAGGCTGTCCGCGTCGAACAGCGCGTCCGCCATCGCGTCGCCCTTGTGCTGCGCCGTTGCACACACGTACGCACGCGCGGCTCCACGCGCCTCCGCGTGACTGTCGAGAGGCATGTTGAGACGCACGAAGTGCACGCGATCGCCATACGGCTTCAGCAAATCCTTCAAACGGAAGTGCAGCTGGCGGCAAAACGGGCACTCGAAGTCGGCGAACTCGACGACGTTGATCTTGCCGGGAACGTAGAGCGCGCGCACCGCTGACGGCACGGGTACCGCGGGTCGTACCAGTGGCCACACGAAGGCGGCGGCGACACACAAAAGGCCGAGCGCGCTCCACGCCCAGCCGCGCAGATCGCGTTCGCGTTCGCGTTCGCGTTCGCGTTCGCGTTCGCGTTCGCGATCCTCGTCCTCTTCGCTCTCGATGCCTGCGCGGACGTACGCGAATGCCGCGACAGCCGCGAGGATGGCGGCCACGTCGGTGACGACACACAGGCTGCAGAGCACGCCGAGGCCGACCCATTGCACGAGCAGCAGCGCCAGCGCGATCAGGCCGCCGAAGACCGCGACTCGCAGCACGCAGCGCTGGCGCCGCTCGGTGCGGCGGATCAGCGACACGCCGAGCAGCAGGCTGAAGCCCAACAGACCGAACAACGGGACCGGAAGCGGTGTGCGGCCGAGCACCAGGTAGCCGAGACCGCTGCTCCTCACCTCTGCGCAGCCCGAACCCGCGCCGCAGAACGTGGGATCGGGAGTCGTGTAGTCCACGTACAGCGCGGCGCTTGCCCCGAGCGCGATCAGCGCGAGGATACGGACGGCGACGATCCAGAAGAGGGGGCGCAAGTCGCGATCTTTATAGCCCCATTGCCGGCCGGTGACTGGTCGTTTCGCGTGCAGGTGTGGCGTTACGGTGACGCTGGCGGGCCGGTGTGCTCGGAGTGGGGAAGCACGAATTTCGCCGCGCGGGCGGAAAGTTCAGCGCTGGCCAGCGCGCTTTCCGCTAAAAGGCGCGCATGCCCCAGCCGCTGCCCTCTCGGGGAGAAGTCGTCCGTTGCCTGAGCGAAGCGGGTAAAGCCCTGCATGCCCGCGAGATCGCAAAACGCTGCAAGGTGCCGGAGGCATCGTACGAGCGACTGCTGGAGCTCCTGGATCAATTGAGCTTCGACGGCAGTATTCGCCGGCTCGGTAGCCAGCGCTTCAAGGCGCCGGGCCTCGAGCCGGGCGGGGAGGTATGGGAAGGCGTGCTGAGCGTCAACCCGCGCGGCTTCGGCTTCGTGACCGCCGCCGGTCACGACGATGTCTACGTTGCGCCGGACGGCATTGGCGCTGCGCTGCACGGCGATCGCGTGCGCGTCTCGGTGGTGGCGCGTACCGCGCGCGGAGTCGAGGGTCGCATCGAAGGCGTCGTGCAGCGGCGCAACCGTCGCGTGGCGGGCGTGCTGCGGCGGCGCGGCAAGAGCCTGTGGCTGGAACCTGACGACACGCGCGTGCGCGGTCCGATCGTGATCACGGCGGCCAGCGCCGACGCCAAGGAAGGCGACGCGGCGGTCGTGAGCATCACGCGCTTTCCGGAGACGGCGGACGAAAACCTGGAAGGCGAAGTGGTGGCGGTGCTCGGTCAGCCGGGAGACCCGAACACGGAAGTCGCGAAAATCCTCGTGCGCGAGCAGATCGTCGAATCCCATCCGGAAGCGGCAGTCCGCGAAGCCGAAGCGCTGGCTGCGCGCATTCAACGCCGCACTTACGAGGGCCGCGTCGACCTGCGCGACGTGCCGCTCCCGACCATCGATCCCGAGGACGCCCGCGATCACGACGACGCGCTGTGGGTCGAGCGCCTGGACGAGGGATACCGCGCCTACATCGCGATCGCGGACGTCAGCGAATACGTGCAGGTCGGTTCGGCGCTCGACGAAGAGGCGCTCTCGCGCGGCTGCACCATCTACCTGCCGGACCGTGCGATCCCGATGCTGCCAGCGGCGCTCGCGGCGGATCTGTGCTCGCTGCTCCCGGAGCGAGATCGGCTCTGTCTGTGCGTGATCGCCGAGCTCGACCGCAACGGAGCCGTGAAACGCTTCGACATCGTCGAAGGCGTGATGCGTTCCGCGGCCATGCTCACGTACGGCGGCGTCGCGCGCGCGCTGGGTTTCACGGAGCTTGGCCCGCGCAGCGCCCAGGCGGAGGCGATGAAGCGCGAGCTCAAGGTGCTCGACGAGCTGGCGCGCAAGCTGCGGCGCGTGCGCATGCGCCGCGGCGCGCTCGACCTCAATTTGCCCGAAGCGAAGGTGGTCCTCGACGAGAAGACGGGTGCGCCCGTGGACGTGGTCAAGCGCGCCGAGGACCCCGGCGTGAAGCGCGCCTATCAGATGGTCGAAGAGCTCATGCTGCTGGCCAACGAGCTGGTGGCCAAGTGGCTCACCAAGCGCCGTTGCCCCACGGTGTACCGCGTGCACGCGAAACCCGACGAAACCAAGCTGGAGCGGCTCGGTGAGGTCGCGCGCGCCCTGGGCGTGGAGTTCGAGCTCGAGGACATGCTGCAGCCAGCGGGCGTCGGCAAGTGGCTCACCGGTATTCAAGAACATCCACGCCGCGGCGTGCTCGAAATGCTGCTCCTCCGCTCACTGAAGCAAGCGGTTTACGACATCGTCAACATCGGGCATTTCGGCCTGGCGTCCGACAATTATCTGCACTTTACCTCGCCGATTCGCCGCTACCCGGACGTGCTCGTGCACCGCGCCGTCAAGAGCCTGCTCCGCGGCGGCAAGCCCGACGTCACACCTGCCGGCATCGAGGCGCTGCGCGGGAGCGCGACGAACGCCAGCATGCGCGAACGCGCCGCGATGGAGGTCGAGCGCGAGGTCGTCGACCTGTACCGCGTGCTGTTCATGCGCGATCACGTGAACGACGTGTACGAAGCCCACGCCACGTCGCTCGCCGGCAGCGGTCTGTACGCGAGCATCGATCATCCGTTCGTCGACGTGCTCGTGCGCTACGAAGCGATGGGCCCGGATCAGTACCAGATCTCGGACGACGAGCTGAGCGCAGTCGGTGTGCGTTCCGGGGACCGCATCAGCCTGGGTGACACGCTGGTCGTGCAGATCGAAGACGTCGCGGTGCTGCGCCGCTCCGTGTACGCGCGTCGCGTGCCCCCCGAGCGCTCGCTGGGCGGACGCCCGTCGCGCAAGCCGGCCTTCGGACGCGGCAAAAAGCTCGAAGTTTCCGGGAAAAAACCGCGCGGCAAGCCGGGCGGCAAGCCGGGCGGCAAGCCGGGCGGCACGCCGCGTCCCAGCAGCCGCGAAGAGAAGCCCAAGCGCTCGCGCACCACGCCGCGCAACAAGCAACGCCGCCGCTAGCCTCTCAGCGGGGTGTGAGGCGGTCGGCGCCGAAGTACGGTTGAAGGGCGGTCGGGATGAGCACGCTGCCGTCGCGCTGCTGGTTCTGGTCGAGGATGGCGACGAGCGTGCGTCCGACGGCCAGGCCCGAGCCGTTCAGCGTGTGGAGCAGCTGAGGTTTGGCTTTGGGCTCGCGGCGGTAGCGGATCTTCGCGCGGCGCGCTTGAAAGTCAGTGAACCAGGAACAGCTCGAGATCTCTCGATACGTGTTCTGTGAAGGCAGCCAGACCTCGAGATCGTACGTCTTGGTCGCGCCGAAGCCCAGATCGCCGGCGCAGAGCTCGACGACGCGGTAGTGCAGATCGAGCCGTTTCAGCACTGCTTCGGCGTGGCTCGTGAGCAGCTCGAGCTCGCCCTCGCCCGCTTCCGGCGGGACGAAGCGCACGAGCTCGACCTTGTCGAACTGGTGCAGGCGGATCAGGCCGCGCACGTCCTTGCCGTAGGAGCCTGCTTCGCTGCGGAAGCACGGCGTGAACGCCGTGTACGCCAGCGGGAGCTGCGACGCCTCGAGGATCTCGTCGGCGTGCAGGTTCGTCACGGGCACTTCGGCCGTCGGGATCAAATACAACGGGCTCGTGTCGTCGCTGCCGCTACGAAAGGTCTTGAACAGATCCTCCTCGAATTTCGGGAGCTGCCCGGTGCCGCGCATCGTCTCGGCCTTGACGAGATAGGGCGTCGCCACCTCGGTGTAGCCGTGCTCGCGCGTGTGCAGATCGAGCATGAAGCTGATCAGCGCGCGTTCGAGGCGTGCGCCGTCCGCCCAGAGCACGGAGAAGCGCGGCCCCGAGAGCTTCGTCGCGCGTTCGAAGTCCAAAATGCCAAGCTTTTCGCCAATTTCCCAGTGTGGCCGCGGCTCGAAGTCGAGATCGGGCATCGTCCCTGCACTGCGCCGCACCGGATTGTCGTCGGCGCCTGCGCCGTCCGGGACCGACGGATGTGGCACGTTGGGGACGGCGAGCAGCTGCGCTTCCACGCCCTCCTCGACGCGCTTGAGCTCGCTTTCGAGCTCCTGAATCTGCGTGCTCAGCACACGCAGCTCGTCGCGTTTGGCCGCAAAGGCGGCCTTGTCCGGGCCCTTGGCGAGCTGGGCCATGGCGTCGTTCGCCTGGTTTCGCTGCGCCTTCAGCGCCTCGCTGCGACCGATCAGCTCACGCCGCGCGAGCGCCGCCTGACTCAGCGGATCGAGCGCCGCGGCGGCGGCCTGAGAGCGCCGCAACAGAGCGGCGCGCACCTCGTCGAAGCGATCCGTGACTTGTCGAGCGTCGAGCATACGACGCTGCTTATCAGAACCCGACGCCGACGCCGACGCCCACGCTCACGCCGCCCTGTGAGCGGCTCGTGTAGTGCCGCAGCGCGATCAAGTGCGTGACGAGCGTGCAAACGCGCTGCTGTGGGCCGCGACACCCGTACCAGACGCCGCCGTTGGCGCGTTCGCCGTCCTCGTCGAAGTAGACGACCTGGCCGTTCGGGAGCACGGCGAGCCACGCGGCCGCGCCGTCCGGCGGTGCGGCGTTGGCGACTCCGATGCGGCCGAGCAAGCGATTATCCGTACCGCCCAGGTGCCCGTCCGGCAGCAGCACGGCGACGGGTTCGTAGTCCTCGTCGGTAACGCGGCCCACGCGGTCGATCACGTACAAGAGATCGCCGTCTTCGAGCACCTGCCCATTGGCCTTGATTTCGATGACGTCGTCCGAGCCGCGGTCCCAGCGCGCGTCTGCCAGGATGAGCGGGGCGCCGCCTTCCGCCCAGCGCGGTGGCACCTTCGGAGAACAGGCGCAAAACACCAGCAGCAATGCCGGAAGCAGCAGACGCACGCGGTGCATGCGCCTAAACATAGCGCGCTTCGGGCCGCTCGGCCGCCCTTGACTCGCAGGGGCGGATCGACGACGCGATCGCGAGCATGCTGCCGTCAACGCTGGGTTTATTTCTGGGAGTCGCGCTGGCCGTGTCGGCGCTGGCGAGCTGCGCCGGGGGCGCGCTCGGCCGCGGCGCAAGCGCCGAAGCACTGAGCGAAGCGCGCTCGGCCGCTCCGGACGGAGCGGGGGTTTTCGAGCGCGACTGCGCGATCTGTCACGGCAAGCGCGGCCAAGGCGCCACGGCCGTGCCGCCGCTCATGGGCGGCGGAGCGCTCGCCAGGGAGAGCGAAGAGCGTCCACCCTTCGTCACGGCCGCTGACGTGTTCGACTACGTGAAGCGCGAAATGCCGCTGCCCAAGAACCGCGTCGGCACGCTCAGCGACGCCGAGTACTGGTCCGTCACCGATTTCATGTTGCGCGCGCACGGTGTGGAGCTACCGGCGAGCGGCTTGACGTCAGAGAACGCCAAGTCCGTCTCTCTCCCCTGAAACGGCACACCCGGACACTCGTCCGGTCACCTGTCCGCGGACAGGCGTGGGTCATTCGCACGGAGTCGAGATTTTGATGCCCAGGTTCTCGTCGAAGCGCTCGCAGAGTCGCCCTGCCTTCGGCTTTTTGGGGGGCGCCGCCGCGCTCACGAGCGAGATTTTCACGCGCTGATCCTTCTGAGCCAGGACCTTCGACGTGCCGCGCAACGGACCGCGCCGCGCCTCGAGCTGGAGCGTTTCGTTGCTACTCGCGGTGACTTCGCAGGGTGTGGAGTCGCACACTTGAAAACCGTCCTTGAGCAAGATCGCGCCGGGGGGCTCGGTCTCCACCGTGAGCCGTACGCCGCTGCTCGGCGTGACCTCGGGCGCGGTCGCGCTCGGGGGGACCGACGGCGCGACCGCGGCGCTGGCCAGCGTGTTGTCGGGGGGGCGTGGATCGACACTGGCGGCCGCGGGGGGCTCGGCGCTCGGGCGCGGCTCGTCCGGGGTCCGGAGCGCGAACCAGGCCAGGGCACCGCCTGCCGCTAGCACCCCGAAACCGCCGACGATCACGACCGCCGGCCAGGGACTGGCGGGCTGCGGCACCGTGCGCGTGCGCGCTTCGCCGGAGACCTGTGTGTCCGTCGGCGCAGCGGTTTGCGCGCTGGCCGCTGTTTCCACGGAGCCGTGCGCCAACGTCGAGCCGCCGCCAGCGGCTGGCTGCGGGCCGGAGGGCCGTGCCGCCACGTCCGCGTTGAACTGGGCGGCCGTGGGGCTGCTCGCCGTCCCAGCCATGGACGCGGCCTGGGTCGTCGCGAATTCGGGAGTGGAGAGGCGCAGGCCAGTGCCGCCCATCGCGCGGCCCTCGGGCGAGCGCATGATGGCGCCAGCAAACTCGACCATCGAGGCGTGTCGGTCGTTGGGGTCCTTGGCGAGCGCTTTCATGATCGCCGCTTGGAGCTCCGGCGACGCCTTCAGATCGGGACACACCGCGGACATGGCCGGCGCCGAACTGTTCAAATGCGCGCTCAGCACTTGCAGGAACGTCTCTCCGGTGAACGGCACCGCACCGGTGAACATTTCGTACAGGATGACGCCGAGCGCGTAGATATCGACGCGGAAATCAGCGTTCTTTCCGCCTGCCTGCTCGGGCGCCATGTATTCGGGCGTGCCGAAGATCATGCCGGTGCGTGTCAAACGCCGGCGCTTGGGCTCGCTCTGCGCCGCCTCTTCCGGCGAGCGCAGCTGCGCGATGCCGAAGTCGACGATTTTGACGATTTCCTCGCCGTCGCCCGTGCGCTGGATGAACACATTTTCCGGCTTGAGATCGCGATGCGTCACGCCGCGAGCGTGGGCGGCGCCCAGCGCGCGACAGATCTGCAGCGCGATTCTCAGGCCGCGATCCGGCTCGAGCGTGCGCTGGCGAACCAGCTCGTCGGCGAGGTCGTTGCCCTCGAGAAACTCCATCGCCAGGAAGAAACAGCCGTTGTCGAGGCGGCCGAAGTCGAACACGTCGAGCACGTTCGGGTGCTTGATGCGGGACGCGCTGATCGCTTCCTGCTGAAAGCGCAGCACGATCTCCGGCTTCGTCGAGTACTCGGGCCGGAGCACCTTGAGCGCGACCTTCTTCTCGATGGCCTCGTGTTCCGCGAGGTAGACCTGACCCATGCCGCCCTCGCCGAGCAAGCGCAGCACGCGGAAGCGACCCGCTACGAGCGAGTTTATCATCGGGTCACTGGGCTCGGTCATGGCTTCCGATGCGTGGGCGATGCGGGGCAGACCGCGTAGATATCTAGCACGTTACCGTCAGCGGTTGGGCGCCGCCACTGCTCCGTAGACGAGCGCGCTTCTACGTTTCGCGCCCCGGCGCGGGGCCTCTGGCGCAAACGGTTGGCGGTAAAGGCAAGCGCTGATACGCTCGCGGGTCCGCGATGATTGTCGTCATGGAGCCGGACGCGCCGGAGACGGCGATCGAAACGGTGATTTCGTATCTGGTCGCCGCCGGTTTCGATGTTCATCGTTCGAGCGGCCAATCGCGCACCATCCTGGGCGTGGTCGGCGACGTCACGGGCGACGATGTCTCGGTGGTGAGCGAGCTCGTGGGAGTGGCGCAGGTGGTGCGCGTGAGTGAACCGTTTCGACTCGCTTCACGCCGCTTCAAGCCGCGCTCGACCGTGGTCGACGGAGCGTGGGGCACGATCGGCGGCGACCGGCCCTGGATTGCGATAGAGCCCATCGGTCTCGCGCTGCCGCGCGCGCTCGAGCGGGGCGTGCGCGATCACGCGGCGGAGCGCGAGAACGGCCCGCCATCCAGGGAGCTGCCCTACGAGATCGCGGCAGGCCGGCCTTTCGATGCAGCGGTCACGCGCTCGCGCGTGGTGCCGGACAGCATCGGCGCGCTCACGTGTTTGGCGCTGCACCCCCAGGCGAACGGCAGCTGGCCCGTGCGCTTCGTCGAACGGCAGCCGAGCTGGGGCGCAAACTCGTGGATCGGCGCCGCCGAGCGCGAGCTCGAACGCGGCGAGACGAGCCTGATCCTGCTCGAGGCGGGCGGCGAGTACCCGAACGGCGCACGGACGCTGGAGGTGGCAGCCATCGCACGCGCCAAGCAGCGCACCCACCTGCCGATAGTCGTCGATGTGCCCACGATCGCGCAGCGCGCGCGCTACTCGACCGCCGTTGCGTGCGCCGCGATCGCAGCGGGCGCTGACGGCGTCATCCTGCGTGTCTGGGCGGGCCGGGCGGGCGAACTGCCGCGGACTCCCGCGACCATGAGCTGGCAGCAAGCGATCGAGCTCGCCGACAAGCTGCGCGCGATCGGCGCTGCCGTGCGCGGATGAACAGCCTCGCCATCGTCGGGCTCGGGCTGATCGGCGGCTCGCTCGCGCTGGCGTTGAAGGCGCAAAATCCGCAGCTGCGCGTCGTGGCCTGCGACTTCCCCGAGGTGCTCCGCTCGGACGCCGTGCGCGCGCTCGGGGCGGAAGCGGTGCCCATTGCCGACGAGGAGCGCCGGCGCGAGGTGTGGGGCCAGGTCGAGCTCGTCGTGCTGGCCACGCCCGTGGGCGCCATCGTGCAGCTCCTGCCCGAGATTCTGCCGCTCGCGACGGTCGTCACCGATTGCGGCTCGACCAAGCGCGCGATCCTCTCGTGCGTCGAGCACAGCCCGCACCGGGCCCGTTTCGTACCCGGCCACCCGATGGCCGGGCAACCCGATGGAGGCCTGCACAACGCGCGTGCCGACCTGTTCCGGGATCGCAGCTGGATCCTGTGTCCCGAGCACAGCGCGCCCGACGCGCTGGCGCGGGTCGAGGGGGTCGTGACTGCCGTTGGCGCCCGAACCGTGCACATGTCCGCCGGGGAGCACGATCGCGCCGTGGCGCTCACGAGTCACGTCCCTCAGCTCCTCGCGAGCGCGCTGGCGACGTTGGCGGCTCAGACCGGCGCGGAGCCCGCCGCAGGTCCGGCGTTCGCCAGCGCGACGCGCGTGGCGGGCGGATCGGAGGCAATGTGGGCGGACATCTTCCGCACGAACGCCGACGCCGTTGCGCTCGCTCTACGGGAGCTCGTGCGAGAGCTCGAGAACAGCGCGCGCGGGCTGGGCGAGAGTCCCGCTGACACGCGGCCCGCGCTCGAGCTCTTGAGCCAGGCACGAAAGCTGCGTTTGCGCCGCTGAGCCAAAACACGCCGCGCCGGGCACTGCTGAGTTGCAGCGCCCAATCATGCTCCACCCGGACACAAATAGCCGGCCTGTGCCAAAGTGTGCCGACGCCAGTGCACGCGCGCGGCGAGCCAGGGCCATTGTTTGGCCGCGTTTGTTCGCACGGCCCGCGCTCCAGGCTGGCGCGCCGCGTGCTACGCCGCTGGCGATGGTGTGGGTCGCGCGGCGCTGGTACGTCGTTTCCGTCCTGGTGGCGGGAGCGTGCTCGCTCAATCCCCAGCCACAGCCGCCGGAGAACCAAGCTGGAGACGGTGGAGGCAGAGGCGGCTCCGGCGGCAGCGCGATAATTGGACCCGCAGGCGGCGCAGGCGGCGGGGCTGGCCACGGCGGCGGCGGACCGGCCGACGGGGGGAGCAGCGACGCGAGCTCGGGCGGTACCGGCGGCTTGAGCGGCGTGGGTGGCGCAGATGCTGGCGACGCCGGGACTGACGGCGGAGTCGGCGGCGCTGCGGGCGCTGCGGGCACGGGCGGCGCAGCAGGCGCGGGCGGCGGGGCAGGCGCGGGCGGCGGGGCAGGCGCAGCTGGGAACGGCGGGTTGGGCGGCGGAGGCGGCCTGGTGGGAGACGGCGGCCTGGTCGGAGACGGCGGCATCAGCAGCCGAGGTTTTGAATCGCCCGTAACGCACTTCCTGGCGCTGTGGCGCGCCCTGAAGGCGCTCTGAGGCTACTTGCTTCGGCTCAGCGCGAGCTCTGACGGCCGAGGTAGCTGTCGAGCACGTTCGCGATCAGGTCGGCGAGGATGCCGTCGGCCACGCGTAGCCGCCGGCTGAGCTCGCGCGCCACGTTCAGCACGATCAGCGCGTAGGCCTTGATGTCGTGACGGTAGAGCCCGTCGAGATCGGCGGACGTGATGCGTAAGAGCCGTGCTGGAGCGAGCGTCCGCACGGTGGCCGAGCGCGGCTGAATGTCGACGATCCCCATCTCGCCGAACCAATCCCCGGGTCCGAGCAGAGCGACCCGCGAATCGACGCCGCGCTTGCTCCGCTTGAGAACTTCGACCTCGCCGCTGATGACGACGTACATGTCGCGCGCGTCGTCACCCTCTCGGAATACGACTTCGCCGGCGGGAGGCTCGACGACGGTCAGGTGCTCCGCGAGATGCGCGAGCACTTCGTCCGAGATCGCGCCGAACAGACCTATGCCGCGGAGCTCACTGGCGCTGATCACCGGGCCTTCTGTGTCGGTCATTCCTCGGCTCAATCGTCGTCGGTGTCGTGATAGATCGGCGCGCGGTCGCGGCAATAGCGGTTGATCGCGGAGACGTCGCGCGCGCTGAGGTTCTCGAACGCGATGCCCATGCCCGGCGGCAGGTCGTCGTTGCCGGCGTCGCGAGTCCAGCGCACCACGCCGTCGGCGGACACGGCGTGTCCGTCGGGCAGCACGAAGTAGACGGAGACGTGTGTGCCGGGCGACTTCAGTTGATACGTCGCGACGAACACGCCGCCGCGCGACAAGTCCTGCGATAGACCCGTGTAGAAATACGACTCGCTGAGCAAGCCGATGTCCACCTCGAGAAAGACGCGTTCACCCTGCTTCCGGTGATCTTTACCCTCGTAGGGTGGCGTGTCCTTGCGGGGTCGGCCGAGGGGCTCCGGCGCAGGTGGGATCTGCGCGAGCGCACGCAGGGATTCGATGGCGGCGCCGTCCTGGTCGCTGTCGAGCATGACGTCACGCCGCTGGCGTAACGAAGCGCGCGCTATCGGATAAAGCCAGGCCAGCGTGCGCGCCACCGATTCCGTCGCCGGGTGGCTGCCATGTTTCTGCTCGAACTGATGCAGGGCCTCCAGCGCCGAGCCGAGTTGCTCGATGGCAATGCGGATGCCGGCGGTGGCCGCTTGCGGCGTTTGTGCGGTGTTTTCCGAGTCGTAGAGCGCGCTCGAGGCCGAGGCGGCGAACTCCGTCGCGCGGCTCAGCTCGGCGGCCTTGCCGCGGTCGCGCTGCAGCAGGCCGAGCGCCGCGACGAGCAGCTCACGCGCCTGGCGCGCCGGCACGGCCGCTGAAAACGAGCTGGGAGGCACGCTGTCCATGAGCGCAATCTCATACGTTCTTGTTGAAGACGATGCGCGGACGCGCCGGGCCGGCGTAGTCCTCGACCAACGCCACCGCCCAGCCAGTGGCCCTGTGGAAGGCGATCGAGCCCTCGTTGCCGGTGGTGGTGATGGCCTTGAGGCGCGTGCAACTCGCGGCGCGACAATCCTCTTCGAAGGTTTGATAGAGCACCTTGCCGACGCCCCGGCGCCGATAGTCCGGGTGGATTCCGACGAGGTGCACGTAGCCGGTCTTGGGCGGGCCCGGCGCGATGAATCCCAGCAGGAAGCCCACGAGGATGCCGTCGTGCTCGACCACCCGAGCTAGAGTACCGAGCTCATAGAAGAAAATCGGGTGCGCCAGGGCGCTCGTCGGCCCTCCCCACCAGCGATCGATGACCTGAACGATGTGGTCGTAATCCTGCTTTCCGAGAGGGCGAGTAATCATGTGGGCTGCTCGAGCAGCGTAACACGTGCCCAGCCGCGTTCTACTCCGAGAAAGAACACGCGAGCACGCGTCCCCGTAATGGCTCCGGAGAGGTGCGCCCGTCCCCGACAGCGGTGGGCTCACTCCTGGCCAGAGCGCTGCTGCTCGTGTATCCGGAAGGCAGTATGCCAAAGCCCACATTCCTCATAGCTCCGTCGATCCTGAGCGCTGACCTGGCGCGGTTGGGGGACGAGGTGCGCGACGTCGAACGGGCCGGTGCCGATTGGATCCACGTGGACGTCATGGACGGACGCTTCGTCCCGAACATCACGCTCGGCCCTGTCGTCGTGCAGGCGGTACGGCGCGCGACCCAGCTGCCACTGGACGTGCACTTGATGATTGTGGAGCCCGAGCGTTACGTGCAGGCGTTCGCAGAAGCCGGCGCAGACGTGATCAGCGTGCACGTCGAAGCCTCGACTCACCTGCAGCGCACGCTCGCGGAGGTCCGGCGCTTCGGAAAACGAGCGGGCGTCGTGCTGAACCCCCACACGTCGGAAGCGAGCCTCGAGTACGTGCTCGACGACGTCGATCTCATCTTGATCATGAGCGTTAACCCGGGATTTGGCGGACAAAAGTTTTTGCCCGCGGTGCTCCCGAAGATTGAAGCCCTGCGGCGCGCGATCGATCGCAGAGGCCTGAACATCTCGCTAGAGGTCGACGGCGGCGTGGCGCCGGACACGGTTCGTCGCGTGGTGGATGCCGGCGCCAATGTGCTGGTGGCCGGCTCGGCCGTGTTCGGGAAGCCCGACCGGCGCGCCGCAATCGAGGCAATCCGGGCGGCGGTGAGCGACTGATGCCAGATTCGAGGCCGTGCGCGCGGGCCTTGTGGCTGTTGTCGCTCCTCGCGGGCGTCTGCGGCTGCGGCGCGGGTCGCAGCGAGATGCCGGAGAAACTGCCTCACACCGCGCTGGTCGGCCCGGAGGCTCCGGCAGCCGCGCTGGACGCAGGGAGCCACCCTGCAGTCGACGCTGCCGAAGTCGAGGCTTCGCGCACGTTGCACGAGGTGGCGCGCGTGCGAGAGCTGGCCGTCCGCGGCCCTGTGAAGGCGGAGACCCTCGGCCAGGACGCGATGGTCAGCCTGGTCCGCGAGCAGCTCGATCGTGAGGTCCCCGTGCCCGCGATTGAAGCCAGCACGGACATGTTGTTCGGCTTTGGCATCGTCCGCGCGGGCTTCGATTTGAAGCAAAGCCTGCTCGATCTGATGACGGCAGAGCTGGCCGGCTTCTACGATCCGGTCAAAAAGACGCTGTTCGTCTCGCAGTCGCTGCAGGGACCCGAGCGCGTCGCCACGTTGTCACACGAGTTGGTCCACGCGCTTCAGGATCAGCATTACAATTTACGCGGGCTGATCGCCTATCGCGAGGACGCCTCGGACGCGCAAACGGCGCTGCATGCGCTGGCGGAAGGTGACGCGACCAGCGCCATGATGGACTACATGCTGCGCGATCGCGGCATGCGAGCCACGGACCTGCCGGAAGAGGGCATCCTGCTCCAGGCGCAAGGCGTGATGGCCGCCGATCCCAAAGCCGCGCGGGTACCGGCCATCATCAAGCGATCGGTAATCGCTTCCTACGCGGACGGGCTGCCGTTCGTGCACTGGGCGCGCCGCCGCGGTGGCTGGAGGGCGGTGGACGACGCCTGGAGGAGCCCACCGATTTCCACGGAGCAGTTGCTGCATCCGGAGAAGTACGTCGCGCGGGAGGCCGCGGTGACCGTCCCGGTGCCGCTCCCCCCGCCCGGGTCGGGCGTTCCGGTCGTCTATCGAGACGTCCAGGGCGAGCAGGCCGTCCGGCTGCTTCTCGAGGAGTGGATGCCCATGAAGGCGGCGCGTATCGCGGCCAGCGGTTGGGGCGGGGACCGGCTCGCCGTGTATGCGAATGACGAGCGGACATTCGTCGCCTGGCACATCCGCTACGACGACTCGCCCGCGGCCGAGCGCGGCTTCCAGGCGTTTGCGCGGGGCATCCTTCGAAAAGCCGAGGACCCGCCGGAGCCGGGCGCTTCCGGCGACTGGGTGACGCCCGCGGACGGTCAGCGAGCTGCCCGGTCCGGCAAAGTGTGCCAACTACGCCACAGTCGCGGCAGTTTTGCCGCGGTGAGGCAGGGCGTCGGGATTGCGGTGGTGGCCGGCCCCTTCATGCGACGAGGGCGGCCCACTGCCGCCAGTGTCCCGGGTGCCGATTGCGCCACGGCCTTGCGCTGGGCCGCTTCGATCGTCGCGCAGCGCTGAGAATCTCGCTGTTCCCGAGGCGCTCAAACCGGTCACGGGGGTCAACCATGACCCTGCTGGGCATCGAAAATCGGGTCCAAGTTGACCCGGGCTCTTTCGAGCCATGCATCCGATTCAGGGCTAAGGGTATCCAATAGCTCCGGATGGGGCTGGCACGAGATCTGCTTAAGCAACTCACGCAAAGCGCGACCGAGAGAAACCCAATTCCCTCCCCGCGCGTTCTTCAAAGAGGTTGCCCGTGACGTCCTCCACCCCGCTCCGAAAGACCCGCTCCAGTTCTCGCGCCGCAGCGGCCGTAGCAACCGCCGCGACCGGTGCGTCCTGGATGGCCTTGCTCGCGGCAACTACGCTGGGAATAGGACAATTCGACCGCGTGCGTGCCGCCATTTCGTCGGATCAGCACCTGCTCGGGGAAGACGACGGTCAGTCATACCGCCTGATCGTCCAGTCGTATGCGTCCAGCACCGTTTTTGGGGATGACCTACCGTCCGCGCATGCGCGGCCGCTCGGCTCGGTGCAGCGCGCCGTGACAGCCGAGGAGCTGGCCGCTGGTGTGCAAGTTGACATCGTTCAGATCGGGGAAGGCCAAAATGTCGAGGCACCGGTCGTGGTGGCGTGGATCGAACGAGGCGAGCCGGATCTCGAGTTCGATGCGCGCCGGGCGCGTCCGACGCACGCGGCGTTCGTCGGCTCTTCCAGCGTCGCCGAGCAGGTTGCGGACACTGCCCGCGTCGTCCTGAAGCGACGCGGTGTGCCGACCCAGCAAGCCGCCTGATCGCGCTGAAGCGCCGTGGCCACGCAGTGTGAACGTCCGTCGTGACGCGCGGTTCACACTGAAGAAGAGCCTGCGTCGCCGAGTCGCAGTCAGCAACTGTGTCGATCAAGCGGCGCGCGGCGGCGTCGTCGCGCGTTGCAGCTCGGCTGTTTCGGCGCGCCCGGTGCGGAGGGTGCGGACGCGGCGCGCAAAGTCACGCCTCTCGGCGTCACTGAGCTCGCGTCCGCCGAAGCGACCGTCCAGATAGCGCTGCGTCAGCGCCAAAGCCTCGCCAGCGACGGGGTGGCTCAGGGCGACGAGCGTGCGAGCGTGGGCGAGCGGAGGAGTTCCGGAAGGCCTCGGCACGCCGCGCGCGGCGAGCGCGGCTTCGAGCGAGCGGTACAGGTCGATCACTTGCAACGCCGCGGCGTTCGGCTGCGTGCTCGGCGCGGCGGCGGCGGGCCGCTTCGGGCGAAAGCGGCGGAGCAGGTACACGGACACGCCGATCAGCGCGATGCCCGCCAGCAGGGTCCCGACGCGACGCGGTGAGGCGGTGACGCGAAGCAGGTCGGAGCTCCCGGTGAAGCGCGAATAGCCGGTACGTACGGAGCGGAAGAGATGCACCTGCTGCCGCAGGTCGTAGCCCACGACGTGACGGTTCCAGCGCTGCGCTGCGGCTTCCACGAAGTCCCGCACGAACGCGAGCACTCCCGTGATCTCACTCTGCGGAGCGGCGTTCGCCGGCGGCGTCGGGTCGAAGCGCTGCCAGCCCCTGTCGTCGATATAGGCTTCCACCCAGGAGTGCGCGTCGCCTTGCCGGACCGCGTAGTAGCGGCCGAAGCGGTTGTAGGTGCCGCCGATGAAGCCCGTGACGTTACGGCTCGGAATGCCGAGCGTCCGCAGCATCACCGCCATCGCCGTCGAATAGAATTCGCAGTGACCGCGCTTGGATTCGAACAGGAAGTGATCGAGCGGATTTTTGGAGGCCCCGGAGGGGGACTCGAGATCGTAGCGGTACTCGCTGCGCAGGCGGTCTTCGATGTGACGCGCGCGCGCCAGCGGATCCGTGGCCGAGCCGGCCCAGATCTGCGCTTTGTCGCGGACGCGGCCCGGCAGGTCGCGCGGCAAGGTCAGGTAACGAGCACGCTCGGCGTCGCTGAGGCGGCGCACGGGAGGCTCGCTCCCGCCCGCCAGCGACACCTCGTAGCGAATCCCGCGGTCCTCGCTGCTCGAGTACTTGAGCTCCCCCTCCGGCCCAGCCACGATGGTCGGCGTTGCGCCGAGCAGCGGTGCGGCGCCCGTGACGAGCGTCAGAGCCACCGCATCGGCGGGCAAGAACAGCACGGGCGGCTCAATCGGCTCGAGATCGATGCGCATGCGGCGGTCTCGCGCCGGATCCGGATAGCGCCGCAGTCGAATGTGCATGCCCTGTCGATCCACGGGCGCGCGCTGCGTGGTGCTGCGCGACCAGCTGCGTCCGTCGTACTGATCGAACGCCGTTCCGCGCAGATAGAGCGCGAGGCGAGCGGGGGGCTCCGCGGGCAGACCGGGATAGTCGACGCGCATCGCGATCGTCGGGTCGCTGCGCAGCTTGCCGACGCCGCCCAGATCGACCTTGTCGGAAAAACCGATCATGCGCTCCGGCCGGGAATGATTGAGTAAAAGCAGGGACAGGCCGACGCGCGGAAACAGGACGAACAGCACCGCGGTGAACAGGAAAATCGGTACCGAGAGCAGGCACGTGAACAGCAGGAACTGCCGGCCAATCACGCGGCGGCTGCGCAGGATGCGCGGGACATCGACGGGCAAGCCCGTGCGATCGCGCGCTCCCTGGCGGTAGTTGCCTTCGACCTCGCGGCGCAGATGGCTGAGGACCAGCGCGCCGGGGGCGACGATCAGAAAGCCCACGAAGCACAGCCCGTAGGCGAGCCCGCTGCCGAGCACGGTCCCGGCGATCAGGTGCAACAGCGACAGGACGATGACCTGTTGATCGTGCGCGGCACCGCGCCGGGTGGCGAGCCGGATCACCTGCAGAGCCGCCGCAAACTCGACTGCGAGCTCGAGCAACCCGGCACCGAACATCAGGCGCAGGCCCTGGGTCGCGAGCAGGGCGATGGGCGCGACCACCCCCAGCTGCTTCAGCGGCCGCCGATCCTGCCAGCGCTCCGGGATGGTGAGTGCGGCGACGAGCCCGATCAGGATCGCGGCCCCGATCCAGCGATTCAGCTGGTCGCTCGTCACGAGAGCGAGCAGGCCGAGCACGGCCAGCGCGTCCGTCATGACGCGATGGATCAGGCCGAACCTCACGAGGACGCTCCGCTGCGCGTGCTCGGCACCAGGGCCGGAGTGGCGCGCGGAACCGGCGCGCTCTGCACCACGATTTTGGCCGCGGGATCGGGGTGGGCCGGCGTTCGAGTCGGCTCCAGGAGCGCCAGAAAGCGCAGAACGGGGTCGGCGCCGACGGTGGCGTCTGCGCGCACGCGCGCCCCGGCGCTGGTACGCACGGTCACGCCGTCGCCGCGCTTCAGATGCGCGACGGCCCGGGACGCGACGTCGCGAATCCGGCGCTCGAAGCGCGCGGTCCACTCGTCGTCGAGCTCGGCGGTGTGCGTGGACTCGACGTTGTAGTGAGTGTCGCGGCGCGCCTCGCGCGCGCGCTCGCGCAGCACCGGTCGGCCGGTTCCCGCGCTCTTGCGCCAGTAGATGTCGCGCGGGTCGTCGCCGTCGCGCATCAGCCGCACCCCCATGGTTTCGTCGCCGTGTCCGCGCCCGAGCACGCCGGTGCTGCCCATGCGCGGCCCGCTTTGATCGATGGGCAGCTGCACGGGATCGACGGCGGGATAGATGATGAGCTCGCCCTCCGCGGACAGCTCGCGCGACTTCTCGAAGAGTCCGAATGGAAACCGTGTTGCGACACGGAAACCAACGTGCCGGTCACGGCCGCGCCGCGCCGGCGTGCGGCGGTAGGCGGCGACCTGCGCGGAGCGCGGGCTGATCTTGAGGAAAAAGCAGCGCTTGTCGGCGGGTTGCCCGGCGCGCAGATCTTCGATCTCGATCGCGTACGAGGGGATGCGGTGCTTGTGGTTGTAGACCTCGATCTCTACGAGGTGCGGGCGTCCGACCTGAGCGCGCGTCGGCAGGCGCCGGACCACCGTCAAGTTCCGCAAGCTGAGCTCGCTCAGCACCCCGGACACGACGATCAACGAGAGCAGCATCCCGAGCAGCAGATAGAGCAGGTTGTTGCCGGTATTGATGGCAGCGAAACCGACGCCGAAGGTGATACCGATGAAGTATTTCCCTTCACGGGTGAGCTTGAGCTTGCGCGGCGGACGTAGCCAGCGCGCGAGTCGGGCACGCAGGCCCGCCGCCTCCGGGGTCGCATCGGCGCCGTTGCCAGTGGTCGGTAACGGCGCGCGGACAATCGGGAAATCGGAGCGCGGACCCTCTGGCATGCGGGCTCCCTTCACAGGGGAACGGGCACGCGCGCCACGACGTCTCGCACTGCGGATTCGGACTCTTCGCGAGTCGGGACGTAACCCTCGGCGTGGGAGGCGAGGCGAACACGGTGTGCGAGCAGCGGCACGGCCAGATCGTGAATGTCGTCCGCGATGCAGTAACGACGACCCTGCAGAAGCGCCCGTGCACGCGCGGCGCGCGCGATGTTCATGCCGGCGCGCGTGGAGGCGCCGAGCGACAGGCTCGGACTGGTACGCGTCGCGGTGATGAGCGCCTGCAGATACGCGCCGAGGGCGTTGTCCGTCGAGACACGGTCCACGTCGCGCTGGAGCTCGACGAGCGACTGCGGGTCGAGGACAGCGGGGACTTTTTCCACCCGGTCGACCTCCGGCTCGAGCATCAAGCGCGTCTCCACGGCGGGTGGCGGATAACCGAGTCGGATCCGCACCATGAAGCGGTCGAGCTGCGACTCCGGAAGCGGGAACGTCCCGGTGAAATCCTGAGGATTTTGCGTGGCGATGACGAGAAACGGCTCGGGCAACGGGATGCTACGGCCGTCCAGCGAAACCTGGCCGTCGTTCATCGCTTCGAGCAGCGCCGACTGCGTGCGCGGGCTGGCACGGTTGATTTCGTCCGCCAGCAATATGTTCGTAAAAATCGGACCATGACGCAGCACGAACTCACTGCGGCGCTGATCGTATATCGAGACGCCCAGCACGTCGCTCGGCAGGAGATCGCTCGTGAACTGAACCCGGCGCATCTCGCAGCCGACCGCCTTGGCCAGCGCGCGCGCGAGGGTCGTCTTGCCGACGCCGGGGACGTCCTCGATGAGGACGTGTCCGCGCGCGATCAGGGCGACGAGCGCGAGCTCCACCGCGGCGGTCTTGCCTTCGAGGGCGCGCTCCACGGCCCGCCGTAGCTCGATGAGGCGTTCGACTCGCTCAGCATCGACCGCGACGGCAGAGGACGTCATCGTGAGGATCGTAGCATGGGGGAGGCCGGCAGCTTGTTGCAACAGGGGAAAATCTCCGGGCACCCCCGCCTACGGCCAGCTGCCCCGCGACTTCAGTCTCGAGCGAGCCGCCCTGCGCGATGATTCACGGAATAACGCCGGGCACGGGTGGTAGCGCCGGCCGCCAGGGGGGGGCCGATCGGCCTCCGCGGGGCGCGGTCAGCCGCAGCCGACGGAGGTCGGCTTTCTGCCGGCGGCCCGCGAAGTGGTGTAGTGCTGCGGGGGTGGTGCGCATCGAGCGCATACGGGTTCGAGCCGTAACGCGGCTGTTCGGCGCGACGCCCGCGCTGCGCGGCGTTAGCGCGAGCTTTTTGCCCGGGACGATCACGCTGCTCGAGGGCCCGAACGGCGCTGGCAAGAGCACGTTGCTCTCAATCATCGGCACCGTGCTCGCCCCGTCGTCGGGTGTAGTGACGTACGATCCCGTGGGTTCGGAGCGTGAGCTCGTGCGCGCTCACATCGGCTGGGTCGCGCACGACAGCCACTGCTATCGCGAGCTCACCGGGCGTCAAAACGTCGAGCTGGCGGCGCGTCTCCAGGGAGTCGATCCGGCGGAAGCCTGGCAGCGCGTGGTGGAGCGTGTTGGGGCGCAGGCGTTCGGGGAGCGGCGCTTCTCGACGTTGTCGCGCGGCCAGCGGCAGCGCATCAGTCTGGCGCGCGCCCTCGTGCACACTCCGTCGGTGCTCCTGCTGGACGAGCCCTGGACGGGCCTCGACGCAGCGAGTGCGCAGCGGCTCGAGGACGTGCTCATCGCCGAGCGGGAGCGTGGCACGTTGATCATCGTGGTTAGTCACGCCAAGGGTCTCGCTGAGCGGCTGGGAGCCCAGCGTTTGCTCCTCGATCGCGGGCGAGTCGTGGACGCTGCATGAACGGGCTCGATCCTAGAAAGTTCAATAATTACATAGTATTACTTAAGTAGTAGCGCCGCCAGCGGCGCAACTGCGCGCATATCCCCGCGACTCAGCGTTGCCGCTGGCTGCGCGAGCCCGAGCACTGCCAGCTCGTGTGACGTGCTGCCGGTCGCTGCGTCGGGCGGACGGGCTGCGTTCACGATGACGTGGTCTGGGGCACGCGCCGCTTGGGTCATGGCGATCAGGGCCGCCCGGCTGTCGTGGAGGGCGCCGAGGGCGTCCGGGACGACCAGCACCCAGATCGCCGGTTCGAGCGCGCGAGCGAGATCTAGATTGGTCAGCGCTGCGCTGAGCGGGCTGAACACGCCGCCTGCCGTCTCCACGATGTAGATCGAGTCCGCTGGAGCTTCTGCCTCGGCGTCGCGGAGCCAGGCCGCAATGCGTTCGAGGTGAATGGACACATTCGCGCGGCGTGCCGCCAGGTGAGGAGAGACCGGCGGTTCGAACGCGTACAGCGGATGAGGGGACGGGTAGCCCGTACCGGGAGCCGCCGCTTCCAGCGCCCGGGCGTCCACAGCGACGCCTCGCACGACCCCGCTCTCGACGGGCTTGAGCGCGAACACGCGGCGGCTGGGTGCCAATCTTTGGAGTTCCCGCGCGAGCGCGACGCCGACGTAGGTCTTGCCGACGTCGGTGCCCGTGCCGAGCAAGACGATGCGCATCGACGGACTACGTCGGCTCGAGGGGGGGTAGCGGCGCTGGGCGTTCCGCGGAACCGAGCGCCTCTGCCCTGAAGCTCGAGCGTGCGGAGCGCAGGGCAGTCAGGAGCTGCACGGCGAGGTACCGGACGTCGGAAGGCGTCATGTGGGCGGCGATGGTGACGCGCAGCCGCGCGCTGCCTTCGGGCACGGTCGGGGGTCGGATAGCCTGGACGAGCACCCCTGCGTCGCGGAGCTGCCGTGCGACATCGAGTGCGACTCGATTGTCGCCGATCAGGATTGGGATGATGTGTCCGTGGGAGCCCGGCGGGATTGGCACCCCGTGCTCGAGCAGGGTGGCGCGGAGGGTCGCGGCTGCCTCGGCGATCCACGCCCGCTCGGCGTGCGCACCGCGCGCCTGGGCGACTTGCGCGCTGATCAGCTCGGCGAGCAAGGGGGAGGTGCCGGTCGAGAACACGAAGCTACGCGCCCGGTTCCAGAGCCAGCTCCGCAGCAGCCGGGATCCCGCGACGAAGGCGCCCTGCACACCAATCGCCTTGCCGAGAGTCCCGACCAAGACGTCGGGCTGAATCCCCGCGTCTGCGCACAGCCCAGCGCCGTCCGGCCCAAGCACGCCGAGGGCGTGAGCCTCGTCGACGTAGAGACCCGCGTTCCCCTGGTTACACAGCTGGCGAAGAGCACGCAGGTCGGGCCCATCACCGTCCATGCTGTAATAGGACTCGGTGACCACCCAACGGCGCCGCGCCCCGGCGGCTTCGTCGAGCGCCTGGGCAATCGCGGCCAGATCGCAATGCGGCACGACACGGAGTCCTGCGCGGGATAGCCGGCACCCATCGATGATCGAGGCGTGGTTCAGGGCATCAGACACGATCACATCGTCGGGCCCCGCAAGGGCGCTCAAAGTACCGAGATTGGCCGCGTAACCGCTGGAAAAGAGGATGGATTGCTCCGCGCGGACCCAGCTCGCCAGATGGCGTTCGAGCTCTAGATGGGCCCTGCGCTGGCCATAGATGAGTGGGGACGCCCCAGCGCCCGATTCGGCTGAAACGCTGAGCATCGTTTCACGTGAAACGTTCTGCTGAGCTAACCCCAGGTAGTCGTTGGAGCTCGCGTTCAGGTACTCAGTGGGCGTAAGCGGCCCGGCGTCCGGTTCTCTGAGCAATCCCGCACGGCGCAGCTCCCCGAGCTCATGCGCCAGGAAATCGAGGGCACCCACCAGCCTGTCTTAGCAGGGACGCTGGCGGCCGTCAGGCCCCAATCCTCCCCGCTGCGGGTACATATCTGAGGACGCAATACTGGCGGCAGTTGGGCGCGCCGTCGCCCTCGCCCTCGCCCTCGCTTGCGAGTCGCCCGCCACCCTTCGTCCATCGCCTCGCGGTTGCGTCGCCCCGCCCTTCGGTCCGCGAGCCAATCTCGGCGCTCTGGGGATACGGCGCCGCATCACTCGGAGCTTCGATTCGCCGGTTTTCCTCGAAGCTCGGCGCGGATGTCGCGCGCCGCGGTAGCCGGGCCACGGACGGTCGAAGTTCAGGAGGCGGGCGGACACATGACGTGTCGGTGGGGCTCGAGATGATCAGATCCAAGCGCCGAGAGCGACGAGTGAGAGACGAGGGGGGGTTCTCTCCGCGTTCGCGGTGTCTCAGCGCGGCCCGGCGGACGGTGCAGCCCGTGATGGCTTTCCTCAACGAAAGGTTAGTTTGCGAACGAACTAACTT
>DATDJP010000289.1:0-6820 GCA_036520475.1 Polyangiaceae bacterium | reverse complement strand
GGCTCGCTGTCCGACGCGCGCAGGCCGAGCCGCGCGACCAGCCGCTGCATGAAGCGGCGATTCACGCCTGCGAGCGTCGCGGCGCGCGTGAGATTGCCGCCAGTCTTTTTGAGCATGCTACGCACGTAGATGCTTTCGAAGCTCTCGGTCCACGCCTGCCGTGCATCTTTGAGCGGCAAATGCAGCGGCACGATCGCTTCGAGAGCGCCCGGCGGGAGCGACGCCGGGGCGGAGCTCGCGGGCGAGAAGCCGGGCGACTCCTCGACGAAGCCGAGTGACACGCTGCGCTCGATGAAGTTCTTGAGCTCGCGCACGTTGCCGGGCCAGCTGCGCGCGTTCAGCACGGTCAAGAACGCGGACGGCAGGCTGCGCTCGGCGCCGGCCAGCCGCGCGTAGAAGTGCGCTGCCAGGAGTGGAATGTCTTCGCGGCGCGCGCGCAAGGGTGGCAGCTTCACGTCCACGACGGCCAGGCGATAGTACAAGTCTTCGCGGAACGTGCCCTCGTTCGCCGACTGGGCGAGCGGACGGTTCGTGGCCGCCACGATGCGCACGTCGACTTGCTTGAGCGTGTTGCCGCCCACGCGTCGAATCGAACGCGTCTCGATGGCGCGCAGCAGCTTGGCTTGCGTCGCCAGCGGCATCTCGCCGATTTCGTCGAGGAACAAGGTGCCGCCGTGCGCTTCCTCGAACACGCCGCGCCGGTCGCTGACCGCGCCGCTGAACGCGCCGCGCACATGCCCGAACAGCTCGCTCTCGATCAGGTTCTCGGGGATGGCGCCGCAATCGACGGGCACGAACGGTCCATTGGCTCGGAGCGATGCGGCGTGCAGCGAGCGCGCCACCACGTCTTTGCCGGTGCCGGTCTCGCCCTGGACGAGCAACGTCGAGTTCGTCGGCGCGATGCGCTCGAGGATCGCGTAAACACGGCGCATTTCCAGGCTGGTGCCGACCAGCTCTCCGAAAGAAGTGCGCTCGGAGACGGGCACGAACTCCGTGCCGCCCGACGCCTCGATGCGAAAGGTGCTGCCGCCCACGCGCACCGAGACACCGGGCCGCACTTCTCCCTCGCGGAGCCGCACGCCCTCGACATGCGTACCATTGGTGCTGCCGCAGTCCCGGATCACGATGGACTCCGACCGCACGCGGAGCTCGCAGTGAACCCGCGACACGGTCGGATCGCTCAGCGCGAGGTGATTGCCGGTGGCGCTGCCGACTCGCGCGATGCCCTCGGCGACGTGCACGCGCTGCCCTCGCGCTGGTCCGTCGATCACGACGAGGTCTACGGACAGGATTTGCAGGCCCTGCGGGGCGCTGCGAACGCGTGACGTCAAATGGTCTTCCGGGACGGGCATGCCGCCCCGGCAGTCTACAGGCTTTCCGAGGGCCGCGCGAACGTCAGTCTTCGTGCCGCTGGAGCAGCTTTCCGTCCGGCGCTACGTCAATCTCCCAGTTTTTTCCGGCATCCGTGAACTCGACTTCGTACACGACGTTCCCGTTCTCTTGATCACTCTCGATGTCGGTGATGGTTGTCTCCCAGTGTTCGAAGCCCCGGCCAGTGCACTTCGCACAGCCGCGCCGGAGCCTTGACGTCGTCGGAGTCCAGTACGATCCAGAACCGATCCGGCCGGCCGGGGAGTGACAGGACGCCCTCCGCCTTGATCGCGAGCGGTCGGCCATTGGCGTCCACGAGATCTGCGGTCCACGCGCGGCCGCTCGCCAAGAGACCGATCTTCGAGCCGAGGATCGGACCGTCGTGTAGCGCGGAGGGCGTATCTTCGGAGCTGGCCGTGAAGACGAAGCGATCGCCGCCTATATGCGTCAGACCGCTGAACCCATAACCCAGCGAGCCCTGATGCGGCAGCTCGTAGCGGCGGATTTGGGTTGGCTTCGGCAGCGAACCGCGACCTCGCAGCCACGCGACGAAGGCGTGAAGGTCCAGGTGCAAGGCGGCGTTCAAGGGAACCGCCCCCGGCGCAGGGATGCCGCGCTGGAGCAGCACCAGCTCGTCGGCTGACGTGGCCGCGCCCTCGACGTTGAGCTGTCCACCACAGAACCTGTGGGCCCCGCGCAACATGGCGTAGAGCTCGCGCGCTGCGAAAAGGCGCACGGTCGGCGGGGCGCTGGCCGTGGCACGCTCCATGACCAGAATCGATTCGCGTGGCGCCGATGATCCCGAACCGAAGGCGACCAGCAGCCAACTGTCTTGGTACGTGAAGGACGTGAGCGCTTCGAAATCGAGCTTCAGGTGTTTATTTCCGAGCTCGTCTTCGAAGCGGCGCCGATTTTCCGGTCCTGCCGGTAGCGTCAAGGACTGGACGGGGCCGTCCCGGCTGACCAGGCCGAGGAATTGCGTGTCGTCCTGGACGACCGCGATCTGATCGCCGAAGTAGGCCAGCCCCGAAGCTCCGCGCACGAACGCGGCGCGCTCGGCGTCCGCGTCCTCGCGTGCTTCGTACCGGAGATCGCGGCACTCGCCGATGCGCGCTTCAGCCGCGTCCTCCGCCTTCACGAGCGCCGGCGCGGCGGCTCGGGCGCAGCCGAGCAGGCTCAAAGCGCACGACACCGCGCACAGGCGTCGGGTTGTCTGGTGTCGTCGGGTCAGGGATCGCGTCATGGCGTCAGCAGACGCCTCCGCTGGCTACTTCGGCCCGAAAGACAGCATGTGTCGGCTGGCTGAACGGCATCCGAACGGAGTAAGCACGACCGGACCGCCTGTCGCGCGAATCAGCGGCCCCCGGCGCCGCCGGAATAGACCAGACGGAAGAAGTCGGCGCGGCTGCTCACGCCGAACTTCGCGTAGATGCGGCTCACGTGCTGGCGGATGGTCTTGGCGCTGTTCAGCTCCACTTGAGCGATCTCGGTGCTGGAGAGGCCGTCGAGCAGGTGTCGCGCGACGGCCAGCTCTTTCTCCGTCAGCTCGGCGCTGCGTAGCACGCGCTCGGTGGCGTGTGTGGTGTCGCGGTCCGGCTGCAGGACGGCGTTCACGACGCGCAGGAGCTCGGCGGCGCGAAACGGTTTCTCGAGTAGGTGGGCAGCGCCCTGATTCAGCGCGAGCTTGACCTTGGCCAGGTCGGCGTACGCGGTGATCAAGACGATGGGCGCTGCGATCTTCATCTCGCGGAGCGCGTTCATCAATCGCAGCCCTCCGCTGTCGTCACCGCCGAGCACGATGTCCGTGACGACCACGTCGCAATAGCCGAGCAGAGCGGCGCGATCGAGCGCCTCCGCCGCGTCGCGCGCGGCGCTGCAGGCGTAGCCCGCGCGTTCCAGCGCGCGCGCGAGCAGGTCACGCGCGTCGTCGTCGTCTTCGACGAGCAGGACACAGGGCTTCACGGCCTCACCGCCAGCGGCAGCTCCAGGCGGAAGCTCTTGCCCGCGCCGTCCTCGTAGGACAGCTCGCCGTTCATGGCGCGGGCGAGAGCGCGCGCGATGGGCAGCCCGAGGCCGAGACCCTGCGTCTTCTCCGATCGCAGCGGCTCGAACAGCGACGCGCGCAGCGCCGGGCTCAGCGGTGGAGCGGTGTCGGAGATGCGCACCACGGCGTGCTCGTGCTCTTTGCCGAGCTCGATCGTGACGGAGCCCGTGCCCCGCTCGCGCAGCGCCTTCAAGCTGTTGTCGAGCAAGTTTTCGAGGATCGTGCGCAGGTACGTCGGATCTCCGAAGACGAGCAGCGGTTCGCCCGCGTGGACCCGCACCTCGAACGCTTCGTTCTCCGGCAAACACGTCAGATCGTCGGCCAGGAGCGTGGCCAGCCGATCGACGGCGACGGGGCGGAGCTCGGGCGTGTCTCTGCTGCGCATGGCGCGCAGGTGCCCGAGCTGAGCGCGCACGCGGTCCATCTGGATCCGCGCTCGCTTGGACAGCTCGGCCTGGCGCGCCTCGTCCCCCTCGCTTTCTGCGTGCTCGTCGAGCAGCAGGCCGAGCGCGTGCAGCGGCGTGTTGAGCTCGTGGAGCACGGCGGCAGCGAGCACCCACACGGCTTGATCGCGCTCGACTTTGAGCAGGCGCTGTCGCAACGCTTCGGCGCGCAGCGCGAGCTCTTGATGAGCGGACAGGCGCGCGCGCACGCGCCGGTGATGAATCAAGATGCCGAGCATGACACCGGCGATCAGCGGCATGACCTTGTCGATCAAGGTGTGCGCGCTGGCGAGCGGCCCGGTGATCGTGCCGTCGCGAATCTTGGATTCGGCGATGACGTCGAAGCTCACGTACGAGAGCGCTGCCACGACGCCCAGGACGATGTAGCGGAAGAGCTTGGGTTCGGGCACGTGCGCCGGCTGCACCGAGTGCATGTGTTCGCGGTTTTGCCCTGACGCCGTACAGCCCGCAATCGTCCCCGAGCGCCGGACCCAAGTACTACAGAACGTAGTTTTTCGAGGCATGGGGAAAGTCATGGGGTGTGCGCCGCGTGCGCTCAGTGGCCGAGAAAGCCGGCGGCCGTTTCCACCAGGTGATGCACGAAGTCGCCGGGCCACACAGCGGTGAGCAGGGCGCAGCCGGCAGCGACGATCGACAAGGACAGCACGTCGCTCACGGGAGCGGGGTGATTCGACCGCGGCTCGGCCAGCACACCGCGCACACGTGCTTCCAGGTCTGCGCCGGAGATCCCGATCGACAAGCTCGGCGTGGCCGCGCTCGCACCACCGTGCTCCGTCTGCAGGCGCTGCACGGCCAAGAGCGTGTCCGCCACGGTCAGGCTGCCGACGAGCCGCGCGGCATATTGATCGCAATACGCTTCCGCGCGGAGCCGCCAGCGTTCGAGTAGCTTTTCGCCATCGATGAACGGTAGAGCCGCGAGCGCCAGCCGTAACCAAGCGAGCGTCATGCCGTCGTAGCGCAGGGCATGTGCGCGCTCATGATGAGCAACGGCGCGGCGCTGCTCGTCATCGAGCGCGGACCAGAGCGAGCGATCGACCACGACCACGGGCCGGAAGAGGCCCGCCGTGAACGCGGTGGGGCGCCCGCAGTCTGCCAGGCGTAGCTCGACGCCGTCCCACAGCGTGGGTGCGAGGGCGCGCAGGCTCCGAACCAGCAGAGCGGATCGCGTGAAGTCGCGCCCTGCCCGAACCGCAGGGAGCAGGCGGGTCGCGCACCAAACCGCCAGCACGGCCAGGGCGGGTGAGACCAGGCCGGCTGCATTCGCGGGATGCGTCCAGCACAAGTGCGGATGGCGGGCCGCGTGCGCCAGACAGTGGCACGCGGCCGCGAATGGTGTCGGCGTGGCGAGCGCAAGAAACAACAGCGCTGCACCGACTGGCGCCGCGAGCACCAGCGTGGCAGCAGCCAGCGTCGAGCGGCTCCTGCCGTTCGCGAGGGCGGCCGGCAGCAGGCTGCTGCAAACGCTCAGCATGCAAGCGCCGAAGAGAGCTGCGGCGAGGGCCACGATCATGGGGGAAAGAATCGCAGGCATGCTCAGAGCCCCTTCTTCTGGTTCTGGCGGCGCTTGGCGATCAGCTCCGCCAGATCCGAGACTATATTCGGGTCCGCGCGTTCCGCGGAATCGAGGAATGCCGCCAGCACGGCGGTCGTACCGCCGTCTTCGGCAGCCAGCACGCGAGCGGCGCGCTCTCCGAGCCACTGGGCCCGGCCGATGCGGGGCCGATACAGAAACGCGCGGCCATCCTTGTGGCGCGTCACGAAGCTCTTCTCGTGGAGCCGATCGAGCACGGTGAGTACCGTGGTGTACGCGAGCGCTGGGCGACGCGCGACGCGCTCCCGCACGTCACGCACGCTGAGCGGCGTCGGGCTCGCCCAGAGCGCCTCGAGCACGGAGCGCTCGAGGTCCCCGAGCTCAGGGCGCTGGCGCGGGCGCGAAGATAGCTTCACCGTCTCGAAACTACTACGCAGAGTAGTAGTTCGCAAACAGCTAAGCAAACGGCTAAAAAGACGGTGAGAGCGCGCATGTTCGCCGCGCGATCCATCGGCGCAGGTGGTCGCTCGTCGCACACGCGCCCGGGCGGAGGCGTCGCGTTTTGCTCCGCGTGCGATTTCCGTTGTGCGTAGCGGAGAAAGGGGCGTGTTATGTTTGACGGTAATGCTGAGTGGGAAGCATTTCTCGGGCGGCCGTCATCGGGCTACCGCGCGCGGTTTGATCGCAGTCCTCGCGCTGAGCGGCGCGCTCACGACGGCGGGGGCGTCGTATGCGCAAACGGATGAAGATCGCGCGGGCGCGCGCGCGCTCGCGACGCAGGGGGCGCAAGCCTTCCAGGA
This sequence comes from Polyangiaceae bacterium, assembly GCA_036520475.1. Taxonomy (GTDB): domain Bacteria; phylum Myxococcota_A; class Polyangia; order Polyangiales; family Polyangiaceae; genus DATDJP01. The sequence continues at coordinate 610 of DATDJP010000289.1, read as the reverse complement.
GCAGCGCTGGGCGGACGCAATCGACCTTTTTTCTCGAGCAGAATCGCTGGTGCACGCCCCGCCGCACCTCTTGTATCTGGCGCGGGCCTGCGTGCAAGCCGGTCAGTTGGTGCGCGCCCGCGAGGCGTACATGCGCATCGTTCGCGAGCCGATCGCGCCGAACGCACCCACCGCATTCCAGCAGGCGCAAGCCGCCGCAAAGCTAGAGTTGCCCGCGCTCGAGCCGCGCATCGCCCACCTGACGATTCAGGTCAAGGACGCGCCGGCGAACGTGAGTGTGACCGTGGACGGCAAAGCCATCCCCCCCGCCCTGGTCGGGGTAGCCCGCCCAGCTGACCCGGGTGAGCACAAAGTGCAGGCGACCAGCGAGGGCGCCGCGAGCGAGGTCGCCACCGTCGTTCTCAACGAGGGCGCCCGGGAAACCGTCACGCTCGAGCTTGAGGCTGGCCTGGCACCTGCGACACCGGCGGAAACGACACCGGCAGATACGGCAGCGGAATCGCGCGCGGCGATCGACTCGCAGGCCACGCCAGCGGACGCGGGAACGAGCAACAAAGGCCTGCGCTATGCGTCCTACGGAGCCTTCGGTGTGGGCCTGGTGGGGCTCGGT
>DATDJP010000288.1:0-26133 GCA_036520475.1 Polyangiaceae bacterium | reverse complement strand
CACCGCTGCAAGGGCGAGCACAGCCACCGCAGTGCTCCTCGTCATTGGCCGTGTCCACGCAGGCGCCGGCGCAGAACGTGCGTCCGCTCGGGCATTGACAGCTGCCACCGACGCAGCTTCGCCCGGCGCCGCAAGCGGCGTCGCAACCGCCGCAGTGACTCGAGCTGGTAGCCGTATCCACGCACGCCGAGCCGCACGCCGTTTGACCGCTGGGGCACTCGCAGCGACCGGCTCGACAAGCGCGTCCGGCGCTACACGTGACGCCGCAACCGCCGCAGTGACTGTTGCTGGTCTGGGTGTCCACGCAGGCCGAGCCACACGATGTGCTCCCCGACGGACACGCACAGCTGCCGTTCACGCAAGACTGGGCGGCGGGGCACGGGCGGCTGCAGCCGCCGCAGTGACTGGCGCTCGAGCGCGTGTCTACGCAGCTCGCGCCGCACAATGTCAGGCCAGTGGAGCAGCCGTTGGTGCGCGTCCTGCATGCGCCCTGGTCGCAGACTTCATCACTGGCGCAGCGCCGTCCGCACGCGCCGCAGTGCGCGGGATCGGCCTGCCTGTCGACGCACAGGTCACCGCAGAACTCTTTCGAAGCGGGGCACAGACAGGTGCCAGCCGCGCAAGCGCTGCCGCCGGCGCAGGCACGGCCGCACTGCCCGCAATGTTGGGAGCTCGTGACCACATCGACGCAGGCGCCATCGCATAGCGCCTGTCCCTGCGGGCAGCCGCAGGCGCCGGCGATGCACGACTCGTTCGCGCCGCAGGCTCTGCCGCAACTGCCGCAATTGGCCGTGTCGCTCGAGCCGTCGACGCAGCGCGCGCCGCAGCTCAGACGATTGTCCGGACAGAGCAGGCGGCAGAAGCCGTCTGCGCACGAATGACCAGGCGCACAAGCGGCGCCACATCCGCCGCAGTGACGCGCATTGTCGCTGGTGTTGGCGCATTCGAGGCCCGCGCTGGTTTCGCACACCTGGAATTCGCAGTCCGCGTTACAGGCGCCATTGCTGCAGAGCTGCCCGTCCGGACAGCGCTTGCCGCAGGCGCCGCAATTCTTGGCGTCGCTCTTGATGGCCGCGCAGGTGCCGCTGCATTCGAGCTCGCCGGCGGGGCACAGGCGGGTGCAGCGGGCGTCGTCACAGAGCATGCCCTCGGGGCAAGCATTGTCGCAGCGGCCGCAATGGGCGGGATCGGACGCCGCCGAGACGCAGCGCTCGCCGCACCGCTGCTGCCCAGCGGGGCAGTTCGACGTATCCAGCTTGCCGGCGTCCGGTCCCTCCTCAGAAAGCGCCGGAGCGTAGACTTCCCCCGTGCAGGCTGGACCGAGCCCGCACACGAGCGCCGCCACGAACGGCACCCACAGGCGAAACCAGCGCAAGAAGGTGCACGTTGCGCGCGGCAAGGCCGACAGCGGCGCTACCACCTCCACACAGTAACAGAGCCGGCAGCATGCGGGCCGCGCGAGTCCGCCAAAAAACGCTCACGGGGCGCGGCCACATCGGAACAATGTGGCAGGGGCGCAAAGCCGCCAGTGTGGTGGGCGGTGAGACAACCGAAGCCCGCGCTTGCCCTAAAAGGACCAGTCCGTACCGCCGTAAGTGCGTGTGCATGCGGAGTCGGAGCAGCGTGAGGGTGGAGGCGCCGCCGCCGTCTGCGCGCGCGCTCGCCGCTGACACGCTCGCGGCTCCGACTCTGCCTGCCGAGGGACAGCCGTCCGCGCTGGTCTCCGCGAACGAGATCGGCGAGACGGCCGTCAGCTTGCCCCCGCGTGAGCAGCCGCTGGCCGTCACGCACGAACACCCGGGACGCTACACGCAAGGGGCGCGCGCTCGCGAGCTCGGTAGAGGCGGCATCGGTCGCGTATTCGTGGCCCTCGACGAACACATCGGGCGTGAGGTGGCGATCAAGGAGCTCTTGCCGGAGCGCGGTGAGTCCAAGGCGGGCAAGGAACCCATCCTGCGTTTTCTGCGAGAAGCGCGCGTCACTGGACAGCTCGAGCATCCGAACATCGTGCCCGTGTACGAGCTCGGTCGCCGTGAGGACGGGGCGCTCTACTACACGATGCGCATCGTGCGCGGACAGACACTCTCGGCCGCGCTGACCGGCAACCGGGACCTCGGCGCACGCCTGCGTCTGGTGAACCATTTTTCGGGCTTGTGCCAGGCGATCGCGTACGCGCACAGCCGCGGCGTCGTGCACCGGGACATCAAACCTGACAACGTCATGATCGGCGAGTTCGGCGAGACCGTGGTGCTCGATTGGGGCCTGGCCAAGCTGAAGAGCGCCGGCGAAGAGCCCGAGTCTCACGAGAGTCGAGCCTTGCGCGAGTCCGAAGACGCGAGCATTTGCCACAGCAAGGCGGGCCGTTTGATCGGAACACCGGCTTACATGAGCCCCGAGCAGGTGCTGGGGCTGATCGACGAAATCGACGAGCGCTCGGACGTGTGGGCGCTCGGCGCCGTGCTTTACACGATCCTCGCGGGCAAGCCGCCGTTCTCGGGCAGCAATCTGCTCGCGATCTTCGACGCCGTGCTGAACCGTACGCCCGAGCCTCTGCGGCGAATCGACGCCGGCATCCCGCCCGATCTGGCGGCCATTGCGGAGCGCGCGCTGACACGCGACAAGCTCCTGCGCTATCAGACGGCGCGCGAGCTCGTCAGTGAGGTCGAGGCGTATCAAAGTGGCGCCCGCGTCAACGCTTACGAGTACTCGTCATTCGAGCTGATCCAGCGCTTCGTGGCGCGCCATCGCTTTGCCGTGCTGGTGACCTTCGCGGTGACAGTCGTGACGCTGGCGCTCTTGACCGATGCCTGGCTCCGCGTCGTCGCCGCGCGCGATCGTGCAGTCTTGGCGGAGAGGCGCGCGCGCGACAACGAACGCCAGGCGGAACGCAGCTTGGCGGAGGCCCTGACCGAAAAGGCGACGGGTGCGCTCGCCAGCGGTGACAGCGTGGCCGCCGAGCTGTTCGCGGCAAAGGCGCTCACACTGGAGGAGCGCGCCGATGCGCGCGGCATCGTGCTCGGGGTGACTCACCGCCTGGCGCCGGTGCCACGTGGTGACGATCCCGGTTTGCGCGGCTCAGCAGGTTGCGTGCTGAGCGCGGCTGCTCGCCACGCAGCGTGCAAGGCGGGTGCTCGCGTCACGCTCTGGGACGCGCGCAAACCAGGCGCGCTGCGGCACATCACCGTCGCAGGGCCGGTCACCGAGCTCGCCCTGGCACAGAATGGTGATCGGCTGCTCGTCACTCACGCGGGTGAGCTGTCGCTCTGGGATGTACCGTCGGCGACGCGCTCTCGATCTTGGCCGGCGAGCTCGGGTGCGCTGAGCGCGAGCGCGCTTTCGCGTGACGCGGGCGTGGTGGCCAGCGCGGATGCGAGCGGAGCGGTCGTGGTGCGTGACGCGGAGCTCGGGCAAGAGCTGGCGCGTCTTCAGACAGGCGTCACCATTTCCAGCCTCGAATTCTCCGAGCGCGGCGACGTCCTCGGCGTGGGGGGCCGACTGGGCAGCTTGCGCCTCTGGCGCTGGAAGGAGCGAGAGGCGCCGCAAGCACTGGCCGGCCACGACGGGACCGTGCTGGCGCTCGCGTTCTCTCCCACCGGGAAGTATCTGGCCTCGGGCGCTTCCGACCGCACTCTCAGGATCTGGGAGGTGAGCCGCGGCGCGCCGCTCGGCAATCCTCACGAGAGCGGGGCGGCGGTTTCCACATTGTCGTGGTCGCCGAGCTCCCGGTATCTGGCGTACGGGTCGCGTGACAAGAGGCTGCGCGCGCTGGACGTGACGCAGCGGGGGTCGACCCTGCAGCTTCGCGGTCATGACGCAGAGGTGTCGGCGCTGCGCTTTTCGGCTGATTCTCGTGCGCTCGCCTCGGTGAGCGGCGATGTCGGCTTGCGCTGGTGGTCGCTGGTCGCGCCGGCGCTGCCCCCTCAGCTCAATGATCCGGCGAACGTCCTCAGCCTCGCCCTGACTCCCTCGAGCGAGCTTTTTAGCGCCGGCCTCGGCAAACACGGCGTGTGCTTGCGGCGGCTGCCGGGCCAAGCTTGCGAAACGCGCCTCCCCACCGACGTCGATCAGGTGCGCGCGCTGACCGTGTCGCCGAGCGGCAAGCTCCTGGTGGTTGCCGGAACCGGCGGCCGCCTGTTCGTTTGGGACGTCGCCACGCGCTTGCCGTTGCACGTCTGGGACGTGGAAAAGGCGGAGCTCAGGGCGTTGGCCTTTTCGAGCGACTCGCGCTGGCTCGCGGCTGGCGGTACGGATGCGCGCGTGCGCGTCTGGGACATGACACACGCTAAACTCCACGGCACGTTCGCGTCGCCAACGCCCGTGCATGCGCTCGCGTTCCGTCCCGGCAGTGACGAGCTGCTCTCGGTCGGACGCGACGGGCGGGTCCACTTCTGGAGTGTGGCGCGGCTGTGGAGTCACGGCTCGTTCGAGGCGCACCGCGACTGGATCTTCGGTGTAGCGTTCACGGGCGATGGGCGGGCGTTCGTCACCGCCAGCGGGGATCGCACTCTGCGCGTGTGGAGCACAGCCACGCGCGCGCCGCTGCTCGCCCTGCGCGGACACGAAGGGCGCGTGCTGAGCGTCGCCGTATCGGCGAAAGAGCGGCGCGTGATCTCCGCCGGCGAGGACGCCAGCGTTCGGATCTGGTCCCTGGACTCTGGCCGTGAGCTCGCGCTTCTCAAGGGACACGACGGTGTCGTCCGCGACGTGCAGCTCTCGGCGGACGAGTCGCTCGTGGCGTCTGGCGGCGACGATGGCACCATCCGCCTGTGGCCGCTCGCTCGGCTGGCGGAGCCCGGCAAGAGCCTGCTCGACTCGGCCGAGCGCCGCTACCGCGTACGCGTGAGCGGCATGAAGCTCGACTTCAACTGAAGCCCCGGGCAGGGCGCGCGGTGCTTCGTTCGGGCGCGGATGTTGAATGGCTGGCAGTGCTCTGGTGAACCATATATGATTCACGAATGAGCACTGCCACCGTACGGGACTTGCGCACTCGCTTTCCCCGTGTTCGGCGACTGTTGGAGCAGGAGGGTGAAGTGATCATCACCTACCGCGGGCGTCCGGTCGTCGTGTTGCGCGCATACGAACCACGTACGCCTCAGTCGAGCTCTGACTTCGATTACTTCGCCCGGCTGCGTAGTCGCATGCCGAAGCCGTTGGCGCGGGCAGTTCAGCGCTCGCTACACGAAGCGGACCGTGGCGAACGCTGAGCGCACGTATGTAGATCCCAGTGCCCTCCGCAGCCTGTACCTACATGATGACCGTTCAGCGCGTTTCAGTGCATGGCGGCGCAGGCTCGGCGGCGCGCTGCCCGTAACGCGATTCGGTCGCAGTGAGCTAGTCAACTCCATGCAGCTCGCGGTGCACCGCAAGCTGCTCGTTGCTCACGTCGCACACGGAGCACTCGACGACCTCGATGCCGATATTCAGGCTGGGCGCCTGGTTCTCGTCGATACGCTCTGGCGACGTACGCTCGATCTCTCCGCCGAGTTGAGTCAGCGACACACCGCGAAGTTGGGCACCAGGACTCTCGATGTTCTGCATGTGGCTGCCGCCCTCACCCTCGATATGATCCATTTCGTAAGTTACGATGCGCGCCAAGCCAAGCTCGCCAAGGCAGCGGGGCTTCGCGTTCTCGCTCCGTGATGCCGCAACCCCAAGCCGAAGACGAGTCGTGTCGCTCAAGTACTTCGCAGAGCAGGTCGCTCCGAACCACTACGTGCTGCCGCGCACGGGCAACATGGCCGTCGAGGCTCACGCGTTCTTTTCCCAGGCGCTATTCGCAGCCACGGAGGAGTCGATGTGGCAGCAGGTGGCGGCGGCCGCCTCGTACCCCGGCGTGATCGGCGCCTACCTGATGCCGGACGCTCACTCCGGCTACGGCGTGCCGGTGGGTTCGGTGATCGTCACGGAGGATACGATCATCCAGGCGGGGTCCGGCTACGACATCTCGTGCGGCGTCTTGTACATGCGCGTGCCCGGTCTCACCGCTGAAAAGGTCGCCGACTGGGACGGCCGCGCCCGCTGGGTGAAGGAAGTCGAAGAGCGCGTCGCCACCGGTGTCGGATCCCATCGCCCGCGCGGGATGCCGCGCTTCACGAAGAAGCTGGCCGACGAGATCTTGCGGCACGGGGCGGCGGCAATCGACGTCTCCGCGGATCTCTGCGAGCGGCAGTACATCGAGGTCCCGGACGACGTGGACCTCACGGTCGTGAAAAAGGCTTATGACAAGACGCTCCCGCAGCTCGGCTCCGTCGGCGGGGGAAACCATTTCATCGAGATGCAGGTGGATCGCGACACGGGGGAGGTGTGGGTCATGGTGCATTGCGGCTCGCGCGGCTACGGCTGGCAAACCGCGAACCACTTCTTCTACGAGGGCGCCAAGCTACGCGGACTACCCAAGAACCGACGCGAGGACTCGTGGCTGCGCGTCGACGAGCCGCTCGGGCGCGAGTACTGGGCGCACCACAACAGCGCAGCCAACTACGCCGTGGCCAACCGTCACATCATCGTCCGCGGCGTGCAGCAGGCCCTCGAACGCGTGTACGGCGCGCGCGCCGAGGTCTACTACGAGATCTCCCACAACCTTGTGCAAGAAGAGACGCTGGTGCTGCCCGATGGCACTACCAAGCGCGGCTTCGTGCACCGCAAAGGGGCGACGCGCGCGTTTCCCAAAGGCCATCCGGATCTCGCTGGCACGGTCTGGGAGCAAACCGGACACCCCTGCCTGATTCCCGGTTCGATGTATCACGGAGCCGCGATCCTGTTCGCGCAGGCGGGAGCAGCGCAGAGCGGCTTCTCCGTCAATCACGGCTCAGGGCGCCTGCTCGCGCGCGGCGCGGCCAAAAGAACGCTCGCCGCGTCGCACGACCGCATCGATCAGGAAATGCGCGAAGTGGAGCGCGAGTTCGCTGGCGTCAAAATCCGCGGCATCGTCGGCAACACGAAGCGCACGCCGCTCGACGAGTGCGCGCACGTGTACAAGAACCTCGACGAGGTGCTAGCCGTGCTCGAAGCCGAAGGCATCGCCCAGGTGGCGCATCGGCTCTACCCAGTCGCGAATTTGAAGGGTGCGGATTGAGTGCCTAGGGGGGGTCGAAGCACGCAAAGCCGGTCCAGCCACAGCCGCACTTATTGGTAAACTGGCAACACTTCCATTGAAACGGAAGGCACGTGACCTGACAGTCTTGCGCACGGCACGTAGTCGGTACGCAACTAGTGCCGTCGCTGCTGCGTGCGTAACCGGTGTTGCAATCGAAGCTACAGCGGCGTCCCTGTTCGTAGCAAACCGCGGTGGCGTTCGCCGGAGGTTGTGAACAAGGAGTGCAACTCGGGTCTCCGCAGCCGTTCGACACGCTGAGCGGTTGACACGTGTCGCCACAGAACGTCTGCGTGTTGCTGCAGCCCGCCGAGCCGCCGCTGCCGGCTGAACCGGCGTTGCCGCCGGAGCCACCCGTTCCGGCGCTGCCAGCAGTCGTTCCGGCGCTACCGGCAGTCGTTCCGGCGCTACCGGCAGTCGTTCCGCCGCTGCCCATGTTGCCTGAGCTACCGGCCGCGCCACCGCTCGAGCTGCCGCCTGTGCCGCTGGTGCCGCCGACACCCGAGCTCCCGCCGAAGCCCGAGCCGGAGAACGAGCCGGAGTTGCCGCCGAAGCCGGACACGCCGGCGCGGCCACTGGTGCCGCCGACGTCGTCTTCTCCTTCTTCCGACTCGAGCGAGCCCGACTTGGCGCACGCTACGACCAACGCCGCATTGACTAGCCAGAACAACCGGCGTTTCGCGGAAGTGCGCATAAGTGCGGAAGATTCTAGCAGGTCCGCACGACGTCGCGCGGCATTCGGTGTATCGATGCTCGATTACGTCAGTGGTTGTGCGGACCTGCGGCGGGTGGCCGCGACGGCGCTGAGCCGCTTTCCCGACGACGTCGTGTTGCCCAGCGCCACGCGAGCCAGCTGATGACCGGAAGCAGCATGGGAAGGACGAGGCCGGGTCCAGCGAGGTGATCCGGCAATAGCGCTGCGCCATTGCCGGCGAGCGCGGCTGCGTACAGCACATTGCCGAGCACCACGCCCAGCGCGACCGTTGGCAGCGGCACGCGCGTCACCCCGGCGGTGATCGCGATGGCTTCGGCGAGCACGGGCACTGGGCGGCTGAGGACGATCAGCAGCAGGGCGGGGGCAGTACGGCTGCCTGCGCCACTCGCGTCGCCTTTGGAACGAGAGAAGCGGAGCGGCAACAGTCGGCCCAGCGCGTAGCCGATGCCTGCTCCAGCGCACAATCCGGCGAGCGCGAAGGCGAAGCCTGCGGCGAAACCGAGGCGAGCGCCGAGCAGCGCACCGATCACACTCGAGGGCACCGGCAAGAGCACATCGGCGGCCAGCAGCGCGGCGCCCGTCGCAGCAAAGGTTCGATCGTCGTGCTCGTGCGCGCTGAGCCACTGATCCCCCGGCAGCTCACCGACGATGAGAAACGGCACGAGAGGCACCAGCGCCGCGCACCCCAGCACGAGCAGCACGCGGCGAAAGGCAAACGTTGGGGCGGCGGGCACTGGCAATAGTGTACGAGCACAGCCGCGTGTCGGGTGGCAACGCGCGCGCGATCGACGCCTGGAGCGGCGCGCGGGCGGTTGACAGCCAGCCAGTCCGCCGCTAAGCGGTGCGGCGTCGCTCGTCGCCGGTCCTTGGGGCCGGCTCGAGGGAATCCGGTGAGAATCCGGAGCTGCCCCGCAGCGGTATTGGGAACGAACCTCGCCCCGAAGCACTGGTTTTGAACCGGGAAGCGGCGAGTAGTAGGTGCGGCCGAACCGGCCGCGTGCCCTGAGCCCGAAGACCTGACGAGCGATCGAACCGGCGTCTACCGGTTCGGCTGGCCGACGCTTCGTGGGAAAGCGCTCGTCCAAGGCGGCCCCATCTCCGGTTCTACGTTCGGCGAGCGCCCGAGGCTCTCCGATTGCCGGACGGTGTGGCGGGAGCGCTCGCGACTGTGTTCGATAAGCCGTCCATCTCCTCGACGACCGCGCAAAAGCCGCCGTTCCGGCGCGGCTTCGTCGGAGGTGCCTTCGTGATCTTGCTGGCGCTGCCGGTGCGCGCGGCAGAGGACGAGAACGACGCGTTCAGCGTGGAAGTCCGCGGCGCGCCACGCGCTCCGCACGCGCCGCCCAAGGACTCCGGCGTTGCCGGTCACGTGATCCGTCGCGAGCGCCTGATGTCACCGGGCATGTCCGCGCCGGAGGCGTTGCGCAGCGCGCCCGGCGTGCAAATCACGGAGAGCGGAGGTTTGGGCGCGCCGGCGACGGCGTCGGTGCGCGGCGCGACAGCCGCGCAAACCCCGGTCTACTTCGGAGGCGTCCGTCTGAACGACGAAGTCGCCGGCGCGGCGGATCTCTCCTCGATTCCGCTCTGGTTCGTGGAGCGCGTCGAGGTGTATCGCGGCAACGCGCCGCTCGAAGCCGACCGCCTCGGGATCGGCGGCGCCGTGATGTTCGAGCCGCTCCGGCCGCGACGCTCGGAGCTGACGCTGGGTGCGCTCGGCGGCAGCTTCGGGACGCGCGCGGCGTGGCTGCATTCGAGCGCCGTCACCGAGAAACACGCCGTGTTGGTCGGCATTCAGGCGCAGGCGGCCGAAAACGACTACCCCTTCTTCGACGATCGCGGCACTGCGTTCGTCGAGGGCGACGGCGGCACACGGCACCTGCGCAACGCAGACGCCTCCGCGTACGACTTGTGGCTGAGCAGCCGCTCGCAGGTCGGCGCGGCGCGCATCGACGTGCTCTCGAATCATTCGATCCGCGAACAGGGCGTGCCGAAGCTCGCGCTCCTGCCGACGTATGCGTCGCGCGCGCGCTTCCAGCGCGATTTCGTGGCGCTCAGCGCGCGCACGCCGATCCTCGACGGATGCTCGCACGTCGAGCTGTCCACGAGCGCGCTGGCTGGCAGCGCCGAGTTCGAAGATCCCCTGCGAGAGCTGGCGCTGGCGGCGCTGCGCGTCGAAAACCGCGGCGACCGCATCGAACAAAATGCGGCGCTATACCTGGCGCTCCCGGGCCTGACCCTGCGCCCCGTGCTGACGGCGGCGGTCGAGCGCTTGCGGCGTTTCGACGAGAAACAGCTCGGCCAAGGGCAAGAGCCGACCCTGGTAGCTCATCGCGTCTGGACCCGCGCTGCGCTGGCGAGCGAGCTCACGATCACACCGTGGCTCAGCGTGCGCGCGCTCGGCAACCTCGAGTGCAACGGGACCAGCACCGGCGCGCGCTCCGCGTGCGACCGCGCGCAAGTGTCGGGTCGCGTCGGCCCGAGCGCCCGGCTGGGCAACGCGACGCTCTACGCGAACCTGTCGCGCTACGCGCGCGTGCCCTCGCTCGGCGAGCTGTACGGCACCGGCGTCCTGGTGCGCGGCAACGACAAGCTCGACCCCGAAAGCGGCTGGAGCGTCGACGCGGGCGCGCGCTACACGAGCGAGAGCCGCACGGGCTTGCGTGGCTACGCCGACGTCTCCGGATACGCGCGCTCGGTGCACGACATCGTCACTTACGTGCGCACCGCGCAGGGTTACTTGTTTCCCGAGAATCGCCGAGCGGCGCGCGTTGTGGGCGCGGAGCTCGCGGCGGGCGCTTCCTACGAGACGCTCGCGGACGCCGAGCTGAGCGTGACGGTGCTCGACCCGCGCGATACGTCGCCGGACCGCATGCTGACGAACGACGTCCTGCCGTTTCAGTCGCGGCTCGTGGCGTCGCAAGCGCTGCGCTTCTGGATGCCGCTCCATGCCGTCGTGGAGCGACCCTGGGTCGAGGTGCGCTACCTGTATCAGTCGGCGCGCTACGCCGACGCCGCCGGTCTCGCGCGCATTCCCGAGCAAGGGTCGCTCGACGCCGAGGTCGGCGGAGCGGCGTTCGACCAGCAGCTGATTGCACGGTTTCGTGTGCGGAACCTGCTCGCTTCCGAGCGGTTCGACGTGGTTGGGTTTCCGCTCCCGGAGCGGACTTTTTACGTGTCCATGGAGGCCAAGTGGTGAAAGTTAGCGTTCTCGGTTTGTCGGTGCTGCTCGTTGCCTGCAACGTCGATGAGAAGGGCGGAAAACCGGGCGGGGTCGATCTGCGTGACTCTGGGCAATGCCCGCAGGGAACCGCGATCGTGCTCACCGACTTCAAATCGACGCAAATCGCGCTTTCCGACCTCGAAGGACGGACGCTCTCCGCGTCGTTCATCTCGACGGCGTCGGCGCAGGTCAGCGGCATGGGTCTCCCGCTGTCCGGCGACGTCGGCTTGCCATCTGCGCGTCCCGCGTCCAAGAACATCGTACTCCTCGACCGCTACGGAACCAACGTCATCACGTGGGTGAACCCCGAGACGGCTGTCGTCATCGGCCAGCTCCCGGTCGGCACGGGCTTCGAATCGAACCCGCGCGACTACGTCGAAGTGGACCAGCAGCGCGCTTACGTGACGCGCTGGGGCCAAAACGGCGCTGGCGGCAAGGAGCCGTTCGACCGCGGTGGTGACATGCTGATCATCGACGTTGGAGAACGACGCATCGTCGGCGCCGTGGAGTTCCCGATCGAAGAAGGCTTGCCGCCGCGGCCGGGCGCGATCACACGCGTCGGCGACGAGTACATCGTGACGCTGGAGCGAGTCGCGGAAGACTTCGCGACCACGGGGGATAGCATCCTCGCGGCCGTATCTCCGGAGACCGATGAAATCGTCTGGCAGCAGCGAATCGAAGGCAAGAAGAACTGCGGTCGTCTCGAGCCGTCGCCGTCCGGTCGTCGCTTCGCGCTCGCGTGCTCTGGAGAAATCGACGACGACGGGGCGGCCACGAGCCTGGCGGGCAGCGGCATCCTCGTCTTCGAACGCGCGCCGAACGGTTTGAGAGAGATTGAACGCTTCGAGCCGCAGGAGCTCTTGAACGAGCTCGTGCAGAGTGAGGTCGCGTTCATCGACGAAGACCGCCTGCTGTACAAGACGCAAACGCCCTGGATCGGCGCTGGCAATAATCGCCTGGCCGCGCTCACGATGTCGTCACGTGAAACGAAAGTGCTGCTCGAAGCGCGTCCCGACGAAGACGGCATGGGCAAGGGCCTCACCTATGTCGGCCTGTTCTGTGCGTCGGGTTGCGCGAGCACTTGCTTGATGGCGGATTCCGACCGCGGCGTGCTGCAGAAGATCGTCACGACTGACACGGACGTCACCGTCGGCGAGGCCATCCAGGTCGAAGACGAGGTGGGCCTACCTCCCGTGGGAATCGGCGCCTGGTGAGCCGGGCGCTCCTACCGCGACTCTGGCTCGGGAGCGTGCTCGTCGGCACGCTCTTGCTGCCGCTCGCGCTCGGAGCGCGCGGCGTCGCGGTGATGGACGAGCGGGCCCTCTTGCCAACGCGGGTGCGCGCCGGAGCGTACCCGCGCACCCTGGAAGATCCGCTGGGACGACCTTTCCAGCTCGCAGCTCCCGCACGCCGCATCGTGTCGACGGTACTGGCCGCCGACGAGATTTTGCTGGAGCTCGTGCCCGCCGAGCGCCTGGCGGGACTCACGTACCTGCTCGATGAGCCCGAAGTCTCGCCCAGCGCCGAGCGCGCGCCGCGCGGCGTTCCGCGCGTCTACGGCAGCGCCGAGCAGATGCTCGCGCTCGAGCCGGACCTGGTGATCGTCGCGAGCTACACGCAGGTAAGCGAGGTCTCGCCGCTCCTTTCGGCAGGGGTGCCCAGTGTGCGGCTGCAGCACTTCGGACGGCTCGCCGACATCGAAGCCAACGTCGAGCTGCTCGGCCGCGCCGTCGGCGCAGACGACGCGGCGGCGCGGCTCGTCGCGAGCATGCGTTCCCGTATCCGGCGTGTGCAGGAGCTGCCACGGATCTCGCCCCCGCCGCGCGTGCTGCTGCTCGATGGCCTGTTCACGTACGGCAAAAACACGCTGTTCGACGAGTGCGTGCGGCTCGCTGGCGGCATCAACGTCGCGGCCGAATTGGGGGTCGAAGGGGCGGGCGTGCTGGGGTTCGAGCGCGCCATCACGGTCACGCCGGACCTGATTGTCGTCCCTACGGGTGGCCGCGCTCCCGAGGCGTTCGCTCCGCACCTCATGCGGCGCGCCCCTGTCACGAAATACGTGCAGCCGCGCTGGCCGGGCGCTGTCCACGGGCTACCCAGCGCGTGGACCGGCTCCGTTTCGCACCATGTGCTTCGCACCATGGAAGCGCTGGCTTCGCTCATGCGAAAGCCGTCGCCATGATGGCCGCGCGTTCCACGGCGTGGACCGTGGTCGGCTTCGCGGTCGTGCCCGCGCTCGTGGTGGCGATCGCGCTCACCACCGGTTCCGTACCGATCTCGTTCGAGTTGCTGCTGCGTGCGCTGGTCGGAAACGTGGAACCCGCCTGGGTGCGCACGGTGTTGATCGACGTGCGTTTGCCGCGCGTGCTCGTCGCGTTCCTGGTCGGCGGCGCGCTCAGCGTGAGCGGCTGCACCTTGCAGGGCCTGTTCCGGAACCCGCTGGCAGATCCCAGCGTGCTCGGCGTCTCGTCCATGGCCGCGCTCGGCGCCGTGCTCACGCTGTTCTCCGGCGTGGCCGTGCGTGTGCCATGGGCGTTGCCCGTGGCCGCCTGCGTCGGCGCGCTGCTCGCCACCCTGGCCGTCGCCACGCTCTCTCGAGGCTCCTCGCGCGGACAGCTCGAGCACGTGCTGCTCGTGGGGGCGGCGCTCGGCAACGTCGCGGTCTCGGCCAGCACGCTCGTGCTCTCGTTCTCGCTCGCGAATTTCGACGTGGCACGCCAGCTCCTGCACTGGTTGCTCGGTGGCTTCGAGGGACGCACCTGGCTGCACGTGGGGTGGGGGGCGGTGCCGGTCCTGGGCGGAACCTTGTTCCTGCTCACGCGCGCGCGGGCGCTCGACGCGCTTCTTCTGGGAGAGGTGGGAGCCGCGGCCGTCGGCATCGACGTGGCGCGGCTCCGCCGCGAGCTGATCGTGACGGCGTCGCTGCTCACCGGCATTACCGTCGCAGTCGGCGGCGTGGTCGCGTTCGTGGGATTGATCGTGCCACACGCGCTCCGGCTGGTGCTCGGACCGCTGCATGCGCGGCTGTTGCCCGGCGCGCTGCTCGTGGGCGGCGCCTTCGTCGTGTTTTGCGACTTGATCGCGCGGCGCTCGATCGCGCCCGAGGAGCTGCGGCTCAGCGTCGTGACGGGTACCGTGGGCGCGCCGCTGTTCTTCTATCTGCTGCTCAGAAAGACGCGGGCGGTGCGCGCATGAACGAGCCACTGCTCTCCGTCCGATCGCTGTCGCTCGGGTATCCGGGGCGCACCGTCCTCGAAGAGGTGTCCTTCGACGTGCGCGCGGGCGAGCTGGTGGGCGTCGTGGGCGCCAATGGCTGCGGCAAGAGCACGCTCTTGTACGCGGTGCTCGGTACGCACGCGCCGCAAGCGGGCGAGGTGCGGCTCGGCGGAGCGCCACTTTCGAGCCTCTCCGCACGCGAGCGAGCCCGCCAGCTCACGATGGTGCTTCAAGACACGTACACCGGTTTTGCGATTCGCGTCTGGGACCTGGTGGCGCTCGGCCGTACGCCGCATTTGCCGCGCTTCGGCGGGCTCCGGCCCGCGGATGCGCGAGCTGTGGAACGAGCGCTGGTCGCGACCGACAGCGAGCGCTTTGCCGAGCGTCCCGTGAACGAGCTCTCGGGCGGCGAGCGTCAGCGCGTGCATCTGGCGCGCGCGCTCGCGCAGGAGCCAGAGCTGCTCTTGCTCGATGAGCCGACCGCGAGCCTGGACGTCGCGCACCAGCTCGAAGCGCTCGCGTTGGTGCGCGGCTTCGTCGAGGACGGGCGTTCTGCGCTGGTGGCGCTGCACGATCTGTCCCTGGCCACGCGTTTCTGCGACCGCGTGCTCGTGCTCCACGCCGGGCGCCTGTATGCGGAAGGACCGCCCTCGCGCGTGCTCGATGCGTCGCTCGTCGGCACCGTATTCGGCGTGCGCGCCGAAGTGTACCGGGCTAAGGACGGCATCACCCACATCCACATTTTGGAGTCGCTCCGCGGCGACGCGAACAGACACGACTCAGGGAGGTAGAACATGATCACACTCGTGCTCGGCGGCGTTCGTTCGGGAAAGAGCCGCTTCGCTCAAGAGCTGGCTCGCAAGTTGTCGCCCTCGCCGGTCTACCTGGCCACCTCGCGCACCTGGGACGACGATCACAGGGCGCGCATCGCGCGTCACGTGCAGGACCGCGGCGAAGAGTGGACGACTCTGGAAGTCGAAAAGCAGCTCTCGTCCGTCACGCTTCAGGAGCGGGTCATCGTGGTGGACTGCGTCACGCTCTGGCTCGCCAACTGGTTTTCGGACTCTGGCTCCAACGCGGACGTTGCGCTCGAACAGGCGAAGCACGAGCTCGACAAGACGATCGACTCGACGACGAACACCTGGATCTTCGTGTCGAACGAGATCGGGCAAGGCGTGCACGCCGAGACGGTGAGCGGTCGTAAGTTTACGGACCTTCAGGGTTTTTTGAATCAGCACATCGCGTCCGTCGCTGACACGGTCGTGCTCATGGTGGCCGGCATCCCGCTTCCGGTGAAAGGGCGCTTGCCGGAGGACGTCGCGTGAGCGCCCTCGCGGGGATCCGCGTCGGCGCTCCCGATCGCGTGAGCCAGGAGCGCGCGCGGGCGCATCAAGCTCGTCTGACCAAGCCCGCGGGGAGTCTTGGCCGTCTGGAGGAGCTCGCGCTCGAGCTCGCGGCCATCCAGGGCACCGATCAGCCGAGCGCACGGGATGCCGCGGCCCTGTTGTTTGCGGCGGATCATCCGGTCACGCGGCACGGCGTGTCGGCCTATCCTGCGGCCGTGACGCGCGCGATGCTCCGAAATTTCGTGCAGGGCGGCGCAGCGGCGAGCGTGCTCTCGCAGCAGCAGCGCATCGCCTTGCACGTCATCGACGTCGGGGTGCTGCCGGCAGACGAAGCATCCGACAACTCGCTGCGCTCCGCCGCGGCGCGCTCGTATCGCGACCCGGTCGCCGACGATCCCGCTGGAGACATTCGAGTGGAAGACGCGATGAGCACGAGCACGCTGGAGCGCGCGGTCTTTGCCGGCCGGCGCGCCGTCGCGGAGCTCGGCCCCGCGACGCGCGTGGTCCTGCTCGGAGAAATGGGGATCGGCAATACCACCGTCGCCTCTTCGGTGTGCGCGGGGCTGCTGGGTGGTGACGCGCGTGAATTCGTCGGCGCGGGCACCGGCGTCATGGGCAGCGCCCTCCAGGCGAAGCAGCGTGTGGTAGAGGATGCGGTGGCGCGCCTCGGCGGCGAGACGGATCCACTCGAGGTGGTGCGCCGCTGTGGCGGCCGCGACATCGCCGCGCTCCTCGGCGCAATGGCCGAAGCCGCCTCCCGCAGGCTCGCGATCGTCGTGGACGGCTTCATTTCGACGGCGGCGGCGCTCGCCCTGACGCGCGCGCTGCCGGTCGCGCGCGGGTTCATGATTTTTTCACATCGCTCGCAAGAGCGCGGTCATGTCCGTGTCCTCGAGGCGCTCGACGCACGACCGCTCCTGGATCTGTCTTTGCGGCTCGGTGAAGCGTCGGGCGCGCTGGTCGCGTACCCGCTGCTCGAGCTGTCGTGCGCGCTCCACGGGGGGATGGCCACCTTCGAGTCTGCCGCAGTTCCGGAGCAAGACGCAGAGTGAGCCTGCCGCCACCCATCAACGCTGCGCGCGCTGCGTTCGTGTTTTTGACGCGCTTGCCTGTGGGCGGGTTTCCGTACGAGCGCGACGATTGGCGCTGGGCCTCGGCGCACTTTCCGCTGGTAGGCGCGGTGCTCGGGGCCCTCTACGCCGTCGTGTGGTGGTGCAGCACCGGCATCGGTCCGCTCGTGCAGGCGGCTCTGTGCGTGATCGCCGGCTTGCTGTTGACCGGAGCCTTTCACGAAGACGGTCTGGCGGACACCGCCGATGCGCTCGGCGGTGTGGTGCCGCGCGAGCGTGTGCTCCAGATCCTCAAAGATAGCCGCATCGGTTCCTTCGGCGGGGCGGCGTTGTGCATGGCACTCGTGCTGCGCGTGGCCCTGCTCGGGCAGCTCGCGGCGATCGCGCCCGCCGCGCTCGTGGTCAGCCAGTGTGTCGCGCGCTTGCCTCCGGTCTGGCTCATGCGCGCCCTTCCGTACGTCTCCGATCCAGCGTTCGCCCGAAACGCCAACCTGGCGCGCGCTGGCACAGCGCAGGTGGTCGTGGCGTCGCTGTGGGCGTTCGCGGTCGTCGCGGGCCTCGTCGTGTTCGGTTGGTTGCGTCTGTCCGACGCAGGAGCCGTCGCGTGCGCTACGGTGCTGGTCGCGGTCGTGTGCGGATATCGCTTTCACGCGCGCCTGGGCGGTATCACCGGAGATTTTCTCGGCGCAACCGAGCAGGTGGGCGAATGCTGTATCCTGCTGGTGCTCGCCATCACACAGGCTTCGCGCGGCGCTCTCCCTGCGCTATGAGCGCCGGTCCGTGACGCTCTCGACCCGCCTGCTCTGGATCACGTTCCTGGAGAGTGTCGGCACGGTGCTGATCCAGCGCGGTCTGTACTTCTACACGCACGAACGGCTGGCCTTCAGCGAGGGGAGAAACCTCGTGCTCGCGCTGCTGTACGGCGTGCTGTACGTGGCCGGCGCGCTCGGGAGTCATGCGGTCGCGCTTCGCCTCGGTGAGCGGCGCGTGCTGTTCGGCTGCTTGTGGGGGCTGCTGGCGCTGCACGCCGGCCTCACGTACAGCGCCGGACCGACCACGCTCACTGTGGTCTTCGTGCTGCTCGGGTTGCTCCACGGCATCAAGTGGCCGGTCGTGGAGAGCTTCTACAGCGCGGGCCACACCCCGGCCCAGCTGCATCGCGCCCTCAGCCGCTTCAACGTCTGCTGGGCGCTGGCAGTGCCGGTCGGCGTCGCGGGTTCTGGTCTGCTCATTTCGGCGCGCGCCGAGCTCCTGTTCGCTGCCGCGGCGCTACTGAATGTGGCAGCGCTGCTGCTCACGCGCGCGCTGCCCGGCCGGCCTCGGCACCTGGCGGAAGAGCATCACGAACGCCCGCGGGCGGACGTGCTGCGGCGCTACGTCTTCTTGCTCGGTGCCGCGCGCTGGGCGCTCTTGCTCGGCTACACGCTGATGTTTCTGGTCGCGCCGCTCATGCCGGAGATCTTCTCCGATCTCGGGCTCGAGGTGCGAGGCGCGACGCTGGCCGCTTCTGCGCTGGATGGCGTCCGCGTGCTGAGCTTTGCGGCGCTCGGAGCCTCTGTTGCATGGCACGGGCGCTGGTTGCCGCTGGCTGTGGCGCTCCCGCTGCTGCCGGCCGGCTTTGCGCTCATGATCTGGGGGGACGCGCTCTGGATCGTGATCGCTGGCGAGCTCCTGTTCGGCCTTTCGGCGGGCGTGTCGTACACGACCTCGCTGTACTACGCGCTCGTCGTGCGAAACGCGGCCGTCGAAGCGGGCGGCGCGCACGAGAGCCTGATCGGGCTCGGTTTCGTACTGGGTCCGCTCGCGGGGCTGGGCGGCCGATTGCTGTTCGAAAGCGGCTTCACCGCGCATGCCGCGACGGCGTTGTTCCTGGCCGTGAGCCCGATCGTGCTGCTCTGCGGTGCCGGCGCGCTCCGCAGCCGCCTGCGCGCGTGAGCGGCGGGGGAAGGACCGCACATCCTTGCGTCGAGCGCCTCGCGCGAGGGCGCGCGCCCCGGGCTCGCGACGCCTCCCGGGCTCGGGCTGCGCGGGGCAAAAATGCGGGCGTCCTGGTGATTTTCGTCGGGGCTGAACTGTTTTGACGGCCCTTCAAGTGGGGCCCGGACGGCGGCTTCGTGGGTACCTCGGCTGTTTGCAGACCGTGCTAGGGTCCGTGCCGCTGCGAACCTGCGAGTCCGCACGAAATGCGGGCACTATTTGGCCCTCATTGGTTCGCTTTGGATGGCCACAGGAGAGTCGTGTCGATTTCATCGTTGTTGCAGATGCAAGAGCATCTCGACATTTTTCACTGTCCTCAATGTCACGGTCCGCTGACGGTCAACGGGGAGCCACGTTGCGTTACGTGCAACCGCGCGTTCCCGCTCGAAAACGGCATCCCCAGGCTCTACGTGCCGACGGATCCGAACAGCTCGCAGGAACAGCTGACCGGGGAGGTGCGCGCCTTCTACGAGGAGACGCCGTTCCCGAACTACCAGGACATGGAGTCCATCGAGGACCTGATCACGAAGGCGGAAAAGGGCCTGTTCGCCCGGCTGCTGAACGATCAGCTTCCGTTCAACGGCCGAGTGCTCGAGGCCGGCTGCGGCACGGGCCAGCTGTCGAATTTTTTGGGGGTCGCTCAACGCCAGATGTTCGCGGTCGACATGACGCTGAACTCTCTGCAGCTCGCGAATGATTTTCGCTCACGCCACGCGCTGAACAACGTCGGCTTCTATCAGATGAACCTGTACCGGCCGATCTTCAGGCCGGAGAGCTTCGACGTCGTGCTGTGCAACGGCGTGGTGTGCGCGACCGTCGATCCGTACGGCGCGTTCAAGTCCGTGGCGCCGCTCGTCAAGCGGGGTGGCTACCTGCTGATCGGCACCTACAACACCGTCGGTCGCCTGATCACGGACGCGCGGCGCGCGCTCATCCGCGTCTTCGGCGAGAAGGCGATGTTCCTGGACCCGCACCTCAGGAACCAGAACCTCAGCGCGGCGAAGAAGAAGGCATGGCTTCAGGACCAGTATCGCCACCCGTACGAGACCAAGCAGAGCTTCGGTGAGGTGATCTCCTGGTTCGAGCGCCACGACTTCGATTTCGTGTACGGCATCCCGCACCCGAGGGCGTTCGTCCCATTCAAGGAGAACGACTTGCTCTTCGGTGAGCCGGCGTCGCGCGGCAACTGGCTCGACCACGCCATCGTGCAAACCGAGCTGATGTTCACGGGCAGCTTCGAGGGCGGCTTCTTCCTGATGATCGGTAAACGGAAATGAGCGAGGCGGCCCCCCGCAAGCAGTTCGGCCGCAAGCTGCTGCTCGCGCTGTTCGCGACCCTCTTCACGCTCGGCGTGTTGGAGGTGGGGGCGCGCATCTATGTCACCAAGTTCGCCGACCGCGCGCACTTCTCCCGGTACGCGTCCCTCGAACAATATCGCGAGCGCGTGGCCGGCGAAGAGTGGTGGTACGGCCTACTCGCGCCGCACCGGTACCTCGGTTACACGCTTGCTCCCAATTTGAAGGACGGCAAGAATCGTCACAATTCGCTTGGGTTCCGCGGACCTGAAATCCAGCTCCCAAAACCGAAGGGGGAGTTCCGCATCGTCGCGGTCGGCGCCTCGACCACGTACTCGATGTTCGTCGATGACTACCGACGCACGTACCCGGCGATGCTCGAAGATGGCCTGCGCAAGAAGGGCTACACGAACGTCACCGTGGTGAATGCCGGCGTCCCGGCATGGACGACGTACGAGCACCTGATCAACTTCCACATCCGCATCCAGGCCCTCGAGCCGGACATGATCCTGTTCAAGGAAGCGTTCGCCGACGTCGCCTGCCGCGTGGTGTGGCCGCCGAGCGCGTTCAAAGGGGACAACTCGGGGTGCTTCGCGCCGCCCTTCACCCTACATCAAACGCCCATTTACGAAGCGAGCACGATGCTCCGTATCTTGCTCGTCGAAACGGGCCGGATTCTGCCGGCCTCTGCGCTCGGGCAGTCGGTGTTCAACGAGGCAAAGACGTGTCATTATCACGAATTCGCGAAGCAACGTTGGACGTGGCGCTATCCCAGCGGAATTTTCAAGGAGGTGCCGGTCGGCAAGATGCTCGCGACAAACTCGTCGAAATATTACCGGCGCAACGTTGAAGATCTGGTGCTCGCTGCGAAAGCGCGCGGCGTGAAAGTCATGGTGATGACCTTCCCGTACACGACGCTAATCCCGGGGTTTTTCGACATCGCGGGCTTCAAGCAAGCGGTCGACGAGCACAACGGGATCGCTGCGGCGCTGGCTCAGCAGCATGGCGCGACGTTCTTCGACCTTGCCTCGGTCTTCCCCGCAGACAAGAAGTACTGGGGCTTCGACGGTATTCACGCCAACCAACTCGGGACCGACCTCGAGGCCCGTCTCGTGGCAGACTTCATCGACAAGCATCAGGTCATTCCACGGCCGACAGCGGCACAGCCGGCAGCGGGTCCTGCGGCAACTGCTCCCACGACTGCAGCCAAGCACTGAGCGTTCCCCATGAATAAGCAAATCGTCATTCAGCTCGTGTTGATGGTCGGCGCGGCCTCGCTTTTCTACGCGTTCGGTCATCCCGTCCCGGCGGCCATCATCGGCTCGCTCGCGGTGCTGTTCACGCTGATGGCGATTTTTGCGCCCGGCCCGCTGCACACCCTGCGCGCGGCGATCGATCGCCTGTTCGTGTGGCTCGGCACGGGGCTCGGCGTGGTGCTATTGACCCTCATCTACTACTCGATCTTCGTGCCCGCCTCGTTCTGGCTGCGCATCCGCGGCAAGGACGAGCTGAAACGCGTCTTCCCGACTGGCGGCGTCACCAACTGGATCGAGCGCGTCGGCCATGGCGACGACAAGAACATGTACACGAAGCTGTATACGCGCCCGCACGCTGCATCCTCCAAACCTGCGGCACCGGCGGCCCCGGCGGCGCGCCTGGACGGTCGCGGTGGTCGCACGGCGGAAGGAGCGAGCGAGCTGACATGAACATCCTCGGCATCAGCGCGCACTATCACGACGCAGCCGCAGCTCTGATCCAGAACGGGATCGTCACTGCCGCCGCACAGGAAGAGCGCTTCACGCGCAAGAAGCAGGACGAGTCGTTCCCCAAGAACGCGATCCGTTACTGTCTCGAGAGCCAGGGTGTTCCGAAGAACGGCATCGACGCGGTGGTGTTCTACGACAAACCGATCGACAAGTTCGTCCGCATTCTGAAGACGCACTTCGCGGTCGCACCGGGCAGCCTGCGCACCTTCTTGAAGGCGATGCCCAAGTGGGTTCGCAAGAACCTGTGGATCAAGCTCGAAGTCGCCGACGTCCTGAGCGAGCTCGGCTACGACGTCCCGGAAGCGGTGCTCTTCACCGAGCACCACGAGTCGCACGCCGCGAGCGCCTTCTTCGCGTCGCCTTACCAGGAAGCAGCAGTCGTGACGCTCGACGGCGTGGGCGAGTGGCCCACCGCCACCATCGGCGTGGGTGAGGGCAATCGACTCAGGATTTTGCGCGAGCATAACTTCCCGCACTCCATCGGGCTCTTGTACTCGGCGTTCACTCAGTACACGGGCTTCAAGGTCAATTCGGACGAATACAAGGTGATGGGCCTCGCGCCCTACGGTCACCCCCGGTACGTCGATCGCATTCTCGAGCACATCGTGTCGTTGAACGAGGACGGCTCGTTCCTGCTCAACATGCGCTATTTCAACTACCTCGGCGGCCAGACCATGATCAACAAGGCCTTCGAGGAGCTGTTCGAGGCGCCGGCTCGAAAGCCCGAGTCGGAAATGACGCAGCACATGGCCGACGTGGCGCGCTCCATTCAGGAAGTCACCGAGCTCATCGTGAGCCGCGTCGTGCGGGAGGCGCACCGCCTCACGGGCAAGCCCAATCTCTGCCTCGCGGGCGGCGTGGCGCTCAACTGCGTCGCCAACGGCAAGCTGCTCAAGAACGGCCCCTTTCAGTCAATCTTCGTTGCGCCCGCCGCTCACGATGCCGGCGCAGCGCTCGGCGCAGCGCTCACGGCGTGGCATCACGTCTACGACAAGCCGCGCGTCGTGGACGGCATCAACGATTCGATGCAGGGCTGCTATCTGGGTCCGCAGGCCACGGACGACGAAGTCGAGGCGCTGCTCAAGAAGGAGCGCTGCCCGTACGTCAAATTGAGCGACGCCGAATGGGCGCCGTACGTCGCGAAGCTGCTCGCGAGCGGCGGCATCGTCGGCATGTTCAAAGGGCGCATGGAGTTCGGTCCGCGCGCGCTCGGCAACCGCTCCATTTTGGCGGATCCGCGCATGGCCGACGCTCCGTCGCGCATCAACCGCAGGATCAAGTTCCGGGAAGCGTTCCGGCCGTTCGCGCCGGCGGTGCTCGAAGAGTGCGCCAGCGAGTACTTCGAGCTTCAGGGGACCTCCCCCTACATGCTGTTCACGGCGCCGGTCACTGCCGCGCGTCGTTCGCCACAGCCGCCCGACGACCTGAACCAGCCGTTTCGCGAACGCCTGGCGCGCCCGCGCTCGGACATTCCGGGCGTGACGCACCTCGACTATTCGGCGCGCATCCAGACCGTGTCACGCCGCACGAACCCGGCGTTCCACGCGCTCATCAGCGCGTTCAAAGAGATCACTGGCTACGGCGTGGTGATCAACACGTCCATGAACGTGCGAGGCGAGCCGATCGTGTGTCGCCCCGAAGAGGCCTACCGGTGTTTCATGAAGACGGGCATGGATCACCTGGTGCTCGAGCACTTTGTCATCAGCAAGCCCGGCGTGAGCAGCAGCAGCCATGAAGCGTCTACGTTATCTCCTCTCGCTATTTCGTGAGCTCGGCGAGTTCGCCCGTGCCAACAAGGCATGGTGGCTGGTCCCCATGGCGGTGATCCTGCTCGGGGTAGCTGCGATCGTGACCCTCACGGGTGGCGCGAGCCCGCTCATCTACACGCTGTTCTGAGCGGTCCGGAGCGCAGCACGGATCGAGCCTGAAAGCGGCTCGATCCGTTCGCGGCCGCTCTGCAGCGCATCGGGACGCATGACGCGCCGCGCCGCGGCATGTGTTACATTCCGTCATCATGTCCAAGGTCGGACGCAAGTCGGACCAGCCGCCTGCGGACAAGGGCCGAATCAAGGGCGTCGCGCTGCGCGGATTTCTGTGCTGGTACGCGGCGAACGTCGATCACGAGCGCGTGGGGCGCTCGGTGAAGCTCGCGGAGCGGACGTTCTCTGAACCATTCGAGGTGGGCCTGACTGGTTTCGGCGTCCTTTCCTCACGCTGGTACGCGGCGGAGGTCGTGCACGCCATTCTGGACGAGATCACTCGCCATCACGCGCCCGACGAGCTCGGGGCCATGGCGGAAGACGCGGCCCAGGCCGTGATGAACGACCTCTTGAAGGGCGTGTATCGCAGCATCATCGGCATGTTCGTCACCCCGGACCGCTACTCCCGCCACGGCGAGAAGCTCTGGAAGTTGAACTATGACAACGGCCAGCCGGTGTTCAGCTCGCTTTCACCCACGGAACATCACGTGAGGTACGTCGGCTGGCGCTCCCACCATCCGTTCATCTGCCGCATCAACATGGCCACGGCGCTTCCGCTGTACACGGCCATGGGCTGCAAGGGCGTGCGCTACCGCCGGCTCAGTTGCGTGTCGGACGGCGCCGCGGTGTGTACGACGTCCGTTCACTGGAAGTGAGCGGCGGCGGGCGAGAAGCGTCTACTCCGAACCTGCGGCGCATTTCAGAACTGGCCCGTCAGACGCAAACCGGTGCCCGTGGTGCCGATGCCGAGGCGAGGCGAGGGCTTTGCGCGCGCGCTGTCCTTCTCCGCTGACCGCTTCTCCGGTGCATTGAAGGCGAAGTAGACGGTGAATCCGGCGCCTACGACCGCGGCCGCGGCCAAGGCGTCCGTCAGCAGCGCGTTACGCTTGAGCTCGGAGCGCGCGTCCTCGATGCCGGTGACATTCGCCGGATATTGCTCCAGCTCTTTATCGAGCTCGTCGTCGGACCGCCGCGCGAGGACGCCAAACGTGACGGCTCCGCCGGTAAACAGACCGGTCGCGACCAGGCTGATCCAGAAGGGAACGTTGGCTGGCGTGTCATCGACCTGTTGCGACTTGAAGTCGTACGGGAGGAGCTGCCCGCCGCTCGTGGCGCCAGCCGGGTCTTTCGTGAGCTCGAATTCGAGCCGCACGGCTTCGCCTCCCGCGATGGTCACGCTGCGGCTGCTCGTCGTATAGCCCGTCTTGCGCACCATCAGGCGTCGCACGCCGGAGTTCACGACGATGGGGTCCTTGGCAGGTAGCTCGCCCATCGAGGCACCGTCGACGAGCAGCTCCGCTCCTTGCACGTTCGTCGAGACCACGAGCTCTGACACGCGCCCCTTCAAGGCGCGCAGCTCTTGCTCGACCTGCTCGCGGCGCTCCGGGGCGATCTCGTTCGCGCCTTGTTTCAGGTACTGCTCGAGCATCTTGACCGCGGCGATGTAGTCATGCCGTTCCGTCTGAACCTGGGCGAGGTTGTAGAGCACCCGGTAGTTCGGCGCGAGCTGGTAGGCCTTGTTGAACTCGGCGAGGGCCGCGTCGAAGCTGCCTTCGCGATAGAGCTCGACGCCGCGCTGAAAGCGATGCCGAGCTTCATCGACGGACCCCGGGTCAGCCACCGGATCCCCCGTGGTTTGAGCAAAGACGTGTGGCGCAGAGACTGTCAGCGCCAAGAGCAGTGCGAGCGCGTGCTGACTCTTCTTCATTGTGCGTACGGGTCCTTCTCGTCGATTCCGCGTTTGACGCGCTCGACCGAACGCGTGCGTAGGTCCATTCCGGGTTCGAGGCTGGGCGTGGTGCGCGGCGCAGGTGCGGGCGCCGCGGCCGCTGTGGTCGGCACTTCGGGCGCCGCCGGGCGTGGGGCAGGAGCGGTTGCGGCGCGGATGGCGCGCGCAGTGCGGCTCGGTCTCGCGCCGTGCAGCGGCGAAAGATCGATTTCCAGATCGACGTCTTCCTCGATGCGGAGCTTGCGTTTGTGTGAACGGTGCTTGTCGGCGCTGACCGTGAGCTCGTGCTCCACGTCGTCCTTCTTGATCACGCTGTCGAACGGGTTGCCCTTGAGCAGGCGTCCGTCGAGCCGTACTTCCGCGTTTTCTGGCGATACTGCGATGCGCAGGCGGACTTCACCGACAGCCGGCGCGGCGCTGGCGGACGCAGTGACGTTCGCCGCGACTGCCGCTCCTGTGTTCACCGCGGCGTTCGTGGGCGCCGCCGTTTCTGCCGTAGGGCGCGTGGCGCCCGGCTCCGCGGGCTCTGGACGAAGTGTCGTGAACGCCAGCGCAGCGATGCCGGTGCCGACGGCTCCAGCCAAAGTCCAGGGCCAACGGCGCCGAGGCGGAGGCGGCGGGGGCGCGGAGGGATCGCGTTTCGACGCCGGCAGCGAAACGTTCAGCGGAATGTCGAGCTTGGACGCCAGGAGCAGGGCGTCGTCGACGGGGAGATTGGCCGTGTTCT
>DATDJP010000287.1:0-19973 GCA_036520475.1 Polyangiaceae bacterium | reverse complement strand
AGCTGCTAGACATCCAGTCGGTCATGATCGAGCGCCATGTGCCTTCTTCGGCTCTGCCGTGCTCGAAGTTGCGCCTTTCGGGCACGTTCACGGGCACGTTCACGGGCACGTTTCGGAAAGGAATTCAGGGACAGACCCTAGACCCGCCGGGGGCGGTTCCGCCTCAGAGCTGGAGCGACTTGATCTCGAGAAACTCTTCGAGACCGTGGCGCCCGTATTCGCGCCCGTGGCCGGACTGCTTGTAGCCGCCGAACGGCGCGTTCGGGTTGTAGTTGCCGCCGTTGATGTCCACCTGGCCCGTGCGCAAGCGTCGCGCCACGCGCTTGGCGCGCTCGGGATCCGCGGCCCACACACCGCCTGCCAGCCCGTAGATGCTGTCATTGGCGATGCGCACGGCGTCCTCTTCGCCTTCGTACGGGATGATGCACAGCACCGGCCCGAAGATCTCTTCTTGGGCGATGCGCATGTCGTTCTTCACGTGGCTGAACACGGTCGGCCGTACGAAGTAGCCCTTCTCGAACCCATCCGGAGGCTCTGCGCCGCCCGTCACGAGCTTTGCGCCCTCTTTCGTGCCGAGCTCGATGTACTCGCGGACGCGGTCGCGCTGCGTCTCGGATACGAGCGGCCCGAGGCGCGTATCCGGCGAGAGCGCATCACCGAGCTTGAAGCTCTCCGCGGCGGCCTTGGCGTAGCGCTCGGCCTCCGCGAGCCGGTTCTTCGGCACGAGCAGGCGTGTGTGTGCGCTGCAGGTCTGTCCCGAGTTCAAATAGCAACTCTGAACCGTGTGAGTGACGGCCTTCTCGAGGTCCGCGTCATCGAGCACGATGGACGCGCTCTTGCCGCCCAGCTCGAGCGCGACGCGCTTGACGCTCTTCGCGGCCAGTTCCGAGATGCGACGGCCCGCGCGCGTCGACCCCGTGAAGCTCACCATGTCCACCTTGGGGTGCGTGACGAGCGCTTCACCGACCGACGGCCCGTCCCCGCTGACCAGGTTGAAGACGCCGGGCGGAAGACCCGCCGCGTGGATGATCTCGGCGAGCATGAACGCGCTGAGCGGCGCGACCTCGCTCGGCTTGAGCACGACGGTGCAGCCGGCACCGATCGCCGGAGCCACCTTGGCCACGACCTGGTGCAGCGGATAGTTCCAGGGCGTGATGCACGCGACGACGCCCACCGGCTCGTGCACGACGAGCGAATTGCCGACCTGCTCTTCGTACTGATAGTTCCTCACCAGCTCGGCAAATGTGCCCATGTTCAGCGTGGGCAGGCCGGCCTGAATCGCCGTCGATAGCTTGATGGGCATGCCGACTTCGCTGGCGATGACCTCGGCGATCTCGTTCATGCGCGCGCCGAGACCGCCTTGAAGCTTCTGCAGAAAATCGGCGCGCTCCTGCACGGACGTGGCGCTCCACGCCGGGAACGCCTGCGCTGCGCGTTCGACGGCGCGCTCGACGTCTCCGATGGCGCCCTTCGGAACGCGGCCGATGATCTCTTCGGTGGAAGCGTTGATGACGTCGAACGATTCGTCGCCATGAGCTGGAACCCACTCTCCGCCGATGTAGATCTTGTCGTATGTTTTCATGGCTCGTCCCTCGCTGTCACACAGCGGTAGCTGCCCCGGGCGCGCAGCGCAAGGACCGGCGCGGCTCACGACTTCTGCGGCGGCGTTTCCGGGGATGCTTCGAAAATCAAGGCGTAGTCGAAGCTCGCGGCGGGATCGCTCGTCGCGCGCTCCGGTTCACGCATCATGGGAGCGACGCTCACTGCGCGTCCCACCCCGCGGCGCTGCATGCGCTGTGGGATCGCCGATGGCACGCAGTGGCCGTGCCCCGCCAAAACGACGACCTGGCGAGCCGGCGCGCGTTCCGCCAGCCACGCCGCCGCGGCGGCGGCCATGGTCTCGTCCCAAAGCACCTGGGCGGCGTACATGTTTTCAGGTGATCCGTGGCCGTGTGGGTGCTGGCGCATCGCGTCGTCGAAGTGCTTGCGATGGGCGGCGTTGCCGAAGTCCATCTCCGGCAGGGTCTTGCGCGTCTCTTCGGGTAAGGCCAAGACGCCCTGCCTGGCGACCTGGCGCGTCAGCTCCCGCGGAACATTGAGCGCGATCAGGCCGACGCCGTTGTCGCGTGCGTGGTCGAGCATGGGGCGATAGAGGGCGAACGGATAGCCCCAGCGTTGCTTCCATTCGCTTTGCTCGATCAGCGTGCGTTCGCCGATGTCCTTCGCCGCGTATTCATCGAGGGCCTCTTGTGCCGTGAGGTCGAGCATCTCGAGTCCCAGCCCGAGCTCCCGGCCTTTCGACCGCCCACGCGCGACGAGCTCCCGGAGCACGGACAGCTGCGCGAAGTGATCGTGAGGATTCGGGTGATTCTCACCGACGCAAATGGCGTCCATCTGCGACAGCTCGTCCATCAGCTCGCTGGCGCTGAGCGTCTGCCCGTCCCGGGCGCGCACGCCGTGGTAGGGCAGGGCGGCGCGCTCGACGGCGTCGTCGGCAACCTCGGGGCGGGCGTGCACCGGCTTTTTCGCCGGCGCGGGCGGGCGGGGCGCTTCCGCGGCATGCGGCGACGACGAGCCGATGACGGGCTCCTTGGCAGAGCGCGCGCACCCCGTGACGCTGCCGGCCACGAGCAGCAGCGCGCACACCGCGATCCGTCCAGTCCTTCGTGCCTGATTCAGCGCGCTCGTCTGCATGAGACTCTCCCCACGATCGCGCCTCAG
Organism: Polyangiaceae bacterium; assembly: GCA_036520475.1. GTDB lineage: Bacteria > Myxococcota_A > Polyangia > Polyangiales > Polyangiaceae > DATDJP01. The sequence goes on along the minus strand of DATDJP010000287.1, from coordinate 17,252 downwards.
AGCGCGCTCTTTCGCAGTTCCTCGGGTAAGTTGGGACTGGGTCGCCCGGTGCTCAATACCCAGAGTTGGTGCGCGGCGCGCGTGGCGGCGATGTGCAGCAGATGCCGCGCCTCGTCGTCGGCTGGGTAAGAGGCGTCGCTCACCTCGACCAGAATGACGTAGTCGAACTCGAGTCCCTTGACCTGGCGCACGTCCGTGACGTCGATGCCGGGCCGGAAGGGGAAGTCCTGCTCGGCGATGCGCCGCAGATTGACGATCTCGGCCTTTTCCAGGCCCTGGTAGTACACGTCGGCCTGCTCGGGGTAGCGCGCGATCAGCGCCAGCGAAGCGCGCGGCTCGGTGATCGTGAGCTCGCGCAGCGCTTCGGCCAGAAACGCCACGGCGTCCCCGCTGTGCGCGAACGGAAAGAGCTCGACCGGCGCGCCGCTGCGCGTGGCCACGCCTTGCTCTTCGTGCGCCAGAGGTCCCAGCACCGCGCGCGAAAACTCGATGATTTCCTGCGTGGAGCGGTAACTGACCCGTAGCGGTTCGATCTCCACGTGCGACAGCCCCAGCTCGCCGAGCACGGTGTTCCAATCGGTGAAACCGTTGTCCATGTGGAGCCGCTGCGCGATGTCGCCCGCCAAGGTGAGGCTGTTGGCTCGGCTCAGGGTGCCCAGCACGACGCCGAGCTCCACGGGACTGAGATCTTGCGCCTCGTCCACGAAGACGTGCTCGTACACCAGCGCTTCCTTGCCTTTGCCGCCGCGCCGTAGCGGGCCGCGCAGGCGCTGCCACAGCTTGAGCAGCAGCGTGTCGTCCTCGCGATCGAGCTGCGCGACCTGCTCGATGCTCTGCCCGTCCACGCCTTCGCGCAGGTAGCGGTCGTCTTGCTCGTCGTCCCGGTCGCGCGTGTCTCGCTCACGCGGCGGGTTCGAGGGCCGCTTCTTGCCGCGGCGGCCTTCCGGCTCACTGGACATTTCGGCGCGTTCGTCGGCTTCGACGATCACTTCGGCGGCGCGCGCCGCGCACCAGGCGTGCGCGCGATCGAGCTCCGGTTCGCTGAGCGTCTTCAGCGGGTGGCCCCCGAACGCCGCGCTCAGCGCCTGTCGATCCGTCAAGATGTCCGACCACGCGCCGAGCACGTCGCGCGACTGCGCGAGCCCTTCGCGCACGATGCGCTCCAGCGCCACGCGTTGATCGGTCGTCAAGGTGCGGCTCTCGCGCTCCAGCCAGCGCGACAGCGCGTGCACGCGATGCGCGAGCGGTTGTGCCTTGCTGCTGTCCCAGGCGCGCTCGGCGCCGGTGGGCTCCTGCGAGGAACGCGGCAGCGCGCGCGTGAGCCGCTCGTGAATGCCGCGCTCGAGCCGCTCGATGTGGGCGTCCATCGCGAGCAGCATCGCGGGATGCTTTTTCATACGCGTGACCACGCTGGGCGTGTCCTCGCTGTACGTCTTGGGAAGCCGCGGCAAATGCGCGCTGCGCAGCCGTTCGACCCAGTTCTGATAGGTGCGAATGGCCACGCCCTGCACGCCGAGCGCCGGCAGAACGTCGCCCATGTAGCGCGCCAGCGCGTCGTTGAAGACCACGACCAGCATGCGATCCGTGCGGAACCGGCGCGCGTCGTTGTAAGCGAGGTAAGCCAGCCGGTGCAGGCCGATCGTGGTCTTGCCGCTGCCGGCGCCGCCTTGAATCACGACCAGGCCCGAGTCGGGGCGCGTGATGAGCTCGAACTGGCGCGCGTCGATCAGCGGCGTGATCTCTTTCAGCAGCTTGTCGTCGTCACCGGTCGCGCTGGTGCCCAAGCGGCCGGGCCGGTGATGCTGTTCCGAGCGCGCGGCGGTGCCCTGACCGCCTCGCAGCTGGGCCGTGCTCACCTCCATGCGACGCCAACCGCTCGGCGCGCGCACGAACGTGCCCTGCGGGCAGCCGATGCGGCGCAGCACGCCGTCAACGATGGTCACGCTGCGCCGGGTGACGATTTCCCCGGACACATCGCGCCCGCCGAAGTTCTCGTCGTACTCGGCGCCCTCGTCGTAACGATAAAACAGGCGGCTCACGGGCGCGTCGCGCCAGTCGACGATGCGTACCCCCGACTGCGTGTCCAGGTAGGTGCTGCGGCCGATCAACACCTCGCGCCGGCGCGGGCCCTCCTGGAGCACCAGATGCCCGAAGTAGGGTGAACGCGCGTCGATGTGACCCTCGCTTGCCTCGCGCCGGTGCGCGGCGAGGCTTTGCAAGCGCTCCATTTGCTCGAGCAGGGGCGGAACGTCTTCGAGACGCGCTGCGGCAATCTCGTCGCGAAGCGCCAGCATTTCTCGCTCGTATTCGGCGGCACTCTTGCCGCTGCGTGTCCGACCGCGCTCCCGAAGGTGCCGCTGGACGCGCGCCAGGCATTGCTCCTCGTCATTCACGATCCGGACGAGCTCGGGATCGGTCGGGTCCAAAACTTGAGGTTCCGGCTGGTGCACTGCTCGATTTACCGCATACGTGGGTGGTTTTCGGGTCGGGGCGAACAGGAGCTATCCCGTTTTTCCAGGGCCCTGTCCACCTCAAAGGGCCCGGCTCGGGGAGCCCGGGCAGGGGGGCGAATCACGGCAGACTTTACGAGAACTCCCCGGCAATCGGAGTTAATCTGCCTGACATGAGGGTGGTAGACGGTGACTAGTACGATGCGGGCACTACTGCTCGAAGCACCCAAAACGCCGCTTCGAGAACGGCGCATCGCCGTGCCCCGCGTGACGGCGGGGCAAATGCTGGTGCGCGTGTTGTGCTGCGGCGTTTGCCGCACCGATTTGCACGTGCTGGACGGCGAGCTGGCTTCGCCGAAGCTCCCGCTCGTCCTCGGTCATCAAATCGTTGGCACGGTGGCCGAGCTCGGATCGGACGTCGAAGGCTTCAAGCTGGGACAGCGCGTGGGCGTCCCCTGGCTGGGCAGCACGTGCGGCGAGTGTCGCTACTGCCGGCGCGACTGCGAGAACCTGTGCGACCACGCCCGCTTCACGGGCTATCAAATCGACGGCGGTTTCGCCGAGTACACGCGCGTCGATCCGCGCTTCGCCCTGCCGCTACCCGGGTCCTTCGCGGACGTCGAGGTCGCACCGCTCCTGTGCGCCGGGCTGATCGGATACCGCGCGCTGCTCATGTGCGGCGGAGCGGAGTGCATCGGCCTGTACGGTTTCGGATCGGCCGCACACATCGTCGCGCAAGTCGCGAGCTATCAGGGCCGCCGTGTGTTCGCGTTCACGAAGCCGCGCGACGAGGCTGCGCAGAAATTCGCGCTCAGCCTGGGCGCAGAGTGGGCGGGGGGCTCGGACGAGGTACCCCCGGTGAAGCTCGATGCCGCGCTGATCTTCGCCGCGGACGGATCGCTCATCCCCAAGGCGCTCCGCGACACGGGCAAGGGCGCCGTGGTCGTGTGTGCGGGCATTCACATGAGTGAAGTACCGGCTTTCCCGTACGAGATCTTGTGGGGCGAGCGCACGCTGCGTTCGGTCGCGAACCTGACCCGCCGCGACGGCATCGAGTTTCTCGAGCTCGCGCCGCGCATCCCGGTGCGCGCGCAAGCGCAACGCTACAAGCTGGGTGAGCTGAACCGAGCGCTCGACGACCTACGCGAGGGACGCTTCAGTGGCTCGGCGGTGGTGACGATCGACTGACCCCGCTCTCGGTCAGGATCACCACCTTGCGACCGAGCGCACGGGACAGGGGCTCCGTCTTGCTGCTCGCTGCCCAGACCTCGAGCTCCAGATCGCCGACGCCCGCGACGCGGATCTCGAGCGTGTCGTCGTCGAGATCGGCGCGCAGGCGCTTGACGACCTGACTGCGCCCGCGATCGAGGCTGACGGCGATCCGCAAAATCCCCGAGAGCAAGCGCACCTTGCGCCGCTCCTCGCTGCTGAGCCGGCGGAGCCGCGCGTCCTCTGAACGCGGCGCACCCTTGCGATGGTAGAGCACGAGCAGGCCCATCAGCTCGAGCTCTTCGTCGCTGAAGCCGCGCAGGTCCGAGTAGCGGATGATGTACTCGGAGTGCTGGTGCCGCCGGCGGAAACTGATGTGCTGGCCGATGCCGTGAAGCATGGCCGCGTACTCGAGCAGCTCGCGCTCGGAGGCGCCGTAGCCGTGGAGGGCTCGGGTCTGCTCGAACAGCTGCAGAGCGAGGCGCGCGATATGCTCTTCTCGAGGATCGTCACGGCCGTACTTCTCCATGAGCTCGATCACGCTTCTGCGCCGCACGTCCGGATCCGGTCGGTGTCCGCGCCCGCCCGTGCCGTGACGTTCGAGGTGATCGATGATGACCCCTTCGCGCAGCGAACCGTCGCACAGCGTGAGCTCGTCCTTGTTCGCGAGCTCCAGGATTTCGCTCAAGAGCACCGCGCCCAAATGAATCGCGTCCGCGCGTTGTTCTCCGATGCCTGGCAGCTTGGCGCGTTCGGTTTCGCCCAGATCGAGTAGCTTCTTCGTGAGGTCCTTGACGTCCTTGCGGCGCGCTATTTGCGCGTTCACCGAGCGCCAGGGCGTTCCGCCGCTCATCAGATGCGCGGCTTCCCCCAGCGTGCGAATCGTGCCGGAGGTGCCGATCACGCGCGCGAAACCGATACGCCGCGCCTCTGCCAGCGCGTCGCTCGCCACGCCGCGAACGTAGCCCTGAAGCTCGTGGATGACCTTCGGCGACAAGGGCTTGGTGCTGCCCCGCCGCTCGAGCAGACGCTGCACACCGAGGCGCAAGCTCTCGCTCATCAGCACCTCGCGGCAATCGCCCACGATCACTTCCACGCTGCCGCCGCCGATGTCGACAATCAGCGCGCGTTCCAGCCCCAGATCCACCGTGTGGCGGACGGCCAGATAGATCAGCCGGGCCTCTTCAGCGCCCGAGATCACGCGCGGCTTGACGCCCGTTTCGCGGAAAATGGCGTCCAGGAAGTCGCCGCCGTTTTCGGCCTCGCGCGTGGCGCTGGTGGCGACCGCCAAGATCTCGTCCACGCCGTGATTTTCGGCGAGCCGCGTGTAGCGGCGCATGGCTTCGAGGCCGTCGTTGAACGCGCGCTCCGTGAGCTGCCGCGTGCCGAACAGGCCGGCGCCGAGCTTCACCATGCTCTTTTCACGGTCGATGACCGTGAACGACGCCTTGGCGTCGGTTTCGACCACGACCATGTGAACCGAGTTCGTGCCGATATCGATGGCGGCGAGTTTCATGCGCTCCTCGCGGTGGCTCGTGTCACGAGCGCGCCGAGGGCGTCGATCACGCCGTCGGCAATGCCGTGCCCGCCGTTGAACGGCACGAATTGCACCTCGGCGCCGGCCGCGACGAACAGATCGCGGAGCCGCTCGGCCAGAGCAAACGGCAAGATCGGGTCGCTCTTGCCGTGGCTGATCAGCACCGGGAGACCGCGGCATTTCTCGATGAGTGGCCCCCACTCGTGCTCGGCGACGAGGCTGCCGCTGAGCACGGCGAGGCCCGCAAAACGGCGCTGACCTCGGAGCAGCACGTCGCACGCCAGCATCGCGCCTTGTGAGAAACCGCCGATCACGAGCTGGTCTGCGCGGACTCCGAAGCGGGCCTCTAAATCGTCGAGCATCGCGTTGAGCTGGACGTTGGCCTCGGCGAGTCCTTCGGGCACTTCGCGCGACAGGTCGCGGATCTCGCCGCTGCGTTGCGCACGCTCGAGGCGCTCCATGTCGATCATCCACCAGGCTCGCGAATCCATGCCCGGTCCGTACGCGTCGAGCTCGGTCGGGGCTTCCGGAAAGGCGAAGCGTGTCTCCCGGGGCACGACCAGCTGGCGCCAGAGCGGAACCAGATCGGTCCCGGGTGCGCCGAAGCCGTGCATGAGCAACAACATGGGTCCGTCGCCGCCGCCCTCGCGATCCGTGCCGCCGACCAGACGCACCTTCAATCCGCCAATCGTTTCCTCACGCATGGGTTTCCAAGGGGGTAGTGCCCGGGACTTTAACCACGTTGCGGCAGGGCGGGTGGTCCGATCGCACGTTTGCGTCCCGGGCCCTGCCCTCCTACGCTGGCCGGCGCATGACCGCCGGTACGGAAACGGATCCCGCGAGCGAGTTAGCAGACTTGATTCGCGCCGCGCGTCGCTGCCTGGTCTTCACCGGCGCCGGCATTTCGACGGCGAGCGGCATTCCCGACTTTCGTGGGCCGAACGGCGTGTGGAAGACGCGACAACCCGTCTATTACCAGAGCTTCATGGCCAGTGGGAGCGCGCGCTCGGAGTACTGGGAATTCAAGCTCGAAGGTTACCCCGTGTTCCGAGACGCGCGCCCGGGCCGCGTCCATCAGGCCATGGTCGAGCTCGAACGGGCAGGCCGCCTGTGCGCGCTGGTCACGCAGAACGTGGACGGGCTGCACCAGGCAGCTGGCACTTCGCGCGAGCTGATCGTGGAGCTGCACGGCACCAATCGCGAAGTCGAGTGCACGGGCTGCAAGCAGCGCGAGCCGGTCGCGCGTTGTATGCAGGAGTTCGAGAGCACGCGCATCCCCCCGCTGTGTCTGACGTGCGGCGCCATCATGAAGCCCGCGGTCGTCATGTTCGGCGAAGCCCTCCAGCCGGATGATCTGACGCGCGCGTTCGACGCGGCAGCCAGCGCAGACTTGGTCGTCGCACTCGGTTCGTCACTCGTGGTCACGCCCGCAGCCGACGTCCCGCTCACTGCTGCGCGGCGCGGCGTGCCGTACGTCATCGTCAATCAAGGCGAAACTGCCCACGACGCCGTCGCCACCCTACGCATCGACGCCGACGTCGCCGACGTCTTCCCCCGAGCCGTCGAAACGGCTCTTCGCGGCTAAACACCGCAGGCCGAACCCGCCCAAAGACGTCAGGCGAGGACGTGGGTGAGGGCGCGTTCGAGGTGCACGAGGCCTTCGGCGATGGCTTCGGCGGTGACGGTCAGGGTGGGACGGAAGCGTAGCGAATTGCGCCCACAGGCCAGAATGATCATGCCGTCGGCGAAGCAGCGCTGGATCACCTGATTTCGGAGCTGCGTGGCGGGCACGTCCAGCGCGCACATCAGGCCGAGCCCCCGTGCGTTGGATACCTTGCCGGGGAAGCGCCCCTCGATCTGCTCGAGGCCGCTCCGAAGCTCGTGGCCGCGACGCGCCGCATTGTCGAGGAGCTGCTCGTCCTCGATGAGCTGAAGGAGGCGTGTGCAGCGCACCATGTCCACGAGCGAGCCGCCCCATGTGCTGTTGATGCGCGAGGGCACGCTGAAAACATTGTCCGGCACCTCATCGATGCGCCCAGAGACGAGTATGCCGCCGACCTGCATCTTCTTGGCGAAGCAGACGATGTCCGGAGCGATGCCGTGGTGCTGATAAGCCCACCATTTGCCGGTGAGGCCGAGGCCCGTCTGCACTTCGTCGTAGATCAAGAGCGCCTCGCGCTCGTCCGCCAGTCGCCGCAGCGCGCGCAGGAACTCGGGGCGGAAATGATTGTCGCCCCCTTCGCCCTGGATCGGTTCGATGAGAATGGCCGCGATTTCGTCCGGCGCGCGATCGAAGGCCTGCTCTGCCGCTTGAATGGCGGTGCTTTCGGCGGCCTCTACCCGCGCGGCCTCGGCAGCATCGCACGGAAAGCGAATGCGCGGGCAGGGGATGCGCGGCCAGGAGAACTTCGGAAAGAACTGGGTCTTGAGCGGGTCCGTGTTGGTGACGCTGAGCGCGTAGCCCGAACGCCCGTGAAAAGCGTGTTCCAGGTGCAAAATCTGCTGCCCGCGCTCGCCCTTGCCACGCGCCAGGTTCTTCCTGACTTTCCAGTCGAACGCCGCTTTCATGGCGTTTTCGACCGCCAGAGTGCCGGTATCGATGAAGAAATAGTGAATGAGCTCGGGAGGCGCGGCGGTGCGAGCCAGCGTTTGCACGAACTCGGCCATGTAGGTCGTGTAGTAGTCGGCGTTCGACACCTTCGTGGTCGCGGCGCGCGCCAGGCGCTTCTGAATGTCCCGCTCGAGCATGCCGGGGTGGTTGAAGCCGAGCGGGTTCGAGGCAAAGAAGCTGGAGAAATCCAGGTAATCTCTGCCACTCACGGCGTCGCGCACGTACGAGCCCTGGCTCTGCTCGAGATCGACGACGATGGGGTAGCCGTCCACCAGCAGGTGCTCTTTGAGCACGCCGTGGACCCGATTGGCGGGGACTTGCGCGTCGCGAAGCATGATGATTTGCGATCTAACTTTTGCATATACTCCGCCCCCATGCCCGACAAGAAGGAGATCCTCTCGGCCGCCGGCGGCTACTTGAAGCAGCATCCCGATGAAATCGTGCGGGCGCTGCGCAATGCAGCCGGCCTTCGCATCGGGGTCCCACTCGAGGCTCTGCGCTGGCTTGCGTCACGGGCCAAGGGCAAACGCGCGCCGAAGGACATCGAAATCGAGGCAGTGCCACCCGGCGTGCGCGCCTCCGCCACGGTGAATGCCATGGGCACTCCAGTGCGCGCTGCAGCCACGATTTTCGTGGAGCGGGTGAGCCTCAATGCCGAGGAGCTCCGCTTCGAGATTCGCGTGCGCGACCTGTCGTTGAAGGTGCTCGACGAGACGAATGACGGCCCACTAGCCGGTTTGCTGAAATCGGGAGCGCTCGATCTGTCCAAGCCCGGCGATCTCGTCGGCTTCATGCCGAAGCGGCCCGCCGTGCTCGTCGAAGCGCAGGGCGATCGCCTGGTGATCGATTTGAAGAAGCTTCCCAAGCTCCAGAACGGCAAGACCGAACGCCTGCTGGCGCTCATCACGCCGATCGTGACCGTCCTCGGGATCAGCACGGACCCGGGTCACCTCGACGTCTCGCTGGCCGCCTTCCCCGAAGGTGTGGCCGAAGCCATCAACGCCGTCCGTCGCGCCCTGTAACCGCGCGCCTGTCGTCGCCGCGTGCTGTCGAAGCGCGCGGCGCCGCAGACGCGAGACCGCGCCAGCTACTCCGCCGGAGCGCGTGAGCCGATGTCCGCGTCGGCAGGCTTCGCAGCCGTCTTGGGATCGGGTTTGCCGTGCCACCACGCTTTGAGGCGCGCGACGCTGAACGGGCGCGAATAGGCGAAGAGTACGCACAGGCTGAAGATGAAGAACAGGTACGACTCGGCCGTGTAGCGATCGTCCACGTAGTAGAAGCCGATGGGCGTACCAAACAGCAGGATCTGACTGGCGCCGCTCGTCACCAGAAACGCTGGGCCGAGCGACGGCTGGGCCAGGATCAGCGGCGCTGCGATGATGAACATCGAATAGTAGTAACAAGTCAGGTTCGTGAGCGACATGCACAGCGGCAGGCTGAGCGCCAGGCCCACCCACATCAGCTTGGTCCTTCTGAGCGCCCACACCGTCCACGCGAACAGCGTCAGCAGCATCGCGACGTAGACCGGTTGCAGATTCTTGAAGCGCTGCGTCCGGCCTGCTTTCCACACCTGGAACGGATCGTCGAGGTTCTCGTCCCGCGTGAAGTGCATGCGGCCTTCGAAGTTGTGCGCCAGGATCGTTTCGAGGCCCATGTGGTTCGTGAGCGGCGTGTTCTTGTGCACGCCGATGTGCTCCACGAAGTGCTTGTAAGAATCGACGCCGGAGACCGCGATGCTCGTCGGCACGAGCACGGCCAAGGCCATGGCGCACCCCGCGATCACGCGCTTGTGCTCGGGTCTGAGCCAGTTGAGCGGGTTCGAGAGGGACTCACCCGGCGTCCGGGTGCCCGGCAACCCGCGCAGCTTGCGAATCACGTGGATGGCGATGATGATCGCCCAGCCGACGATCAGTAAGCCGGGGAAGACGCGCAGCAGCGCGGACCACGTGAGCGCAAAACCCGAAAGAAAATGGAAGCGTTTGCGCGCGAGACACAGCGACGCGACGAGGAAGAAGATCCAGTCCTGGCGCAGGAACGCTCCGCCCGTCCAGTAGAAGTTCGCGGGCGCATTGCAGCCCCAAAATACCGTGGCCACGGCCATGACTCGCCAGCCGAAGGCCCAGCCGATCATCAGCACGCAACCGAGCTGGAGCAACGGATCGATGCAGGCGAGTAACTTGAAGAAGCCGTCATCCGCGACCCCGAAGCTCGAGAAGAACTTGCCGGCCATCGTCCACACGGGAGGCGGGTTGTACCCGTGATCCTTGGTCATGCCCTCCCAGTAGGATCCCGCGGACGAGTGATAGAACCAGTCGACGTCCTTCTTGAAGGCAGCCCACCTGTCGGGTGCAAAGTTCGGCTTACACTCGGCCAGGTACTTCTGGACCGTGGGATCCGACATGGGGCGGATCAGATTTTCTCTGAGGTTCCGGATCTCTCGCGCATTGACCTGAGCGCCACGGCCGAGCTCGGTTTCGGCTACTGCCGTGCACTCGTACAGGCGCGAATAGCCGACTTCGTTGAAGTACTTCGAGCCCAGGTAATAATGGTAGAGCTCGTGTCGGTGGTAGTACTCGGAGTAGCGAACGTTGGGGTTGAAGAAGTCGAAGTACACCCCGAACGCGAGCACCGTGAGCAGGATGCCGATGCGCCGCTTCGTGCGCTCTCGGTAACGCTCGCCGAGTTTGCGCGCGCGCGCTTCGTACATGAGCAGCAGCGCTGCCCCGAAGGTCAGGGCGATGCGCAAGCCGTTCATCAGTCGCTCCCAGGTCTCCTGTTTGAAGACCTGCGCGTCCCAGAACAGATCGAATCGGCTGGCGAGCTCGCCAAGCGAGCTCAACTCGAGAGCTGCGAGCGTCGACGGGATGAAAGTAAGGGTCTGCATGGGGATCCTCCCGGCGCGCCGGCCCGGGAGGGCATTGAGTCCCCCATGTCAGTGCGGCTGTAAAGCCCCGTCTTGCAAGACACCGCGCCAAATAAGAACGGGCTGGGTGATCGAGCGACCACCCAGCCCGCGTAGCAAACCCCACTATCTGGCTGGTGCCCGCGGGCGCGTTCACGGTTGAACGCCCCGCTAGGGGTAGGGAGCTTCACTCTTACGGCATGCCGTGGAGTGGAGCTCAGCTTCAGAACCGCTCCCCAATCGCCTGATCCGAGGATCGGGACCGGGGTGCGTCAGAACCGGTTCACCGGCTCTAGGTCGAGTCACCCTCCGGGATAGGGGTACAACTACATTGCATCGTGACTCCACCTCCTCCGGCGTTAAGCCGGACACCCCTGCAGAGAAGCTCGCGAGAGGTTCTCAAAGCTCAATCTCGAGCTTCTGGCAAATGGGGCGCTTCCGATAAGAGACCTGACGGTCTCAGCCCATGTGCGGCCATGAGGGTGCTCCCTCGCCGGGTCATTCCGGGACTGGAATCCAGCCTGCACGTTGATTTTGACGTAACACAGCGCACTCGAATTGGCCAGTACACGCGCGCTAAATTGCGGGAAAAGCCGCAAATCAGCGACGGACGCCAGCGTATCCGTAGGTCATCTCGCAGGGCAGGGTGGCAAAGCCGCCCGACACGCCCAGGAGCTCGCTGCAGTCGCTATTTTGCTCGGGAGCGTACCCAAATCGGAGTTTACCCGTGAACCCGGGAACATCCGCACCCTGGCCTACGAGTTTGCCGGACGTGCGATCCATGCGCCAGATCACGCAACCGAGGCGACCACGGCCGGCAGCCTGCGTTTGCACTTTGACGTTCGTCTCGATGGTGAAGGCGCCCTCCGCGTCGATGACGCCGGAGATGGCCTCCTGGCCGTTCAACCAATAGAGCGCGGAACCGCTGCGTGACAGGCGTACATCGAACTTCCAGCTGTGCTCCGAGCCGAGCGCGCCCTCGCCGCACGTCGAGCTCTCGAGCTCCGCTTCGACCGAATAATCGCCGAGCAGGTCCCCCGGAATCTTGGCGTCGCCGGCAGTGCCCATTTCCCAGCAGCCCGTGAGGGTCAGCGCGAACGAGCCGAGCAAAGAGAGACGGAACACGGCGCGGCGCGGGCGAATGGACAGGAGCACAGGGCCTCGGTAACAAATCGCGCTTGGCGCGGGCAAATAAGCCGGAGAATACTGCGGGCAGTGACGGCGTTCGATCGCATGCTGGCGTGGCGGGCGCTCGCGTACAGCGCGCTCGGCGGCGCGCTCGTGCTCTCGATCATGCTGCTCACGGAGGAACCCCTGACCACCGGGTCCCAGCGCCTGGCGCGGCTCTGTGTGTTCGCTCCGGCGATCGCGGCTCTCGGCTCGCTGCTGAGTCTGGCGCAAGCGCGTGCGCGTGGAGAGCTCGTGGCGCTGGCGGCGCTCGGAGCGTCACCGCTGCGCCTGGCACGCGGCGCGAGCGTCGTCGCTTGGGGGCTCGGCCTGGTCGCGGTGTTGCTGGTGGCGTCGCCGGCAGCGGACGTGAGCGCGGTGTTTCCCGCATTGAGGCCGTCCGCGCAGTGGACCCCGACTGAGGACGGTTTCCACGACTACCAGCAGGGCGTTAGCGTGACCTCCAAGGGTGGGCTCGGCTTCATGCCCAGCGCGGCGGCCTCTACCCCCGTTCGCCACGGGCAAGGTCGGGCAGCGGCTCTGGCCGTGGGCCCGGTGGCGCTGGTTCTGCCGATCTGGGTCGCCTCGCCGATGCGGCGCTCGATGCGCGTGGCCGGGACCGCGGCGACGCTGACGTTGCTGCTCGTTTTACTGCACGCCGTCGCGGCAGGGCGGCTCGGCGCGCCGTGGCTCGTGGCCGCCTTCGGCCCGCTGGCGCTGCAGGCCCTGGTCGCCACCCGGAGGCAGCCCTGAACGTCACGGCCAGTTGGTCCGGCGCGGGCGGCCGGTACTCCGTGCTGGTGCACGGTGGGGCCGGAGAGCTGGATTCGGACCGGAAGCAGCGCGCGGCAGAGGGGTGCGCGCGTGCGGCAGGCGTTGCACTGGCGATCTTGCGAGCCGGTGGCGCTGCGCTCGATGCGGCGCAGCGCGCCGTGGAAGACTTGGAAGACGACCCGCTCTTCAACGCGGGGACGGGGGCGTGCTTGACCGCCGACGGACGCATCGAGCTCGACGCCGCGCTGATGGACGGCGAGCGCCTGAGGCTCGGCGGCGTCTGTGCGCTGCCCGCGTTCGCTCATCCCGTTCGCATTGCCCGCGCCGTGCTGGATGCGGGCCAGCACGTGCTTTACGCCGGTGAGGGCGCGGCTCGCTTCGCGGAGCAAGCCGGGTTCTCACGCGCGGATGAGCAAAGCCTGATCACCGAGGCGGCTCGCGCGCGCCTGTCACGGGCGCTGGCGGACCCGGCGAAGGCGTCGAAATCCGGCGGCACCGTGGGCGCGGTCGCGCGGGATTCGAAAGGGAACGTCGCCGCCGCGACCAGTACCGGCGGCATGGTCGCGAAGCGCGCCGGGCGCGTGGGAGACAGCCCGATTCCCGGGGCGGGCACGTACGCGGACAACACCGCCGGCGCGGTCTCCGCGACAGGGGAAGGCGAGGGGATCTTGCGCGTCAATCTGGCGGGGCAGCTGATTGCTGCGCTGCGCTGTGGCCTGGATCTGGAAACGGCAGCGCGGCAGGCGATTGAGCGGCTTGCGGCGCGCGCTCACGCAACGGGCGGGGTGATCGCGCTCGATGGAGCCGGCAAGCTGGCGTTCGCCCGCTCCACGCCCACCATGACGTGGGCGGCCGCGTGGGAAGGATCGCAAGTCATCAGTGGCAGCTGAGCGAGCGCGCTGGGCGCGTCGTTCTCGCGTGCCTATCGGACCTGCGCCGTGTCAGCTCTGCGCGGGCGTATCGGCGGACGTTGCTTCGTCCTTGCCACGCTTGCGCTCGAGCGCCTGCTCGAGGCCGATGCGGAGGCGCTTGCGGCGCTTGAGGCGTTTCTTCTTGAGCGGGCTTCCCAGCCATTCGTGCCGCCTGCGAACATTCCAAATCGCGCGATTTGCCATGGATCTCCGAAAAGAGCGGAACCTTTAGCCAAGGACAGGCGCGTGCGCAAGGCGGATCTCGGCTTTCAGCCAGGCCGCAGCCCGGCGCGGCCCTCTGAAACACCCCGCATACGACGCCCGCAGGCGCGCTAAAGTGGGAGCTTCGTGGCAAATCCGCCGGAATTTTCGCCGAACAGTGCCCGCGCCCCGCTGCCCGCGAGCGGCGGCATCGTGCGCTCCCCCCGAGGCTTCAGCTATTTGCTCGGGCAGCGCCTCGGCGATGGGGCGTACGGAGCCGTGTTCGATTGCCTGGGACCGTTCGACCAGTCCTACGCGCTCAAGGTGTTCTTGCCGTCGCAGCGCCGGTACGAAGAGTTACGCGCCGACTGGCTGCGCGAAGCGGAGCGCCTGTTTCGCTTGCGGCACCCGAACATCGTCTACGTGCACGATTTCTTCGAAGCGGACGGGCTCTTCTACCTGGTGCTCGAACGCTGTGATCACAGCCTGGAGCACATGCTCACGGGGCCGTTCACCGATCGCCTGACCGTCGAGGTGAGCCGCCAGCTCTTGTTCGCGATCCAGTATTTGGCCGACAACGAGGTCGTTCACAACGACCTGCACGCCGGCAACATCCTGGTCGTGCAAGGCGAGCGCTTGCAGGTCAAGCTGAGCGATCTCGGCATTGCCCAGGACATGTACGGACAGAGCGCGGTCAGGCCGCCGATCGTCCATCACTACATCATGGCGCCCGAGGTCGCGGCGCTCGGCTACACCACGAAGCAGAGCGACCTCTATCAGCTCGGGCTCCTCATGTACTGGATGCACACCGGCCAGTACCCCATCGACACGAGCCTCGCTTACGACGAAGTGCTGCGTCAAATTCGCGAAGGCGTTCCGCGCGCGAGCGCCGAGGCGCTCGGTACGCCGATCGGCAACGTGATCAGTGTGATGCTGCGGCGGCAGGAGCAATACCGGTACACGTCCGCCGCGCAGGTCTGGGAAGACCTGCGACGACTCGACGTCTGGAGTGGTCCTCCGCCCGAGTCCGGTCGCCGTGCGTAGCGCGTGGCGCGCCGACGCATGCGGACAACCGCGTCAATCGTCCTCCGGAATGGAAACCGATCCCCCGAGTTGCTCGTATTTCAAGACGGTTCCAGACTGTCTGCTGGATTTCAGCGGAGGAGAGTCGAGTGAGTCGAGTGAGCTTGGTGCGTTTCAAGAGTCCAACGTGGAGCTGCCTCGTCCGTGCCGCTGTGGTTACGGCGCTGCTGGCGCTGCCGGCGTGCGGCGACGATTCGGGAGACGACGGTCCTACGCACCCGGAGGCCTGCGAAGCCGCCGACACCTTGGCGCCGAATCTCAGCAAGACGGGTAGCGCCGGCATTACGGTGACGATCGTGGAGGCTACGCCTGCGGTTCCCGGCATCAACATGGACAACGTCTGGAACGTGCGCGTGACGGACTCGTCTGGAACCGCCGTGGAGGGGGCCACCCTGCAAATGGATCAGGACATGCCCGCACACGGTCACGGTGTTCCGCGGCAAGCCATCAGTACGGAGCAGGGCGGCGGACTCTACGAGCTCGAGCCGATTTTGTTCACGATGGATGGGCTGTGGACGGTGCCGATTGACGTGACGAAGGGCGAGCTCCGCGACCGGGCGCTGTTCGAGCTCTGTATCGGCGAGTGAAGGAGCAGCAGCAGCGGCGGCCCGAGCCGCTTCGCGAGCGGCTCAACGATTGCGGCGGTCGTGGCTGAAGCAGTCGAGCTCCAGGCGTTCATTGACGTTCGGGTCAGAGAAGCCGTCCGTGAGTGCGAGCTCACGCGTCCACTCGAGCATGACATTCGCCTGTGGCGAGGCCGTTCCGCGGTTCGGGAGGAGCGTCAGCGTACGAAGCTGGTCGCGGAAGCGCGGGTCGAGCCACTGGGACTGAATTAGATCGTCCACGACGTCGAAGTCCATGGGTCGGATATGAATGTTGACGACCACGCGGTCGGGCATTTCCGTGAGTGCTCCGGTCTGCGGAAATCGCCGTGTCAGATGCGCCGAGGTGAAGGGATCGGACTTGAGCGTACCCTGTAACGTCGGCGAACGGGACTCGCTGCGAGGCACCACGCGCGCGACGTCCCAGAACATGTGCGCTTCTTCGCCACTGGCCTTCAGGACCTCGTCGCGCATCAGCCATAGCGGCCGATCGGGTTGTGCCGCCGCAGCGGCGACGACGCTCTGGCCGTCCGGAACATCGACCGTGGAAAAAATCTCGCGATCGCCGGCGTACGCTTTGACGGACACCCACACGCGTCGATCCTGCGACGCGCCGCTCGGGAAGTTGTGTCCCGGGGAAGCGTTGTCGAGCAGCACGCGAATGATGGGGCGATCCAGGTCGCGACTGACGCAAACTTCCGTGACCAAGCTTACGTCGAGAAACGCCTGCACGCGCGCGAGCTGCCTGTCGTTCTGCGGTGCGTCTTCCGGAAATGGCGTGAGCGCCAGGTCTACGCCCGGAAAGTCGTGAAGGTGCCGCGGTCGCACCTTCAGGGGTACGCCAGGCATGTCCGCGATCGGCCCTAGACTGGTGCTTACGTCCATGTGGCACGTGCCACAGCGCTGGCCGTTCAATCCCTCGACGTTGAAGATGGTTTGCCGCCACTCCTCGAAGGTGCGCTCGAGGTGCACGTCGTGGCCGAACATGTCCTGCTTCAGGCGTAGATCGTGGCACGCGCCGCACGCGTCGGAGCTCTTCAGCGCGTCGCGATCCGTGTACTCGGAGTAAGCCGAGCGGTGTTTGCCGTTTCGCACCGGATCGCGAATCGCCCCGCGCATCGTCTCGTCGTTGGCGAGCGTGATCAGGTTGTTGTGATCGTCATCCACGCTCTGAATGTTGTGGCAGAAGTAGCAGGTGATGCCCTTGAGATGTTTCGGGATAGCCTCGACGTTGGTGCCGTCCGTCGCGCCTTCGCGCACTGCCATGGGCGCGTGGCAATTGACGCAGAACGTCCCGAGCTTGCCGTTCGTCTCTTTCTGTCCACGCGCGTTCATCGCGAGGAATACGGGATCCTCGGCTGCGTACGCATGCATGCTGCCCGCCCACTCCTCGTAGTGTGTGGCGTGACACTCCTTGCACGTCTCCGGATTCAAGAGCTCGGCGCGCGTCAGACTCACCGCTTCCGGCAGCTTCTCATCGCTTCCGCAAGCGCTCAGACCGAGGAGGAGCATTAGCGCGGGGGCGGCCAGAGCCGCTCCATGCCGGTCGAGAGATCGCAGAGTCGGGCGCTGTTTCATGCTTTTTTCACTGGGGTTCACGCTCAGGGTCAGGCGGCGGCTCGGCTCCGTTTTGGATCCACTGCCGTAGCGCACACAGCTCACCGTTGCGGAGCGCACTGCCGGGCGGCATTTGCCACGCCTTACCGACACCGTGAGTCCGCACGATCAGCTCGCTGCAGGCTGCGTCATTGGCAATGACGCGCGCTTTGCCGTCGACCTCTCCGAGCAGCAGCGCGTAGCTCTCG
>DATDJP010000286.1:0-35259 GCA_036520475.1 Polyangiaceae bacterium | reverse complement strand
AATAGCCTGATGATCCCGTCGGCCACGGTGAACAGGGCGCCGTCTTGCTCATCCTCGGCATATTCCCCGAGTAGAAACGAGGTCACCTCGCAGCTCGTGAGGTGGAGCGCGAGGCGTTGCATGAAACTCTGGAGTACCTGTTCCCCGGTCGCAGCCGCGAGCGTCCTGCGCACCGCGCCGCGAAAGGAGTCCACCAAGACCAACGCCGGGTCGGCCTGATCGACTTCCTTCATGATGCGTTCGAGCACCGTCTCGAGTCCGCCTTCCTGAGCCTCCTTGCCGAGGTTGATGAAGCGAATCGACTGCTCCACTTTGGAAGCATCGAAGAACGAAAACTGCTGCATGTAGCGCAGCATCTTGAGGGGCGGTTCACCGATGATGGTGAAGAACAGGGCCTTCCGCTCTGCAGTGGCGTTGGCGAACATGATTTGATGACCGAGCGTGGTCTTCCCGGAACCCGGGTCACCGACGATCAGGTTCAGGGAATACTCGGGGATGCCACCTCCGAGCACTTCGTCGAAACCGGGCACGCCTGAACGCAGCGCTCGAATTGGAACCTTGCTACTCATCACTCAGTCTCCTCCAGAACGGTTCACCGATACCCGGAAACGCCTTGGTCATGACTTGCCACACCAGGTGCTCGCCGATGAAGGTGGTCATGAGCCCGAAAAAGACAGCCAACAAATGGTTGGTGACCTCCGACAGAGCTGCGCTTTCGAGCTCGTTCAGGCAATCCACGAGCTGCTCCGCTATTTGCGAGTTGCTTGCCCAGGTGCCGGGCGTCATCTGTTCCAAGCAAGGGAATTGGGGTCGCGCCAGCTTGACGCTTCTTGCAAAGAGCGCGCGAACACCGGCTTCTCCGACGATCGGAGCGAGGGACTGCAGCACCGTATCGAACACACGGCCTGCAGCGGCTGCCCGTTCACTCGCAGGGCCTTGAGTCACCCGCTCTTGGGTGAGCAATCGGTGCGCCGCTGCGATGTGCGCTTCGCTTTGCCTTGCCATTCTGCCTCAGTGGAGGACACGCCGTGGAATCCTTGCCCTCTTGATTCCGCGTAGCAGTCTACTTTCGACGCGCTGGAACGTCGAGGGACCAGAATAGCGAAGGGGAACCGGCAGGCGCACCAACTCCTGGCACAATCAGTTCCGTGGCCTTGCTCGTCTGCCCGTCGTGCTCACCAGCATCCCGCCGGACAGCGGCGGACAACAGATACTCTACACCGAGCTCAACGAGGGGCAGCTATCGGGAGCCAGCCGATCGGGTTGGCAGCGCTCGGTAGTGATGACAGCGCGAGGCGGCGGCAGCGATGAGCTGATGGGCTTCGGCCGGCGGAAGGTCGCGAACGCCTTCCCGATCGCATCCAGCCAGCCGAGACGGCGGTAAGGATAGCCGTGCTCTTCGCAGAACGCCCGCACATCGCGGCTCATGCTCGAGTACCTGGTGTGATCGAACGCAGGGAAAAGATGGTGCTCGATCTGCGAGTCCAGGCCCGAGATCAGCACGCGGCCGAGCCAACCAGCCCGGAAGTTGACCGTGGTCGAGGTCTGCCTCAGCACGTAGTCCGCCGTGGGGTCCACCTGCTGAACACAGGGGAGATCGACCGGCAGGTGTGCTGGCGCGAACACGAAAAAAGCTGCGTAGCCCAGCAGGGCCAGGCGCAATCCGTAGAAAAGCAGCGCGACGCCAGGCGACCAGAGAAGCGACGGTAGTCCCAGCCACAACATCAAGTGCAAGCACAAGCAGGCGAGGTCCCAGCGGACCGCCGCGTCGCGCTTGTTCGCGCTTAGCTTGCGCAGCACGAAGGACCAACCCTGCCGCTGCATGTTCAGACCGTTCAACGAGATCGCCAACGGCAGCAGCAACCACTGATACGAAAAGTAGGCGCGAAGCAAGCCACGCGCAGCGTCGACGTCACGTTTGGTCGTGGCGAAGAACGGCGCGAAATCGATGTCGGGGTCGACACCGGCGACGTTTGGATGCGAATGGTGCTCGATGCAGTGCGTTCGCCACCAGCGCGTAGCGGAGACGCCCAGCATCAACGGAAAGCCGAAGTACGTCAGGGCGCGGTTTACGCGGCGGTCTCGGCTCACGGCAAAATGCGACGCCGTGTGGGCATTCGTGGAGATGCCGAAGGCTCCCACGGTGGACAGAGCCAGGCCCAGCGCGAGGTACGCGGGCGACTGGCTCGCGCAGAATAGGAGCGTGCCGCCGACTGTCAAAAGCACGTAAGCCACGAGCTCGGCCAAGATACGAGAAGTATTGGGGCGGGCGTATCCGCGCCGGCGAAACTCGAGCGTCAGTTCCTTGAGGCTCGCAGGGTGGCGCTGCACGTGAGCTACTACGGCGCCAGCGCGCTTCCCGTGGTCAGGTCGCCCATCGGCTCCCGAATCGTTGCGCGTCGCGTCAATCGTCATTGCCGCACCGTAGCGGTTCGTTCGTCAGCGTGCGGTCACGCGATCATCACTCATCAATTAATCTATGCCGCGTCCGCGCCAGTTCTCGAGGTCTTACTCGCCGTCCGCCTCGCGGCCGCCGGCGCTGTAGAACGCGAGCCGCACCCCGAACAAGCCCGCCGTCTGATTCGCCGAGTAGCTCCACATGTGTGAGAGCTCGACCATCGGGCCCAGGGCCAGCCCTGCGGAGCGAAATGCTTCGAAGAACACGCTGCCCGCGATCAGCGACGCGGCGCCGGCATCCGCTTTCTCCGCGCCGTCTTCTTCCAGGGTCAAGAGACCGAGCCCGAAACTTCCCCCAATGCCGACGTCGCGCCAGAGACCGCCGGCGCCGAACAGCGGGTAGGTCTCGACGCGGCACAGGAACAGCGTGCTCTGGGCCTTCACTCGTTCCGAGCCGAGTTGCGTGCTCGCCGCGCCCAAGCCCGCGCTCAGCCAGTCGCTCATGGCGATGCCAAGCCACGCGGTGCCGCCGGGACCGAGCGCAGTCCCGGTCTCCGTCACGAACTCGGGTTTACCGATCTTCTCGGCCTCGTTCGGGTACCCTTGGGCGCTGCCGACGTGCAATCCCACGCCAAGGCCGGCCATGAAATGCGCGCGCCGCCGGTCTTTGGCGTTGCGATAGTCGCCATCCCAGTCGGCGTCGCTGGACTGCGCCAGCGCCGTCGCCGAGAGCGAGCACGCGAACAGGAACGCGCCAGCGCCGAGAAGCGGCTTCATCCGAAGCCCGAGCCTCCGTTCGCGCCGCACCGCGGTCAAGCCTTCCGCCCGCTGACGACGCGTTCGTGTCCGCCGTAGTCGCGGTGCAGCTCGATTTCTACGAGGCCTGCTCCGGCGAACAGCTCGCGCACGCGGCCGCTCTGGCCCGCGCCAATTTCCATGGCTAGCAGCCCCTTCGGGACGAGCCGGCCGGGCGCCTCTTCGAGGATACGTCGCACGAGCGTCAGACCGTCCTCGCCGCCGTCCAGCGCCAGGCGCGGCTCGAAGTCACGGATGCCGGGGTCGAGTCCGTCTACTTCAGCGCTCGGGACGTACGGAGGGTTCGCGGTGATGAGCTCGAACCGTTCAGCCGCTGCGAGCCCCGCGAACAGGTCCCCTTGCACGAAGCGCACGCCCCAGATCGAGCCCGCCCGCAGCGCGTTGCTTTGCGCGACGCCGAGCGCCGCCGCAGACACATCGAGGGCCGTGATGCGCCACGTCGGCCGCGCTTTGGCGAACGCGATCGCGACGCAACCCGAGCCGGTACACAGGTCGAGCGCGCGCCCGTACATGCAACGCTCGGCCGTGCGTGTCAGGGCCGCTTCGACCAGGATCTCGGTGTCCGGCCGCGGGATCAGCACGCGCGCGTCGACGTGAATCGGCAAGCCGAAAAATTCGCGCTCGCCAAGAATGTAGGCGACCGGCTCGCCAGCGCGCCGTCGCCGGATGCTCGCGCGGTACGCCGAGAGCTCGCCGGGTTCGAGCAGGCGCTTCGAGTCGATGATCAGACGAATACGATCGACGCCGAGCGCCGCCGCCAGGAGCAGCTCCGCGTCGAGCCGCGGGTTAGTCAGGCCGCGCTGGGCGAAATCCTGCGTCGCCCAGCGCAGCACCGAGCCTACCGTCCACTCCGCGGCAGCGTGTGCGTCGGCTCGGTCCGTGTCTGCCATGACGTTCGAGATCGTCAGGCCCGGCTCGAGAGCTCGCTGCGCGCGGCGTTCACGGCGCGCTCGACCTGCGCACGGATCTCGTCGAGGCGCTTCTGGCTCTCCGCTTCGAAGCGCAGCACGATCACCGGACCAGTATTCGAGGCACGCACCAGCGCCCACGCCCCGTCCGGATAGGTGAGGCGCACGCCGTCGATGTTGGTGAGCTCTCCGCTCGCCGCCAGCGTCTTGCGCATGCTCTCGACGACGGCGAACTTGATCGCGTCCGGGCACTCCATGCGAATTTCCGGCGTGGATACCGTGCGCGGCAAATCGGCGAGCAGCTCGCGCACGCTGCGGCCTTCGCGGCTCAGTATCTCGAGCAGCCGCAAGCTCGCGTAGATGGCGTCGTCGAAGCCGAA
This sequence comes from Polyangiaceae bacterium, assembly GCA_036520475.1. Lineage (GTDB taxonomy): Bacteria > Myxococcota_A > Polyangia > Polyangiales > Polyangiaceae > DATDJP01. Next base: position 30,758 of record DATDJP010000286.1, on the reverse strand, counting down.
GTAGCGATCCGCGAAAAAGAAGTGACCGCTCATCTCGCCGGCGAGTAGCGCGCCCTCTTCCTTCATCTTCGTCTTGATCAGCGAGTGCCCGGTCTTCCACATCAGGGGCCTACCGCCGTGACGGGCGATGTCGTCGAACAAGGTCTGCGAGCATTTCACTTCGCCGAGCACGGTGGCACCAGGACGGCCCTTCAACATGTCGCGTGCGAACAGCGCGAGCAGCCGATCGCCCCATACGATCTCGCCGCTGCCATCGACGACGCCCAGTCGATCGCCGTCTCCATCATAGGCCAGGCCGACGTCTGCTTTCTCACGGTGGATGGTCTCGATCAGGGTCTCGAGGTTCTCGGGGACCGTGGGGTCGGGGTGGTGGTTGGGGAATGCGCCGTCCATCTCGCAGAACAGCGGCACTGGATCGAAACCCGCGCCGCGCAGTGCCCGCAGCCCGAGCGGCCCCGCTGCGCCGTTGCCGGCGTCGAGCACGGCCTTCACCGGTTTGTCGCCCATGTGTATCCCGCTCCGAAGCCTGTCGAGGTAGGCGTCGTCGATGGGCACGGTCTGGATCGACCCGGGCGTGTCGCTCGTGCCTTGGCCGGCCTCGACGAGCTGGCGCAGCGACTGAATGTCCGGACCAAAGAAGGACGCCTTGCCCTTCATGATCTTGAAGCCGTTATCCTCGCCGGGGTTGTGGCTTCCCGTGATCATGATGCCGCCATCGGCGTCCAAGTAATGGACGCCGAAGTACATCAACGGGGTCGGGCCGACGCCCACGTCCGTGACTTCCACGCCGCCCGCCACCAGGCCCGTCAAAAGGGCGTTGAACAAGCGCGTGCCGGAGCGCCGGCAATCGCGCGCCACCACGATGCGGGGGGACTCCGTCGCGCCCTCGGGCCGGAGTAATCGCGCGAGGCCGCGGCCGATGCCTTCGACGAGCTCATCGGTCAAATCGCGGTCCGCATGGCCGCGGATGTCGTACTCCCTAAATACGTGACTGCTCATGTTGGGGCGGGACGCTATCCTTAGTTCTGTGCGAGCGGAACCCGGAAGCGCTCGCGAACGTTTGGCCGGGTCCGGCCTTTTTGTTGCAAAAGGCGCGGGCGGCGCTATTTTCCTCGCCCCGCATGGATACGTTCCACATCGTTCTCGCCCTTGCCGTCTCGGCCGCCCTCGCATTTCAGGTGTGGCTGACTGCCCGGGTCTGGCGCAGCACTCTCTACGAGCGCGAGCAAAAACTTTGGCAATCCAAGCTCATCTGGCTGCTGCCGGTGCTGGGGGCTGCCATCGTCTTTTCGGTGCTGGCTCAGGAAGACGAATCCTCGCGGCAGGCCAAGCCCAAGTCGCACCTACGCTCATAGCGGCAGAGGCGGCTCCGCCAGCGCCATCCTGCGGACCTTTCGGATGACGCGCCGCGTCCCTGCCGCCATGGGGCGCAGCTCGGCGACCCGGTCGAGCGCCACCCAATAGGGGCGGAGCTCGGGCAGCCGAAGCTCCGGCTCGTAGAGCTCGCTGACGCGGACGCAGAAGTTGTCGATCGCGTAGATCGTGCCTGCGCCGCCCGCATAGACGCGCGTCTGGAGCAGCACTTCGGGGTTCTGAATCGCGATGCCGGTTTCTTCGCGCAGCTCGCGCAGACCGCCCAGCAAGGCCGGCTCCTGCGGGTCGAGCTTGCCTCCGGGAAAGGCCCAGTATCCCGGCCAGGGCGGCGTCAACCGCTGGCCGACCAGTACCTGCTGGGTGCCGGTTTCGAACAGGCACACGGACGCCGCCGCCCGTCGGTTCTCGACGCGAGTCGGCGCGCGCAGGCGCAACGCGCCGCCCTCGACGCCGAGCACGAGATACCCGCGCTCCTCGAAGTACCCGAGCGCCTGTGAGCTCACCGGCAGGAGTAGATCGTGGCCGCGCTCCGCCAGTTGCTCGACGACGTCGTCGCCGACGCCCAGGCCGCGCGCGGCCGGACGAATGAAGAAACTGCTTGCCCCCACTCCCGGGTCAACCGTCCACAGTCCGACCAGCCTGTCGGCTCGTAGAATCGGTCGCCAGCGTGCGGAGGCTTTTGGCAACTCGGCGCGTTGAGCCGAAAGTGATGCGAAGAGCTCACGCGTAGCCTGGACCATCTCCTCGGACCCTGCGAGCGCGTGCATCTCGTCGCCGAGCGTGCACATGCTCCGAGTGTACACTGTCTGCGTGAACGACGGCCCAGGTACGAGGCTTCCGGCGGGAGTCCTTCCGCTCGACATCGAAACGCGACGCGCGGGCGTCAGCGAGGAGCGTCGCGATTGCGTCGCCGTCGAGGAACCCCTGCAGATCTGCGTGGCCGGCGAGCCACTCGCCACCACCATGCGCACGCCCGGAAATGATCACGAGCTGGTCGCCGGGTTCCTGTTTTCCGAAGGTTTGATCCAGAGCGCGCGGGACCTCGGGACGCTCGCTCCTTGTGGACGGCCTGGAGAAGACGGCTACGGTAACGTCATCGACGTCACGCCAGGGCCAGGCACTGCCTTCGACTTCGACGGCGCGGAGCGGGCCCGGCGCTCGAGCCTGACCACCGCCGCCTGCGGCGTGTGCGGGCGCCGCAGCATCGACGACCTGCTGTCGCGCTGTGGCCGACTCGCGGACAGTTTACGTTTCGAAGCCGAGCGGCTCCTGGGACTGACCGCGCGTCTGCGCCAAAAGCAGCTCGTGTTCTCGCACACTGGCGGACTGCACGCGGCGGCGCTCGTCTCCGTCGCCGGCGAGTACCGCATCGTGCGCGAAGACATCGGCCGCCACAACGCGGTCGATAAAGTGGTGGGCCGGTTGCTCTTGGACGGCTGCCTGCCCGCATCTGAAAGCGTCCTGGTCGTGAGTGGGCGCACCAGCTTCGAGATCGTTCAGAAGGCGGTGATGGCTCGGATTCCGATGGTGGTCTCCGTCTCTGCTCCGAGCTCGCTCGCCGTGGCGACGGCCGCCCGGGCAAACCTCACGCTCGTGGGATTCGCCCGTGACGCGAGCTTCAACGTGTACACGGGACGCGCGCGCATCCTCTGATTGGCGTCATTCGGCGCTGCGCGATCGTCTCGATCATGATGGGAGCGAGGCCCATTTTGAGGGCGAGCTTCCTGCGGCCCAGACGCGCACCAGATTCTGGACGACGTCGGGGACGTCCGCGCGGCTCGTGGCTTCGAACCGTTCGAATATCGTCGACCACCACACGTTCACGGTGGCACCGCCTTCTTCTGCCTCGCGGAACACCATGAAGCCCACCAGGCCGTGCGCCTCATAGCCAAACAGTACGGTCCACGCGCAGTCGTTGATGACCGCTCTCAGTAGCCAATCTCCAGATTCGACGTGCGACACCATAGGAATCAAACCATGAAACGGCAGAGGTGCGAGCCCTCACGAGGCGATTTTTCTGCGTGGAAACACGACCACAGTGTCATTAGACACGGTTACGCGGCAGCCTGGTTCCCGCCGGCGACCTGCGGCAGTTGCATTTTGTCCCGGTGCGGAAGTTGCTCGTTTTTTCGCGTCGCGCGACGGCCAAGAGCGCACACAGCTAATGCAGGAATGTCGGTGCGTCTCTCGCCGTTCAAAGCCAAGCCCTGGAGCTGGCGCGCTTCGAGGAAGTAGAGCGTCGTCACATCGAGCGAGTGCTGCAGGCCGTCCGGGGCAACAAGGCCGCTGCCGCGCGTATCCTCGGAATCAATCGCGTGACGCTGTACAGGAAGCTCGCACAAGCAGCTCCGTACGAGGAGTGATAACGCCCCTCAGTGCGCGATTTCGAGCGCGACGTCGCGAGCACCGAAGCGCATGGGGCCGAGCCGCGTATTCACCGGGGCATCGATGGTCACGCTCGAATCGAGCTGGGCCTTGATCAGCGCCGGGAACTTGCCGGACAGACTGACGCGCACCGGCAGGTCGGGCCCCAGCGTCGGTCGAATCGTCTTCACGAGCGGCACCCGCACTGTCTGCTCGATGGGCGCGGTGATCGTCCCGCGCACCCGAAAGGTCTCCTTCAGCGCCACCTTCGCGCGCACCGGCACGACCATCTTCAGCGGCACCCGCACGTTCTTGAGACGCAGCCGGAGCGAGTCACGGACCCGTACGGCCTGCTTGATCGGCACCTTTACCTTGACCGGCACGTTGGCTTTGACGGGCACGCGCACTCCCAAGGTGGTCGTGACCGTCGTGTCGATGGGCACCACGACATCGAGGTCGATCGCGTCGTCGATGAATATCTCCTGATCGATCGGGATCGAGAGCTGATTCAGATCGAGCTCCTTTTCCGACAGCACGGTGTCGATCGGCACGTTCAGCGCGAGCTCCACGGGCTGATCGATCTGCATCTCGGCATCGACCGGGACGCGCACGTTCATGCGCAGCGGCACGTCGATCTGCTCGTTCAGATCGATGGACACGGTGCCGAGCTTCACCTTCGTCTCGACGTCTTCCTGGATCGTCACGTCGACCCGCTGCTCGATGGTCGTGCGCACGGGCACCTTGCCGCGCACGCTGACGCGCAGCTCGTCGTCGAGATCGAGACGGACGACGACGTTATTTTTCAGCCAGATGGCAGAAGCGACGCAGAAAGAAAGCAGCAGCGCGCCTGCGATCAGCCACGCGCGGCGGCTCACCCCGCCTCTCGCCGTTTTGCCCGCCGGCGCCGCTCTTCGTCCAGGCGTGCGAGCGCTCTCCGCAAATCGTCCGCGCCGCACGGTTTCGCGATGCAGGCCACGACGCTGAGCTCTCGTCCCACGCTGGCCAGCTCGGGTTCGCCGGACACCAGCACGACCGGCACGTCGATGCGACGTCGATCGAGCTCGCGCTTGAACTCCCTGCCGTCCATGCCAGGCATGTCCACGTCGCTGATGATCACGTCGAAGTCCTGCGACAGGAGCTCGAGCGCCTCGAGGCCGTCGGCTGCCGCCATCACCTCGTAACCGAAGCTGCGCAGTAGACGCACCACCGCGCCGCGCGCGTGGCGATCGTCATCGAGGACGAGCGCCCGCCCAGCGTGCGCGGCGCCTCCCAATGGCGGCAGGCTAACGCGCTGGTCCCGCATGTTCGACACTTCGGGAATCTCGCGCGGCCATCACCAACTGCGCGCACGATTTCAGCTTTTGCGCCCGGTCGTCAAGCCGGTCTCACGAGCTTTCGGCGCAGGCGAGGCAGTACGAGGACCGAATCACAAATGGTCTTCGCGGCTTGCCCTCGAGCTCCTGAACGCCTCCCTGAAGAGCACGCCGCCGTCTCCATGGACGGCCCGCTGCTCAGCAGACCGCGCTGTTCACCTTCGGCCGCTTGACGTCGTAGAGATCGAAGTTCGGGTGGTGCCAGAAACTTTCGAGCCCGAGCGACGCGAACATGGCCCGCTCACTGTCATAGATCGGGTACATCCCGGCAATATTGACGGGCTGCGGCCCGCCGACGTCGATGTTCAAGAAGTCGGCCCTCTCGAGAATCGAGGGCGCGAAAATGAAGAACGCCGACATGTCGGACTCGTCGGAGATCTTCTCGCCGAAGTTGATCACGTTCCCGTAACAAAACGGGCACTGGCCCCGCAGCTGGTTCGCGAGCTCGCCCACCGCGAGCGGCCAGGCAATGTCGGTCGACTGGAGCGAGATGATCAGCTCCGGTCTGCCGAACTCCCAATCCGCGTGTGGGACTTCCGACAGCCCGAACGTGACACCGGTGACGTGCGCGGGCTCCGGAACGTCCCGGTACACCAGCGCCAGAAGCTTGGGCGCGCCCGGAACCGTCGATTCGAACGGATAGAACGAGGGCTCGATCTGGAAGATGGCATCGAGGTGCGCCAGAAACTTCGTCAATCTGTCGCTTGAAGTGGTCACGCGTTTCACATGCCCCACGGCTGCGATTGAGTACCAACCTGAAAGGTAGCACGTCTCGCAGGCCACGCTGCCCGGGGCACGAAGGGCGTGAAACTGGCGTCGTTACAGAGTCTTCAAGTACTCGAGCAACGCGCGGCGCTCCGCGTCCGTCAGCACCTTGGTGTAGGCGTGTCCGCCGCTGCCTTTGCTGTAGGCGTGCGTGTTGTAGATGGTTCGATTTGCCACGCCGTCCGGTCCCGGCGGAGGCGCGGCGCTCACGTCATGGTTGGGCCCGCAGCTCGTGTGATAGGGCGCGCCCGCGCTCGGATCGCACTCGAAGCGCTCGTACTTCCAGCCGAGCTTTTCGTAGTCGTAGGCGCGCGCAAGGACCGTGTCGAAGCCGCGATCCAAGAGGCCCGGCGTGGCCTCGTTCTCGGGAACGCGCTGCCTGCGCCAGATCTTCGGGCGCGTCGCCGGACTCAGCACGTCCCAGACGGTCGGCACGCTGCCGTTGTGGAAATACGGACCCGAGGCCCAGACGCCGTGCAGCGGTTGCGCGGTGTAGCCGCCCTTTGCGCCCAGGCCGCACTTGCGTCCCGGGAGGGTAGTGCCCATCTCCGGCGGATACGGGGGCTCCCCGGCAGCGCGCTCTTCTGGCATGCGGTAGCCCTCGACCGCGTCGGGATAAGACATCCAGAGCGCATTGAAACCACCCAGCGCGTCACGCTCCCCGACCACGGTGCCGGTAAAGAACGTCGATTGCGCGGGATCGGTGCCGACGATTTCCAGCGGTACGGTGTACCCCGTCGTCCCGGCGAGCCTCGGATCCGGCAAAAATCCCGGCTGATGGATGAAGCGCGGGGAGTACGCGCCATGGCAGCCCGCGCACGACCCGTTGCCACCAGGCCGTGGAATATCGGCATTGCCGGGATCTGCCCACAGATCCTTGGAGTGAAACAGGATCGCCCCTTGCTCGGCCAGGGCGATGTCGATGGCGGGCCCGACGAACTTCGGCGCTTCCACCGCGTTCAGCCAGATGTCCATGTCCTGAAAATCGCCTTCGCGGCGCTTGCTCCAGTGGCCGTCGTACGGATTCGTCATTGCGGGGAAGAAGTTCCCGCGCGAGCTGCCCGAGCTGCCGTAACCGACCCACAGGTAGCGCGTCTTGTTGTGCGTCCACCACCACGTGGGCACGTCTTGATCGCCGCCTGCCTTGGGCAGCGACGGGATGTTCTTGCCGCCGTTCTGCGGCTCGTACTCGGGGCCCCGCCAGTCGAGCGTGTCGAAGTCGCGCCCCACGAGCAGGTTCACGACTTCCTGGTCTGCCGCGTTCGTGCCGCGGGTGCGTCCCGCCAGATACGATGGGTTGGCGAGCACCGCGTTGAACGAGTCCGGGCCGACGGCGCCGTTGAAGCGTTCGGTGTCGTAGAACGCGAGCGATGCGTCGGTGTTGCTGCCGTTCAAGCCGAAGAATACGCCGTTCTTGGAGCCGCCATAGCGCTCGGGGTGCCCGTCGCGCGCGGCGCTGTTGCCCACCACTTCTCCCGCGCCGATCTGGCCGGCGTGGCACGCGAAACACGTAATACCGATCTGCCCCGTCCAGCGACCCGCGTCGTCCTTCACCTGAGTCATCGCGAGCGGCAGCTGCAGCGCGCCGCCGTTGGTCTGATTCGGGTCTTCGAGCAGCGGCGCGGGGTTCCTGTACGGCGACTCCGACCAGCCGTAGCGCTCCTGAGTCATCTTGTTGACGAGCGCGTTGGTGCCCGGCGTGTCCGGCGGCAGCGGCAGCTCGAGGCCGAACACGATGTTGATCAGCGACTTCACCGTCAGGGCGGCGCCCGTGATGGGATTGGAAACGATGTAGTTCCCGCCACGCTCGACCGCGGCGCGCCACTCACCGCAGTTCTTCGGCCGCGGCTTGGCGGTATAGGCGGGCGGCTTGCCCTGCGACTTCAGGATCGCGTTGCCCCGCGCCTGATTTTTGAAGAGCGCCTCGGTCTCGCAGATCTCGAACGGGTCGTTGTAGTGCACCGCATAGCGTGGGTTCTCGATGTTTTCGCCGGAGATGAGCTCGCGCGGATCCATGGGCAAGGTCGCGCAGTCCGGCTTGTCCTCGCAGAACACGGCGGCGTAGTTGCGGCCACCCGCGGACGTCAGATCGCCGATCAGCGGCAATGGAGGAACCGGAGCCGCTCCCGGACGACTGGCGAGCGCCGCCGCGCACGCCTGGGGATCGGTCCAGCACGTGAACAGGACCTTCGTGTCCTCGTACGGGGGGCTGCCCTTGGCCCAGAGCGTACCGCCGGTGTGACCAGCGGGATTCGAGCCGGAGGGATTGACGAGCAGCTCGTTCGTCTCGATTCCACGATCGAGCGCGACCCACGCCGCGCGCAGGTTGTCGTAGTCCCGCGAGGTGTCCCGCGTCAGCTGGAAGCGGCGGCCCTCTTCGCGATCGGCGAGCCCGCCTGGGCTGTGACATGGCCGGCACGTCGAAAGTTGCGGCTGTATCGCCGCCTCGAACAGCGAACGCTCGTTGATGATCGGGATTGCCTCTGCACCCGCGTCGGCACTGGTCCCTGCGGGTATGGGGGGAATCCCGGTGCCTTCGCAGCCGGGGATGGTCGGACCGCCACCCCCGGAGCCTCCCGCGGGCTGCGTCGAGTTGCAGCCCAGAAACACGATCGTCAAAAACCCGTACAGCGGATAGGAGCGGCGAATAGACATGTTGCGTCTCATCGAGTGCCACGTGCGCCGCGCTCCCACAATCGTGCGCGGTGACAGCGTTGGTATCAATTGGGGACAGCGCGGGCGCGTGTTCGGAAAGCGCCCGGCGTGACGCCGGTCCAACGCCGGAACGCACGCACGAAGTTGCCGTGCGCGGCATAACCCACGCGCCTGCCGATTTCTTCGACCGACAATCCCGTCTCGTTCAGCAAGCGCGTGCTCTGCATGCGTCGCACTTCATCCACCAGCTGCCGGAACTTGAAGCCGTGGGCTCGCAGCCTGCGCTTCAACGTCCGACTCGACATCGACAGCTGCCGCGCCGTCGCCTCGAGGTCGAGCGGTCCGCGGGTCTCGTTAGCGAGCAGCACGCGCACGCGCTGGAGCAAGCCGTCCTCGTTCCCCAGGCACGCGAGCTCACGATCGCAGTGCTGCTTCAGGAGCTGCACGGTCACCGGGTTCGCGGTGCCGAGCGGGCGGTCGAGATACTCGAGCGGGAAACGCAGCTGGTTCACGCCCATGTCGAAGCGGGTCTGCGGCAGCCGGTTCCGGTAGCGTTCGAAGTACTCCGGCTGCGGCCCCTCGAACCAGAGCTCGAGCGCGGACTCGGGCACGAACGGACGAATCGTGTGCGTCAACCCGACCAGGAGCATGTCGAACGCGTATTGCCGCAGAGGCCCGTACTGCACCGCCTCGCGCGCTTCGATGACGACTTGGTTCCCGTCGGCGAAGCAACGCTTCGTGAAGCCGGGAGTGCGCATCGAGAAATATTTGCTGCCGAACGCGAGCGCCTCGCGCAGCGTGCCGTGGCTCATCACCCCGAAGCCGACGTGTCCGTGCACGGTCAGCGTCGCGCGGAGGCCGTACTCGAGCCCGAGCCCCGGATCGCCAGTCAGACGCAGGGCGCGCGAAATGATGTGGCCGTATTGCAGGAGCGGGATGCGCGCGTCCGGCTGCGCCAGCAGCTCGGGCGAGAGATCAACGTCCTTGAGAAGATGCTCACGGCTCACACCTCGCTCCTCCGCGATCTGAATCGTGAGCACGACGTAGGCGATCGATACGGCCGGGCGGGTGAGGGCTTCTGTATCCATGGATCTTCGCGGCGCTTCCGAAGATTAAAACGGCCACGGGGTTCCCCGCCATGAACAGCGATGACCGTGCGAAAATGCCCGGCAGGTCGCGCACCTCACGATGGGTTCCGCGGCGCCGGCCCAGCGGCCAGCGAAGCGACGGTTCAGGGCAACAGTCCCTTGACGCGCGCCAGCGCAATCGCAGCGACATGCGTCGCGTGACGGATGGCGCCGCTCTCGATCTGCTCGAACACTTCCGTCGGAGTCAGGCACACCACGCTCATCTGCTCTCCTGGATCGAGTCGCTGCTCGGAGACGAAGCGCGCCTTTCGCGCCACGAAGAACTGCGCCATCGTCGTGTGTCGTGCGGGTTCGGTCGCGAAATGAATCAGCGGGTGCCAGTCCTCTGCGGCGCACCCGGTTTCTTCCAGGAGCTCACGCTGCGCGGCCGCGAGCGGGGACTCGTCGGGCTCGATCACGCCGGCGGGCAACTCGCGGCTGAGCGCGGCGATGCCATGCCGGTATTGGTCAACCAGCACCACACGCTCGTCCTCGGTGAGCGCAAGCACGCCCACCCAGTTCGGACCTTCGAGCACGTGAAATTCCTCAATCTCCTGCCCCGTCGAGAGCTCGACGTGCTCCTCCCGGACGCGCAACCATTTGCGGTCGAGCACGACGCGACTCTTGCGCACTTTCCAGGGTTTCATGCGGTGCGCCGGGTCTTTACCAGGATTTGGGGCCACTTGTATGCGAGGGTTGGCGCGCGCGGGCGCAGGCGCGTACTCTGAAGCGCGCTCCGTTTCCGCCCGCGCCCGGTCGGCCATGGCAAAAGTGCCTTCCAAGAGCTCAAGAAGCCGGTACGTCCCGCAGTTTCTCGGGATCCTGCTGGGGATATTTGCCGGGCTGTTCGGCGCCGTAGCGCTAGGCGTTTCGCTGGCGGCCGCGCTCGGCCTGCTCGCGCTGGGCGCCCTGGCCGCCCTCGCGGCTTTCCATGGGCTCTCGCGGCCAACGCTCGGCGGAACGGACACGATTCACGGGCAGCGCGAAGCAGTCATCGAGCAGCTCGCGTCGAAGCTGTGTTCGGTCGAGACCGAAGAGCAAGTCGCACGCGCGCTCGAGGCCGGCGTACAAGGCGCGCTCGAGTGTGACTACGTCGAGGTGCAGCTGAACGAAAGCGGTTCGCGCGAGGACGCCGCTGGCCTTTGCACCGACAGCGGTCTGCGTCCCCGTCCCACCGGTCGTGCGGGATCCGAGCGGGGGCCCGAGGATTTCGTCGCCGTCCCCGTGGCCATCGCGAGCGCTCGATTCGCCACGCTGCGCGTTTGCAGCAGCCGCGCCGATCGTGCGCTGAGCTCGGCGGATCGCGCGCTGCTCGCGACCACGAGCCACCTGGGCGCGCTGGCGTTCGGGCGGATTCGCGCGACGCGCGAGCTCGAACAGCGGCGGCGGCAGCAGATGGCGGCATGGCGAGGCGAACGCGAAGCGCTGCTCGAAACGGTGGCCGCCGAGATCGCGCACGAGGTGCGTTATCCCATCAACTATTTCCGCAGTCTGTTCGAACGCACCGAGCCCGGCACACCCCTCGACCGCGAAGACGTCGAGATCGGGCGCGAAGAGGTCGAGCGCCTGGAGCGGCTCGTGACGGGCCTCCGGCGCATGGCGACGCATCACCTGGAGCGACGCGCCGTCTCGGTCCGCGAGCTCTGCGCACGCGCCGAGGCGCTGCTCTCCGATTCCTTCGGCGCGCCGCACATCGATACGAACGTCCCCGCGGAAGCGTGGCTCAATTGTGACGCGCAGCAGACCAGTCAGGTGCTGGTGAATCTGCTCACCAATGCCCTGGAAGCGGCAGGCCCGAAGGGTCGAGTCGGCGTCGAATTTCGCACGACCAAAAGCGGCGCCGAGCTCGTGGTCTGGGACACGGGCAGCGGTTTCAACGGCGACCCAGCCCGCCTGTTCACGCCCTGGTACACGACGAAGCTGCGCGGTACCGGGCTCGGGCTATCCATCACGCATCGTCTGGTCCGCGCTCACGGCTGGTCCATCCAGGCGACACGCGAGCGAGAGCGCACGTGCTTCACCATCGGTTTGCGCACCGAGGATCTGGTGAACGGCAGCACACTGCACCGCAAGTTCCTTTCCGAAGCCGAGGTGGCGTGAAGATTCTGATCGTGGACGACCAACGCAGCGCGCGTCGAGTGCTAAGGCACATGCTCCGGACCTTGCCGGACCTGGAAATCGAGGAAGCCGAGTCGCTCGCGCTGGCCAAGGAGCTGATCGGGTCGATGGCACCGGATCTGCTCCTCGTGGACATCCGTCTGGCGGACAACTCCGTCGATCGCTCGGGCCTCGACCTCCTGCGCTGGCTGCGCGAGACCGCGCGCACGATCCCCGCCGTGATGATCACGGCTTCCAGCGAGCTCGTCGAAATCCGCGAGGCCATGCGTCTTGGTGCGCTGGACTACGTGCTCAAGGACGAGCTCTGCCCCGAGATGCTCTTGCCGATCGTCGAGGGGCTGCGCGAACGCTTTCAGCTCAGAGGGGAAGTGTCACAGCTCCGCAAGCGCGTCGAACGCGCCTGGGGCACCGCGCAAATCGTGGGCTCTTCTCCGCAGATGGAGCGCGTGCGCCGGCTGGTGGATCGCGTCGCGAACGCCGATTCACCGGTGCTGATCCGGGGCGAGACGGGCAGCGGCAAGGAGATGGTCGCGCGCGCGATTCACGAGATGAGCTCGCGCAGCAGTCAGCGTTTTCTGGCCGTGAACTGCTCGGCCTTACCCGGCACTCTGATCGAGTCGCTGATATTCGGGCACGAGCGCGGCGCGTTCACTGGCGCCTCCCGGCGCGTGCGGGGTCAGCTGGAGCTCGCCGGTGCCGGCACGTTGCTGCTCGACGAAATCGCCGAAATGCCGAGTGAGCTCCAGGCGAAGCTGCTACGCGTGCTCGAAGATCGCACCTTTCGTCCGCTCGGCTGCGAGGACGAGCTGCAGCTGCGAGCGCGCGTGCTCGCCGCGACCCACGTGGATCTCGAGACGCGCATGCGGCGCGGCCAGTTCAGGGAAGATCTGTTTTACCGCCTGAACGTCGTGACGATCGAGCTACCGACGCTCGCCGAGCGGCAAGAAGACCTGCACGAGCTCGTCCACTGGTTCGTGGCCGAAATTCCGCGCAAGCTCCGCTTCAGCGAGGAGGCGATGGAGTGGCTGCGCAAGCGAACCTGGCCGGGTAACGTGCGCGAGCTGAAGAACACCATCGAACGCCTGGCGCTGCTCGCGGACACGACGGACATCGAGGTGCCGGTGCTGCAAGAGCTGGTCGGAGAGGACGCCGATCGCTCACGCATGGAGCTCGATCATCTGGCGAAGGCGATCTTGGCGCTCCCGGGACGTCTGGGCTCCAAGCTGGAAGTGGTCGAGCGCGCCGTGCTGGAGCAAGCAGTCGCCACTTGCGGAGGCAACAAGAGCGCTGCCGCGCGCTTGATCGGCCTCGACCGCAAAGCGCTCGAGCGCAAGTTGGAGCGGTTCGCGGAGCCCGGCGTCGTACCGGCGGAAGACTGACGCTCAGCGGAACACTTCGAGCGCCCAGGGCGCGAGCTTCTGCCAGCGCACCACGTATCCGGCGCTCTCGCCTTCGCGCGGCAAGAGCTCGGCGAGCTTCTGCTCGCGCGCCGTAGCCCAGGCCGAGACGCGCCCTGCCCCGAGCGCGCACGCGCGCCGCCGCGCGCAGCGAAACTCGCGGACGGTGACGCCGAGCAAGAGGTGCAAGACGCCCGAGCTCAGCACCGCGCGGCGCAGCAAATCCGGCTCGGTCGCCCGGCCCTGGCTCCGGCGCTGTGAGCCCAGACCGCGCGCCAGCGAAACCACCCAGGCGGCGCCGCCCCGCCATTCGCGCTCCCACCAGAACACGTCGTGCTCGAGGCGTACCGCGATCCAGACCGAATACAGTGCGCGATCGATCACGCGGCTTTCACGCTGGCCGGTGCCCGCTGCCTGCGCCAGCAGCAACGTGGCGCACGCGAACACCGCGTGCTTGGCGCGCGCAATGCGCCGGTAGTCGGCCAGGGTCGCCGGCCGAGCATCCGGCAGTATCAGTCTCTCCTGTGCAATGGCGGCCAGCGCTTCGGCGCGAGCGATGTCATAGGCTCGCTCTGCTGCGTTTCCGAGCCGCGCGAACGCTCGGCCGCGAGCGGCGGCCAGATGCGGAGCGAGCTGGCGGAGCTCGACGTCCGCTGGGATGGCCGCGCTTCCGCCGCGCTCGATCACCGCCATCTCGAGCACGCCCAGCATGTGCGCGAGCGTCGCGTTGCGGACGAGCTCGGTCGGGACGTTCGGCAGCGCCTCGGCGAACAGTTCGGGAGCAGTCAGCACGAGCGCATAGGGGAAGGCCTCGCCCCAGCTCGCCGGCGTCGGCCGCGCGAGGTTCAGACGCCACGGCAGCTCACGCGCAACCTGCGAAAGCTCCGCCGGTAATGTTTCTACGAAGGCCTGGTACAGGAGCGGCATTTCGCCGTCGGGCGTCGAGCCTGACACGGCTAGTGCCTCGAGTCCGTCGAAGCGATGGGAATTTCGAGGCCCCTGACGAGGCAAGGGCCTCGAAATTCCTGCGCCATGGGCTCATCTGACTCGAGCACGGGATTGTCGCGACGTGCATCGATTCGAATGAATCGATGCACTAGACGAGACTTTTCGGCAGAGAGCGTTGCATGAGCTGCGCGGATCACGACCTGCGTTCGAGCGTACTGGATAACGGCACGCCCCATTGCTCTTCCACGAGCACGGCGCGCCAAATCAGCACCTGGTGTGCAGCCAGTCCCGTGAACGTCGAGCCGATCCACTGGCTGATGCGGTCGTTCAATTTGAGCCGGATCGCGGACGCCTCGGCGCTCTCGTCAGCGCGCCCCGCGCTCGGCTTCGGGTACAGCGCGAGCAGCTGTTTGAACTCGTCGAAACGCTCCTGACGCATCAAGAGGGCGAGGTAGAGGGCCTGGAGCTGCTCCTGTGCGGCGCTCGGGGGCGTCACGAGTACGGGCTTCGCGTTTTCCCTCTGGCCGGCCGGCATGCAATCCTCCTTAGCGCCCTCAGAGACGAGGGTTCGCCAGCGCCCGTGCAAGCGCCGTGCACGGCCTGTGCGCGCGGTCAATTGGCTGATTTCTGCCTGACTGCTGGCGCCACGCCCCGCGCGCGCTGCCCGAATTCGACCAGTCGCTGCCCGGATCCGGGCAGCTGCTTCAAACGGTTTCCGGCAGGTAGATGCAGAAGGACGCGCCGAGCGGCAGGTTGTCTTCGACCCAGATGCGGCCGCCGTGCGCCTCGACTGCGACCCAACAAAATCTGAGCCCGAGCCCCCTGCTGCCGGCGCGGAGCGCGCTCGAGTCCGGATCCACGCGCGTGTACTTCTCGAAAATTTTCTGGCGCTTCGCGGCAGGTATGCCGGGGCCCTGGTCGTGTACGCGAAACTCGATCCCGCCGGGCACCGAACGGGCCTCGATGCCGATCCTGCCGCCGACCGGGCCGTATTTGATGCAATTGTCGACCAGGTTCGAGAGCGCGCGCCGCAAGAGCTCGCGGTCCGCGTGGATGGTCTGCTGCTCGAGCAGCACGCTGGTCACGATGCTCTGATGCTGATCGACCGCACGTAGCGCCATGGACGCGCGCACGTGCTCCAGGAGCTCGAGCACGTCCAGCTCGCGCCTGTCCGCCGACAGCTGAGAGTCCTCGCTCACGCTCACGTCGAGCAGATCCAGCACCATCCGGTGCAGGGTGTCGGCCGCGCTGAGCACGTCCTTCAAACAGTCGTGCTCGGCATCGCTCTGAGTCTCTCCGGCGATGAGATAACGCGTGTTCATGATGATGCTCTGCAGCGGGCTCTTCAAGTCGTGCACGAGCAGCGCCGAGAGCTCGGCTTGCTGCGCCTGCCCCCTTCGCAGCTCGGCGTTGGCGCGCTCGAGGCTGCGCTGAGCGCACTCCTGAGCCGTCACGTCGCGGAGCACGAGCAGCGCAGCGCTCACGTGGCCGGCGGAGTCGCACAAGGCCCGCGACGTGACGATCATGAATACGTCGTCCTGGTACGAGCTGCTGCGCACGAGCTGCTCGAATTCACGGGCTTCTCGGCCGCTCAACGCCCAGGCGAGTGGATCCTGATCGCTTTGCCAGGCTGTCGTCCCTTCCGGCAAGAACGCGTCTGCCAGCTCGCTCCACGAGCGCACGCTCGAGCCCCCGAGCGACTGCCCGAGCAACCGTTCTGCCTCCGCGTTGAAGAGCAGGATGCGCCCAGCGCTATCGGTGACGATCAATCCGTCGCTGATGCTCTGGAACGCGAGCGCGTACAATTCGGACTCGCGCAAGTGAGCGACCCCCAGTGTTGCCTCAGTCGCGGCTTCGGACTCGGGGCCAGGCTCCGGACTGACCATGCCGGCGGAAACATACCCCATCCCGCGAAATTTCGCCCGGTAGCGTCAAATGCACTGAGATCAGCGGCGCCGGCGCGCCACGCTGCGCAGAAGTTGCAAGAGCGCAGTCTGCACCTCGGGCACAGCGCTATCGAACAAGCGCGCCGCTTCGAGCGCCTCGGAGCTCATCTCTCCGACCCCGCCAATCAACTCGCCAGTGGGCACACCGAGGCCACGCGCGAGCGCATTGAGGGTACTGAGCGACGGATCACGACGTCCGTTCTCGACCGTCCCAATGTAGTTGGGGGTCAACCCGGAGCGCTCCGCGAGCTGCTCGAGAGTGATCCCGAGCGCTTTTCGGCGCCTGCGAACTTCACGTCCGAACCTCAATGGGACGAGATTTCTCACGCTTCGGGGCGTCATGAACAACAACTGATAGTGTTGGCGCGCAACACGATTGTATAATGCAGGCGAGTCGAGGCTTGGGGAACGAACAACGGTGTAGCCCCGAGGATCGTGTCCACTCCCCCCGAGATCCTGGTCGTTGAAGACGAGCCCGTCACCGGGCGTGTGCTGTGTCGTCTGCTTCGCAGCGCGGGTTATTCGGTAACGTGGGCGATTTCATGCGCTGCAGTGCGGCGTATCGACAGCAGCTTCGCGGTAGCCGTACTCGACATAGATCTCGGTGACGGTGACGGTGTGAGCCTGGCGGAAGAGCTTTTTGCAACACGACGCGTCGCACGCGCGATCTTCCACACGGCGACCCTCGACGCCGAGCGTCATGGCCGCGCATGTCGAATCGGTATCGTGGTGGGCAAGTCGGGCGACATGCAGCCGCTGCTCTCCACCGTGCTCGAAATCCTGCAAAAGCTCGACTGACATGTAGGCACGGGGCTCTAGACCCCCGAGGCAGGTTTCGCAGAAAATTGGTCCGGTAGCGCTTGTCCGTGCCACCCCGTCAGCATGGTCTGCAACATGAAGACGCGCGCGATCGGCGCCATCGGTGTGCTCGCCGGGTCGCTGAGCGTGGGCTGCGCAGCGCCGGACGATCCGACGCTCGCCAGCCGCGGCTCGCAGGTGCCGCAAGTGCCCGTGCCGCCAGCGGATGGCCCGAAGCTCGGCGCCACCGCGGAGCTCACGCCCGTGCTGGAGCGACCAGCGCGCAACGCCAAGTGGCTGGGCTATCTGCATGCCGGCGCCCAGGTGGCGCGCGCCAAGGAGCCGTACAGCACGGACGATTGTGACGACGGCTGGTATCCGGTACGTCCGCGCGGGTTCGTGTGCGCGAGCCTCGGTGCCACCACGGACCTCAAGCACCCGACGCTGCTCGCGATGGCGCTCGAACCGAAGCTCGACCAGCCGCTTCCCTACGCCTACGCACGCAGTCGAAAGGAAACGTCGATTCTCGAGCGCGACCCGGGCAAGGACAACGCCGTGCGCGAAGTCGGAAAGCTTCGCGCCAAGAGCGTCGTGGCCGTCGTGGGCTCATGGTCAGCGCTCGATCCGTCCGGAAACCTGCAGCGACTCGGGCTCATGACCGACGGCCATTTCGTCGTCGCCAGTGATCTTTCCGCGGCCGATGCCAGCAGCTTTCGAGGCCTCGACCTCGACGACAAGACCACGCTTCCCGTCGCGTTCGTGGTCAAGCGTGGCATTCGCTCGTACCGGGTGGAAAAGAACGAAACGGAAAAGCTCGGGAAGCTCGACTACCACGCGACCCTACCCCTCACCGGGCGCTACCGCGAAGTCGATGGCCTTCGCTACTGGGCGCTCCACGACGAGCGGTTCGTGCGGCATCGGGACGTGACGGTCGTCCGAGAACGCAACGTGTACCCCGACTTCGTAAAAGAGGATCAGAAGTGGATCGACGTGAGCGTGGTGACGGGTAGCCTCGTGCTGTACGAAGGCAAGCGGCCCGTTTACGCCACGTTGGTCAGCGTGGGGAGGGATCGCCTCGGGGATCCCCAGCACACGGCGTCCACGCCGCTCGGCACGTTCAAGGTTCGCGCCAAACACGTCACGCTCTCGAAGCACGACTCGAAGAAGATCGCCGACTACATCGACGTGCGCGATTTGCCGTGGGCCGTCGAGCTCGAGTCCGGACCCGTCTTGCACGGCGCCGCGTGGCACGATCGCTTCGGCATCGAGCACGGCCTCGGCTCGGTTCAGCTCTCGCCCGCAGACGCTCAGCGCGTCTGGCAATTCGTCGCGCCGGAGCTGCCGGACAACTGGCACGGCGTGCACGACGACGGCATGAAAGCCGCGACGACCGTCGTGATCCGCAAGTGACGCGCCTCTAGCGTAGCGCTTCGAGGATCTGCACGGTCGCGGTGGACCGGTTCAGCGTGTAGAAATGGATGCCGGGAGCGCCGCCGTCGAGCAGCGCGCGGCACTGTTCGGTCGCGTGCCGCACGCCGATGGCGCGAACACGCGCCGCGTCGCCGTCCGCCGCCTCGAGCTCCGCGACGAGCGCCGCCGGGATGCGCGCGCCGCACATCGCCGAAAGCCGCTGCACCTGCGAGAAGTTCGTGATCGGCATGATGCCGGGAATAATCGGGGCGCGCACGCCCTCGGCGCGCGCTTTCTCGACGAACGAGAAGTAGTCGGCAGAATCGAAGAACAACTGCGTGATCAGAAAATCCACGCCGGCGTCGACCTTGCGCTTCAGGTTGCTGATGTCGCTGCCGGGATCCGGCGCTTCGGGGTGCTTCTCCGGGTAACAAGCCCCCGCCAGACAGAAGTCGTGGCCGGCGCGGATGAACTCGACGAGCTCGGAGGCATGGCCGAAGCCGTTCTCGGGGCGCACGAAGTTCGTCTCACCCCGCGGCGGATCTCCGCGCAGGGGCAGAATGTTTTCGATGCCGGCCTTCTGCATCTGCTCGAGGATTTGAGCGATGTCGCCACGGGATGCCCCGACGCACGTCAAGTGCGCCATGCTCTCGATGCCGGCCTCGGCCTTGATGCGCGCGACGAGCTCGAGCGTGAGGCGGCGGGTGCTGCCACCTGCCCCCCAAGTGACCGAAACGTAACTGGGTTCGTAGCGACGGAGCTCGAAAACCGTGCGGAACAGCTGTTCCGTACCCGCCTCGTCCTTCGGTGGAAAAAATTCGAAAGAGAAGGACGGCTGCTGAAGCGCGAGCTTGTCTATGATCTTCATGGCCGGCGGAAGCGCGGGACGCTAGCAGTTGCGCGGGAAGTATGACAAGGGGAGCCCTCGCACCCAACGACACCCCAAGACCGCCAGCCGCTGGAGGCCGAGGAGTTTCGCTTTCGTTAGTCTAGCTGACGAAGGTGGGCTCGCCAGCGGCGCAAACCTGCTCGTAAAACTCTCTCGCCACTGCAACGCCTTTTTACGGGAAGGCACTGAAGGTTCATGAAGATTCACATCATTGCCGTAGCCGGCAGCGGAATGGGAGCTCTGGCAGGCCTGCTTTGCGAGCTGGGGCACGAGGTGACCGGCAGCGACACGGCGTTCGATCCGCCCATCGGCCCGGAGCTCGAAGAGTGGGGTGTGCGCTGCCTTCAGGGGTTCGACGCCCGGCACATCGACCCTTCCATCGAGCTGGTCGTGGTTGGCAACGTGGTCCGAAAGGACAATCCCGAGGTGATCGCCACTCTCGAGCAAGGCATTGCCCACACGCATATAGGGGGCGCGCTGCAGCGCTTTGCGCTGCCCGCTACGTCGCCGCTGGTCGTGGCCGGCACCCACGGCAAGACCACCACCACGGCCCTCGCGGCCTGGTTGCTCGAGGCAGCCGGACGCCGTCCTGGGTTTCTCATCGGCGGAATCCCCAAGAACTTCCAAAACAGCTTCCGGCCGGTGCCCGAAGCCAAACCACGTCTGCGCAACGCACAAGGACCCAAGCGCGCCCCGCCGTTCGTGATCGAAGGCGATGAATACGACACCGCCTTCTTCGAAAAGACGCCCAAGTTCCTGCACTATCAGGCGGACGTCGCGATCATCACCGGCATCGAGCACGACCACGTCGACATTTATCCGACCTTCGCGGACTACGTGAACGCCTTCCGCCGCTTCGTCGCGAGCTTGCCCGAGTCGGGGCTGCTCGTCGCGAACGCCGCGGACCCGGTCGTGGTCGAGTTGGTGCGCGAGCATTGCCGCGCAGAAATCGCCTGGTTCGCGCTCGAAGGCGACGCGCTTCCCGCCGGTGTTGCGCCACACTGGCTCGCTGCCACGTCGCTCGCCGACGAGCGCGGCACGAGCTTCGACCTGTTTGCAGGCGGTGTGGCCGCAGGTCGCTACGTCGTGCCTTTGTCGGGCAAACACAACCTGCGAAACACGCTGGCCGCGATCGCGGCGACGGTGCAGGGCTACGGCCTCCGCTTCGCCGAAGTTGCGCCGGGCCTGGCGCATTTCGCCTCCGTCAGACGCCGTCAGGAGCAGTGCACCACGCCTCGTGGTGTGCTCGTGTACGACGATTTCGCGCATCACCCGACGGCGGTGCGGGAGACGCTCCAGGCCCTGCGCACACGGCACCCCCAGGCGCGGCTCTTCGCGGTCTTCGAGCCGCGCAGCGCCACGGCCTGTCGGAGCACGCACCAACAGGCCTATGCCGAGAGCTTCGACGCGGCTAGCGAGGTGCTGCTCGCGCCACTCGGCCGCGTCATCCCGGAAGCAGAGCGCCTCGACACGAAAGAGCTCGCAGAAAAGCTTCGACAGCGCGACAAGCCCGCGCAAACCTTCGAGAACGTCGAGGCGATCGTCGAGGCTGTCGCGGCCAAGGCCAAGCGCGGCGACGTGATCGCGCTCTTGTCGAACGGCGCGTTCGGTGGCATCCAGCAGAAGCTCGTCGCGGCGCTGAAAAGTTGACGCCAAGGCGCCTGCCGCGGCGCACCAGGGAGACAAGACCAAGTGGCATGTGTGTGCGGAAAAGGCGAGTCGCTCGAAAGCTGTTGCGGACCGTACCTGAAGGGTGAAGCGCAGCCGGAAACGGCCGAGGCGCTGATGCGCGCTCGCTATGCCGCATACGCTCTCGGGAACGTGGACTACATCCTGAGCACGCACGACCCGGAGACGGCCAAGGACGTCGACCGCAACAGCACCGAAGCGTGGTCCAAAAGCAGCACCTGGCTCGGTCTCGAGATCCTGAAGACCGAAGCAGGTGGACCCGAGGACGTCGGGGGCGCCGTCGAGTTCGTCGCCCGTTACAAGCTCAAGGGCGTCACCGTGAACCATCGCGAGCGGGCGACCTTTCGCAAGGACGGCTCGCGCTGGGTGTTCGTGGACGGCAAGGACATCACGGCGCCGCCGGTGCGGCGAGAGGGGCCGGCCGTGGGTCGCAATGATCCGTGCCCCTGCGGTAGCGGCAAGAAGTACAAAAAGTGCTGCGGCTCAGCCACCGCTAGCGCCTGAGCGCGCTGCGGCAAATCGCCACGGCGGCCGTGGACGGTCTCAGCGCAGCGCCAGCGTTTCCGGGCTGATCCGCGCCGTAAATAGGCCGCGGCACAGCACGTGCTTTTGCGGGAGAAAGCATGCACCGCGTTTCTTCCCACTCTTCTTCGCCCCCGCCAGCGCGGCGCGAGGCCGCGCACACACGGACTGGCAGCGAGCCACGCGTGCGACGCGGCCGGGATGCGCGCGGATACTGGGCCGGCCGCGTGGAGCGGCGCGGGCTGCGCGGGCTGTCGGGGCCGCTGCAATGCGCCGTCGTGCTGCTCTGCGTCGCAGCGATGATCACCTTCGTGCCGCTCTGGGTGCCGCTGGTGATGGCCGCGTGGACGGCCGTCCTGGCGCATCCGCTGCACCAGCGCTTCGCCCGCCGCATTGGCGGCAGCCACCGAGCCGCAGCCGTGCTGACGGTCGCATTCGTGCTCGGCGCGCTAGTCCCGCTCACCCTGCTCGGCGTGTCGCTGGCAAGTGAAGGCATCGCTCAGGTGCGCCGGGTCTCGGAGTCGCCCAACGTCGCGTCTGCGCTGCTCTCCGCGATTGGCGGCAGTGACCCGAAGCGCACCGAGGATCCCAAAGCCGCTCCCAAGCCGCCCCCCCCGGACGCCAAGGCCGCACCGGAACCGGCCGCGGGTAAGCCGAAGCTCCCGGCGATTCCCGGCATGGGCAGTCTCAGCATCGGGCCGGACCAGGTGATGAACTACATGCGCCAGCATGGCAGCAGCACCTGGAGAACGCTGCGCACCATCGCCGGCGCGACGGCCACTGCGCTGATCGGCATGTTCATCTTCGTGCTGGGTATCTACGTGTTCCTCGTGGACGGCAAACGCCTCTATGCGTGGCTCGCCGACCACTCTCCGCTCAGGCGGTCGCACTTTCACCGCTTCGCGAACGCGTTCGCCGAGACCGGCCGAGGCCTGTTCATTGGCGTTGGGCTCACGGCGGTCGGTCAAGGAGCGCTGGCGACGATCGCGTATTTCGTGCTCGGATTGCCGCAGGCCGCCGTGCTCGGCGCGCTCACGACACTGGCTGCCTTCATTCCGTCGGCCGGCGCCGCGCTCGTCTGGGCGCCGGTGACGCTGGGGCTCGTCGTGGCCGGCAGACCCGCCGCCGCGATCGCCATGCTCGTGATGGGCATCGTGATTTCGATCGCGGACAACTTCGTGCGGCCCATGTTGTCTCGGTACGGGCAGCTGCGCTTGCCGACATTCGCCCTGCTGGTGGCCATGTTGGGGGGCATCACGGTATTCGGTACCTGGGGTTTGGTGCTCGGGCCGCTGTTCGTGCGGCTCGCCGTCGAAGGCCTCCACATCGTTCGGGAGGAACAGCAATTGGCGCAAGACGAAGTGAGCGCCGGCTCGGTTTGATCGGCACACCATTTTGATCGGCACGCCATGCCGCTGGGGAGACGCCGGTGAGAGGAGCCAGGCTTGTTCACGCGACTGACCGCTGACCAGGGGACCTTCCTGGTCATCCTGGCCGTCGCGTTCACGCTACTGCTCACCGAGTGGCTGCGGAACGACGTCGTCGCGATCCTGATCATCCTGGCGTTGTATACGACGGATCTGCTCGATGCCCGCGAAGCACTGGCCGGCTTCAGCAGCGAGCCCGCGGTGGTGGTCGCCGGCATCTTCGTGCTCAGCGGAGCGCTGTACAGGACCGGCGTATCGGACGGCGTGGGCCGCTGGATCGGCCGGCTCGCGGGTCACTCGTACACGCGCATGATCGGAGTGATCATGCCCGCCGTGGCCGTGCTCAGCGCGTTCACACACCACCTGACCACGACGGCGGTGATGCTTCCCGTCACGCTCAATCTGGCGCGCGACGCGAAAATGGCGCCGTCCAAGCTGCTCATGCCGCTCGCGTTCGCGGCCTCACTCGGCACGACGATCGCCATCATCGGCGCGCCCGCGTTTCTGATCGCCAGCGCCGCGCTATCTCAAGCCGGACAACCGGGTCTCAGTCTGTTTTCGATCGCGCCCATTGGCATCGCCTTGACCGTCGTTGGCACGCTGTTCGTGCTGCTCCTGGGGCGCTACCTGCTGCCGTCGCGCCGCGCCGCGGAGGATCCGAACGCGCGCTTCCGCCTGGACGACTACTTCACCGAGCTCACCATCCGAGACGACTCGCCGTTCCTGGGGAAAACCGTGAACACCGTCGAAGCGGACGAGCGCTACGCTTTCAAGGTCGTGGGCTGGCTGCGCAACGGCAAGCGCATTCGACGTCTGTACGGCGAAAGCACGCTGCGCGCCGGCGACGTGCTGCTCGTGCGCACCACCCCCGATCAGATCGTCGCATTCAGGGCGCATCCGGGGCTGGAGCTCCACCCGATCGAACAGTACGGTCGCGAGCTGCCCGCGCCGACCGACGGCGACGAACGCGAGATCGCCGAGACCCTCAGCCAGGCCGTGGTGGCCCCCGGCTCGGAGCTGGTCGGCAAGACGCTCGGCGAGATCGATTTTCGCCAGCGCTATCGCGCGATCGTGCTCGGCATCTGGCGCCGGCAGGGCTGGCTCGGCGACGAGATGGCACGCCTGAAGCTACGGCCGGGGGACGTGCTCGTGCTGCAAGGCGACGACGATGCGCTCAAGCGCGTCCAGAACGATCCCGCGTTCTTGATGATCGTACCGTTCGTCGGCGAGTCACGCCTGCACAACAAGGCGCCGCTGGCCGCCGCGATCATGGCCGGGACGGTGCTCCTGACCGTGCTGGATGTCCTTTCGATCGAGATGGCGGCAATGGCCGGTGGTGTCACCATGGTGCTGACTCGCTGCATCACGGCACGCCAGGCGTACGACGCCATCGACGCGCGGATCTACGTGTTCATCGCCGGTGCGCTGCCGCTCGGCGCCGCCATGAAGAAGACGGGCACCGCCGACCTGCTCGCGAATGTCATCAAGTCGAGCGTCGCGGGTTGGGACCTGCTGTTCATCCTGCTGGCGCTCTTCGCGATCGTCGCGATCATCACGCAGTTCATGTCGGATGCCGCGACCACCGCGCTGTTCGCGCCCGTGGCGATCGCCTTGGCTCACACCCTGGGTCACCGCCCCGAGCCTTTCGTGATCACGGTCGCCATGGCCGCAGTCGCGTCGTTTCTCACGCCGATTGGCCACCACGGCAACCTGCTGGTCTATGCGCCCGGTGGCTATCAGTTCAGCGACTTCGTCAAGGTGGGGACGCCGCTCACGGTCCTGATCGCGCTGATCGTGGTGTTCATGTCCCCCATGCTCTGGCCTGGCTGATTTGCGGATGACGGTCACCCGCCGCGCTATAACCGCTCGATGAAGCGGAGCTGGCAGGAGCTGGCAGAGGTCTCGCTGAGCGTCGCCCGCGAAGCAGCCGAGCTCGTGCGCGAAGGCTGGCGGAGTAAACCCGAGGCGGCCGAGAAGACTCGCGCCAATCTGGTGACCGAATACGACGTGGCGAGCGAGCGGTTGATCCGGGAGCGGCTCGCGCGCCTGGCGCCGGGCGTCGCGATCGTGGGCGAGGAGATCGGCGGCGAAGCGAACGCCGAGCTGACGTTTTACTGTGACCCGCTGGATGGCACGACCAACTTCGTGCACGGTCACCCGTTCTGGTGTGTGAGCATTGGCGTGCTGGCTGCCGGTGTGCCGGTGGCAGGCGCCGTCGTGGCGCCGAGCCTCGCCACGGAGTGGATCGGCTGGCAGGGTGGTACGGCGCTGCGAAATCAAAAAGAGTGCGCCGTGAGCAGCACCGACCAGCTGGGCGACGCGCTGCTCGCTACCGGTTTTCCGACGGACCGCACTCGCGCGCCGGAAAACAACTTCGATACGTTCGTGCGCGTGAAGCGGGTCGTGCGCGCCGTGCGCCGCTGCGGCGCGGCGGCCATTGACCTGTGCTTCGTCGCCGACGGCACGTACGACGGCTACTGGGAACGCGTCGTCAACGCCTGGGATCTCGCGGGCGGGGCAGCCGTGGTGCTGGCCGCAGGCGGACGGCTCACGAGTCTCGACGGCTCGCCCGCTCGCCTCGAACGCGGCAACGTTCTGGCTACCAATGGCCACATCCACGCAGATTTAACGCACCTGCTGATTTGACGGCGAAGTCGCGGCTGTTGATAACGCGGGCGCTCGCGCTCCACCAATTGCACGCGCGGTCGCCGGGCTCCCTGGCCCCAAGCACGCGCCTGAGCGATGATAGGTTGGAATGGGGTCGTCTCGCGATCCAGCGGAAGTCAAGTCTCCTGCCCCGCGGCCAGCCGGCGGGTCAGATGGGGGCGTACGCGCGCGCTCGGCGGCGCCCGCCGCGCCGGCTCCGTTGCTACGCGTGCCAGTGGATAAGACGCCGGAGCAACACAGCGGCGTGGTCCGAGCGGATCTGCCGACCGCTCCGCCGCCGCGCCTCTCGCGGCGCACGTTGCGCGTGCCCGCGAGCTCACCGACTGCCATGCCTCCGCCGGCCTCGTCGTCAACGACGTCGAGCGACCCGACCACGTCGACCAGCAGCGCGGTGCGTTCGATCGCGGCGCCGGCACCGACTCTGCCGGCGCGCCAATCGAGCACCGTGCCCGCCCCCGCGCGACATGCGCGCAGCGCACCAGAAGCCGCAGAGCCGGCGCGATCCACCGGCAGCCTCTCCGCGCCTCCGAAGCCGGAGCCAAACGAACCCACGCCCGAGCCGGCGGCAGCAAGAGCTCGGTACGCGCGCCGCCCGGGCAAGAGCGTGGAGCCGTCGCTCCTGCTCGTGGGCTCGGGAGAGAATACGCAGCCAGGTCTGGAAGCCGCGCTGCAACGGCACCGCGTGCACGTCGAGACCGCCACTAGCGATTCGGTCGTCGACGCCGTGGTGGCCGCGGCACCCGACCTGATCCTGCTCGTCGGGGACGCCGCGCGAGACTGCGGCTCGGAGACGCTCGCACGGCTCACGAGCTCTCCGCTCAGCTCCGTCGTGCCCGTCGCCATTCTCGACGACAACACGGCGCTCGACGCGCGCCTGCGCGCCTTTCGCCACGGCGCGGCGGCGATCATCCCGCGCTCGGCCAGCGTGGACGCCATCGCCGACCAGATCGCGCGGCTCGCGCGGGAAATCCCCGAGCGTGGCAGTGAATCGCTGGGCGTCGTGGGCGAGGCGACGCTGCACGAGTTCGTCGAAGCGCTCAGCAAGGAGCTGCGCACCGGGATTCTGACGGTCAGCGCGGGCGAAGGGCACGAGAAAGACGCGGTCCGGCTCGTGCTCGGCAGCGGTCGCCCGCTGGCTCACTTCATCGACGACTTCGTCACGCGGGTGCGCCGCCACGTGGTGCTCGCGGAACCGCTACGCTACGAGTTCGACGAACGCGCGGGCGGCACCGTGCAGCTGCTCGGCGCCGACAATGCCGACACCGAACGCAGCACGTCCGACATTCAAGGGCTCAGACTGGCGCTGGCCGACGACGACACGACGCGCGCCGACAACGTCTCTCAGGAGCTGCGGCAGCACGGCGCCAACGTCGTCGTCACGGACTTGAATCCGACGGACGTCCGTTTCGCGCGCTTGCGCCAGGTCGACCCCGCGATCCTGCTGATCGGCGAAGCACACTTGCAGCGCGAAGGGTACGAGCTCGTGCGCCGGATGCGGCGCGATACACGCCTGCGCTGGGCTTCGCTCCTGGTGGTGCGCTGGGACGAGGTGTGGACGGAGCAGGCGACCGTACCGGGCGTGGTACGCCTCAAAGGCACGCTGGCGGCGCTGGCGGAGCCCGAGCGCGCGCTGCGCGCGCGCGCAGAAGCGAAAGGGCCCTTCGACACCCGGCTCGAAGTGATCGGCGCGGCGCGCTGTCTGCGCGCGCTCTCCGGCGTGTCGCACGCCGTGCGCGCCACGTTTCACAACCCGCGCGTGCGCGTGGACGTGGACCTGTCGGACGGCCTGGTCGTCGGAGCTACCGGACAGACGCTCGACGAAGAAGCGCGCGTCCTCGAAGGGCCGAGCGCGCTCGCGGCAGTGCTGGTGCTGAGCTCCGGCCGCGTGCACGTCGAGCACGTGCAGCAACCTGCCACGACGAACATCATGGCGACGGTCGACGTCGCGCTCGACATGGCGGACGGGGAAGCGCCGCCGATCACGCCGTCGTTGCCCGTCCCGCACGGCCTCGCGTCGAACGCTCCGCCCGCAGTGACCGAAAGCCCCCCGCCGCCGCGCACCGGCCGTGCACCAGGGCCACGGCCGCGCGTGAGCCTGGGCACCGCCCTGCTGCTCGTGATGATCGCGACCTTGGCTTCGGCGCTGGTCGTCCTGGTCCTCTACTTCGTGAAAAAAGGCCGCGCAGAGGAAGCGCAGCGCGCCGCGGCCGCAGCGCACGCGGCCGCGAAGGTGGCGCCGGCGCCCGCGCGCAAGGCGCTGCACGAGCCACACCCCAAAGCGCCCGCCGCGGCGGAGCCCAGTGCAGCACCGAATCCCGAACCGCAAGCGGCCCCAGAAGCGACGCCTGCGCCAGAAGCGACGCCTGCGCCAGAAGCGACCGCGCCTGCGCCAGCTCCGGAGCCGGCCGCGGATTCAGAGCCGGAAGACGACGACCCCGAGGCGACTGCGGAGACCGCCCCCGCGGAGACTGCCAAGCTGACGGCTATCCGCGAACGGCTCGGCAAGGCGCCGAGCTGCGCCAGCTTGATCGCGGGTCGAAAAGCGCCGACCGGACCCGCACAGCTCGTCAGCCGCGA
This sequence comes from Polyangiaceae bacterium, assembly GCA_036520475.1. Lineage (GTDB taxonomy): Bacteria > Myxococcota_A > Polyangia > Polyangiales > Polyangiaceae > DATDJP01. The sequence goes on along the minus strand of DATDJP010000286.1, from coordinate 2,712 downwards.
GCAGCTGCTGCGCGCGCGCAAGGAGCTGGTGCGCGGCGATATCGACGCCGCGCAGCGCGCCTTTTGCTTCTCGACTCAGTTCGACAAGCGGAACCTGGAAGCGATGACGGGCCTGGCACGCGTGTTACTGCTGCGGCGCGACGCACGTGCGGCCGCTACCTGGGCGCGGCGCGCCGACAAGCTCAAGCCGCGTGATCCGCAAGTGCGTGCCCTGCTCGGCGACACGCTGGCCCGCCTCGGCGACGTCAAATCCGCGCGCGCGGCCTGGCTCGCCGCCGTTGACGCGAAGCCGAACAACGCGCGCAGCGTGCGCGCCGCGGCGCAACACAACCTCAAGATCGCCGAGAACGCGCTCGACGAGCACGACAGCGCACGCGCCGAACGCTTCTATCGCCGCGCGGCGATCCTCGATCCGAGCAGCGCGGCGGCCGCGGCCGGGCTCGGTCGCGCGCTCGGCCTGATCGGCGACAAGCGCTCGGCCGTGGCGTGGGCGAACCGCGCCCGGCAGCTGGCGCCCGAAGATGCCGCCATCCACGTGACCGCCGGCGACGTGTACTCCCACGCCGGCAACAAACAGCGCGCCGCACAGCTCTGGCGCGAAGCGGCGCGCCTCGACCCGAGCAACATGGCCGCCCAGAGCCGGATCCGCCGCCTGAGCTCGTCCAAGTAGCGCGCGCCGCTGCTCAGGGTTCGATGCGATCCGGGTCGCCCAAGAACTCGAAGTGCATCGTGTCTTCGAGCTCGTCGCGGCCGAGCCAGTAGAAGCCGTAGCGCTCGAACGCACGAATCCAGCAGCGTGTGAGCGACGTCTTCTCGTAGATCGATCGCGACGGATCCTTGCAGAGCGGATGATCGGGCCACGGCTTGACACACCCGCAGCACGGGTTTTTATCCGGATCGATGTCGATGGCGATCCCGAACAGATGATTCGAGACCTCGCCGCCGCGGTAGGTGTTGCCTTGACGAAAACCACCCACGGCGCGCGGCACGTAGCGGGAGTCCGACTTGCTGCAGCGCTTCTGGATGCGCCGCTCCACGCAGCGCAGCGCCGGCGCGATCTTCTCGTGCACGCTCAGCGGGAGTCCGAGAAACTTGACGCTCTTGGCGTGCGAGAATGCCGATTTGGCATTCAATGACTCCAGACCGAGGCCCTCGATCCAGCCGTAGTGCTCGACGCGGTACTCGAGCGCGCGCTGATGTTGCCGTCCCTGGAGCATCCCGCCCTTGACGAAGTTCGGGCGCTTCAAAAAGCTCTGAGCGCGCTGCAAGCGGCACCCGCCACCGCCGCTCTTTTCGGACTTCTTGCGCTTGCTCGAACGCTCCTCAGCCACCTTGGCCCGCGACTCGGCGCGCGCCGTCTGGACGCCCGGCGCCAGGGCCGCGCAGGCGCCGCTGGCGATCAGCGCCACGCCCAGGCGCCGTGCCCACCCTGCTCGCCGCGCTGATGCCTGCCGAACCATGTAAGACCGCGCGCTTCCTAGCATGTTCGCCGCCGCGAGAAAGGCCGGTTCCCGGCAGGGGCATCGCAGCCATGTCCCAAAGCGAGGCAGGCGGCCAAATTTTTGGCCAATTTGCGAGGCCTGGCGCAGACGGGTAGCCTTGAAACATGGCTCCCCCAAGTTTGTTCGACCAGCTCGGGGGCGAAGCGCGCCTGCGCGTCATCATCGACCGCTTCATCGATCGCGCGTTCGACGACGTGATGATTGGATTTTTCTTTCGGAACGCGAGCCGCGAGCGCGTCAAGGACAAGGAATACGAGTTCGCCGCGCGCCTGCTCGGTGCGGCGATCGAGTACACCGGCCGTCCCCTCACGGAGGCGCATGCGCCGCACCCGATCATGGGGGGCCAGTTCATGCGCCGCCTGCAGATTCTCAAGGAGACGCTGGCGGAGTTCGCGGTACCCGAACACATTCAGGGCGTGTGGATAGCGCACACGGAGCAGCTGATGAGCGTCATCACGCGCGATCGGCCGGACCAGTGCGTGCAGCGGGTGCCAGAGCGCGATCCGGAGAAAGCCGTTTGAGACACGTCCTGCGCCGCGTGGCGGCCGGGCTGTGCGCGACGCTCGTCTGCGGTTGCGCCACGGCGGGCTCGACGTGGATGGCCGAGCCGCTGCCCGGCAGCGACGAGCCGTTCCCCAGCAGCGAAGAGCCGTTCCCCGAAGAGCAGCGGGCGTACCACACGGGCACAGCACGGCCCGCGACGGCACCCCGCGAGGCGCGAGTGCTCGGCGACGATACCACCTCGCCCCGCGAGGTCGCGGCACGTGCCGCTCCGATGAAGCTCGAAGGACGCGTGCTCGAGGGGTTCCGCAACACGTACTACGACTTCCCGAGCGAGGCCGAGTTCAGCGGCGAGAGCGTGAGTCTCAAGGACCCCCACTGCAAGACGATTCGCAGTGTGCCGCGCGGCTTCCACGACGCGGTGTGTGTCCAGGGTAGCGGCACGCTGGCCTCCGGCAAGACCGTGAGCTTCGCGCGGCGCGACTGCGAATGCGCGGAGGTGTGCCCGAGAACGCAGCAGAAGATCTGCTTCGACGAGCTCGACGCGCGGCAGTATCCCTGGGGCCGGGGCGCGACGGGTCAGCCCATCACTCCGCTCCTCACCGTCGCCGTCGACTCGGCCGTGATTCCGCTGCACACGGCCCTCTACATCCCCGAGTACGACGGTCTGCCGCGCGACGGCTCGCAGAGCGCGTTTCACGACGGCTGT
>DATDJP010000285.1:0-11575 GCA_036520475.1 Polyangiaceae bacterium | reverse complement strand
CCGGTCGTGTTGTTGAGCGGTGACCCGTCGGCAGGGAAGCGGCCGCCGTCCTGATGGTGCCAGCCGAGGCTCACGTCGAGCAACGTGTGCTTGTTGTCGAACGCGGTCTGATACTTGGCGACGACGTCGTTCGACCAGCTGTCGAAGTTGTGCGCCATAGCACCATAGGTACCCGAGATGTTGCGGTTGAAAGAATCGAGGTCGTCGATCGAATCACGCGATGGATTGATACCGAAGTTGCCGTCGCCGCCGGAGAAGCGCGGCATGCCGAACATCTGCAGTGACACTTTGTTATCCCGGTTGATGGCGTAGCTGAGCTTGCCGATGTACTGAAAACCACTCTCCGTGGCGTCGTAGAACTTCTTGGTGCCAGGAATACGCTCGGTCTCGTAGTAGCCGGTCTCGGGATTGGTGACGTACTCGCCGTCGGCGATCAGCCTGCGGTTCAGGTTCCGTTCGAGCTGCCACTTCGTCTCGAAATAGTCGAAGCCGGCGTAGAACCAGAGCTTATCCTTGATGAGCGGTCCACCAATGTCGAAGCCCGCGTCCCACTGATACTTCAGGCTATAGTCGGTGGTCACGGTGTTGCCCGTGCGGATCGCCTTGCGATCAGCCTGGAGCGCGCCCGGCGATAGATAGCCGAAGATGCTGCCGTGAAATTCGTTCGAGCCGCTCTTGGTGACGACGTTCAAGAAGCCGCCCGTGGTGCGGCCGTACTCCGGCATGTACCCGCCGGTGATGACGTTCGTTTCTTGGATGAACTCGAGCGAGAGCGGCGTGCCGTTGATGCCGAACGCGGGGTCGTTCACGCTGACGCCATCGATGACGTACTGGTTCTCCGGCGAGGATGAACCGCTGATCGATGTGCCGTAGTCGTCGAAGCGCGCTCCGGGCGCGACTTCGGCGGCGGACTCGAACGAACGCACCTGCGAACCTTTCGTACCCGGTTGAGCCACGGGCACGCGGCGCACGAACTCGGAGCTGATGTTCGTGCCGGTGCTCGACGAACCGACGTCTACGGTCGGCGGATCACCGACGACGACGATCTCTTCCTTGATGGCCTCCGGCAGCACTTCGGCGCTGACCTGGATGGTCGTGTCGGCACGCAGCTGAATCCCGCTGCGGCTGTACGGCTTGTACGTCTCTTTATCCAGGCGGATCGTGTACTCGCCCGGCGGCAAACCCGGAATGCGGTAGTGACCGGTTGCATCGGTCACCATCAGCTGCTCACCCTGCAACGTGGGCGACGTCACCGTCACAACCGCGTCGGCGACCGGCGCCTTGGTGGAAGCGTCGACGATCTTGCCGGTGAGCACCGCGCTGCCGACTTGTGCGAACGCTGAGCTGGCAAACAGAGTGACCGATCCGAGGACTGCCCAAGCGGCTATTGAGCCGCGTCTCAGACGCACGTGATTCACTGACACCTCCGCGCAGAACTACCTAGAGGGACGCGCTGCCCACCCGAATCATCACTGCTGCGAATTTGCAAGAAATTGGCTCTCGTGACTCAGTTTTTGGCTCCGCTACGGCTCACGCCGTAGACGCAGCCGCCAGCACGTCCCGTGCACCATCGTGTTGCTGGCTCGCCCAAAACCCGTGCCCGGCAGCATACTCTCGGATGGCGCGCGCAGGCTAGAAGCTTCGACACTTTTTCGGGCAACTTTGGCGCGCACTTCACGGACAGACCGCTCCGTCCAACCGGCGCAGTTGCCAGTGCACCACTGCACATCGAACGGTCTGCTGTGCGGATGCGGGAGCGCGTTCAACAAGCGCTTCGCTGCGCGTGCTCTTCGCGTCTCGAACGGGCGCGTGCGCGGATGCGAGCACATGGCTCCGCTGAAAAGCCTTGCGCCGTTCGTGCGACAAACCAGGCGGTTCGTAGCGCCGCGTCTGCGAGTCTGTTAAATCAGCTCAGTCTGGTGAAGATTACTCGCGAGGTGGGATAAGGTAGGTTTCGTTCAGGCGATGTTTGACTCGATTGTGCGCGGTGGACAGCGAGCCGAACGGAGACTTGGAGCGGGAACCCTCCTATCCGTCGCACTGCACGCTGCAGCCGTCGCGCTGGCCATCTGGCTACCCGCGCGTTCAACGACACCCGCCGATCCGATAGGCGCAGAGGTCGCCTTCTTGGCCGCGCCAACTCTCGAGCCGGCGGGCGGGGGATCCGAGGAAACTACGACCGCAGAGGTCGCGGCGCCAGCGGCGCAGCACGAGGCCAGGCCGGAGCCCGATCCGGCACCCACACCGCGTCAACGGCGCACGGCAAAACCCGAAAAAATCGCGCCCGCTCCCGAACCAAAGACGGAAGCTCAGCCCGTTCAATCGGCGCCCGCCGCGCCGAGCGTTGCTGCCTCCGGTAGCAGCCTGGCGCAGCCGCCGCGAGCGGTCGGAAGCGGCTCGCCGAGGGGGACAGCCGCGCTCCCTGGCCCAAAGGGAGGCACAGGCCGTGGTGCGCAAGCCGGCTCCGCGCTCGGCAGCGCGACGAGCGCGCACCGTTACGAGATCTTGCCGTTCGGTCCGGGCATGACGCGGCCCCAGCTGCTCGGCGGCAGAGACCCCGTGTATACGCGCGCGGCGCGCATGGCGCGCGTCGAGGGCACGGTGATCGCGCGCTGCGTGATTACGGTACAGGGACGCCTGGAAAAATGCCGCATCGTCAAGGGCCAGCCGCACATGGACGAAGCCGTGTTGCAGGCGCTCGCGACCCGCAAATATACGCCGGTCACGTATCAAGGGCACGTCCAGGCCGTGCTGTATAACGTTCAGGTCAGTCTGCGCATGCGCGAGTGAGCCCTGCCAGCCTGCTCGCCGATCGATATCCCCGCTTCGCTTCTTCGCTCCCCCGCCCCCACTCCCCCACCAAGGCACGTGACTACTCGATGCAATTCACACTGACGGATCTGTGGGCGCACATGGGCTGGTTCGCGCGCGGCATCGTCGCGGTCCTACTCCTGATGTCCATGGCTTCGCTGCTGATCGCCTGCGAGCGCGTCGTCGTGTTCGTGCGCGCGGAGCGCTCTTCCCGAGTTTTTGCGGAGCGCATGGCCACGCTGCTCGCGGCCAAGACGTTCGATCACGTGGCCGTCAGCGATCCGAGCGATGGGAGCTCGTACCTCGGCCGCGTGATCGGAGCGGGCTTCAAAGCGTACGTCACGGCCGGCACGCACGACAAAGACCTGACCGTGGAATCGGTAGCGCGCGCGCTCGAGCGGCAGGCGCTGCGCGAAGTGCAGAGTCTGCGGCGCGGACAGGGGCTGCTCGCCACGGTCGGCTCCGTCGCGCCGTTCGTCGGCTTGCTCGGCACGGTCGTGGGCATCGTGAACGCGTTCCGCATGATGGCCGCCTCCGGCTCGGCGGGCCTCGGCACGGTTTCGGCCGGCATCGCCGAAGCGCTCGTCACGACCGCGCTGGGACTGCTCGTGGCCGTGCCGGCCGTCGTTGCTTACAACTTTCTGCAAAGCTGGGTCGAAGCGCGCGCCGTCGACATTTCCGAGTCTTCCAACGAGCTCGTGGATCTGGTCGCGCGCAACCTGAGTCCGAAGAAGAAGTAGCTCCATGGCGATGCAGCTGGGGCCAGCGCGCGGGCTCAAGAGCGACATCAACGTCACGCCGTTCGTCGACGTGGCGCTGGTGCTGTTGATCATCTTCATGGTGATCACGCCCATGCTCCAGCGCGGCAAGGACGTGCGCTTGCCGAAAGCCCACTCCAGCGAAGCGGCGCGCACGGACCCGAATCTGATCGTGGTGTCCGTGACGGCCGACAAACGCGTCTGGCTGAACGACCAAGCGCACACGGAGCAGAGTCTGGGACCGGCGGTGAAGAGTCAGCTCGCGCTCTCGCCGGCGTCCAGGGTGCTCATCAAGGGCGACGAGTCGCTGTCGGTGGGAGACGTCCGGCGCGCGGTGGCCAGTGTGCAGCGCGCGGGCGCGAGCGGCGTGACGCTAGCCGTCCAGGAGCTTCGCCATGAATGAGACGCGCAAGCGCCGGACGAAACGCTGGATCGTGATCCGCCCCGTGGTGCGGCTGAACAACGAGATCAACGTTACGCCGCTCGTGGACGTGGTGCTCGTGCTCTTGATCATTTTCATGGTCGTGACGCCGCTGCTCGAGAAAGATATCGCCGTACAGGTCGCGACGCGGCAACTCGAGGTGACGGAAGCACAGCGTCGTGACCAGGTCGTGGTGCGTGTGCAGCGACACGGCGAGCTCTTCGTCAACGACGAACCCGTCGCGAGCGAGCGCTACGCCGAGCACTTGAGGGGCCTGCTCGCGGGGCGCAGCCCGCCGGACCGCGTCGTATTCTTCCAGGCTTCGGACGACGCGGGTTACTCCAAGTTCGTGCGCGCGCTGGACGGCGCCAAAGCCGCTGGCGCCACGGTGCTCGGGCTCACGCCGGAGTGGACCGGCGGCGCGACGCGGCCATAGCTGTGAGAGCGCGCGCCCATCCACGCAAAAGGCCCGACACTTTTCGGTGCCGGGCCCTCGCGTCGCTCAGCGGCAGGCTGAGCTTCTCGTCTACATCTTGCTGTTGCGGTATGTGGTGATCACGTTCTTCCACTTGCGATCGCCGTTGTTGAAGTTCGAGAACGGCGAGCTGGACGGGCTCGAGCAAGCGGTCGCGGAGTCTCCGTCCATGCTGCACGCGGGTTTGCCGAATAGAAACAGCAAGCCCCCGCCTCGCGTGCAGTTTCCGGCCTGACGATACGGGCAATCGAGGCCCATGAGCAGCCAGAACCCGCAGGCGCGTTGCTGCGGCGACAGGATGCTCGTTCCGAGCAGGCCCGCGAAGTCCTTGCCCACACAGAAGCTGGTGGTCGGCGGTGTCGTGAACATGTTCCCGTAGAAAGCCGCCTCCTGATACCTGTAGGTGCCGCCCTGGCCGATGGCTGGGTTCGTCGATCGCATTTCGATCTGGACGTGCTGGCCCTGCCCGTTGGTGAGCGCCATCAGGCACGCGGAGACGTTCTCCTGGCAAGCCGTGTCGCAGAGCTCCGTGGTCCAGTGGGGCGCCAACCCCAGGGCACCCACCAGCGTCACCAGCGTACCCGTGTAGTCCTTGAGTTTGATGGCATCGCCCTCGGCGAGCGCGCACTTGGCGAGATAGGCCGCCGTGAGCTTGCCCAAGTCGTCCTTCAACAGCCCCGTCACCGGGCTCAGCAAACCGTCGGCGACGCCGTCACAGGTCTCTCCGGGAACGCCGTTGGTGCAATCCACCGGCAGCCCGTTCACTGAGCGCAGGCCGTTCTTAGTTGCGAAACCGTTGATGGTGCGAAGGCCGTTCTCTATGGTCAAACCGTTCGTAAGTTTCAGGCCATTGAGCTCATCGAGACCGTTTATGGTGCGCAGGCCGTTTACGCCCTCGAACCCGTTGTCAGTTGTGAGGACCGAATCGGAGCCGGCTCCCGCGCCGTCGCTGCCATCCGATATTTCCGCCGCGCAGCCCGACGCTCCCAATAACAAGGCAAGCGCCGCCACTAGCCGCGCAGAATCGGTACGTTTCATCGATGTTCTCCTTCGGCAGCCCGGCCGACTCGTGAGTCCCGTTGGCTTTGCGCCCCGTGATCGCTCACGGTTTGCCCTTATCGAGAGCCCTACTCGCCCGTCATTTTCCCTGCATGAGACGTGCCGGAAACCTTCCTTGACCCACCTTTCGCTCAAACGGTTGATATCGTACGCCGGAATGGCGCGCTGCGTGGTCCACCAAGCTCTAGGCACGACGGCTCAGCGTTGTGCACCGCGCAACACTGGTCAGCTGGCCTTTCGAAACTCGACAATTCCTGCGCTTGGCCCTATTTGCCTGTGTATGCGCGATTCCGACGTTTACCTCGGAGTGTCACTCCCCAATTGGAGGTAGCACCGAAATGTAACTTTTGTGCAGGGCTGTAAGCTCTGCTTGGCCGCTCGAGCCCGGCCTGGAGACAGAGTTGGCGAAATTGCCTGAATAGATGCAGATTTTTGGGAGCCGTGGCAGCGGCGAACGTGGACCCGTAGCGCCGCGCGCATCAGGTGTTGCGCGGCAGGCAACATTGGTGTTCCATGATGAAACGTGCACTAAACTCCGCGTGTGGCAGAATATGCGGGTTAGCGATGCAGGGTGCGGGAGCGAGGCCTGAGCACACAAAGTGCAAGCAGATTTGGGGGGCTCCCTATGTTCTCCCGCCATATTTGAACTCCTACTTTCCCCTACACTGGCGCATGACTGCGCCGGGTATCTATGCAAGCGCACAGAACAAGTCAGTCCACCACGCCAACCCTTAGTGCGAGTCTAGGCAAGTATCGGCTGTTGTTGCGACTGGCCCAGGGCGGCATGGGCGACGTGTACCTGGCGGTGCACAAGGGGCCTGGGGGTTTTTACAAGCTCGCCGTCGTGAAGGAGCTGCGCTCTACGTTCGCAGAGGACGGCACGTCCCTGCGTATGTTCCTGGACGAGGCGCGCTTGGCAGCGCGGCTGAGTCACCCGAGCGTGGTGCAGACCAACGAGGTCGCGTGCGAGGAAGGCCGGCACTTCATGGTCATGGAGTACCTCGAGGGAAAGCCCTTTCAGCACGTGCTGAAGCGGCTCGGGCCGGGCGGCGGCTTCCCTTGGGCGTACCGCGTTCACGTGCTGTGTGAGGCACTGAAGGGGCTTCACTACGCGCACGAGGCGAAGGACTACGACGGCACTCCGCTGAACGTGGTGCACCGCGACTTCACGCCTCACAACATCTTCGTGACCTACGAGGGTGTCGTCAAAGTGCTCGACTTCGGCATCGCCAAGGCGATCGATTCGCACGAGACGCGCACCGGCATGATCAAAGGCAAGTTTGCCTACATGGCTCCCGAGCAAGCCATGGGCAAGAGCGTCGATCGCCGGACCGACATCTATTCCGCCGGCGTCGTGCTGTGGGAAGCCATCACTGGCCGACGCATGTGGCCGAATCTGTCGGAAGTGCAGATTCTGATGAAGGTCGTCAAAGACGACGCGCCGTCGCCTCAGGAGGTCAATCCGGACGTCCCCGACGAGCTCGCGCGCATCTGTCTCAAAGCCTTGGCTCGGGAGCCCGACGATCGCTATCCGTCGGCCGACGCGATGCGTTTTGAGCTCGAGGGCTTTTTGATGAAACAGAACCTCGGCGCATCGCCCGAGGAGATTGGCGCCCTGCTGCTCCGCGGCTTCGAGGCCGACCGCCAGCGCATCCGAGCCATCGTCGACTCGGCGATGCGCGAGCTGCGTCGCACTTCCGAGGAAGAGCACACGGTCGTGGCGATACCGCAGCCGGATCAGACGGCTGCCACGCATTCGACCATCCGACCGTCGAACGCCGCGAGCGTGCCGACGATGCCCGACGTCCGTGATTGGAGCGGCAGCACGCACTCGGGGATGCACAGCAATCCGGGCAGCTCGCTACCAGCGATGCCCATGCCAGACTTCGGCGCGCTCCGGCCGACACGGAAGAAGCGCGGAGGCCTGGTCGCGGTCGCCGTCGGGCTCGCCGCCGCTACCGCGGGCGCCGCGTACTTCGCGTTCGCCTCCCCGCCGCCCGCGCAAAAACCCGCTCCAGCTGTCGCCGCGCCGGCTACGCCGAAGGCCGAAAAGCCCGTCGCGGCCCTGAACGCTGCCGCGCCGGCAACCCCCGCGGCAGCGGCGTCGAACACTGGCGCGCCGCCCAGCGAGCCCGTTGCGCCAGCGCCACTCGTCGAGCGGCCGGCGCCGGAGGTGACCCCGCCGCTCGTACCGGCTGCGCAGAAGGCCGAGAAGCCAGAGCCGCAGCAGGCGACGACGCACAAGGCCGCCGTCGACCGCACGCGGACGCGTCCGACCACGACGCAGAAGGCCGAGCCGGAGCCGAGCGAGCCCGCGCCAGCCGTCGTGGCCACGCCAAAGACCGCGGCGCCGACGCCAGCCGCATCGCCCGCGCCTGCCACGTCTGCGACGTCTGCGCGACCGGCACCTGCCCCGGCGCCGACGGTCATGTCGTTCAGCGGCGGGATGACGCGCCCGATGTTGCTCTCCGGCCGCGACCCGCTCTACACGGCGCAGGCGCGCGAGGCGAAGGTCGAGGGCACGATGGTCGCGCGCTGCACCATCACGACGGGTGGGGCGGTCACGAACTGCCGCATCCTGAAGACGCTGCCGCACATGGAGAAGTCCGTGCTCGATGCGCTCTACTCACGCCGCTACACGCCCGTGATGTGGGAAGGCAAGCCGGTCGCGGTCAATTACGTGTTCAACATCCGCCTCGTCATGCCGAAGTGACGAGCGCGCGGCCATTTTTCCACGCCGCGTAGCAGCCTCGACCAGAACCTCCAATCGTGAAAGCATGCGCCGTCCATGCGATGGCCATTGCATACGGGTGTGCTGGCGCTGCTGCTCGTGCAAGCGTGCGGGCTTCAAAGTGGAACCTTTGGCCCCCAGGGCTTTCACCACACTCGCTACGACTACGAAGTGCGCTACGCGGACGCGGGCACGCGCCGCATGATGCCGGCGGGCTGGCAGCTCGATAATTACCGGCAAACATCCTCCGGCCTGGTCGCCAAGAACGCAGGATTTTACAAATCGAGCTTCGAGTTCGACACCAATCGCGACGACCGGCCGGACTCCGTCGATACGGTGCCGACCTTCGACCTCCGCTTCGCGCACGAGAAAACCGGCGCCGTGGTCTGGCTGCGCTCGATTCCGTCGCCCAACTACGACAGTAATCAGGCGCTCTACATGCTGAGCCGAGACTACCTGGCAGGCGTATCGGCAGTCGGGGTCGAGCTCGCTCAATTCGGTCTGCAGGGAACGACCGGGGAAAAGCGCTTCGTCGTGCAGGTGCTGGAAAGTCGGCAGGCGCAGCTAGCCTCGCTCGAGGCGCTCGCCATGACCCTCGAGGTCGCCAATCTGAGTGAGCTGAAAAGATCGACGAAAGCCCAGCGTAAGCGCGTTCGGCTCGTGCTCGCGCGCGCCGGTCTCATGCATCGACTGCCGGCCGGCGATGCGGAGTTCCCGACGGTGCTCGTGGCCGGCTACGCGAATCAGCCGGAGTTCTTCCAGCAGCAGCTGTCCGAGTTTCACGCGTTTCTGGAGCGCATCGTGCTCGAGGAGCGCACGGGCTACCGCGAATCGGCCGCGTTGTAGGACGGCCAAGCCTCGGGGTGGCAGCGCGCGCCTCGTGAAGTAGGATTAAAGGACGCACGGGTCGGGTGCTGGGATGATGGTGCCGCAGGAGCTGGTAAGAGAAATCCGCGAGTCGTCGCGTGACGTGTTCGTCGCGCGGTATCGGGACCCGTTCCTGCTCGTGTTCGGCAGCGATGTCGACGGCATCCCGAGCGACCCGCCGGAATCCATGGAACCAAGCAGCGCCGCAGCGCCGTTCACTTTCAGGACTTTCACGGGCTGCACGGCCGAGTCCAGCCTCGGCACCGAGCTGCGCGAGGTGGTCCCGGTGACGAAACGCGAGTCCAACCCGTATCCCGAGCGAATCTCGGTCGGGAGAGCGCGAAACTGCGACATCGTCCTGCGCAATCGCGCGGTATCGAAGCTGCACGCCCACTTCCGGCACTCGGGCAGCGGCCAGCTCGAAATCGTCGATCTCGGCTCCTACAACGGAACCTGGCTGAACGGCGCGCAGCTCGAGGCGCACACCGGTGAGCTCGTCACGAGCGGCGACGAGCTCCAGTTCGGTGGCGTGGCGACTCAGCTCGTAGACGCGGACACGTTGTACGACATGCTGCGCACCATCAGCAGCAGTCGCATCCCGCTTCGTTGAGTGGTTGGCTCTCACGATCGAACGCGTCTGTGGATCGTCGTTCGGAAAGTGCGTCGCGCCGTTAAATTCCACCGGAAAGCTACCGTTTACGTGTCGACTGGGACGACTGATGGCGAAAGCCGCAGCGCGTGTGGTCCATCCAGCGCGACACCACATGTAGGTACATCCCGACACGAGGACCAGGCGCTAGAATTGCGTGTCCAGGCGGCCGGGCTTCGCGGGCGAACGGCTCGGATATCCCAGGTTGCTACGAAGGGTCTGATGATAAAGTTGAGAATATGCCCCCAGCCGTGTTCGCCGACGACGACATAGACACGCCGGCGCCGGAAGCCGTGACTCCGGCCGAGGCGCTCTCGTCGCGGTACGCGCAGCGCACGGGCCCGGTCGAGCTCGACCGCTTCGGGCAGATGGTCGGCGGCGCCGCCGCGTCGCGTTCCTTCTTCTCTCTCCTGCGCCGCGCGGCCGCCACGCAGGCGACCGTCTTGCTAGAGGGAGAGACGGGCACTGGCAAGGAAGCATCGGCTGAAGCAATTCACGCGGAAAGCACGCGCGCGGCTGGGCCGTTCATCGTGGTCGACTGCGGCGCCATTCCACCCCAGCTGCTCGAGAGCGAACTCTTCGGCTACGAGCGCGGCGCGTTCACCGGCGCGGTCGCGCCGCGCCAGGGCGCGTTCGAAGCGGCTTCTGGCGGCACGATCTTCCTGGACGAAATCGGCGAGCTCAGCCTCGACCTGCAGCCTAAGATCCTGCGCGTGCTCGAACGTCGCCACGTCAAGCGCATCGGCAGCAACACGTATTCACCGGTCGATGTGCGGGTGATCGCGGCGACCAACCGTAGCTTGCGTACCGAGGTCGCGGAGAAGCGCTTTCGATCCGATCTCTACTATCGCCTGGCCGTGTTGCGCGTGACCTTGCCGCCGCTACGCGAGCGCGTCGCCGACATGCCGCTGCTCGTCGATCACATGCTCGCGACCCTGAATGCCTCGGATGTTCCACAGGCCGCAGCGCTCCGCACGCCGGAGTTTTTGACGAAGCTCGCTCGCTATCGATGGCCGGGCAACATCCGGCAACTTCGAAACTATCTCGAGCGCTGCCTCGCGCTCGGAGACATCGACTCCCAGCCCGGCGCCGACAGCATCCCTCCCGCGGAGAACGAGAAAGAGCCACCCATCGCGCTGGATCAGCCGCTGAAGGTCGCTCGTGAGCAATGGCTCAATCGCTTCGAGCGCCGCTACCTGGAAGGCATGCTGCTCCGGCACAGCAACAACGTGAGCGCCGCCGCGCGGGCCGCCGGCGTGGATCGGATCCATTTCTATCGATTGCTCTGGAAGCACGGTCTACGAACTCAAGAGACCGAACCGAGCACCGGAAAGGTGAAGGGCTCGTGATGGCGGCCGCTGATCAACGGGACAAGCCACAGGCACGGTTCCGCCTCTCCTCGAGCGGAATGAACGTCGATCTCGAAGTGGGAACGCGCCTGATTGGCAGAGCGCCCGAGTGCGACCTGATGCTCGACGACCCGCTGGTATCCCGTCACCACGCTCGTATCACCTGCGACGTCGGCGAAGCCTCGTTCGAGGATCTCGGAAGCCGTAATGGCTCGCGCGTCAATGGCAGCATCGTGCTCGAGCCGAAACTCCTCGAACACGGGGACCGTATTCAGATCGGTGCTCGCGAGCTGATCTTCCACAAGGAAGCGGCCTTCAGCGAGGTGCGCATTCCCGTCGCCAAGCGTGCGGAGCTGCAAGGCGCGACGTCTCTGGATCCCACGACCGAGCGCTGGCCGGTGGAGGAGCAGATCACGCTCGTGGCGTGGGTCGAACCCACACAGGACGCGGCCACG
>DATDJP010000284.1:0-2909 GCA_036520475.1 Polyangiaceae bacterium | reverse complement strand
CGGCAACTACGAAGCCATGGCTTCCGATTGGCTGTTCATGCCCGACATCTCGCGTTCGATTCACGTGGACCTGCGCTACATCTTGTGGGTGATGGACGCGGTGGACGGCGCGGACTGGCTGCTCGAAGAGCTCGGTGTGCGCCCGGTCGTCCAGTGAGCCCGAACGGACGCGTATGTCGCCTTCGTCCGGCGTTCCAGGCGCAAGCTCGCCCAATTTATATAAATTTCGCGCCAGTACACGCGCGTCACGCTGCTCCCGCGGGGCCCACCCGTGCTAGCCTGAAGCTCGGATTGTGCGGTGGACGTGTCTCTTGAGTAGCGGGATCTCTCGGCTGGCGTTGCTTGCCGGATCTGCCGTGTTTTACGGGGCTGGTTGCTCCGTGTACGACGAGTCATTGCTCGGGGAAACGGCCGCGCCCGCGGAGTGTCAGCTCGCGCGCTGGCCAGAGCCGCCAGCGGGTACGGGTCTCGGTGGGGATACCACCTTCGTCACAGCGCTGCAGAGCTTCGACTTCGGCGAGGAACACGTGTCGCTGGAAGGGCAGCCCGTACCCGAGCGGCAGACCGTCGGTTACGATCTCGACAAGCTCTGCACGCAGAACGAGGAGCTGAACGACCGGACGCTCACGGACGAAAACAGCTGCGCTCCCGTCGCCGGCTGGTTCAGTCCCCGCTACGGCGACCTGAAAGGCGGGCGCGACAATGGGCTCAGGTACCTGATCAAGTTCGTTGCGGACGCCTTCAAAGGAAGCTCTGAGAACGACCTGCCGATCTCCTTCGGGACGCCCATTTACAACGTCGCCATCCAGTCTGGCGAGGTTTCCCTGCTGATGCAGGTCGAGGGGTACAACGAGCAACCAGACGACGATAGCGTCGTGTTCAAGCTTTACACCCCGGGATCCTTCGGCATGGCCAACCCCGACGTGCCGAAGTTCGACGGACGCGATGAATGGCCGGTGGCCAGGGATTCGTTCGAGGGCGAAAATAGCAATGTGCCCAAGTGGGTCTCGGAGCGCGCGTACGTGACCAACAACGTTCTCGTGGCCCGGTTGCGAAGCGCGGACTTGCGGCTGCGCGTTGGCATAGCGGAGACACAGGTCGTGGATCTGATCCTTCGCTTCGTGGATCCCTTCTTCACGGCGAGGATCGAGAAATTGGATAACGTCTGGCGGCTTCGTCAGGGACAAGTCGCCGCGCGCTGGCGAACGGCAGACCTGTTTTCGCAGGTGAAGTTCTTTCCGAACCCCCTCTACGAGCCGGGCAATGCGGCGCCAAGCAACACGCAGTACATGTGCGCCTCGAGCGCGGGTTACCCATTCGTTCGCGAGGCCATCTGCGGATCGACGGACATCGTGGCCACTGCGGCCGGTCCGGGTGATATTTGCGATTCGATCTCCGTCGGCATCGGCTTCGAGGCGGTTCAGGCGCGTCTGGGTGGCACTGTAGACTTGGACCCGCCTCTGAGCGACTGCACGGACGCGTTCGATCCGGTTCGAGACGCCTGCAGCAAAGAAACCCATCCAGACTTGGTCAACGAGGGCCTGGCCGTTCCTGCCACGGCTCCATGACGCCTACTAGCGTGGAACAACGAAACTGTTCGGGGTAACCAGGATGAAGCGAGCGAGGATCGGAATTTTGGCAGCGGGCGTGCTCTGCGCCACGGCGCTCCCGGGCGCATGCTCGGTATACGACGAGTCGCTGCTCGGCAGTGGTGGCGGTGGGCCGGATAGCAGCACGGGGTGCCTACATGCCCGTTGGCCGGACGAGCCCAAGAATGCTCCCCCTGGTGGGGACATCAGCTTCGTCACGGCGCTGACGTACTTCGATTTCGGTGAGCCGTACGTCGCGACGGACGGCGGCGCCAACCACCCCTATCGGGACGTCGGCTATGACCTCGACAACACGTGTACGAAGATTGGCCCGGGCGATCCTCGACCCGAAGATCCGAATTTGAACCAGGACAACAGCTGTAGGAATGCGGGAGGCCCTGGTTTCGCGGGCGTCGTGGGTGACTACAAGGACGGTCGCGACAACGGTCTGGCCGGCCTGATTACGAGAGTGAAGCTCTCGCTGCAAGAATTTGGAACGGACGCGTACCTCGCGAACATTGGCACCGGCAAGGTGTCGCTGTTGTTCGGAGTGAGCGGCTACAACGGCGAGCTCAACGACGACGACGTCACGGGAATCATCTACTCACCGGCCGCATTCGATAGCGTGCCGGAAAACGCCGGGAAGACGCCGCAATTCGACGGGAGTGATCGCTGGCCGATCATGGAGGATTCTTACGTCGGCGAAAACGAAGCCGAGCCGGCACACAAATCAATCCGCGGATACGTAACGAACGGCGTGCTCGTCGCCAGAACCGCGGACCTCAATTTGCGTTTGCGCATCGGCATCTCGAGTCAAGACGTCACGGATCTACAGATCACGTTCTTGCAGCCATTTCTCACGGCCAAGATCAGCAAGGACGAGCGCGGACTCTGGCAGCTGACGGAAGGAGTCATCGCGGGCCGCTGGAAGACCGATGATCTGTTCAAGGAGCTCAGCCGCTTTCCCAATCCCGATACGTATCCGGACGTGCCGGTGGACGACCCGTTCTTTTGTACGGACAGCCAGTTGTATCCGGCCGTGCGCGGGTTCATCTGCAGTCTCGCGGACATCTACTCGGGTCCGCCCGGCCCCGGTAACGATTGCGACAGCCTGTCCATCGGCATCGCATTCAATGCCATCCAAGCTCAGCTGGGGCCGAAAGTGGAGACCGACGACCGCGTCAATCCGTGCGGCGTTTTTAACCCTGCGGACGACGACTGCGCCAAGTGGGCGAGGGGAGAGCCCGTTCCCGGCGCCGGTCAGATCGAGGCCGGCGCGGGTGACGGCGGCAGCTGATGCGGGCCTCTCGCAGCGTTCCG
>DATDJP010000283.1:0-11212 GCA_036520475.1 Polyangiaceae bacterium | reverse complement strand
CGGGATCGCTCTTTTGCCCTCCATCGCCACCGGGGGCGAACGTCGCGCGCATCGACGACAACAAACCCGAGTCTACCGGTCCTGTCGAGAGTCTGGAGGCCGGGGGAGCGCACCTGACCCTCTTCGCGCTGGCGCCGAAGGGACGGCGACCGATTCCCGCGCTCGGGGCCCGGCCTGCTGGCCGGATAGCAAGAGCCGTTGCACGCTCGCGCAGCGGCTCGGAATGACGTGCGCAAAAAAAGGGCGCCACAACGCGCTTGCGATTGTGACGCCCTGACCGATGCCGCTTTTAGCGAGAGGGGTGTACGGCGTCGAGCCGCTCAGAGCTATCGCTGCAGCTGCTGCTTGATCATGGCGCGCGCGCAGCTGCGCGTGAAGTCGCCGTTCTTGATGCTGTCGAACGCGCCGGCCCAGCGGAGCTTCTGGACGAGCTTGTTCGGGCAGGCGCTCGTCGTGCACGCGGGCGCCTTCGCGTGTTTGACGTCGAACTCCCAGAGCGCGTCACCAAAGCCGTTCGGCGTCGCCTCGAGATCAGTGCTGGTCGGATGCATCACGGTCACGATGAACTTGGTGGGGTCG
Organism: Polyangiaceae bacterium; assembly: GCA_036520475.1. Classification (GTDB taxonomy): domain Bacteria; phylum Myxococcota_A; class Polyangia; order Polyangiales; family Polyangiaceae; genus DATDJP01. Next base: position 10,633 of record DATDJP010000283.1, on the reverse strand, counting down.
TGCGGGTGGAAAATCATGCCGGTTGCTTCGGAGCCGTCTGCGCGGACGCTCATGAAGTGATCAAGGGACTCTGCGACGCCATCGTCATTCGTGTCGCGCGCGAACCAGATGTCACCGCCCGTACGCGAGCTGTTCGGCGCATCCTCGATGATGAAGATGTTGCCGAGCGCATCCTGCGCCAGGTTGTCGGGTGAGTTCAGCACGCCCGTGGTGGGGGCGAAGCCGACGTTCTTCGGCGTGTTCGGCGTTACCATCGCACGCACCATCGCCTTGTCGTTGGCCAGCATCTCGACCGTATACACGCTGTTCTCCGAGGTCGCGGCGAAGTACATGACCTCGTTGCCGTTCGCGAGGCGCCCGATTTCCATGTCCTCGGGGCGACCATAGGGAGTGGCGTTGACCTCGTCCGCCGCCGGACGGCCGCCGCGTGTGTTGCTCTCCGTGCGCGGATCGTTGGTCGGACCGTTGCGGAATGGGTCCGCCTTCGTGAGCGGCCGGTTGTGCTTGTCCGTCAACGGCACCCACGTGGCCATTCCGGTGCGCGGCGTTCCCTCGGGTTGCTCGTTCCAGTTGTCTGCCGGGTTGCCGTTGAAGGCATCGACCACCAGCACGAAGGTCTGACCCTTGGTGTAGTCGCCCTTCCTGGTCATCACGAACTTGTAGATGGCACCGGAGTTCCACTCGTCCACGAAGTAGAGGGTCCGCTCGTCATGGCTGAAGCGCAGGCCCTCGTGGGCCACGTTGGCGATGCTGTGAAGCTCGCGGACCTGAATTTTTTCGACGGGCGCGAACGGATTCAAGGTCTCCATCAAGCGCCCTTCGCCGGCCCATTCCTCGGCGACGAACACGGAGCAGTTGGGAGTGAACGTCGCGGGATCGAACGCCGCGAAGTCGTTGCTCCAGTTCTCCAGAGCGCCTTGCCCGTTGCCGCTCCAGAGCAGCTGGGTCTCGTCCTTCCAGCTGTCGTAACGGCTCAGACCCGCGGACCACGGCGTCTCGTGCGGCACGAACACGAAGCGGCCGGTGGCGTCGTAAGCGGCCATGTCCCACATCGACTGGGAAGTGCCGGCGGACAGGATCTCGCCCGTCGCCGGGTCCTTAACGTCCGGAGCGCGCAGGACGCTCTGTTTCGAGTCAGACTCTATCTCACGCATGCTCGTGAGATTCTTCTGGCTGACGCCTGCGGGCACCACCCACGGGGCGGTGAGCTCTTCGGGGCTATTCGGCATCGTCACGGGTGCCGACTCGGTCAACGGCTGAAAATAGGGCGCTGTGTCGGCGAGCGCGGCCGAGGCGGCCAGGAAGGCGGCTCCGCCGGTCATCCATGAAGAGAATTTGGTCATCATCTGTTTATGTCCTTCTAGAGTGGCTGTCTTACGTACAAGCTGGCGTCCGGCGCCAAACAGCTAACGGCGTCAACGCGAGCGGCCCCAGTCCAGGCGTATGTCCCAGCGATGCGTTCGCTCCCTGGGGAGCTTCGGCGCCTCTTCGTTCGAGATCGACTCGTAGACGTTCGGGGGCGGGGTTACCGTGGCGTCGCGGCCGTAAATGTAATCTTGGGCCTCGACGATCACTCGGTACGCCTTGTTCAACGCCAACGCACGCTCTCGTGAAGGCGTGATCAAGTCGTACACGTCCTTGGCGCGAGCCACCTTCGTCGGGTCGAGCACGCCGTCCGTGAACCAGCGCGCCTCCATCTCTGGATTGCTGCGGAACTCGCCGCCACCCCCCGCCCGTTCCAGATACGTCGCGATCTCGCCCTTGCGCTCACCCGCGCTGGGCGCATCGGGCATACCGCGTAGATTCACGTAGCCCCAGCCGGCGGCACCGTCGACTTTTCGCGCGAAACTGAAGGTGCTGTCGATTGTCGTTCCGGCCGACGTGTGACAGCCCATGCAATAGAACGTCTCTTCGTAGTTGCTGACGCGCAGGCGACCGTTCTTGTTTTCGATGAAGCCCGCGAGCACCCAGCCCATCTCGTTGTCGAGGCCGTGCGGACCGCGATTGATGTAGCCGGGCAGCTGTCCGGTGTCCTTGGCGCTGTGCTCCTGTTGATAGGCTTCGTACAGCTGCGCCGCAGACATGGTCCAGCGCTTGCGCATGTAGCGCAGCTCCTTCATGCGCGCAGGCACGAAAACGTTGCCCTTGTCGTCGACGCCGACGTAGCGGACAGAGTGCAGAAACTCCGTATCCTGCGGATACAGGAACGGCCGTTTGATGATGTTGGAAGCGGCGCCGACATAGCGAGCGAGCCGGGTGATGCGGCGAATTGTGCGAAGCTTTCCGTCCCCGTCGAGGTCCGCTCCCACGGTCTTCTCGTCGAGTGCCGCAACGGTAATGGCGTCGAGCGCCTTGATGTTGGCTTCCACGATCGCGAGGTTCGCCTTGTAAACGTCGCGCGAGTATTCGCCCTGGGTCGTCGAGCGGTACGGCTTCGGCAGGCGGATCATCACGTCGTCGGTCGCGCCGTTGGTCGGCCAGAACGTGCTCGGCATCGGCTTGTAGTTGAAGGCCACCCAGTGGCTGTCGTCCTTCGCGAAGCCCTCGGCGTCGAAAGCCCCAGCCGCGAGCTCTAGACCCTTTAGATCGGGAACATAGCCCTTGAAGTCGACCGCTCGCAGCCGCTGCGCGAGCTCGGAGTAGTTGTCTTGAGCGATCCAGTCGAGGATCCGCGCGTCGGAAATGGCGGCGACTTCCTGCGAACGGTCCTCGAACAAGTTGCGCCAGTGGTTGGTCGCTCCGAGGTCGCTGAAGCTGTAAGACTCCTGCAGATCGCCATCATTCATGTGATTGGGACGACCCTCGAGGTTGTCTTGATGGCAGACGTAGCAGGGGTTGTGCTTGCCCTCGGTGCGCGTGTAGCACATGGGTGGTACCACCGACTCGCGGTTGAACATCGTGTGCGCGGGATGTACGGGCGGCGCGGCCGGCACGACGGAATCATCCATGCGCAAGAGCGCCAGCACGTCTTCGTGAGTGAAGCGCTCGTGGAGTCGCTTCTGGCGATTGGCCGCGCCGCTTGAAGTACGCGTCGCTGCGTCCGCCTCTGGCGCGACGGGCGCCGCGGCCTTTGCATGACGTCCTCGCTGCGCGGCTGGCGCGCAGGACGGCGCGATCATCGTGACGAGCGCGACCAGCGCGAGAGCTCTCAGCGCCGTAGCCGGTGCCTTAGTGCCAGTATTGCGGTTGTGCAACATCGAGCGGCGGCGAACATACACGCGCGACCACGCTCGCTGCGTTAGAAGGGCGTGACGGCTCTATGACGTTCCGCGGGCGCCCGAGCTGGAGTCCTTCCCGGCAAGAGTCTCGTAGCCGTACGGCAGCAGCTCACCGCCCGCGGAGAATCTTTGCTTGCCCAGAAGCTTCGCACGACGAGCTCCTGGCACGCATGGAGCTCGTCGGCGAACGGGCGATGCCGCTTGGTCCGGCGCCATCGCCGAGAATGGAGCGTCAAAAATCAGTGCAATCGAAAGGCGGCCGGGATGGATCGCGAGCCTGGGGGATGAAAATGCGGCCCGGCGCCTGGCCGATCGGGGGGAGCGTGTGGCACGCGTTGCAGAGACCGCCGGGCGGCGGACACGGCATGTCGATGCGTTCCCCTTGGTACTCCAGCGCCACCTGAAAGCCGCGCGGGAGCGGGCGCGACGTGTAGAAGTTGCCGGCTGCGTTCGTGATGAGCGTTTCGAGCAAGGAGCCGTCGGGTGCGCTCAAGTGCACCCGAACGTTCGCGAGCCCTTCGTCCTGGCTCGACGTGGGCTCCGGAAAGACCGTGCCTGCCGCCGACCAGATGGGTGCGTTGCGTCCCGAATTCGCCGAGTGACAGGCCAGGCAATCGTCGCCGGGCCGCATCAGCGGGCCGACGTCGTTGGCGCCGGCGGTGTCGTTGGAGGAGCAGGCAGCGAGCGTGCAAGCGAGCACCAGCAACGGTAGGGTCAGCAAACGTAGAAATCTTGGCATCGACACGCCCTTCACCCGTTCCCATCCACGAAGTGCGTGATCCATTCACGCGCGAGCCAGCGCGAGAGCATCCGCCCGGCGCGTTCAGCGACGGCTTGCGGGCGCTCTTCATACAAGGCAGCACAGATTTTTGCGATGGATTGGCCGCGTGACGCAAGCTCGTACGCCAGGAATTCCGGCGCATCGAGCACGCACCTTCTAACCGCGAATCGCTTGCGCCAGATGGCAACCTTCGCGGACTCTGCCGTCGACAGCAGCGCGGGTCCGGCGAGCTCCGGCGCAACGCGTGCGAGCGCGTCGCAGCGGACCTCGATTACCTTTAGCGACTCTACGAACGTGAGCGTCGTGCTCGCGAAACGAGCAGGATTGACCTCCGTTGCGCTCGCCAACTGGCGCGGATCGGCCGCGATCAGCGCCTGGAGCGCGGCGCCCTCCAGTCTTGCGACGTGCGCGGCCATTTCGAACGATGGGTCGAGAGCGCTCAGGAACGTCGCGAAGCCGGGAGCGATGTCTTCGATGCGCGGCCCGCGCGATGGGCGGGCGGTCAAGTATCGCAGAGCCGTGCGGGTGAATGCAGCCTCTCCGAGCAGCGCGTGCAACTCCGGAAAGCTGTCCGCGAGCACTCTCACCTGACGGCCCCAGTATGCCAGATGGTAAATGCGCATGCGCTCGGTCGCGCTCAGGTCGTGCGTCCCACGGTACGAGCGATCGAGCTCTGCAGGCGGCGCGCCGCGCTGGCGGACCGTGTCCCAGAAGTGCTGCTGGAGCTCCGCCAGTTTCACGGCAGCACCGCCGCGTCGAGCGCGTGCCTCTGTGAGCGCAGGGTATCGAGCTCGGCCCGGCGCGCTTTTGCTGCTTCTGCTTCCAGATCCGCCAAGCTCGGGAGGTTCTCGTCCCACTCTACGATCGTCGGCACGCTGCCGTGACGTTCGAGGCAGTAACGGTAGAGCTGCCACACGGGCTCGGGCACCTGTGAGCCATGATCGTCCAGTAGATAGGCTCCGCAGTCCGAGTGACCGGCGAGATGCAGCTGCCGGATGTGCTCGCTGGGCAGTGCGTCGATGTACCCGAACGGATCGTAGCCATGATTGGTCGCGCTGACGTACACGTTGTTCAAATCCAGGAGAATGCCGGCGCCGCTGCGACGTGCCAGCTCGCTCATGAAGTCCCATTCATGCAGGGTGCTCGCGTGATACTCGACGTAGCTGGACACATTCTCGAGCACGAGCTGTCTACCCAAGCGCTCCTGCGCCTGAGCCACACGTCGCGTCAGGTGAACGAGCGCTTCTTCCGTGTAAGGCAATGGCCAGAGATCATGCGAGTAGCCGTAGTTCACGCTCGAAAAGCACACATGATCGGAGACGATGCACGGCTCTACCCGCGCAATTAGCTCCGCCAGGCCGTCCAGGTATTCGCGGGAAAGCTCGTCGCTCGATCCGAGAGACAAGGAGACGCCATGCAGGGCAACCGGCATGTCCCGGCGGACTCTCAACAAAGTGGCCAATGGCCGGCCCCCGCGGTGAAGAAAGTTCTCCGTAACTGCTTCGGCCCAGTCTGCGCGCACGCCGTCTTCGAGAACTCGGGCGTAGTGCGCTGCGCGCAGGCCGATGCCATGCAAGGTGCCCTGGATGGTCATCCCGCCACTGTGCGTCGAGCTCAGGATGCCTTATTGGTTTCCTGAAGCGCAGCGCATTCGTCCTCGGTATCGGTGTACACCCAGCCCTGGCCTTTGCACTCGTTCATGCCCTGGCAGCTGTTCGCGTCCGCGCCTGCGCACTCGGAGTGGCCAGCGCAGGAGTTGCCTCCTTCACACTTGATACGATCCGCGGTGGCGCCTGGATTTTCGTCCGTGTCTTCGGAGCCGCAGCCCGCAGCCAGTACCAGTACGCCCACTGCTGCCGCCAACGTTGCACTTCGCTTGTAGTCCATGTGTTCCTCCGTGAAGCGACCTCGCTTCGTGAGGGGTATGTCGCCCGTGGCGCAGCGGTTACCGCACGCTTTGCATTTGCGGACGTCCGTGGCTCCGTGGCGAGGAGGACGGGCCGAGCGCGGCCGCCCGCGAGCGACGATCCAGTGGAGCGAATGATCCCGATTTCCTCTCCAGGGGCCCGGCCTGCTGGCCGGAGAACACGGGCCGTTGCACGCGCTGAATCGCGGCGAGATGTCGCCGAACTCCCCGCGACGGGCCCCGTTCGGAGCACTTCAAGTCACGGGAGTCTGCGAATCAACGAAGCTCGGCGAGCAGCCGGTCGACGAGCGCTCGAATCTCGACTTGCGCCGGGCAATCGTGAATCCAGTCGTTCTTGTCCGGCGTCGCTCCGCAGCCGTCGAGCCGTGTGCGCAGAATGTCGAGCTTGTGGATGGCCGCGTCGAGATGGTCTTTCCGCAAGTGATGCTCCGCATTGTCGACGAGATTGAGCAGTGCCCCACGATTGCCTGCGCCGCCCTTGAGCGCGGAGTCCGGAAGCGCCTGGATTGCGGCGGCCAGCCAATCGACGTCCTGGCCGTCGGGCAGGCCGTCGCCGTCGGTATCCGGGTTCAGTGGATCCGTGCCCAGCTCTGCTTCCTGTCCGTCCAGCAGCCCGTCGTCATCGGTATCGGCGCGTGCAGGGTCTGTGCGGAGGAAGGACTCTCCGCAGGCGTCCAGGCCGTCGCCGTCTGGGTCGGGGGCCCTGGAAACGCTGTACGTGACGCGCATGTCGCCCGAGGTCGTCTGGCGCGTGATCGCCGATCCAATGGGGACGTCCCTGGCGGTGAGCGTCTCGGAGAAGCCCACGAGCGCGTCGTCGACGTTCGCACTTCCCGGAGAGGCGCCATGCTGGTTGAAGTCGCCGTTTGCGAGAGGGTCCGGGCCGTTGTCTGGCCCATCGTCGTCGTCCCAACCGTGGAGGGCGACGCGGAAAGTGCCGTCGCTCGAACCGACGCACGAACTCACCGGCGCGGGCAGCGCTGCTGCAGGCAGAGTGCTGGAGGCTGCGCTTCCATCGTCGTCGGCGAACGCAGGTCCGCCCTTCGATTTGCTCAATCGGTGGAACGCGAAGGGACTGTCATAGAGTGCCAGAGAGAGATTGATCTCGCCGGGCTCGTCCTCGTCGATGTCCTTGTCATCCAGCACCTCGACGCGATCGATCGAGACGGTCACCCCTCTGAGTCCGCTGCCGTCGTCGGGTCCGCATGGAGTCCCCGCGGGGTTCGCCGACGCGCCCTCCCGCACCCAAAGTGACATCAGCACGCCGTCCCCGCCGCGAAGCCCTGCCTGATGCACGAGCCGGCACCACTCATACTTACTTTGGAGTGAAGCGAGGGCCCGGGCCTTGGGAAACCGGGTTGGGGCCGCGCTCTTGCTGTCCTTGTTGAGCTCCGACCGCGCCGAACCGCTGTGAGTCAGCGCGAACCGAGACCCGTGGTACGCGATGCACGAGTAGTCATCCTCGGCCTCCACATAGCCTGGTGGAAACGGGTGCGGTGATCGCGGCGGCGCGCAGGTGTTGGCTTGCACGGGAACCATCACGGTGCCGGCGGCGTCGCGTCGATAGGGATCACACTGGTTTCCGAACACGTCATGGACGGGGCGGCCCCCAACGCCGCTAATCAGGAACCGGAAATCTGCCCCGCCTGTCAGCACGGGAATGGGGAGTCCGCCGCCCTCGGACTCGAGATACTCGAACTCGGCATCTCCGTTCGTGTCGATACCGGGCACGAAGCCCGCTTCGCCCGGGCGAGTCGGATGTGGAAGCAGTCCGATGTTCCAATGCGAGGGTATCGGCACGACGGTGGCGTCGTCGTTATCGACCCTCCCGTCGCCGTTCACATCCACGACGTCGAGCGCTCCGACGCCATCGACGTTGCCAAGCGTCGTCACGACCACGTCGTCCAGCAAGATGTCGCCGCGCACCGTCTCGAGAGGTCCCGGCGCTCCCCACTCGCCGAGTCCTGATGGGCCGGCAAACGTGGTGCTGAAGTTGACCAGGTCCGTCGTGGAGATCCCCTCGACGACGTCCACCGTGCTGGGATCGTCGTTCTCCGGGAAACCCAGCTCGACCCAGTTCGAATGCGAATAGAAGTCCTGTGCGGGGTGCATGACACGCCCAAAGTCGTCTGTCGCCGACCAAGGCTCGAACGTCGGTCCCGGTACGAGGTTGTCCACCGCGTTGCGGTAGAACTCGTTTATCTGCTCGACCGTCTCGCCGAATGCGCAGCTGTCGGCGTGCACCCATTTGACGGACTCTGCTTCGTCGTCGTCCGCCCAATCATCATGTTCGTCCTCCAGGTCGTCGAGCACCCCAGCGCGCAGGAATTGCAAAGCGTCCGTGGTGAGGTCGTTGTGGCTCGAGAACCGGTGCCTCGAGTCCGAAGATGCGCCATCCGCGTCGGGCCCCTCATCCAGTGCGCATGAGCCGCCAAAGAGCAGGATCAGAGCGGGAGCCAGGGTCCGGACGGAGTTTTTACGGGAAGGTCGCATTCTTCGCATTCTCCCCCCTTTGCTAACGTCGGTATCAAAGCCGGCGCCGGCGTGTCAACGCGAGTTGGCCGAGTGAACACCGACAGTGAAGACGTCGTCCGACAAGCTCGCCTTCTTGCGCACACGCCGCCATTTGCCCTTTTGATTCAGGGAAACTGCGCCGTGAAGACGCCCGTGCGCCGGAGCGTTCACTGTAGAGTCGCTCCAATGCGGCGGACGGTGACTGCTCTCGCGAAGGACGCCCGTGCAGCGCGCGCTGCACCCGCAGCACGCGGGGCGGAGCGACGGCCGCAGGGAGTTGCGCTGGCGCTCGCGTTGTCCGCGCTTGGCTGCGCTTCGGCACCCGAAGCGCCCGAACCTCCGCCTGCCGTGATCGCGTTGGCGCAGCAGTACGAGACGCCCACCGCTTCCCTGGATCCGTGGACCGCTCGCGCCGCGCTCGAGCGCGCCTTGCCCAGCATGGAGACCCGTGCCGTGTTCGCCGGATTGTCGTTGGTTCGGGAGATCGCCCGCGACGCCAGTAGCAGCATCGACACGGATCGAGAGTACCTATTCGACCTTCAGGGCGCGATCAGCTCGCGCACCACGTGCCCGGGTTTCAACGGCGGTGGGACAAGCCGCGCCGAGGACAACGGACTCATCCGCCTGACGCTCGGCGTGACTCGCTCTCGGATTCAGCGCGCCTTCAGCGGTCGTGCAGAGCGTTGCCGTTACCGTCCCGAGGTAGATGGCGCGGCGGTCGACGTGACAGTGACCGCCGACCTGGAGCTCGACCTCGGGCGGCCGCTCGGGTTAGGGGAGCCACTCCCTGAAGCCCTGCTCGTGCGCGCCAGCAAGCTGTCAGGCGACATCCAGGGCGATCTCGCGGCGCACTTGGAGCTGACGCTAGCGCACTTCAAACTCAGAGAGGACGGCACCCTGGAAACGCTGGTGGACCTTGCAGATTTCGGCCTGAGTGGCACGGCCGTCCTCAGCGTCCGAGCAGACCAGCGTCTTGGTGTGCGCGTAGAGGAGGGGGAGTGGATCTGCGGTCCAACACCGAACGAACCGTGCGAGCTCGTACGCTAGCAGCGGCGATCGCTTGCGCCCACGTCGGGTGGACGTATGCCGCGCGCGCAGACCACGTGCCCGGCCAGGAGCGTACGGACTACACGGCGTACACACTGCAGCAGAACGAGCTCTCACTCGGAGTCTTGGCCGCGGAGTATGGCGTCGTCGCGCCCATCACGGTGGGCACCTATCTGCCGCCTTGGTTTGCGTTTCCGTGGCTGGACGCGCCTGTCGCCAACGGGTTCGTCAAAGTACGCGATTGGTTTCTCGAGCCCCTCACCATCGCCGTTCGTGGAACGGTGGTGTACTTCAAGGCGAACGCGCTCTCATCCAAGCTCGACGACGCCGGTTTCTTTGCGGTCCCCGTCGATGTCTTCGCATCGCTGCGTGTCAGCTCACTCATCACCCAGAGTGTCCAGCTCACCTATGTTCATATCGGCTTGGCGGGCCAGGTGCCTTCCAATAGTGTACTCGATACCGGGCTTGGGGCGGCTTCTCTGAGCAGTGCGTCGATTTCGAGTCTAACGGAGCTGCGCCTGTCGCGTGTGGTGGCGCTCACGCTGCGCGGCAATCTTCTGCTTGCTCAAAGTGACCTGATCGTCAACGCCCGTGCCGAGCGGGACGCGACAGTGGTGCGTGCTCGACTGGGCGCGATGCGGGAGAATCACGGCTTCAGGGGCAATATCATCCCCGGCGTTGCGCTCAGTTGGTCGCACGTCAATCTCTATCTGGGTCTGGGGTATGGGCATATTTTCGTGCCGGTAGTCGAACTGCCCACCAACAAACCCAGTTTGGTTCCGGACGCGAACTTCAACGTGCGCTTCTGAAGCGAACCGTCAACCCGGCACGGTGACGCGCCGCACGGGTCTTCCTCCAAGAGTAGCGGATGAGCTCCAGCCTCGCGCCGCTCGCGCTCTGAATCGCGGCAGGATTGGCCGAACTCCCGGCGACGGGCCGGATTCCATGCACTACAGCTGCTCGCTTTCTCGGTTTCCGCGGTGGATTCGGCGGTTTGGGCGTGATGTCGATGATGTTGGCGAGGACGTGAATGTCGCGTTCGTAAGTGGCGGCGACGAGCGCCCAGGCTTCGTCGAAGCGTGCGCTCTGGTCCCAACCGCGCATCGTGAGAATCGCCTGGGCACCGTGACTTCCCCAACGCATACC
>DATDJP010000282.1:0-2118 GCA_036520475.1 Polyangiaceae bacterium | reverse complement strand
CGCTTGAGCGCGGGCTCGTCTGCCGCGTCGAGCCGTTGAATGACAGCCTCATCGACGCTACCGAACTTAGTTCGGAGCAGCTCCATCAACAGGGCGCGTTGACTTTGCAAGCCTTGTTCCAGACCTTGCTTCAGGCCCAGTTGTCGCATTTCTTCGGCGATGGTCATGAGGCTATCCTCGGCTTCGGGTAACACCTTGTGGACGACTTGCTGGAAGCGCTGCACACCGAGCTGGTCGGCGACCATGGAAACATACTTGAAGAGAACCATGAGCGCAGCTTGGCCGCTTGCAGCACGTTGAAGACTCTGCAAAAGGTCGACCCACAGCGGAAACCGCAGTAGAAAGCGTTCGGTTGCACGGACGTCGCGCAAGAATAAGAGCGCCAACGTGCCGAAGGCGTTGAGCGCGCGGCCGCGAATATCCTCGTCCGTCGCACGACCGATGTCGTCGACCAAAACTCGAATCGCGGAGTAAAACGTGCGAGCTCCGCGATGTCGCGGACGACTGGGTAACACGAGCTGATCCTTTTTCAGCTCACGGTGTCAGTCACCCCGCCCTGAGCAGCAACTCGACTTGGTCTATGGCGCCCAGCTCGATTTCGAGCTCTTCCATCTGGTCGCGCAAGCCGGCGAGCTCCGCTTGTTTCGTTTCCAGAACAGCGCCCAGCTCTTCCGGGGTGCCTATCAGGCTGCTCTCCGCCTCGATCTCGAGCACGGCGACCTGTTTGTCGTACTGCTCGACGCTTTGAGCTGCGACGCTCTCCATTTTCCAGACGATCTGAAGGGCGCGATCTGCGTCGAGCAATTTGCTCCGGTACACGTCCTCCCCGACGAACTCCATCTTCTTCTTGAGCGCCAGCAGCCGGCTGCGTCGCCCGCGCGCTTCGTCCATCTGCCGCTGCGCATCAGCGCGGGCTTGCAGCAGCTCGTTTTTGCGCGTCAAAAAAATCCCGCGTTCGGTCGCCGCGCGCTCGGCTTCAGGCGTGATCTTCTGCCGAGGCGGTCCGTAGCTGCGGTAGAGCTTGTAAACGGCGAACACTACCAGCGGTGTGCACGAGAGCGCAGCGATCAGGCTCGCAAACAGCTTGGTGAAGAACACCAATCCAACCAGGGCAGTGATCCATGCCCAGCGGCGTGCCGAGGTCCGGTTCGGCTCGTCTGGAGACGCCAAGGTGAAGGTCTCGCCGCGGCTCAGGTTCACGACCTGTAAGAGCTGCCGAACTTCGCCGCGAAAGGTCGCGCAAACGATCACGACATGATCCTTGCTGCGCACGATGACCGAATCGTCGTGACCGTCGACGACGAAATCTATCGCTTGCTCGCTGCCCCCGGGCAGTGCCAGCCGGAGCTCATACTTCCGCTTGTAGATGCCGTTCTGGCGCGTCGCCCGGCCCTGCAGCGTGATCTGCCGCGAAAACCTGCGCAACACCTGGGCGGTGAACGCGCAGTACCCGTAGCGGCACCGGGCACAGACGACTTCGAAGCCGGCATCGCCCACTTCCCCCAGCGCGATGTTGCAGTGGGGGCAATCGAGGACGAACGGAGCGCTGCTCATGACTCAACACCGCAGATAGGTCTCCGCGCGTCGTCACTGGCTGCGTGCGCAGTGAATGCGGCAAGATCAGGCGTCATGAATGGCCCCACGTAGCACGAGGCACTCGCATGGACGGCCGCCGTGCGCGTCATTTTAGGGAGGAACGCGGTGCGCTCAGCACGCCCACACGAGCCTACTTGCGCGTCCCACCGGCGACGATGCGTGATGTTCAGCTCCGCTTTGAACGTCTAACACGCTGGGCGGTCGCCCGCGCGAAACGGATTTCATCCGGTAATCCGAGACACGCCACGTGACTACGCAGACACGGATCTCAGCCGAGCGCCGTGGCGAATCAACTTCCGTTCGAGAACACTTCAATGACGGTGGCGGCTGTCAGAATGCGCTGGGCGTAGCGTTTCAGCTCGGACTCGTCCGCAGCGTCGAGCCGCTGGATGAGCTGCTCATCGACACTGCCGAACTTGGTCCGGAGCTGCTCGAGCAACACCGCGCGCAAACCTCGGTGCAGTCCCTGCTGCATGCCTTGTTCCAGTCCCTGCTGAAGCCCCTCTTGCCGGCCTTGCTGTA
>DATDJP010000281.1:0-67267 GCA_036520475.1 Polyangiaceae bacterium | reverse complement strand
AGCACCGCGGCACATTCCATCGCGGAGCCCCGTGCGATCGCGAAATGCCGTGCGCCGTCCGCTTCAGAAGTTCGGCCGGCCCCCTCGGCGATGTTGAGCGGAACGGACAGAGCTGCGCGCCGAAGTTGGTCGCGCAGCTCTCCGTGCCCGCGAGGAACGCTTCCACCTATTTCCGCCGCAATGGCCACGAACTGGATGGAACAACGGTAGACATCCAACTTTTGAAAACTAAGCATCCCCCCTAATCGGACGCTCGCAGTCAAAGTTGCGTTCGTCGCCGTCGCCGTCGCCGTCAGCGATAACGCTCACGACAACGCTCACGTTGGGAGACTGTTTCGCGATTCTGTACGACTACGGCAACGCCGTGCCCAGGCTGTGGATGTGGTCCTTGCCCGCGAGCACATTCAATGACGCGGCCTGGAAATCCTGCCCGATGCTTTGGTATGTGCCCCCCAGGCACTGCGCGAGGAAGATTTCCGAGATTGCGTAAAAGGACAGACGGTTCTCGGCACGGTTGAAGCCGTGCCCTTCATCCGGATAGAGCACGTAGGTGACGGGGATGCGCTTGCTCTGCATGGCGCTCACGATCTGATCGGCCTCCGCCTGTTTGACGCGCGGATCGTTCTTGCCTTGCGCGATGAGTAGCGGGCGCTGGATGGCGTTCACCCGCGACAAGGGCGACCGGCTCATCAAAAATTTCCGGCCCGCGTCGGTGCGATGGTCCCCGATGCGCCGCGTGAACTGCTCGATGACGGGTGTCCAGTAGGGGGGCACCGTATTCAGCAAGGTGACGAGATTCGACGGGCCCACGATGTCCACACCGCAGGCGAACCGGTCCGGCGTGAACGTGAGGCCGACGAGCGTCGCGTATCCGCCGTAGCTCCCGCCCATGATCGCGACCTTCGCGGGGTCGGCAATCTTCTGCGCGACGGTCCAGGCGACGGCGTCGAGCAAGTCATCGTGCATCTTGCCGGCCCACTCGCGATTCGCGGCGTTCACGAACGCCTTGCCGAAGCCGGTGGACCCCCGGTAGTTCACCTGCAAAACTGCATATCCGCGGCTCGCCAGCCACTGCGCGGTGGGATTGAAACCCCAGAAGTCGCGTGCCCACGGCCCACCATGGACGAGCAGCACCATCGGACCGGGACGCGGCGTGCCGTCGGGTACGGTGAGGTAGCTAACGAGATTCAGGCCGTCGCGGGCCTTGATCACGACCGGCTGCATCTTCGCGAGCTTCGCGCTCTCGAGCGCCTGCGAGCTAGAAAACAGGAACGTCGCGCGCGGCGGTTTCTGGGAGCGGTCGTAGCGGTAGTACTTCGTGGGCCCCTCCGTCACGTAAGCGACGATCCACTGCTTGTCGTCGAGGGATCGCGACGGAATCGTAAAGTCTCCGTCTGCCACCTTCTCGAGCTGCGCGAAATCCGGCTCCAGCGTCTTGTCGATCACGTTCCAGCGCGCGCGATCGAAGACCGATTGCACGGCCTGCACGTGTTTGCGCGTCGGGTGCACGAGCACGTCTCCGATGTCGGCGCGCTGATCTTCGGCGATCAGCCGCTCTGCTCCCTTGGCCAGATCGAGCTCGACCAGCGCTCCCGTGTTGCGCCCGCGGCTGTCCTTCATGAACAAGCGCTGGCCGGTGGCGTCGAAGTCGACGGGCGACGTGGTCAGCGTGTCCTCCATGGGGATCTTCAGAAACGGTTTGAATTCGCCCTTTTTTCCCGCGCGAAGCAGCGCCTCGCTGCCGTCCGGCTGGCTCTTCAGCGCGAAGCGTACGGCCAGATCGTCGTCGACCACGTAGCCGGCATACCCCGCGTCATTCTGGGAGAGGAGCTTGCGCTGGCCCGTCTTGAGAGACACCACGTGAAGGTCGTGCGACTTCTTGTCGCGATCGTTCAGAGCGACCACGATTTCCCCGGGCCGGCGCTGGCTGATCGCTTCCACGCGCGCCTGGACCCCGGGTAGCGCGACGAGCGGCGTGATCTTCCCGGTCGTCACGTCCACGGCGTGAACGCGCCAGTTCTCGTCGCCCCCCTCGTCCTGTTGATACAGGATGTGCCGGCTATCGAACGCCCAGGCGTACATGCGCAGGTTGCGCGTGTTTTCCTGGGTGACCGCCTTGCCTTTCGTTGGGTCTGCGACCGGTGCGACGAACACGTTGAGCACGTTGCGCTCGTTGTTCGCCAGAAAGGCGATGTGCTTGCCGTCGGGGCTGAGCGTGACCCGAGCGCGATCGGGATTCGCGAAGAACACGTTGCGTGGGGTGAGCGACGCGTCCTGTCGGGGAGGTGCGCCGGTCTTTGCCGAGGAGGGCGCGGAGCCGGTGGCGTGGGCCGGCGGGGACGGCGAGCGCGCGGGCGAGCCCGGCTCGGCACTGCAGGAGGCCAACACCACGAGACCCGGCGCGCAGAACCAGCGAAATTTCATCGCGCGGACGCTAGTACCGAAATCCGCGTCGATCCACCCGGAAGGGTTCAGTGGCGTGCGATGTCGATGCGGTGCACGCGTTTTGGCGCCCTGCCGACAGCGAGCGTCGCCGTCACGCGGCGCGCGCGGACATCGATCACGCTCACCGTGCCATGCCCCGCGGCGGGATCCGTGTTGGTCACGTACGCCGTGGCGCCGTCGCGGCTGAACGCGATCCAGTTCGGCATCGTACCGACGGTGACGACAGCCAGCTCGCGCAGATCCGGCGTCGAATACACGCGCACGTTGCCTTCGATGTTGCTCGCTGCCCACAGCTCCTGGCCGTCCGGTGTCAGCCCGATGCCGTGGCACTTCGTGAGCAGTGGCCCAGCGTCGTAGCCGGGAGGGCGCCGGCCGTCGTCCGGCCATTCGACGCGCGCGGTTTCCTCCCCGGTCTCGAGGTCGAGCTCGATGAAGCCGTGCAAGTCCGAGAGCTGGACGTACATCTTGCGATCGTCGCGCGTGATCGCGGCGGGTCGCGGCGCTCCGGAGAGCGCGAAGATGCGCGTGAGCTGACGGCTCTCGACGTCGATTTCAGCGATCTTGTGGCTGAGAATCGCGGTCACGTACATGCGCGTGCCGTCGTGTGAGGCGTAGGTGTTGTGAAGAGCGACCAGGGCGCTGTCGTCGCTCGGATCGCGCATGCTCACTTCGCCCACCAGCGCCTGCGCTTTCACGTCGATGATCGCCGTGCGCGCGCCGAGCAGATCGGGTGCGAACAAGAACCGTGCGTCGCGCGTCAAGTGAGGCTCGTTCAGCGCGCCGCCCACGTCCAGACGCCAGGCGATGGCGCGGCTCTTCGCGTCGATCGCGATCACCTCGCCCTGCTCGCCGTCGGTGGTCACGTACACTCGGCCGTCGCCGCTGGACGGCGCTTGACCGTGCGGCCGCTCCCCGAGCGCGATGGTGTCGATGACGCGCGCGCTCTCGTGCTCGATTACGGAGAGACTTTCACTCTCCGTGTTCACGACGTAGATGTGTTGCGTGACGGCTCGCGTGCCGGCGCGCTCCGAGCGGCCTGCGCACGCACCCAGCGCGAGCCCACACAGGGTGGCGATTGTAAATCTCACTGGCATGCCGCTCATCGCGCCGGTCGGGACGTCAGTCCCAGCCACCAGTGAGCTCGCATACCTCCGCGCCTAGCTGCCGGCAAGCCGTGACCCCACCCGTTACGGTCTTGTTGCCGGCCAATTCCGCCGCGCGTTTGACGAAGCCCACCACTGAAAGACACTGCGCGTGGCAGGGAACGGGTATACCGATCAAGCGTAGGCGCACCTTCTTGGGCGCCAACATGACGACTTCCATGCTGCCCATGTCGTAGTGCGCGCGCCACGCGGCCGCTGCTCGCTTCAAGAAGAACTCGACGCTCCCTAGCCGGATGAACGCACGCAGAAAGCGCGGCACGTTGGCGTCGCACGCGAAGCGTCCCATCTCCTCGCACAGCGACAGATCCGCTTTGCCCGCGATGCGGTCGAGCAGCAGCGTGAGCTCGCACAATTTCTCGTAAGGAAACCACTGCGTCGGCAGGGCGGTGTCGAGCATCTCGCGCGTCGCCGGATCGACCTCGGCGTAGAGACGCTCGAGAACCTCGGCCCCTCTGGAGCGGGCGAAATCGAGCCGAGCCAACAATACGGTGCCCTTGACGCGCATATCGAAGCTTCACCGCGCGTTGCCGCGCAAACCTCGTGACCACGATAGAGCCGTCATCCCCCGTGGATACGCGGGAGGCGGATGTCGGACCTATCGTATCACCCTGGCTCCGGTCGGCCACAATCGCGCCCATGCAAAAACTCTTGCAGTTCTTTGGCGGAGCCGACGGTGGGAGCTTGGGCTGCGCGCGGGGGAGCCCCTCGCGCCCGCATCGAACTTTCACAGG
This sequence comes from Polyangiaceae bacterium, assembly GCA_036520475.1. Lineage (GTDB taxonomy): Bacteria > Myxococcota_A > Polyangia > Polyangiales > Polyangiaceae > DATDJP01. The sequence continues at coordinate 62,928 of DATDJP010000281.1, read as the reverse complement.
GGAGCCCATGAACATGATGCAAACCGTCGTAAAGAACGCTCGTCAGCCGCTGCTCTTGGCCTTCTGCGTCGCGGCTTCGGGCTGCGCGCTGGAGGCGCAAACCGAGGTCGGGGCGTCGGGCGACGAACCGGTCGGCACCGCCGCGGGTGAGCTGAGTCGTTCCGATTTCGGCATGAGCCGCTCGCTGAGTGTGCTCGACTCAACCAGCACCTGGGAGACCGTGCCGCTGCCGGCGTGGAGTTTACCGACCACCGATTCGACCGCCCGCGGCCCGCTGGCGGACGCCGGGGTGACGTCGTTCACGAACCTGTCGTGGGTTGGAGACGCCAATAGTTACATCGACGTCTTCGATAGCTCGTTGATCTCGACGTTTAGCCTGTTCGGCACGTCGATCACCGTGGATGGCTCTTCCAGCGGGCGCTTCTTTCGCGTGTTCTACCCCTACGCGAGCAACGCCCAGGTCACGCTGACTCTGCCGCCACCCTTCGAGCGGGTCGTGCGGTTCCCCCGCGCCGTCAACGTCGCTCTGCCAGCGGGCTCGTCGTGGCGAGCGCTCCGTCACTACGATCGCGGCGAGTGCTCGGAAGCCGTCACGTACAGGACGCTGCTCACCGCCATCATCGCCGGACTCACGCCGCGGCTGGACGCGGCGCTTCGCGAAAAAGACCTGGGGGGTGCGACGCTCACGGGTAGCGCCAGGGGAACGCCCACGCTGCGTGTCGGCACCTGGGGCGTGCCGCCCAACTTCGATACGTTCACGGTCAACGCCAACTACCATGTGGGAGCCTGCGACGGCGCGATGCCGATCTCGTTCACTGGCCGCTTCGGGGTGTCCGGCGCGCTGCCCACGTTCACCATCACGAACGTGTCGGTGTCGCTCGACTTTGGCGACGACGCTTGCGCCGGTGGCTTGGCCTTCCTCGCGGGCCTGTGGTTCGACGCCGGTGCGCTTCAGAACCAGATCAGCGCGGGCGTGACGGCGACGCTGCGCGCGGAGCTCGGCCCTGCCATTCAGGAAGGGATGCGCGCGCGCGCCGCGCAGCAACCCCTGCCCGGGACTCGTCTGGCGTGCACCCCGGGGACGCGCGGCGACACGCTCTGTGCGAGCCTGATTCGGGCCGGTTTGCCGGCGCCTGCAGCGGCTGCGCTCCAGCCGGCCAACGCTCGCTGCATGGAGTTCGAGGGCCGGCCTCAGTGCATGTTCGTGCCCAGCTTCCGGCGCATCAACACGCGTCCGGACGGTCTCGAAGTGGTACTCGTCGAAAATCGCTCCGATCCTTTTTACCCGGTTTATAGTGGTGCGGGAGTGTGCGGGCGGCCGGAGGGCAGCAGCGTCACGTCTAGCTCGGCGAGCTACGGGAGCGTTTCGACTCCCTGAAGACTGGGCTACGATGACACTGGGATGACGCGCTGTTTGATCGTCGAGGATGACGACCGGTTGCGACGCACGCTCGCGGAGGCGCTGGGGTCGCGCGGATTCGAAGTCCGTGCGACCGCTTCCATCGCTGAAGCGTTGCACGCGCTGCAGGAGGACACGCCGGACCTGATCGTGCTCGATGTCGCTCTGCCAGACGGCAGAGCACACGACCTGGTCGAGGTGTTGCAGAGCCGCGCGCCCACGCCGGCCGTCGTCGCGATGAGCGGCGCGGCCGGTCCGGACGAGACCTTCGAGCTAGCGCAAGCGGGCGTCCGAGCCTTTCTCAAGAAGCCGATTGGCCTGCGCGAGCTCGATGCGGCGGTCGATCGTGCGCTGACCCAGCCACCCGAGCTCACCCCGCACGTGCGGAGTGCAGTGGGACATCTGCCCATCAAGGACGTCGAACAGCTCGTGCGCTCGACCATGGTCGATGAAGCGCTCGCGCGCTCTGGCGGCAGCCGGCGCTCCGCGGCGCGGGTGCTCGCCGTTTCACGACAACTCCTGCAGCACATGCTGCGCAAGGGGAGCTAGTCTCGACATTCGCCTCTGCTGTGCGCGATGTGCGGGCGAACGGCAGGCGCACAGCTGTACGGAGCGGTGAGGCCGATTCGACGCTCTTGTTGCGCGTCCGCGACTTGGCGACACTCGGGGGGTGTTCTCTCCTGCCCTGACCGCACCGCGCGTCGCCTTCGCGAGTCGCCCAGCACCCGCTGCGCTCGATCCGGTCCTGGATCCCGTGGTGAACGCTGCGGCGCTTCGCGGAGAACGCTTCGTGAGCATCAGCCGCATCGTCTTTTGCGTGCTGGTGCTCGCGCGCTTCATCAGCGTGATGCCGCCCAGCGCCGTCCCCTACGCGATCAACCTCAGCGCGTTGTGCGCTGCGCTGCTGTGCTCCGCATGGATTCTGAAGCGCATTCGGGAGCAAAAGGCGAGTTACCGCACCCTGACACTTTCAATCGTGGTCGATGCCGCCGTCTGCTTCTTGTCGCTGCTGCAAACGAGCTTGTGGCCGGCGCATGCCGAACACTACCGCGGCCTGCTGACGGGCCCCGATCCCGCGGCGCTGCTCGTGATTGTCTACGCCTCGGGCTTGCGTGTCTGGCCGCGGCTCGCGGTGGTCGGAGCCGCGCTCAATCTGGGCTCGTACTTGCTGCTCCTCGCGGTCGAAAGCGTCGTTTGGGGCGAGCGGCTGGCTTACGGACGCGCGGAGATGGTCTTCTTCCTGCTCTGCCTGGGTGGCGTGATGGCGCTCAGCATCGCGACCGCCCAGCGCAGCCTGAGCTTGCTCACGGCTGGCGCGCGCAACAGCGTCCAGGTCGACCGCGCCCGACGCGAATTTGCCGAGCTCGTGCGCGAGCACCACGACGCGCGCAGCGTGTTGTCGGCCGCTGCGCTGGCCTCCGACATGATGGTCCGCGCCATCGACGATAGCCGGCCAGTCGACTCCGTGCGGCGCCACGCGGAACGCTTGCGAGACGACGTGGCGACGGCGAAATCCTGTCTCGCGAGCTTGGGGGATCGAGCGTACGACCACATGACGGCGCTCGCAGAGCTTCAGCTGGTCGACACTCGCCGCGTGCTCGATACCGCGATCGTGGCCCTGCGCAGTCACTTTCCCGACATCACGCTGCACTGGCATTGCCCGAGCGCCGCGGTGCCGCACGCGCTGCTCGTCGGAGGCTCCGCCTGCTTGCAGCGTGTCGTCTACAATTTGGTGAGTAACGCACGCGAAGGCGACGGGCGGCGTGGTGCCAAGCAGGTGACCGTACGGGTGGAATCCACCGAGCAAGGGGTGCGGCTGTGCGTGGAAGACGATGGGCCTGGCTTTGCGGCGCCGGCGCTCGAGTCCGGCGGGGTCATGCCGGCGTCTACGAAACCCGCCGGCATGGGTCTCGGCTTGCTCATGACGCGCGAGCTAGTGCGCGCGAGCGGGGGCAAGCTGACGACCACGAATCTTCAGGGCGGCGGCGCAAGCGTGGGCGTCGTGCTGCGCACGGCGGAGAGTCTGCCGGCGCTCTGACGCGAGGTATGCCTTCTCGGGCTCCTGCGTGGCACAATCACGCACGCAGGAGATCGGCATGACAGAACCGCTTCGCTACGTGGAGACCACGCATCAGGTCGTCAATCAGGCGTTCCCGCTGGAAGACTACGACGCGTTCGCGCTCGATCTGCCGCTCCGCGAGGCGGTGGCGCTGGGCGGCGCGGACTGGGTTCGGGGCCCCATGAGCGCTTATGGGCGCGTGGTCGGCACGGGCGAAGTTTCCGAGCTCGCCTTTCAAGCCAATCGCTACGTGCCGGAGCTGCGTAGCCACGACCGCTTCGGACGCCGTATCGACGAGGTGGTGTATCATCCGGCGTACCACGAGCTCATGCGCCGCGCGATGGCGCACGAAGTGCACTCGATCACCTGGCAAGGAGCTCGGCCGGGCGCGCACGTCGCGCACGCGGGGCTCTTGTACTTACACGCTCAAGCCGAGCCCGGGACGTGCTGTCCGCTCACCATGACGCACGCCTGCATCCCGACCTTGCGTTTGGAGCCCGAGCTCAGCCGGGAGTGGGAGCCGCGCATTTTGGGGACGGTGTACGATCCTCGCTCGTCGCCCGTGGCCGAGAAGAGCAGCGCCACGGTTGGTATGGCCATGACCGAGAAGCAGGGCGGGTCCGATGTGCGCGCCAACAGCACGCGGGCTCTGGCCGCCGGCAAGCACGGTGGCCTCGACACCTACGAGCTCACCGGCCACAAGTGGTTCTGCTCGGCGCCCATGTCGGATGCGTTTTTGACGCTCGCGCAGACCGAGCGCGGCTTGACGTGCTTCTTCGTGCCGCGCTGGCTACCCGACGGATCGAAGAATCGATTGTTCATCCAGCGCTTGAAAGACAAGCTCGGCAATCGCGCGAACGCCTCGAGTGAAATCGAATACGACCGGACCTGGGCAGTGCGGGTGGGTGAAGACGGCCGGGGGGTGCCTGCCATCATTCAAATGGTGGCCCAGACGCGCGTCGACTGCGCCGCCGGATCGGCTGGGCTCATGCGGCTGGCACTGACACACGCCATTCACCACGCCCGTCAGCGCGCGGCCTTTGGCCGGACGCTGGTCGAAAAGCCGCTCATGCAGCGCGTCCTCGCCGATCTCGCGCTCGAGCTCGAAGGCGCGGTGGCGCTGGCGTTTCGCGTCGCGCGTTGTTACGACCATGCGAATGAAGAGTGCGAGCGTTCGCTCTCGCGCTTGGCCACTCCAGTCGCCAAGTACTGGATCACGCGGCGCACCCCCGGCTTTGCGTTCGAGGCCATGGAATGCCTGGGCGGCGCGGGCTACGTCGAGGAGACCGTGCTGCCGCGCATTTACCGCGAAGCTCCAGTGAACAGCATCTGGGAAGGCTCGGGCAACGTTCAGTGCCTGGACGTGCTGCGCGTCATCGAGAAGCAGCCGAGCGCGATCGACGCGCTGTTCGTCGAGCTCACGCAGGCCCGCGGCCAGGACCGTCATCTGGATGCCCACGTCGAGCGCTTGAAGAGCGCGTTTTCCGAGCGCGGTAGTCTCGAACCTTCGGCGCGCCGCCTCGTGGAAGACGTGGCGCTCGCGCTCTCGGCGAGTGTCCTCGTGCGCCACGCGCCCGCGAGCGTGTCAGGCGCATTTTGCGCCACCCGGCTCGGGCGCGAGCGCGGCTTCGAGTACGGCACGTTGCCAGCTGCAGTGGACGCGCGAGCGCTGGTCGAACGCGCGCTGCCGGTGAGCTGAGCCATGCCGGACACAGTTCACTACCAGGTCTCCGGGCAGGTCGTGGTCATCACGCTGGCGCGACCGGAGGTGCGCAACGCGGTGGACGGGCCCACGGCGGAAGCTCTGGCGGACGCGTTCAAGCGCTTCGACGCCGACTCGGCGTTGCACGTCGCGGTTCTGACCGGGGCAGGCGACACGTTCTGCGCCGGCGCCGATTTGAAGGCGATCAGCACCGGGCGGGGGAACCGTGTTGCGACCTTTGGCGATGGCCCGATGGGCCCGACGCGCTTGCAGTTGAGCAAGCCGGTCATCGCCGCCGTGGAAGGGCACGCCGTAGCAGGGGGTCTCGAGCTCGCCATCTGGTGTGATCTGCGCGTCGCTGCGTCGAACGCCGTGTTTGGCGTGTATTGCCGGCGCTGGGGCGTGCCGCTCATCGACGGCGGCACGGTGCGCTTGTCGCGCATGCTCGGTCACAGCCACGCGCTGGATTTGATCCTCACCGGACGCGGCGTGTCCGGTGACGAAGCGCGCATGATGGGCCTCGCGAACGTGCTCTGTGAGCCGGGTCAGGCGCAGGCGGTCGCGAGGGAGCTCGCCGAGCGCATCGCCGGCTTCCCGCAACTGTGCATGCGGAGCGATCGCGCTTCTTCGTATGAGCAGTGGGATCTATCGCTGGCAGACGCGCTGCGCGAGGAGACACGCCGCGGCCTCGCGGTGATCGAAAGTGGAGAGACACTGACGGGAGCGGCGCGCTTCGCCGGAGGGGCGGGGCGCCACGGCAAGCCGGCGTGACCCGTGTCAACGAGCCTGCGGCTCACGGCGTGGGCGGCAGGGGCTCGCCGTCGGTTTTGCGCACGACTCTGCCGGCCTGTACGGCAAGTAGGCCCGCGCCGAACAACCCGATGATCGGCAAGTACAAGGCGGCGTGCAGGCTACCGAGCGCATCCGACGTGGCGCCGACGACGAACGGCCCGCTCGCCGCGCCGATACCCCCGAGGCACAGCGTGTTCACCGCGCCCGTGGCTCCGTGCCGGTGAGCCGGTGCCAAGCTCAGCATCGCAGACAACAGGCCCGGGAAGGTGCCGTAGATCATCAGCGTCGCGAAGAGTCCTCCAAGCGCCGCAAGCGTTCCCACGCCGGCTTGCAGGGTCAAGAGGACGAGGACGGCTGCGCTGATGGCGGCAACGGCGGCCACGTCGAACTCGCCACCCACGCGCGCGCGCCGCCGGCGGTCGGCGAGTGTGCCGCCCAGGATACCGCCGAGGATGCCGCCGATCAGCGCGGAGGCGCCGAACAGCGCGCCCGCCTGCGTGACGTCCAGGCCCAAATTGCGCACGAAATAAGACGGCACCCACGCGCCGAATCCTTGTCCGGAAGCCATCGCCACGGTGCCCGCTGCCCACAGCCAGAGCAGCCTTTTGTCTCGCACGACGGCCTTCAATGCCTGCGCCGTGGACTCGCGGTGCGCGAGGCTCTCGCGTTTCGGTTCGTGCAGCGCGAGCAGCGCAGGCAGGCAGACGAGGCCCACGGCGCCGTAGATGAAGAACACCTTTTGCCATCCCAGAGTCTCGGCGAGGCGCCCGCCGAGGCCGATGCCGAGTCCGCCGCCGATCGCGGCTGCGGCCGCAAAGATCCCGAGGGCGCGCCCGCGCTGCGTTGGCGGAAACCGCTCCGCGATCAACGACAGCGCACAGGGATACAGGCTGGCTTCGCCGACGCCCGTGAAGAAGCGCGCCCAGAACAACGACCAGAAGCCGTCCGCCAAACCCGACGCAGCCGTGGCCATGCTCCACAGCACGAGCCCGAACGCCATCACGTGCTTTCGAACGTGACGGTCAGCGGCGTACCCGAAGGCGAAGCTCGAGAGCGCGTAGATGAGCGAGAACGCGAGCCCGCCGATGACTCCGAGCTCCGTGTCGGTGAGGTTCAGATCTTTGCGAATGCCGGGAAAGAGAATCGGCACGACTTGGCGGTCCGCCCAGTTCACGGTTCCGACCGCAGTGAGCACCACCAGCAAGAAGCCTTGTGAGGCGGGCCAGCGGGCCTTTGGCGCGGACTGCTCTCGGTCGTTCATGCGGACGGCACGCTAGCCGATATTCGAGCTCTGAAACCCCAGTATCGTGAAGAGCTCAGGGCTCACGTTTGCCGTAGCCGCCTCCGGATGGCGTCGACACCACGAACACGTCGCCCGGCTGCATGTCCGTTTGCTGCGAATAGCTCAGCTCTTCGCGGGTGCCGTCCGCGCGCTCGACCCACGTTCGTCCCCGTTCGCCCGACGCGCCCCCCGCGAGTCCATGCGGTGCGACCACACGCCGGCCCGAGAGGATCGCGGCGGTGAGCGGCGCCAGAAAGCGCACACGACGCAGCGCGCCGTCTCCTCCGCGCCAGCGTCCGGAGCCACCGGAACCCGATCGAATCGAGTGCTCCTCGATCAATACCGGATAGCGAAACTCGAGAACTTCCGGATCCGTGAGGCGTGAGTTGGTCATGTGCGTCTGCACGGCGGCGGTGCCGTCGAAGCCCGGACCTGCCCCGGAACCCCCGGCGATGGTCTCGTAGTACTGGTACTCGTCGCTCCCGAACGTGAAGTTGTTCATCGTGCCTTGTGAGGCAGCCATCGCGTTCAGCGCGCCGTACAGCGCGTCCGTGATGATCTGAGAGGTCTCGACGTTGCCCGCCACGGTCGCGGCTGGCGGCTCGGGAGACAACAGCGACCGTTCGGGGACGATCACCGTGATCGGCTTCAGGCAGCCCGCGTTCATGGGGATCTCCGCGTCCACCAGCGTGCGGAACACGTACAGCACCGCAGCGTGCACCACGGCGGGCGGCGCGTTGAAGTTCGTTTCGACCTGGCCGCTGGTGCCGCTGAAATCCACCGTCACGTGGCGTGCGGCGCGATCGACGCTCAGCGCGACGTGAATGGAGGCGCCACTGTCGAGGGCACACGTGAACTCGCCGCCTTCGAGCGTGTCGATCACGCGCCGTACGCTCTCCTCGGCGTTGTCCTGCACGTGCCGCATGTACGCCTGGACGGTCTCGAGACCGAAGTGGTCCACCATGGCAAGGAGCTCCGCGCGACCCTTTTCGCAGGCTGCGACCTGCGCGCGCAGGTCGGCCAAGTTCTGGTCGGCATTGCGCGCCGGATAGCGCGCGTTGGCAAGGAGCGCGCGAAGCTCGGCTTCGCGCACGCGACCGCCTTCGGCGAGCTTGAAGTTATCAATCAAGACGCCTTCCTCGTCGATGCTCCGTGATCCCGGCGGCATCGAGCCTGGGGTGAGCCCGCCGATGTCGGCGTGGTGACCGCGCGCCGCGACGTAGAACAAGATCTGCTGCGCGCCGGCGTCGAACACGGGCAAGACGACGGTCACGTCGGGCAGGTGAGTGCCGCCGTTGTACGGATCGTTCAGGGCGTAGACGTCGCCGGGTCGGATGCGACCGGCATTTTTCCGCATGACCGTCTGGATCGACTCGCTCATGCTGCCGAGGTGTACGGGCATGTGCGGCGCGTTGGCCACGAGCCTGCCGTCCACGTCGAAGACGGCGCAGGAGAAGTCGAGGCGCTCCTTGATGTTCACGGAGTACGCCGTGTTCGCGAGCTGCATCCCCATTTGTTCGGCGATGGACATGAACAGGTTGTTGAACACTTCCAGCATCACGGGATCGGCCGACGTGCCCAGCGCGTGGCTCGCGGTACGCGGCAGATAGCGTTCGAGCAACAGGTGATCGTGCGAAGTCACTCGCGCGCGCCAGCCGGGTTCGATCACGGTGGTCGCGTGCCGTTCGGCGATGATGGCCGGGCCCTGCACGACTTGCCCGCCGGCCAGCGAGTTGCGCTGGAAAACGGGTGCTTCGTGCCATGCGCCGGCGCCGTACATGCGCCGTGTCGTCACGGCAGCGGCCTCGATCGACGGTGGGGTCCCGCTCACGCCGATCGTGCCGGCGCTCTGCCCCAGGGCTTCCACGGATAGCGCCTCGATCACGATCTCGCGATCAGCCATCAGAAACCCGAAGCGCGTCCGGTATGCCGCTTCGAAGGCGTCGCGCATGCTGCCGGCGTGCGACCGAGCGACGACGAGCGCCGTGTCGGTACCCGTGTACTTGAGATGCACGCGCTGCCACACTTCGATGCGCGCTGGTGGGACGCCCTGCGCCTGCACCTCGCTCCGCGCCAGCTCTGCGAGCGTGTCGAGCTCGCGTTGCATGGGCGCGATCGAGGACGGAGAGAGGATCTGCTCGAAGGCCCGCTCGCGCATCGCGCCCACGTCGGCTAGTCCCATTCCGAGCGCTGACAGCACGCCCGCCAGCGGGTGCAGGAACACGCGGCGCATGCCGAGCTCGTCGGCGACGCGGCAAGCGTGTTGACCTCCCGCACCGCCGAAGCACGAAAGCGTGTACTCGGTCACGTCGTAGCCGCGTTGCACGGAGATGACCTGGATCGCGCGGGCCATGTTCGAGACCGCGACGTGCAGAAACCCCTCGGCGACCTGTGCGGGCGTCGTGCTCTTGCCGGTGGCGCGTTCGACCTCTCGCGCCAGCGCCGCGAAACCCGCCCGCACCACCTCTGCATCCAGCGTCGTGTCGGCGGCAGGGCCAAAGACTGCGGGAAAGAAGTCCGGCTGGATGCGGCCGAGCAGCACGTTGCAGTCCGTGATGGTGAGCGGCCCGCCGCGGCGGTAACACGCAGGACCGGGCCTCGCACCAGCTGAGTCGGGACCGACTCGAAACTTTTGACCGTCGAAATGCAGAATCGATCCGCCCCCGGCAGCGATCGTGTGAATGGCCATCATCGGTGCGCGCAGGCGCACGCCGGCGACGAGCGTATCGAAGCTGCGCTCGCAGTCGGCGAGACTGTCGCCGGCAAAGTGAGACACGTCCGTCGATGTGCCGCCCATGTCGAAGCCGATGACCTTCTGGAAGCCTGCGGCGAGCGCCGTACTCACCATGCCGACGATGCCGCCGGCGGGGCCGGACAGGATCGAGTCCTTGCCGCGAAAGGCCGCTGCTTCCGCGAGGCCGCCGTTCGACTTCATGAAGTAGAGCGGCACGCGCCGGCTTTCGTGCTGGAGCTCGCTCGCGATCGCGCCGACGTACCGGCTCAGGATCGGCGAAAGATAGGCGTCCACCACGGTCGTATCGCCCCGTGACACGAGCTTCATGAGCGGGCTCACGGCGTGGGACGTCGAGACCTGCGGAAACCCCGCGGCCTCGGCGATCGCGGCCGCGCGCTGCTCGTGCTCCGGATAGCGCCAGGCGTGCAGGAACACGATGGCCGCCGCACGAAAACCCGCCGCGTACGCCGCTGAGAACGCGCGCCGCGCGTCCTCCTCGTCGAGCGCGCGCAGCACTCTGCCGCGCGCGTCGACCCGTTCATCGAGCTCGACGACTCGCGTGTAGAGCAGCTCCGGTAGGACGATTCGACGGTCGAACAGCCGCGGCCGATTCTGATACCCGATGCGCAGCTGGTCGCGAAAGCCGCGCGTGATGAACAGCACCGTGGGCTCGCCCTTGCGCTCGAGCAGAGCGTTGGTCGCCACGGTCGTCCCCATCTTGACCGCCTCGATGCGCTCCACGGGCAGTGGCTCGTGATCGGCGACGCCGAGCAGCCGCCGGATGCCGGCCAGCGCAGCGTCGGCATATTGCTCCGGGCTCTCGGACAGGAGCTTCGTGGTGACGAGCTCGCCATCTGGCCGGCGCCCGACGATGTCCGTGAACGTGCCGCCGCGATCGATGAAGAATTGCCAGCGTCCCGGGTGCTTCGTATCCGCCGAGCTCATGACAGCGCCCTCAGTGGATCGGCGCCCGTGGCTCAAGGTTGGTGACGCCTCGAAAACGCCGGATTCAAGTCCAGAGCGAGCGTTCTATCTCCCCGAGCAGCTCGAGCGCAACCGCTCCGTCCGGCATGCCCGCGATGTTATGCAAGGCTTTTGGAACTTCGTGCGCGAGCTCGGCGCGGAGCTCCGCGAGCGCGGCGTCTCGCGCTGCGCGGACGCTCTGGCGGGCGTCGTCGCTGAGCTTCGGCTCCAGCCAAGCGGCTACGCGGAACGCGAGCGCCGCGTGCCGGGTTTCATCTTCCGCAATTTCCTCGAGCGCACGCGCGACGTCTGCGTCGGCGGCGTGGCTGGCCTGGTACGTGGCGATGAGCGCGCCAAACGTCTCCCGCACGCAGCCCTCGACGACATTTTCACAGGCCAGCTTCGCGAGCGGGCGCAGCGGCAACGGGTGCACGCGCGCTGGCCGGGGGGCCGCGCCGTACTTGTACGCGAGCTCGGCCATCACGCCCGCATGCCGGACCTCGTCCGCCGCAGCCCTCCGCGCCTCGTCGAGAAGAATCCGATCGGCGCCGTGATGAAGAAGCTCAGCGTGCAGGTGCCAGAACGCGGGCACGCTGGCCGCCTCGAGCTCGGCGAGCTCGGCGAAGAACGCGCCGAGGTCGTCGTCATCAGTGCCAGCGCCGGCAACGAAGCCGTCGTGCCGCCGTCCGATGCAGTGGCCCGCTTGCGAGTGCACGTTGCGCCGCAGCCCCGTCAGATTGCCGTCGCGCGCGACGTGCACGAGCACCCGATCGATCCGAACCGGGCACGAACTCCCAATGGTACGCACGACGACCTGGTAACCGTCGGCGACCTCTCGTACCAGGAGGTCCTCGTTGCAATCGATGGTGAACTCGGAGAAACCGTTCGTGTGCACGACCAGCCGCGCCTCTTGCGGCGTGTCGATCGCACCCAGAAAGTCCAAGTAGCCGGCGCCGGGCAGGTACGTCCTCACGCTGTCCCCCTGCGTCGTCAAAAGGTAGTGTTGGCACCGCTGCGGTGGCTCGCGGCACGATTGCGTGAGGACGACCGCGTCGCGGGCGGCAGCGATCGCCGTGTGGCAGCTCGCCACATCGCTGGCGGTTTGACAGGCCGTGCCGCTCGAGCCTTCACCTTCGCGCTGGACCGGTCCTTCCGCGTTGAACTGCACGAAGTGGAGAGTGGCTTCGACGTAGTCGACCGGCTGGCTCGGCTTCAGCCCCGCCGTCGCGTTCCACTGGCCTGCTTCGCAAGTGGGCGAGGTGAACTGCTCGAGCGGCAGATCCGGCCAGAAAGGATCTGCGCCAGCGTCACTCCCTCCGTCGGTGCCGCCGGACCCACCGGTCGTACCCGCGTCTCGGCCGCCGCTGCCCCCGGGGGCGCCCGGCGACGCGCTGCCGCCGCACGCCAGGAGGCCGACCGCGGATACCAGCGAGGGCCCAACCAGACTTCGAAAAAGACGCCGCAGCTCCAGCTCGTCCATGAAGTCATCGTCGTGCACGGGGCGTGCCGCGGGCGGCATTCAGCTTCTTCGTATTTCGGCGGTGCCGTCTGGCACATGTGCTCCCGAACGTGTGCCGACCGGGATCCACACGTCGGGTCGCAAGAATGCGCTGGTAAAGCGCAGCGGCTTTGACCAGACTTCGCGCATGTTTCGTCCTGCTTACGTGTGCGCCAGTGTGCTCCTGCTCGCTTTTGGCTGTGATTCGAAAACCAAGGCCACGCCCGAGCCCGAAAAAAACACTCAAGCTGCAGCTCCAGCGAGCGCGGCTCCCGAAATACCGGCGGCCACCGCTCACCCCGCGGCGCCCGCGCAACCGGCTCCGATCGCCGCGCCGGAAGACGTCGCCAAACCGCCAGCCGACGCCAAGCGCACGGCTTCCGGGCTGACCACCAAGGTGCTGAAAGAGGGCAACGGCAAGGACAAGCCCAAGGCCCACGACCAGGTCCGCGTGCACTACAGCGGCTGGACCAAAGACGGGAAGATGTTCGACAGCTCAGTGCAGCGCGGCGAGCCGGCCACGTTCGGCGTCAGCCAGGTGATTCCGGGCTGGACGGAGGCGCTGCAGCTGATGAGCAAAGGCGAGAAGCGGCGCGTCTGGATTCCCGGGAAGCTCGCGTACGGGGATTCGCCGCGTGCGGGCGCACCGGCGGGCGATTTGACGTTCGACGTCGAGCTCCTCGAAATCGTCGCCATGCCGGCGCCTCCCGAGGTGCCGAGCGACGTGAAGGCGCCGCCGAAGACCGCCAAGAAGACGGCGTCGGGGCTCTCCTACACGGTGCTCAAGAAGGGCACGGGCACCAAGAAGCCGGCGGCGACCGATCGCGTGCAGGTGCACTACAGCGGCTGGACGACAGACGGAAAGATGTTCGACAGCTCGGTCGCGCGCGGCCAGCCCGCGACGTTCCCGCTCGACAGCGTCATCAAGGGCTGGACCGAAGGCGTTCAGCTGATGAAAGTCGGAGACAAGATGCGCTTCTGGATCCCCGCGGCGCTCGCCTACGGCGACAAGCCCGGCGGGGGCGCGCCGCGCGGCATGCTCGTCTTCGACGTCGAGCTCTTGCAGATTCTGTGAGCCGATGTCAGCGGCAGGCTTGCCGCTCGACGCGGTCTTCCGGCACGTCGCACGTGAAGGTGCTGACGGAGCAGGCGGAGAGCCAGCGGCCGGTCTCTCCGCAACGCGGTGGCGTTTTACCCTGCCAGCCCATCTCCGCCCAGCAGCGGATCGGAATCGTGAAGCGGGTGATGCTCTTGCAGCCGCCCGCGATCAGATCTTTCTGAAGGTTCTCTTTGCCGTCACAGTCGAAGTCGAAGCTGCCGTCGCCGCGGTGACGCGGAAAATGGCGCTGCTGCCCGGGCTTGGCGTCTGGGTTGCGATCGAAACAATCCAGTGAATTGGCGACGAAGCCTGTCGGCTGCTCCGCGCGTCGCAGGCGCACCTTGTCGTTGCCGTAGCCGTCGCCATCCGCGTCCTGGAACCACGCGGGCTCGGCGCACGGCAGCGTGTGGCCGTTCGCGAGATCGAGCAGCCGGCGGTGCAACGGTTGCGCGACCTCCATCAGGATGTCGTGGATGCGATTGTCGCCCCCGCCGCCCGTCAGCACACGCGCCAGCAAGTCCACTGCGGCGCACGCTGTCGTGCTCGGTCGCGCAGCAGCCAGCTCGCGGCTCGCCAGCTCCAATGCCTCGAGCGCGGCCATCAAGTCGCCCTGCTCGTGGCTGGAGAAAGCGCCCGGCGTATCCAGGTCTTTGCGCAGCGTGGCCGCGGCCGCGTTGACGCCGGCGAGATCTCGGCCCGCGAGCGTGCGTAGCGCGAGCTCGCGTAGCCCACTGGTGACTTCGCGGCGGGTGCGTTGTTTGCGAACCATCTGGCAGGTGCCGGCGCGTTCGAACGCCGCGCGAGCGGGTTCGAGCAGGGCCGCCACGTTCAGCTTTTCGCGCGCTTGCAGCACGAGACTGCGATGGTCGCGCCGCGTCTCGGCCCTCTCGAAGCCTCCACCCGCCGCGAGCTCCACGCCGGCGACGGTACTTCGCGCGTCTTCGGCCTGCACACTGACGACCGGCACGGCCGCGAACACCTTCGCGGTGTACACGAGCGACTCCTTCGACGTCTCCTCGCACAGGCTCGTGATACAGCGTTCGAGGGCCTCGCGTCGTTCGGAGCTCGCTTCCGCGCTATAGGCTTGGCCGAGGATTTCCGGCACGCTCGGCAAGACCCGGATTTCAGCGTCGCGCAGGGTGACCTTGATCAGAAGCTCTGCGCTCTGCCCGAGCTCTCCCCGTAGCTTGGGCGCCCAGGGACCGAGAAAAGACAGGTCGAGGCGCCCGCCGCTCTTTACGTCGCGCTCCGTGCGGAAGGCCAGATCGATGTCTCCCGCAGGACGGACGTTCATGCGCAGGCGCTCGCCGGCTTCGCTCTGGCCCGCGAAGCAGCCGTTCAGAAAGTCCGAGCGCTCGGGGTTGGTCGCGGTGCCATAGAAGCCGGTGACGAGGTAGTTCGGGACCGGCAAGCAGCGAAACTCGCGCGCCGCCCCCGTGCGTCCGAGCGCCGCCTCGACCGAGGCGCACCAGCTCGGAACGCTGCGCCCCTCGGCGCCCGCCGGCGCGGCCGGCGTTGCTCCGGGTGTAGCGCCGCACGCGCTCAGAAGCAGTGCACCGAGCGCGCCTACCGTTCTCACGTCGCGTCGAGCTCCAGGGCGAAATGGTGACTCACGATGGACATGCGCTCGCGTAAATAGAAGCGATGCGCGGCGAAGCGCTGCACGCCGGAGTCGAGCTCGAGAATGGCACAACCGTGTTCATGCGCGCGCTCCGTGAGCCAATGAAACAGCGCACGGCCGTAGCCGCGCGAGCGCGCCGTGTCTCGCGTCACCAGGTCGTCGACATACAGCGTGCGATCCGAAAACAGCTTTTCCATGAAGCGGTAACCAGCCACTGCGACGACCTCGTGCGCGTCGCGCACGAACGCCAGCTGGAAACGCTCCTGTTCTTGGCGCCGCACTCGCTCCAAAAATTCCGCTTCGATGAGCTTGGGTCGAAGCTCGCGCATGACCGGGAAACACGCCATCACTTCGGCATCCGAGACGGCGACTCGAATGTGCAGGCTCGCTTCGGGCATGAGATTGCACCGAAGATTTCGCCGTTCCGCGGGCAAGTCCACGATTTTCGTTGCTCGATGCGTCATCGCGCGCGGCGCGTCATCCTGGATGCAGCGATCGTTTCGGGATTGGGGCCCCGAAACCTGAGGGTGACGCGCGATTGACTTTTCCCCCCTCCCGGGTTTAACGCGGGGCCCCAGGCGTGAAGCTCCGAGGAGAGCGATGAGTACGAGATCTCGGGTAATAACGTGGTGCTTTGCGGCAGCAATCTCCATCGGAGCCTGCGCCGAGGAGCGAGAGCCCGAAAGCTCCGTGGCGTCGCGGCAAGCGTTTCGATTCGGCTGTCCCGCCACCGACCTCGGCCTCGCGTGCGATCCCGACGGTGCAGGGGAACTTCTCGGGCAATGCCAGGGGCTCTGCACGCTCGATCCCGCGAGCGCCACGCCGAATCGCGTGTGCGTTCCGATCTCGGAGCTCGGGTTGCCAAACCTATCGCGCTATCCGTGCGGATCTCCGGCCTGTAGTCACACCTGCGATCCGGCTGGGCAGTGCGTGCCGGTGCCGGCCGCGGACGGCACGGCTTGCTTCTTCGCGTTCGCCGTCGACAAGTGCACGGGTCAGTGCGAGGACGGCGCCTGCACGTTGATTCCGCAAGGGCAGCGTTGCACCGTCGGTGAGGACGAGAGCGGCTGCGCGTACAGCACCTGCGAGGCGCTGGAGGCGACGACCTGTAAGACCCTCGAGTATGCGCCGGGCGCGACCTGCGCTGGCGGCACGTGCAATGGTTGTGGCGTCTGCGGCGCTGCACCGGCGAATTGCTTGTGCGGCAACGGCCGGCTGGATGCGACGGAGCTGTGTGACGGCACCGCGCTGGATGGAGCGACGTGTGCCACCGTGACGATGGGCGCGCTGCCCGCCGGGACGTTGAGCTGCTCGAGCACGTGCAGGTTCGTGACGACCGGCTGCACGCCCGCTGACAGCGGCGGTTCCGCAGGGGCCGGGGGCAATGCGGATGCCAGCGCGGACGGGCGAGCCGGCTCTGCCAACGCAGGGAACGGGGGCTCCGCTGGGCTCGCGGAAGGCGGGGCCGCTGGCGCTGGAAACACGGGTGGAGCAGCCGCTGGCAGCGGCGGCATCAGCTCGGAAGCGGGTGTCGCCGGTAGCGGGGCCGCGTTCAAACTGGGCCGCGTCGCAGAAGGTGGAGGTTGCGACTGTCGTGCGGGGCGCAGCGCGTCTGGCCGGGAGCAGGTCGCGCTCGGTACTCTGCTCGCGCTCTTCGTCGCTTTTGCCTCGTACCGGCGCCGCCGCGGCCCCCGCACCTGAACCGAGAGACTGATTCATGAATTTTCGTCGCTTGCTGCTGTGCGCGGTCGGGTTCTCGAGCCTCGCAGTGGTGCGGGTTGCCGAGGCGCAATCCCGCGAAGCCGAATTCTCCTTGAACCGGCTCGAGCCGTCGGAGCGGGGCAGCGACTGGTTTGCGGCCGAGTCACTCGACTTCCGCGGCAGTCAGCGTTTTGCGTTCGGCGCCATGCTCGACTACGCGCGCAATCCGTTGGTCCTCTACGACACCAACGGAGAAAAGCTGAACCCGCTGATCAGCGATCAAGTCTTTCTTCACGCCGGCGGCAGCCTGGTGCTGCACAATCGCGTGCGGCTCGCGCTGAACATGCCCATCGCTCTCGTCCTCCGCGGAGACGGCGGCGCTCTCGATACGAGCGTCGTCGTCGCGGACGAAGGGCTGGCGCTCGGGGACCTCCGCGCGGCGGTGGACGTGCGTCTGTTCGGCCAGTACCGCGACCCGGTGACGATGGCGGCAGGCGTGCGCGCCTCCTTGCCCACTGGCTCGCAAGCCGCGTACGCCGGGGACGGTTCGATCCGCATCGGTCCGCGCCTGATGCTGGCCGGCGAAGTCGACGCGTTCGCCTACGCGGCGCAGCTCGGTTACACGTACCGCGGCAACGATGACGCTTTCGCTGGCGCTGCACGTGGCCAAGATCTGAACTTTTCGGTCGCGGCGGGCGTGCGGGCTCTCGGCGGCGATCTGTTGATCGGTCCGGAGCTGTTCGGGAGCACCGTCGTGAGCGAATCGGACGCGCTGTTCGGGCGCCGCACCACGGCGCTCGAGCTGATCTTCGCTGGTCATGGCATGCTGAGCCGTTCGCTGCGCATGGGCGTCGGCGCCGGACCCGGTTTGACTCGCGGCATAGGGACGCCGGAAATTCGCGGACTTCTTTCGCTCGAGTGGATGAGTGAGCTGAAGCAACCCAAGCCCACGGATCGCGACGGGGATGGCGTCTTCGACGACAAAGACGCGTGCCCTGGCATGCACGGCGAAGCTTCCGACGATCCGGCCACCAACGGCTGCTGGCCTCCGATGGGACCGCGAGAGGTCGCGCCCGCCGTGAAAGACGCGTGCGCCGAGCAGCGCGGTCTCCTCCCGGACGATCCCGAGCTCCAGAAATGTCCGGATGCCGACGGGGATCGCATCACGGACGCGAGCGACGCCTGTCCCGCGGAGCCGGGGCAGCCGAGTGAGGAGCCGAAGACCAACGGCTGTCCAGCGGGAGACGGCGATGGAGACGGAATCCTCGACGCCGAGGACGCCTGCCCGAACGCTGCTGGCCCGAACAATGCGGACCCGAAGAAGCGCGGTTGCCCCGTGGCACGGGTCGAGAGCGGGCAGATCCGCATCCGCGAGCAAGTGCAGTTCGCATACAACAGCGCGCGCATTCTCGCCGAGAGCGACGCAGTGCTGTCCGCGGTCCAGAAGATCCTCAAGGACAACCCCAAGATCCGCCACGTCCGTGTCCAGGGCCACACGGACAACCGCGGCGCCGACGGCTTGAACAAGCGTTTGAGCCAGCGGCGCGCAGAATCGGCGGTCTCTTGGCTGGCGCGTCACGGAGTCCCGCGTGCGCGCTTGACCGCCGAGGGCTTCGGCGAAGAGCGGCCGCTCGAAACCAACGAGACTGCCGAAGGGCGCGCTGTCAATCGACGCGTGGAATTCCACATCGAGGATGCGCCCGGGGCCGACGGGGACTGAATGCGCGCCGCCTGGCTCGTAGCCTGGCTCGTCGGCAGCACCGCCTGTCAGAGCCGCGACGAGCCGGCGCGCGGCTCGCCCCCGCAGAGCAGCGCCGCAGCCATTGCGCGATCGGCCACCGAGCACGCTCGAGTCGGAATCCCACTACCCGAGCTCGATCGAACCCTGACGCGCGCGCTCGCGCAGCCGGAGCGCAGCGTCTCGGGACCAACGCTTGCCGGCGTTCTTTCGCGCTGCGCGGGAATCGCCGTCGACACCGAACGCCAGCAGCTGTTGCGCAGCGTCCTTTTTCGCCATCTGCAGCCGAGCATGGTCTCGGCGCTGGCGGGGCTGCTCGCGCGTCCTTTGCCCAGCGCTCGCGATGCGGATGAACCGTCCCTGCTCGAACGTCGCCAGTGCGAGCTGTTCCGGCAATCTCTGGCGGTCGAGCTGCTCGGCGTGATCGCCGCTCCCGAGAGCGTCGAGCCAGTGATACGTGTCCTGCTCGACACCTCGAAAGCGGAGCTGCACGCGCTCTGCACGCTCGCGCTGCTGCGGACGGGTGCGCCTGCCGAGCGCCGCGCGATCGCGCTGCTCGCGCGCGATGACGAGCACTTACCAGTGCTTGCCTCCGTGCTGGGACAGATGCGCACGACCGGAGCCTGCGCGGCGCTGGGCAGCGCCCTCTCGCGCTCTCGGGACGTGGCAGCGCGCGCGCGCCTCGCGATCGAGCTCGTGCGCTGTCGCGACGCGGCAGTGCTCGAGAAGTACCGATCCGTCCATGAGACCACGCCGGGCGCTCTCGAGCTCGGAGCCGGGGTGCTCGCGCACGAGGCGCTCGCCGAGGCGGCGGTCGGCGCATTCGATGACAGTCTCGTTCCGTGGCTACTCGAGCGCGCACGCACGGGCCTGGCGCGCGATCGGCAGCAGAGCAGCGAGCTCTTCACGGCGATTCGCTTGATGACGCCCGAGCAGATGCCTGCCGTTCGAAACGTGGTGCGGAGCCGGCGCGTGCCACAGGAGCTCGAGGTCTTCGTGCAGGCGGCCGAGCAGCTGAAGCGCTGTGAGCGACTGCTGTCGTGTTACGTCGTCGCGCTCAGTGAACCGTCGCATCAACAGGGAACCCAGCAGGTACGCGGCGTCAAAGCCGCGATCATGCTGGGTGTGCTCGGAAATGAGCCCGCGCGCGACGCCATCATCCGCCGCTACCCACGGATTCAGAGCCCGCTGATCCGTTTCTGGGCAGCGCAGGCGGTCGGGCACCTCACGCGTCAGCCGTCGGAAGCCACGTTGGCCGCGCTCGACGACCTCACGCGCCACGCCGACGCGGGCGCCCCGCAGGATCTGGCGCTGGAACAAGTGCTGTGGCGCCTGCGCCTACAGCGCTCGCGCTGAAGCGTCAGTTGGAACGTGAGTCGGGGGAATGACGTGAGCTCCGCGAGGCGTCGTACAGCCGGTACAGCGCTTGCGCCAGGAGCTGCTGCAGCTCGAAGCCGAGCGGTTCGATCGCGGATGTGCCCGGCTTCAGCACTAGCGCACCGATGATCAAACTTTCGGTCGAGTGCGGCAGTATCAAGAGCTCCACGCGGACGCCCGCGAGCTCCGCGTCCGCTGCCGTGCTGAACAGAGGCCCGCTCAGCACGGCCGTGGCGGCTGCCGTCGTGGAGAAAAAATCTCCTACTCGTCGTGCATGTTCGGCCATCTGCAGCAGGCGCTCGTAGAGGATCGTCGGCGGCGCGGCGCCGGCGGGCAGCTGCGTGACCAGCTCGAAATCGCGAGTGACTCCAAGGTAAAGATAGCCGCCCGCCGCCCCTGACTGCTCGATGGCGATGCGCAGCGCCGCAGACGCGCGCTCCTTGCCTTCTTTGCTCTCCAGAATGTGACGCGCCGCGCTCAGATAAGAGTCGCTGCGGGCCGCGCGCAGCGCGACCGCCGAAGGCCGCTGGCCGAGGGCCCGGTGCGCAGCGCTTTCCAGGTGCTTGAACTTGGCGATCAACGCGGGACTCTCGGTGTTGCGCGCGCACACTTCCAGCTCCTGCAGGTGGGTCTGAAGCTCCGCGTTGTCCCCCGTTGCCAGCGCGAGCTGCGCGTACGACTCGTGAATATCGAAGCGCGTCAGTGGCCCCATGCGTGATCCGTGTTCGGCCAGGAGCCCGTCCAGGCGCGTGCGCGCCCGCTCGTAGTCGGCCGCTGCGAGGTCGATCGCCACCTGCGTCAGATCGACGTTCAGGTAGAGGAACGTGTAGGCGCGATCTCCGGGGTCCAGCTGCGCGCTGGCGCGTTCGACGACACGGCGGGCTTCGTCGATGCGCTCGTGGGCGAGCAGGGCGCGCGCATGGACGCTCGCCAGCCAGGGGCCGATGTTCGAGACGACGTCGCCCATCGCCGCTTGACATTGCTGCGTGAGGACGAGCGCGTCCTTCGGGCGGCCGCGCTCGAGCTCGTAGCTGGCGCGCAGCGCCGTGACGATCGGCAAGAGCGCCGGGATTTCTTCGGCGCGCCGTTCGAGCTGCTCGATGGCGTGTCGCAACCCGACGATATCGCCGGTCTTGGCGTAGACAGTGCCGAGCGTGAGCGGCACCACGATCGATGATTGCCAGGTCGTGCCGCCCTGGATCGCGTGCAGCTCCAGGCGATCACGGTGGGGTCGCGCCAGCGCCATTTCACCGCGCTGTACGTGGTACATGAAGCGCGCCTGATTGGCGATCATCGAATAGAAGCTGAGGCCCAGCGCCTCGAGCCGATCTGCCCACTCGAGCGTGGTATTGCCATCGCGAAACGCCGCGTACTGAGCGAGCCCGGCCATCACGCCCCCGGAGAGCGCCCGCGTGCCGTCCTCGGTCAAGATTCTGGTCGCGGCCGGCGTTTGCAGCCAGGCCAGCACGCGCTCACCGATCGGTTCGGCTTGCGCCAGCCGGCCCGCCGTGTTCAGCGAAAAATAGCGAGCGTAGTCGTACATGACGCGCACGATATGACCTTCCTCGAAGGCGCTCATCATGCGCACCGCAGCGAGCACGCGCTCCGCCCCCGGTGCGTCCACGGAGTTGGCGGCCACGCCGATCAGGCACCCGAGCGTGCCGATCAAGGGCGCGAATACCCCGCGGAAGTCCATGAACAGCTTGTGACGGATCTGTTTCTTCTGTCGTCCGTGCTGAACCGCGGCGTACAGCGTTCCGAGCTTCACGGCCGCCTTGTCACCGACGAGTCGCGAAAGCTGCTCGGCTCTTTCGAGCCCGCTCAGGCGCAGCGCGAGGCGCAGCGTGCGCTCGCCGTACTTGTCTGCGTACTTGCGGTCCACGTACCAGCCCGCTGCGGTGAGCGCGTCGAGCACGGGCAACACCACCCAGGGCGAGGCGCGCAGGCGGTCGAACACGGACAGCGCTGCCTCCAGCGCGGGCGCTGCGAAGTTCAAGCCTTCGATGGTGGACACGAGCCGTTGGCCCGCGTCCGCCAAAATTTCCGCGCCGCGCAGCTCGTCGCCGGCCCGTAAGAGATGCCAGCCCGCGTCGATTTCTGCGAGCGGGTTCTGTCGTTGCCGGAGCAAGAATTGCCCGGCGCGCCGGTGCAGCGCCCGCTGCCGCTCAGGGCTCAATTTGCCGAACAGCTGCTCGCGTTGCGCGTTGTGAGCGAAGCGGTATTCGTCACCGACGGCGACCAAGAGCCCGTGCGTGATCAGCTCCGACAGAGCCGAAAATGTCTCGCTCTGCCCGAGCTCACTGAACGCCAGACACTGCGGGAGGGAGATGCGGAGCCGCTCGACGCCGAGGTTCTCCGCGAGCCGTCGCGCCGAGGCCGAGAGGCCCGCGATCTGCTGATCGAAAACGGCGGGGACGCCGCTCGGCAGCGCGTCGTCGTTCAGCTCGAGAGGCAACACCCATGCGCCGTTCTTGTAACGGACGAGCTCGAGCTCGATCAGGCGCGCGGCCAGGCTGAGGCAGTGGTTCGGGTGCCCGGCGGTTCGATCGTACAGCCACTTGCCCAGACGTCCGGCCTGACTCACGTCTCCGAACAGCGCGTGCACGAGATCGGTCGTCTGCGCTTCGTCGAGCTCACGCAGCGTCACGCGCTCGCAGCTCACACGGATGCTCTTCAGTGCCCGCGGCGCGTTCGCCTCCGCGTCGGTGCGCTGCCCGAGGAGCAGGCCGATGTGACCGCCCGTGGCCAGGCGGGGTAAGGTCGCGAACAGCGCCAGCGAGCTTTCATCGGCCGCCTGCACGTTATCGACGATGATCACGAGCGGACACTGCCTCGCGATCGCCGAAATCCACTCGACCAGGGCCATTTGCGTGCGAACCCGCTGCTCGCCGCGGTCCTTCGGCAAAGGCACGAGCTCCAAAGACGCGGCGTTCGTTGCGAGCTCCGGCACCAAGTGCGCGAGCACGGCGGCATGCTTGCCGGCGGCCTTTCGCCCGAGCTCGGGGAGCTTCGTCAGCAGCATCTGCATGACGGCTCGCGCCACCGCGTACGGCCCGCGTTCGAGCTCCGCATCCACGCGTACCACCGCAGCGCCACGCAGCTGCGCTTCCAGGCCGACCTCCGACAAAAGGCGCGTCTTGCCGACGCCTGTGACGCCCTCGACGAGCAGCGTGACGCTGCTGCCGGTCTTGACGCGAGCGACCACGCCGCGCACCTTCTCGAGCTCCGCGTCGCGTCCCACGATGCGCGGATTGACGAGATAGCTAGCGCCGACTTGGTGAGTCTCTTCGCTCTCCAGCTGACCGATGCGCTCCAGCTGTTCGATGACCTCGGCGGCGCTGATGGGTCTGCTCAGCGGATCTTGACTCAGTAGTCGGAGCACCAAGTCGTCGAGCTCGGGCGGGATGTCCGCTTGAAACTCGGAAGGTGGCGGGGGCGGGCCTTCACCCCACACGGACGGCAAGAGCCAGAGCTCGCGCGCCGGGTAGGCATGGCGCTTGGCGAGCACCCAGTAGCAGAGGGTGCCGAATGCGTACAAATCGGAGCGCTGGTCGAGCTGCAAGCCGAGCAGGGCCTCGGGCGGCACGGCTGGCACCGTACCCACGACGCGTTCACTGATGCCGAACGTCGTCAGCGCTCCGAAGTCGATGAGCTTGGCGCGTCCTTCACTCGTCAAACGCACGTTGCGTGGGCTGATGTCGCGATGGAGCAGCCGGCGCGCGTGGAGCAGCGCGAGCGAGGAGGCCACGTCGCGCAGGTGCCGGCACGCCTCGCGGTAGGACAACGGCGCGAGGTCCCGAAGATCGGCGCCATCGAGCAGCTCCATCGTGTAGTAGGCACCCTCGGCGTCGAGTCCATACTCGTAGACTTCGATGATGCGCGGATGTCTGAGCTGAGTGAGCGTGTGATACTCGTGCTCGAACAGCTTGTCGGCCGTCCCGCGCGCGCGGGACAGCAGGCGTTTCAGCGCGATGTGGCGGCCCGTCGATTCGTCGAGCACGCGGAACACGGCGCCCATGCCGCCCTGCGCCAGCTGGGCTTCGACGCGGTACCGGCCCGCGATACGTCTCTCCTCCAGCACTGAGCCGGTTACGCTGTTGGCTACGGAGCTCACGGGTTTTTCGAAATGAACGGCCTACGCGAACCTCTACGCGGTTGCCCCTGGACGGCTCTGCCCCAGACCTCACCGCGCTTCAAGTTCTTGGGACTCCAGCGTTCAAAAAGTGCTCGTCCGAGCGTCACGCTTTGGTGTCGGCTAAAAAAAGCCCGCGTGTGCTCATTGGCAGCTGGAAGCGGCGATTTCGCAGCCATTCACCGGACTTCCATCACAGTCGCTGAAGCCGGGCAAACACAAGCCGAGCGTGCACGCGCCCGCCAAGCAGTCGTGGCCCGCGTTGGCGAAGCTGCAAGCCTGCCCGCAGCCTCCGCAGTGCGCGCGGTCCGTCTCGAGATCCGCTTCGCAACCGTCAGCGGGGTTGCCGTTGCAGTCGGCGTAAGCGTCGCTGCACGCAGTCATGCGACAAGCGCCTTGAGCGCAGGCTGCGCTCGCGTTTGCGTAGCTACACGCGACGCCGCAGGCCCCGCAGTTGTTCACGTCGCTGCCGAGCGACGCCTCGCAGCCGTCCTGCGCGCTCCCGTTGCAATCGAAAAAGCCGCTCCTGCACGCGGACATCTGGCAAACGCCCGAGTTGCAGCTGCTTCCGGCGTTGGCATATTCACAGCGAATGCCGCAACCGCCGCAGTTGTTCACGTCGCTGTTGCCGTCGGTCTCGCAGGCCAGCCCCATGTCGCAGCGCCCGGTTGCGAATGTCGCCCCGCCATCGCCGGTGTTGAGCGTCGTGGTTTGGTCGCGACGGCCCAGCGCCTGGCCGCTTCCTTTGGCGAAGTATTCGGGCTCACTACAGAAAATGAGGAAGCAGTCCTGTTTGCGCGTCGCGCGGCCCGCCGTGCGGTGGCTCTCGTTGCTGCCCGTGAATTCCTGACAATCGGCGTCCTGATTGCAGTCCAAACGGCCGTCGCCGCATAGATAACTGCAGCCGCGGTCGTCCTCGCAGACGTCCACCCCATCCATGAAGGTGTCCCGATCGCGATCCAGCGCGATGCGAACTCCGGAGCCGGGCGGTGCGCACGTGTACGTGACCTCTTGCCCCGGCGTATTCGCGAGCTGGCGCAGGCTGGCGTCCGAGATCCGGGCGGAGCCATCATTTGGCTCGAAATTGGACTGACTCGGTCGATACAGCCAGCGTCGCGCCGCACCCTCTTTCGTGGCCGAGGCCACGAGGTCACATTCCGTCACGCCGCTGCCCAGGATTTTCGAGGTGAACGCGGCGCGCGCGCGTTGGATCAACAGATCGATGCGCGGACCTGCGGCTGAGGCGTTGTCGGCTCTCAGGGTCACCTGCTGACCGACGATCGGGGCGAGGTCGCTCGGAAAGGCGAGCACGAACTGCTCGACCTCCCGGCGTTGAATCTGCTGTTCCTCCGGCGAGCCTGCGGAAAACCCGACCGCGCCGAATGGGCCGCGCCGGTTGAACACTTTGCCGTTGAAGAAGCGAAGCATCGTATCGACGCTGCCGCTACTCAGCACGCCGAAGCCGCGCACCTGGTCGCCTTTGTGCTCGTTTTCGAAGGGGTTCTGATGGCGGTGCGCCGGACCGCCGAACATGCCGACCTTAGTGTACACGTTGCGCAGGTGCGGAACTTTTGAAATCTGCGGGAGCAGCGTGAGGCTCATGCTCCCGTCAGTGCCGAAGAAGCCGTTTTGCGGCTCGAGCGAATGACATCCTTCGCAGCGCTGGCCAATGCCAAGCAGGTAGAAGCCGTCGGAGAAGTGCCCGGTGCCTCGCGGCCGATTGTCCGAACCGCACGACGCCGGCATGTAGAGCAGGCTGTCGGCGCCCACACAGCCCATGTAGAAGCGCATGCCGCGGTGCTGAGGGGGCGTCAGCGAGTTGTCCAGATTGCGCACCGGGTTCGGTGGCAAGAGCAGCTCGAACGCAAAATCGGCGAAGCGGTCCATGTCGGCGGCGCTGACCATGCCGCTGCGGCCGAGCAGGCCCTGGTACGCGACGATGAAGTTCTTGAACGAGAGGCGGGCGTCGGGCGAATTGCGCCGTGAGTCCCGTCCGAAGAAGCCGTCTGCGCGGTCACCGCGCCAGTGCATGGCGCCGCCGAACTGCATGCCACGCAGTGTCTGGCTCGACATGGGGCCCTTCATGGGATGAAGGTCTTCCAGCTTGCCTGTGCCGTTCAGATGCAGGGGTTTCAGCGACTCGAGCTCCGGGTCGAGGAGCTCCATGTTCATCATCCCCTCACGCATCAAGATGTCGTACGGCGTCGTGATGACGTTGCCGTCGGGGTCGCCCAGGTCCCAGCTCAGCTCGTCCTTGTCGCCGAAGACGTGACAGCTCGCGCACGATGCTTCGCCATTGGCCGACGTGTAGCTGGCGTCGTAGAGCAGTGAGCGGCCCTGCACGACCTTCGCCGGCTCCGGGTTGTGCATGGGGAAGCGTGCCAGCTCCGTGCGCGCCGCGGTGTCGACCACGGAGACCGCGTTGTCGAAGCGGGTGAAGACGTACAGCTTCCCTTTCGACTCATTGAGCACGAGACCCGCCGGGCCGCCGCCGCTGACGCGAATGTGCCCGGCCGATACGGCCGCGGGATCGAAGGTGCCGGCCTCGAGGGCCGCGGTGTCGTACACGCCGACCTTGCTCGAGCCGAACGCGGCGACGTACAGCCTGGAGCCGTCGCCGCTGACCTGCATGTCGAGCGGACTGGCCAGGCTGTGTTGCTTCGCGCTCGCAGGCGCGGGCCGAACCGCGTAGTCGATGTGCTTGTTCAGGTGCCGCGGCAGCACCTGACCGTCCTTGAGGATGGTGATGCGCGCATGCGCCAGATTGCCTTGCACGGTACGCCCCGCGAAGCGGCCCGCACCCTCGAAGCGCTCGTGGTTCTGCGAATCCGTGTTCGCCACATAGATCGCGCCGTTGACCGGGTTCACGGCCATGTTGAAGAGCGTCGTGCCGACGTGCCGGTAGTGGGTGAGCTCGGCGAGGCTGCCGGCGTCGATCGCGAACACGTCCTTGTCCGGCAGATTGAAGCGCACTGCGTTGCTCCAATCGCGACCAATCAGATCCAGCCATTTGCCAGAGCCGTTGTCGTACTTGGCGATGAGCGAGACGTGGGGCGCTGGCGCGCCGGCGTGGTTCGTCGAGGGCCCGAAATCACCGCCCGGGTACGTGACGCCCGAGACCACACACGACGCGTCCGGTCGGAAATCGTTCTCGCAGACCACGCCCGCCTCCACCGGTGCGGTTTGATTGCCCGAGTGAAAGATGGCTGCGTAGACCGTCTGTCCGTCGGCGCTGACCGCCAGCGCGCGCGGCGTGTCGCCGAACAGCTGTACGATCCGGAGCGGTGTCCCTCCCACGCTCTGACCGAGGCTTGCAGGATCGAACACCCAGACGTCGGCGCGCGCTACGCCCGGCGTCGTGAGCTGGGGATCACCGGCGCCGGGCACACCTGCGAGAGACGGGTGTGTGCGGTGCTGGCCGCGGTGCGCGGTGGTGATGAAGGCGCGACCATTGCCGGCGAACACGATGTCGCGCGGCTCGTCTCCCACGAGCAACGTCCGTTCCACGCGCGGCACGCCGCTCACGTCCACGATGCTGACCGAGTCGGAGAGGTGATTGACCACCCACACCTTCCCCGCAGCGTCGACGGCGGCGGCGACGGGTTCGAGGCCGACCAGCACCGACCCCTGGTGACTCAGATTCCCGCTTGCATCGACGTCGTAAATTTCGAGGTGATTGTCCGGGGTGTTCGTCGCGTACAGGCGTGTGCCGTCGCGTGACAGCGCGAGCGGCCGCACCGGACCGCTCTCGAAAGCGACGAAGTCTTTGGCGCCGGGGACGGGAACGATCGTCGGCGCTGCGGCAGGATCCTGTGAAACGCTCGTTTTCGGATCTTCGCTTGCGCACGCGAGGAAGGCTGAGGCGGCGCTGCCTGTGGAGAGCACCAACGCAGCGCGCCGCGCAAAGCGTCGGAATGGCAGGGCTGCCGCTTTCGTGAGAGCGGCGACCCGATGGCCTCTTGGGTCTACTTGCGACATGG
This sequence comes from Polyangiaceae bacterium, assembly GCA_036520475.1. Taxonomy (GTDB): domain Bacteria; phylum Myxococcota_A; class Polyangia; order Polyangiales; family Polyangiaceae; genus DATDJP01. Next base: position 34,851 of record DATDJP010000281.1, on the reverse strand, counting down.
CACGACCTCGTTCAGTGGACTGACAATCGAGGGAAAGCGGTTGCTTTAATGCGTTCCAAGACTCGGCTCGGTGTCTGACAATCTCGAGGCACCAGCCTGCTCAAGCTCGACTTCGATCATCTGCCGCACGACGCGATCTACGGCGTGCATTTACCGCCCGCCGTGTCGCGCTTCCGGGCTGCCCTGCCGCGGTTTCGAATTCAAAACAGTATCACGAATCCCCCGCACCGCGTCGCGCTCGCGACGCGGACGTTTTGGACGCTCCCCACATACGATGCGGCATCTTCGAAACGTCACGCGGAGCGCATCGCTCGATCGCTCGAAGTGGCTCGCACGCGGCCGTGCTTCGCGCGAGCGCGCACAGCTTCGCGCGTGCGCGCTCGCGTGGGCTCGGATTTTTCTAGAGCTACCCGACGCTCACTTGCCAACTCGCAACACTCATGAGCGCAGGCGCTCGCTCTCTCGGCCGGCAGGGAGCCATGTTCGTCCCCGTGGTCAACCGCATCAGGACTCGGGTGTTCGGGCGCCAAGTCAGCGCCTGGTCGTACGATCGAGCGAGTGATGAAGCGCCAGCGCTTTGCGGCAATCATTGCGCTTTTGCTGGCTGGCGTCTTCCGCACGGCAGCGGCGGAAGACGCCCCGGGCGGCGCCGCGCGCGCGCCGGTTCGTTGGTTTTTGGCCGAAGAGGACCCAAGTGACGATGGCGTCGTGGGACCACCCGCGGCGATCCCCGACTGCGCGGCGTGGCTCGCGCGCCTCGATGTGGAATTTCGGACCGCTCCGATAGCGCCGCGCCAGAAGCGCAGCGGCACCTACATGTGTGGTAGCGAGCAAGCCGTCGTCTACGCGAGGGGACCGGGCCGCATCCGTTACAGCCCGCGACCGCTGGTGAGCTGTGGTCTGGCGCTCGCCATGGCGCATTTCGAACACGTCGTGCAACAGGAGGCGAGCGCGGCGTTCGGGCGGCGCGTTGGACGTATCGAGCAGGGGGGAACGTACAACTGCCGGCGCATGACGCGCTTTCAGAACCTGGTCAGCGAGCACAGCTACGCGAACGCGATCGACGTGCGCGTGTTCGTGCTCGAGGATGGGCGTCGCATCTCCGTGCTCCGGCACTTCGGGCCGCTCGCGCGCGAGCCCGTCACGCCGCAGGCGAAGTTCCTGAGGCGCCTCGCGCGCCGGCTATACGACGAGCGGGTCTTCTCCGTCGTGCTCACCCCCTACTGGGACGCATTGCACCGCGACCATTTCCACTTCGACATGGCCCGCTATCGTGTGGATGGAACGCGCTAGCGAGCCAGGAGTCTCAGAAGGCGCGAGAGGGTGCCTCCCTAAATCGGGATTCCCGGCGTGCCCGTAAACGTGCCCGTCACGTGCCCGTGCCCGAGCCCGAAATGCGCAAAGGAGTGCGGGGCTGCGCCGATAGGTCGGAATGCAGCTCGGTCGCGAACGACTGGACGTCTACGACTTGGCGCTAAAGTTTCTGGTCTGGCCAACGGTATAAAGCTGCAAGAGCTACGCCGCGCACGGGCCTGGCCCGCGCCAGCAAGCCCGCCTACCAAACAGAAACTCGACGTCTCCTGACGGACCGTCGGGCACGGGCACGGGCACGTTTACGGGGAGATCTGCAATTAGGGACGCACCCTGATACGCTCGATCAGCGCGCCCGGCCCGCCACGGCGCAGCCAAAAAACCAGGGTGACATAGATGACCGACCTATGACGGAGTGATCTGCCGTTGATTCGCATACTGTGCGGGCCATGGATACGGCACGAGAGCCCCTGCGGGGCCGTAAGCTCTATTTCAATCTCGGATCCATTCCGTTTTGGGCCGTCCATTTGGGTGCGGTCGCCGGCGTCGTGGTCCTGGGCTTCTCCTGGTCCGGCCTGTTCCTGGCCATCGCCTCGTATTACGTGCGCATGTTCTTTTTGACCGCCGGCTACCACCGCTACTTTTCGCACCGTTCGTTCTCGACCTCGCGCGCCTTCCAGTTCGTGCTCGCGCTGATGGGACAGACCTGCGCGCAGATGGGTGCGCTCTGGTGGGCGGCTAATCATCGCGCGCACCACCGCTACTCGGACGGCGTGGAAGACGTTCACTCGCCGGTGCAGCGAGGCTTCTGGTGGTCTCAGATCGGCTGGTTCATGGACGGTCAGCACGAGGGCACGGACTACGCGCGCATACCCGATCTCGCAAAATATCCCGAGCTCCGGTTCTTGAACAATCGCAACGTCGGCCTTTTGCCGCCGACGATCATGGGCGTGATCCTGTACGCGGTGGGCGGCATGCACGCGATGATCTGGGGGCTGTTCGTGTCCACGGTGCTGCTCTGGCACGGCACGTTCACGATCAACTCGCTCGCCCATATGTGGGGCACACGCCGCTACACGACGCGCGACGACTCGCGGAACAACCTATTTTTGGCGCTCATCACCATGGGCGAGGGCTGGCACAACAATCACCACCACTTTCAGGCCTCGGCGCGCCAGGGCTTCTTCTGGTGGGAAATAGACTTGACGTTCTACGTCCTGCGCGGCCTTCAGGCCGTCGGCATCATCTGGGATCTGCGCGAGCCACCGCAGCACGTCGTCTTCCCGAAGAAGAAGCAGGAGCTCAGCTCAGACGACATGCCGGCTGCTGTCTTCCCTCACGCGTCATCACGACCTGATAGAGCTGCGTGAAGCGCGCGCGGAAGGATCCCGCGGACGACAACAGGTAGAAGCGCCACAGCCGGTAGAACCGCGAGTCGTAGCGCTGCTTCAAGTTCGGCCAGGCCTTCTCGAAGTTTTCGTTCCAGGCCATCAGAGTCGGATCGTAGTCCGGTCCGATGTTGTGCACGTCCTCGGGCACGAACATCCCTTCCATGGCGCCCGTGATTTGCGCGAGCGATGGGATGAGCGCGTTCGGGAACAAGTACTTGTGGAAGAACGAGTCGATGATCTTCTGGCTGTAGTTGCTGCCGATCGTGTGCACGAAGGCGATTCCGTCGCGCTTCAGGCAGCGGTCCACCGTCTCGAAGTAGGCGCGATGATTCTTGTAGCCGACGTGCTCCATCATCCCGATCGAGATCACGCGATCATGAGAGCCGCGCGCGTTTCGGTAGTCTTCGAGGCGTAAGTCGACGGGCAGGCCCTTGCACAGCTCGCGCCCGAGGGCGACCTGCTCTTTCGAGACAGTGTAACCGGTCACCTCGACGCCATAGTTCTCCGCCGCGTACTTGGCGAAGGTACCCCAGCCGCAGCCCAGCTCGAGCACCTTCATGCCCGGCTCGAGGCCGACCTTGCGACAGATCAGCTCGAGCTTGGCGCGCTGCGCTTCGTCGAGCGTCTTGGCGTTCGGCCAGTAAGCACACGTGTACGACATGCTCTCGCCGAGCATCGCTTGATACAGGTCGTTGCCGATGTCGTAGTGCCGCTCGCCGGCCTGAAAGACGCGCGTCGCGTTCTGCAGATTCGTCGCGCGCGCTGCCGCCACGTACAGGATAGTACGCCAGTCCTGCACCTTCTCGTTCAAGCGCGCGAGGAGCAGCTTGGCGATGAACTCGTCGAGCGCCTCGGCGTCCCACTCGCCGGCCATGTACGATTCGCCGACGCCGAGCCGGCCATCGCGGAGCGCGCGCGTGTAGAAGGCCGGATTGTGCACCTTGATGTCGTGCGGCCGGCGGCCGCCCACCTCGATATCGGCTTGTTCGAGCAAGCTTCGGACCGTGCGCTCGGCCTGACTCGCGGAGATGCTGGGGATGACGTTCGTCAGGTGGATCATGCCTGTGTTCTCACTTCTTTCAGCGAACGCACGCCGCGCAGTACCGCGCGGAGCGCGTCGGCGTAAGGAATCGGGCGCCCGGAAAACATCCAGGCGAACCCCTTGGCAGTGGCCTCTTGCGACCAGCGTGTGAGCGGCGGCAGCGCGGGCAGGCGAGTGCCGCCGCCCGCGAAGCGATCGCGCAAGGCGATGGCGGTGTTCAGGAGCTCGCGCGCGAGCGCGTAGTCGCGAATCACTGGATGTCGTTCCAGATCCGTGCGGTAAGAGCCCGGCGCGCCGCGCACGATGGCGTCGGCGGCGAGCTTGCCGGAGAGGATGGACGGGAGGATGCCTTCTGCAGTGAGCGGATGCGCGAGCCCGAGCCCATCACCCACCGAAAATGCGCCGTCGCGCTGGCAGCCGTCCAGATGGCTCGGATCGTACAAGTAGTACGAGTGCCCTTTCATTTCGTCGAGCTTGGGCAGCGCGCTCTCCGGAACGTGTCCGGACGTCGTGAAAAACTCGCGCGCCATCTCCCACCCGGCGCGCACTTCCCGCGGCTCCGAGGTGCCCGTGCCGATGTTCAGCCACTCCCCCTTCGGGACGTTCCACGAGTAGCCGCCCAGATCGTCGTGCAACAAGAGCTCCGGCTCGCCGTCGCCGCCCACGCGCGTGCGCGCGACGTCGGCGGCGCCCGCCAAGAATTCGTGCTCCTGCGCGCCGACGGGGCTGGCCGCTTTCTTCGGAAACAGCGTGCGCGCGACGGGGCAATGGGTGCCGCCCGCTCCGATCAGCCACTTGGCGCTGAAGCGTCCGTCGACGACATAGCGGTCGTCGGTCTGCTCGATGTTGCGCACCGAGTGCTGAATGACCTCGGCGCCGCTGCGCTCGAGCAGGAAGTGATCGAACTCGACGCGACGGATGAAGTGGCCCTGGCCGGGCAGCGTGTGGCAGCGGCCTCCGTGTTGGACGTGGCAGCGTGTCCACTCCCAGATCCCCGCTGGATAGTCCTTGGGCGAGACACGCAGCACGTCCCAGACCGGCGGGCTCAGCCAGCCGCCGCACAGCTTGACTCGAGGAAAGCGCGTGCGATCGAGCAGCGCGACGTGCAGCCCGGCCAGCACGAGTGAGCGTGCACAGACGCTGCCCGCTGGCCCTCCGCCCACCACGATGGCGTCAAAGGAAGTTTCCGTCATTTCGCCGTGTGATCTCCGGGGGGCGACATGCCCCGCGTCGGGAGGGGATGCAAGAGGGGGAATGGTCGCGCCCGGCTCCACTGAGCTCGCTGGAATCCGCCGACGTCGCTCCCGCGGTCCGCTCGCACATCCTGACAGAGGGAGACGCCAAAGTAAGCGGGTCGGGCAGGATCAGGACACGCTTGTGCCGGCGTGCCGGTCACCGGGTGTTGCCGAGCTGTCTACCGAATGGTAGGCAAAAGCTGATTGGCTGGTAGCTCGAAAACGCTGGTTTCTACGCGCGGCTCGGACGTGCGGGCGCAAATCCTCGGCGTAGCCACGCGTTTGTTCGCGGCGCATGGCTTCGAGGGCACATCGCTGCAGGACGTCGCTGACGAGGTCGGCATCCGCAAGCCCTCGCTGCTTTATCACTTCGCTTCCAAGGATGAGCTGCGGCACGCTGTGCTGCGCGAGCTCCTTTCGCACTGGAAAGAAACACTCCCGCGCGTGCTGCTGGCGGCCACTGCTGGCGACGCTCAGTTCGACGGAGTGATGCGCGAGCTGGTGGCGTTCTTTGCGGCAGACGCGGACCGCGCGCGGCTCATCATCCGCGAGGGGCTGGATCGTCCGGCGGAGCTCAGAGCGGAGCTCGCCGAGCACGTCCAGCCCGTGGCGGCCAACATGGCCGAATACGTGCGCAAGGGCCGGAAGCGCGGCGAGCTGCACGCCGAAGTCGACGCCGCCGCGTACCTGTTTCAAGTGATCGTGCTGCTTTTGTGCGGCATCGCGTTCGGCGACAGCCTGGGAGCGCTCGTGCCGGAGCATGCGCGTCTCGGCTCACGTGACGAGCGCTTGCTGCGCGAGCTCTTGCGCATAGCGAGGAGCAGCTTGTTCACCGAGAACGCACTATCGAGCTCGCGCTTACGGGTGCCGTCCGCTGCACTCGCAAGCTCGAAAGCGCCACGTACGTCACTGGCCGCGCGGGCCGGTGCGCGCGGACGCGCTGAACGGAAACCTCGAACCGCTGGGTGAGGCGATGGGCAACTTTCTCAAAGACAACGACGATCTGGTCTACTACGTCAATCGAGGCATCGACTGGCGCGCGCTGGCGGAGCTATGCGAAGGCAGCTTCGGCCAGCCGGGCGGGTTCGAAAGTGCGAGCGAGGCGCAGCAGTTTTACCGCGATGCGCTGGAGATGGTCGGTGAGCTCACCGCCGAGGAAGTGGGACCTCATGCGCTCGAGCTCGACCACGAAGGCGTGCGCTTCGAGAATGGGGAAGCCCATGTCTCCGAGCGCATGCAGATCATCTTCGACAAACTGAGGGATCTCGAGCTGCACGGTATCGCGCTGCCCCGCCAGCTCGGCGGGCAGAACGCGCCGACCATCCTTTACTTCTTGAGCGCGGAGCTGATCGCGCGCGGCGACGTATCGGCGATGACGCACTACAGCTTCCACGCCGGCATTGCGCAAACGTTGCTGCTGTTCAGCCTGAAAGAGGGCACGACCCAGTACGATCGTGAGACGGGTCAGCTCGTGAGCACCCGCTTCGAGAAAGAGATCGGCGAGATCGTCCGCGGCGAAGCTTGGGGCTGCATGGACATCACGGAGCCCGGCGCCGGCAGCGACATGGCGAACCTGTGCGCCTATGCGGAGCAAGACGAGAATGGCCAGTGGTTCATCAGCGGCCAGAAGATTTTCATCTCGTCCGGACACGCCAAGCACCACGTGGTGATCGCGCGCACGGATCGCGCCGAGGGCGGCAAGAAAGGCCTGAAGGGCCTGGGACTATTCCTCGTGCCCGGCTACGAGGAGAACGAGAGCGGCGAGCGCCGGCGCATCGTCGCGATCGACCGGGTCGAAGAAAAGATGGGCCACCACGGCTCGGTGACGGCAGCGCTGAACTTCGATCGCGCCCCGGGCGTGCTCATCGGCAAGCCGGGCGAGGGCTTCGACTACATGCTGCTGCTCATGAACGGCGCGCGGCTCAGCGTCGGCTTCGAGTGCATCGGCCTGTGCGAGGCAGCGTACCGGCTCGCGCTGGCGTACGCCGCCGAGCGCCGCTCGATGGGCAAGACCATCGACCGTCACGAGATGATCGCGGACTACCTGGACGAGATGGAGATGGACGTGCGCGGCGTGCGCGCGCTCGGCATGCACGCGGCCGTTCAGGAGGAGCTCGCGCAGAAGCTCAACATTCGCATCTATCGCATGCGGGCCGAGGGCCAGTCCGGAGTCGAGCGGCGCCGGCTCGAGAATGCGCAGAAGCAGGCTCAAAACGCGTCACGGCGCGCCACGCCGCTCTTGAAATACCTCGCCGCGGAGAAGGCCGTGGAGCTCTCGCAGCGCGCCATCCAGATTTTGGGTGGCGCTGGCTACATCCGCGAATATGGCGCGGAGAAACTGCTGCGCGACGCGATGGTCATGCCGATCTACGAGGGCACCAGCCAAATCCAGGCGCTGATGGCCATGCGCGACGTGCTCGGCAACGTGATGAAGAATCCGCAGGCCTTCGTCAAACGTCTCGCTCAAACGCGCTGGCGTGCGCTGTCCGCCCGGGACGTCAACGAGCGTCGCGTCGCGCGCATCCAGCTGCTCTCGTTGAGCGCGCAGCAGCAGCTGCTCGCGCGTACGGCGGGGGACAAGTTTCGGGGCCTGACCGGCGTTCCCGTGACGGACTGGCCGAAGGCGCTGCTCAAGAATTGGGATCCCAAGCGGGATTTCGCGTACGCGATGCTTCACGCCGAGCGACTCACCCGCCTGCTCGCGGACGAGCACATCGTGGAAATCATGCTCGAGCAGAGCCGGCAGCACCCCGAGCGCGTACCGATACTGGAGCGGTATCTGGACCGCGCCGAGCCGCGCTGCCGTTTTCTGCACGAGGAGATCACGACGACCGGCCAGCGCCTGCTCTCGAAGCTTTCGGCCACGGAAGACAGGACCGAGACGCGCGCTGCGGGCTGACGCTGGCGGTGTGGAGGCGTCTTGACGCGCGTCTCAAGCGTGCGCGTTGCGCGAGCGTCCTGAGGTCTTGCTCTTGGCCGCTCGCGCCTTGCCCGCCTTGCCCGCCTTGGCGCCGTTCGTGCGAGCTCCGCTCTTGCCCATCAGCTTGCCGAGGCCGCCGCTCATGATGGCGTCCTTCGCGTCGCCCATCTCGATGCCGAGCGCCTGCAGCTCTTCCTTGCTCATCACCTTGCGAGCGTGCGGGAACATCGTCTTCTCTTCTTCCTCGACGTGATGCTCGATCAGCTCCTTCAGCACTTTGACCTTCCCGCCGAAGCTCAAAGAGCTGGCGTCCGCTTTCAGGACGTCCTGCAGCACGACATCGGCGGCGTGGTGCTCCTCGACCGCCTCGTAGTAGAGCTTCTGGTCCTCTTTCTTGGCGGCCGCCGCCTTGAAGGCAGGATAGAAAATCTGCTCCTCGATCTGCATGTGCGCCTTCAGCGCGAGCGCGATCTCGGACGCGAGCTCTACGCGGCGCTTGGCCGCGCGCTCACCGAGCCCCGTAATCTCCTCGAGCATTTCTTTGACTTCTTTGTGATCCTGTTTGAGCAGCGCGATCGCTTCCTTCATTTGAACCTCCACCGAGCGCTCAGCACGTTCCATGCCGCTCGCGCACGCCGCGAAACTGCGCGACTTACAGTGCAGCGTGGTGAATGACGCCTCGGGCGAGGCACGCTGCCCCGGTCAGAGCTGAAATGCGTCGCGGCTCAAGACTCCTCGGACGCGGGCGCAGGACGACTGCTCCTTGCCCAAAAATCTTCGCGCGTCAGCTCGCGCACCACCTGGGTCGCGAAGCTGCCCGAGGGCAGGTTGAACTGGAGCACGAGGCTGCCATCGTCGAGCCGGTCCACGTCGAGATCGTCTGGTTCGACGATCAGATCGCGGCGCGTCCCCGCCGCTGAATGGCCGAGCACGCCGAGCTCGGCCTCCTGAAGCCCGAGCTCGGCCACGATGGCTCGTTCCAGTTCTAGGGGCGCGGCGGTCGAAGCGCGCATTTTCGGGCCAATCATGGGACCCGTCACGTGGATATCGCCGGACGCGAAGCGCGGCAGCTCGCGCTCCCGGTCTTCCACCAGGAACACCGCGCTCGAGTTATCGAGGCGCACCACGTCGCCAGTGAGCAGCTCGACCCGTCCGCCTGCGAGTCGCCGCGTCAGGTAACGATTGAAAATTTCTGACTGCACCACGCTCGGGTAGAGCTTGCGAAGAAATCGCGTGTTCTTGCCCGCGGACGGCGCGCCGCGGCGCAGCCAGTCGACGGCGCGCACCAGGTTCTGGCCCCCGAAGCCGAAGCGTTGCGCCCCGAAATAGTTGGGCAGCCCGCGCTCCTGCAGCGCCGCGAGCAGCACCTCCGCACGCGCCAAACCGTCGGCGGGAACGTCCACGAGCCGGATCCGGAAACGGTTGCCCTGCTGCTGGCCAGTGCGGAGCTTCCGTCCGTGGCGCGTAATCTCGAGGATTTCCAGGTTTTCGGGCAGCTCCCAGCGCTCGGGGGGAAGGCCGGCGACAGGGACCGAAATCCACTGCGAGGTCACGGCGTGTTTGTCCTTCATGCCGGCGCAGCCGAGCTCGCGTTCGGGCACGCGCGCGGCCCGTGCCACGGTGAGCAGCAGGTCCTTGCTCGTGAGCAGCCGCTTTTTGATACGCACGTACCAGTGATCTCCGGCGCCACTGGGCTCGAACAGCGGGATCTCGTCGACCGTGAAATCTTCGGGTTGGTCCCCGATGCGGCCGCCCAAAGCAGGCAGATCCGCCGTGCAGATCAGCGGTTCGTGCGGCGCGACGGTGGCGCTTTCATTTGCCACGTTTGATGAGCTCCCCGAGCGCCTGCAAGAGCCCGTCGCTGGCGGTATACGGTCGTTCGTTGGGGTCGAGCTCTTCGATGCCCAATATCAGGATTTCGGGATCTTCCTCGAAATCGTCCACGCTGGTGGCCAGCTGTCGGACGGAGTCGAGGGACTCGCTGCCGCCGGTCAGCGCGCACTCGAGCACCAACGCGGAGATGTTGTCGGGCCCGCCCGCCGCATTGGCCAGCTCGATCAGGCGATACGCGACGTCCTCGACGGGCTCGCGCAGCGCCAGGACCCGCACGATTTCTTCGGGTGCCACCACGCTGCTCAGGCCGTCGCTACAGAAGAGGTAGCGGTCTCTTGGGGCGAGCGCGTGAGAGCTCAGGGAGACGCGGAGCTGTTCGTCCATGCCGAGCGCTCGGGTCACCACGTGCCGCGGCAGACGTGCCAGCACGACGTCCTCGAGCTGTGGTCGCTGCTCGAGAACGTCCGTTAACAGCGAGTGATCTTGCGTCAGCAGCTCCAGGTGCGGCGAGCGATACCGGTAGCAGCGGCTGTCCCCGACGTGCGCGATGTGCAAAAGACCGGAACGAGCAGCGAAGAACCCGCCCACGACGGTCGTGCCCATGCCGCGGTGCTGCTGAGAGCTGCGGGACAGCGCGAGTACGTCGCGGTTGGCCTCGTGGATGGCCGCGGAGAGCCGGCGCGCGCCGCTCGGAAACCCGAACTGGTCGAAATCGGGCTTTGCCTCGAACTCTTCGTCCGTCAGCTGGAAGTACTGCACGATCGATCGCGTCGCGAGATCTGCGGCGACATCGCCGGCGTTGTGCCCCCCCGCACCGTCCGCCACGACGTACAGGTTCAGGTCGTCGCGGACGATCGCCACGTCCTCGTTGTGGGTGCGCCGGCGCCCGCGATCCGTCACGGCTGCGGCCGTGACAGTCAGCTCCGAACCCGTCGTCGTCCCGGCCATCCCGCCGATTATAGACCGGGCACTCGGATTCGCGGAGGTTTAGCGCGCTGACGTCTACTGTGCCCGGAGCTTCATTCTTCTTCGTCGGCCGCATCCCGTGCTGCGACCACGATCTTGCTTTTGAGCGGGCCGCTCTTGCCGGAGACGTCCACCGCCACGCGTTCGGCGAGCTGCCCGAGCCGATCGAGCTCGCTCAGCGCGTCGTAGCCCCCGATGAACTCGCCGCGCACGAAGACATACGGGGACTCATTCTGCTTCGTTTCACGGACGAGCTGCACGTGGTGCGCCTGATTCGCGGGATCGTCCAGGTCCACGGAGTCGTGCTCGACGCCGCGATCCTCGAGCAGGCGCGTGACGCGTCCCGTCCAAAGACAGCTGCTCCGTCCGAAGACTTGCGCGGGTCGCTGCGGGTTTCCGAGGCTAGCCGGCGCGGCCACGGCCTGCCTGGCGCGGGCGAGTGAGACGTCGAGCGCCACTTCGGCGGCGCTGGCAGGGCCGGCGGCGCGTTTGGTGGCATGGCTCGGCAGGCGCCGCGTGAGGCGCAGGAACGTGTAGTCCATTCGTTCGAGAAATCCCCAAATCGATGCCATGGGTCTCACCTTTCCGAGGTCAGGGTTGCGCCGTGCCGTTGTCGGCAAAGGGGGCGCGCTCCAGCGCCAAAGGCGCTTCTACGCCTGCGACGATGGGAAGAGCAATGTGCCGCGCGGCCGGATCGTCCTTGCGAAAGATCCACGCGAACACGAAGAACGTTACCCAGAGCGCGGCCAGGTGCAGGAGCATGGCCCCGCCTCCCCACGCGGCGAAGATCCGGCTCGACAGCGGGGGCCCGACCAGCATTCCTGCCGCGTAAAACGCGTTGTAAACGGCGGTTGCGCGGCTGATATTGCCGCGCTCCGTCACCACGCCCTGGAGCGCGAGGCTGAGCGGCGAAATGCTGGCGAGCGACGCGCCCGCGACGAACACCGCGATGCACATCGCCACGAACGATCCGAGCAGCACGAAGCTTGCGATCATCGTCGCGCCGATCACGGACAGCACACGCATCGTGAGTAGATGACCGAAGCGGTCGCCGAGTCTGCCGGCCGAGCTCGAGAACAAGAGCATGCCGAGCGCGAAGAACGCTGGCAGGATGATGGTCTGTTCTTTCGCGATGCCCTTGCTCTCCATGAGAAACAGCGGCAAAAACAGCACCACGCTCGCCTGGAAGTAGCCGTACGCGAACGTGCCGAAACACGAAGTTTTGATGCGCGACAGGATCGTCCCGAGCTTCACCGGCGCCGTGCTGGCGGCGTCCTCCGCGTCGTTCACGGCGTGCGTGGCGCCGCCGCCACCCTCGAGACGCACGAGCACGTATACGGCGGTCGCGAGCGCGATGCCCGAGGCCACGAAGAACGCGACCGAAAGCGGCGCGACGGCCACCAGCGCGCGCGCACACACCGGCCCGGCGACGTAGCCGAACGACAGCGTGATCGCGTACAGGCTCGTCACGAAGGCTCTCTGATTGGTCGCGGCGCGCGACAGAAGTACCGTCTCGCAGCTGATCCAAACGCCCACCGAGCACGCCCCGTCGATGAAGCGGGCCAAGGCCAGAGCCTCGAACGTGTCGAGCAGCGGCAAAGCCGCGACGCTGAGCCCGTAACCCGTCAGGCTGACGACCAGCGCCAGCTTGGCGGAAAAGCGTCGAATCAACGCGCCCATGGGCCAAGCGAAGCTCGCCAGACCACAGGCGAACCAGGCTGCCAGCGAGCCGATTGCCTGCTTGTCGAAGCCGCGCGCGTCCAGATACAGCGCGATCAGCGACAACGCGATGCCGTAAGCCAGACCGAGCGCGAACGACGCCGCGTAAATCCTCAGAATGTTGCGGTCGGCGATGCGTTGCAGGAAGCGAGGCAAGTGGCTCGTCATATACGCCAACGCGCTGTGTGACAGGAACAATCGTCGGGGTATTTTTCGGCCACGCGGTGCGGCATACAAATCCGTAGGTGGTCGGAAAGTACCGGCAACCTGGAATGCGATTCGGGCTTCGCTACGGCTCGCCGGAACGGTGGCATACTCCGCCGCGGGCACGACGCCTGACGTGCCATTCCCCCGCGCGGAGTCGAGTTGGTTTCCGCACGCTGCAGCCGCGATGACGGTGTCAGTCCAAAATCAGCAGCGCACGGAGCGCGTCGGCAATCGGTACTCGGTGATCGACGTACTCGGGCGGGGCGCTGCGGCGGTGGTGTATCGCGTGCGCGATGCGACGACCGGACAGATACAAGCCCTCAAGCAGCTCAGTGTGCCCAAAGGCGCCCGGCGCTTCCGCCATTCGGCCGCGCTCTTCCAGCGCGAGTTTCATACGCTGGCGCAGCTCGCTCACCCGAGCATCATTCAGGTCTTCGACTCGGGAGTGGTGCATGGTCTGCCCTATTACACGATGGAGCTCCTCGACGGCGGAAGCCTGCAGCAGCGCGGCCGGCTGCCGTGGCGCGAGGCCTGTCGCTCGCTGTACGGTGTCTGTTCATCGCTGGCGCTCCTGCATTCGCGCAGTCTCGTCCACCACGACGTCAGCCCTCTGAACGTCGGGTACACGCTGAGCGGCAGCGCGAAGCTCATCGATTTCGGGGCCGTCACGCCGATCGGCGAGATTGGAGACGTGCTCGGCACGCCGCCGTTCATCGCGCCCGAGGCGCTCTCGGGTTCCATGTTGGACGGTCGCGCGGACCTGTTCTCCCTCGGCGCGACGCTCTACTACGCGCTCACCGGCCAGTTGCCGTTTCGCGCGGTCAAGACATCGCAGCTCGAGCGGGCTTGGGACCGAGCGCCGGATCCCCCCTCGCGCTTCGTTGGCGAGATCCCGGAGTCGCTGGACGCGCTGGTCCTCGCGCTCCTGCAACGCGAGCCGCTCGTGCGGCCGCGCACCGCCTTCGAGGTCATGCAGCAACTGGCCGTCATCTCGGGCATGGGGCGCGCCGAGTCCGTCAGTGTGCCGCGCGCTTATCTTTCCACCCCGATCCTGCAGGGTCGACAGGACGCGCTGCGGGCGCTCTGCAAAGACATGGAGCGTGCCTTCAAAGGCAAGGGCCGGGTGGTGCTCGTGGAGGGGCCGGCAGGCGTGGGGCGCTCGCGCCTGCTCCACGCCTGCGCGCTGGAAGCGAAGACGCTCGGCGCCGTCGTGTTGCATGGCCGCGCCAACGCCGGCAAACCGGGGCAGTTCACGCTGGCGGCCCACCTGGCCGAGCAGCTCTTGCGCAACGCGCCCGATGTCGCGCGTACGAGCGCACGCCGCGAAGGCGTGCACGAGCTCTTGCTCGAACCGAGCACGTCCCGACGTGGCGCGAAGCTCCCCGAACTCCGGGATCTCACGCAGCACACGGGTCCGCGCGGGGCGCTGCAGGACGCGCTCGTGCGTTGGTTCGCGCGAGTCGCATCATCGCAGCCACTGGCCGTCCTCGTCGACGACGTGCACCGGATTGACGAAGCGTCCGGCACGTGGCTGGCAGCCCTCGCCAGCCGTGTCGAAGCTCACCCGCTGTTCGTGGGCGTGTCCATCGCGACGGACGTGCCGCGGAGCTCGGCTGCGGCGTGTCAGGTCATCGAGTTGCATGCCCGCCGGCTGCCGCTCGAGCCGCTCGCACGCGAAGACACGGTGCAGCTGTTCAAGTCGGTCTTCGGCGACGTCCCGAACGTCGCGTCCTTGAGCGATCAGATCCACAGGATCGCGAACGGCAGCCCGCGCGTCAGCATGGACCTCGCGCAGCACCTCCTCGACAAGGGCGTCGTCTTCTACGAAGCCGGAGGGTGGACCTTGCCGAGCATGATCCCGGCTTCGCAGCTGCCAGCCAGCGCCGAAGACGCCATGCGCGAGCGCAGCGCCGCGCTGGCGCCGCTCGCTCGCTGGATCGCCGAGACACAGTGCCTGGCCGGACACGACGCGTTTGCCCGCGAGGACTACGGTCTGTTGTGCGCCGATGAGCCGCCGTCGCGCGTCGACGCGGCGCTCGGAGAGCTGCTGGCGCAGCAAGTTCTGAGCAGCGACGGCCGTCTGTACACGATCTCGCATGACGGCTGGGTCTCGGTGCTCGAGCACGGGCTCACCGAGTCGGCGCGCCAGGAGCGCTTTCGAAAATTGGCAGAGCTGTACCAGCAGAAGCCGGGGATGGGCGCGATCCGGCATCTGTTGTCCGCTGGCTGTGCCGAGCGCGCCCTGGACGAGCTCTTCGCGCTCTTGAAAGGGGTGAGGCAAGCCCGCGACCTCTACGCCAACGCCGCGATCGATCCCGTCGAGCTCGGGCAGCTATTCGAGTTAGCCCTCGAGACTGCGCTCCGGCTCGCGCGAAAGAGGCGCGAAATCATCGACCTGTACGCCTGGATTTGCGTGCTCAGCCTCGGCTCGGACGACGCGCTCTTCAGGCGCTATTCACCCGTTTGGCTCGAGCAGCTGGAACGCGACTCGGGGCTCGCTCTGTATAGGAAGCGCACGGCCGTCGAAGATCGGGGCGTGCGCCTCGTCCAGGCCATCGAGTCGGCGACGGAACAGTACGGGACGCTGCCGGAGCACGAGCGCGTTTACAGTCCAAAAGAGGCGGTGGAACGGCTCGTCCACTACGTGTCCGTCGCGATGGCGATCGGATCCCGATCGGAAGACGCGGCGCTGCTCAGGTCATTGCCGCAACTGCTCGAGCCGTTCGCGCCATTTTCGCCGATCGTGCACGCGATCTGGCAAAGCTCGATCGCCAATGTCGAATCATCCACTCAGCTCCGGTCGGAGCGCGCACGCGTGCGCTGGTTGGATGCCTACGAGCGCCTCGGTGAAACGACCGGCGAGGAGCTGCGGTACGTCGCCGTCGTGCGCTCCGGGATCGCGCTCGGGCTCGGCCTGGTGGATGCGTGGCACGGCCTGAAATCCGCGATGCGCTGGGTCGAGGTGCTCGAGCAGGAACCGATGCAGCGCGTGAACGCGCTGTACGTGCGGCGTAGCATCCTGCTCCAGCGCGGCGATACCGAAGGAGCCGAACGCCTGCGCCGCGAAGCCGAAGTGTGCGCGCTCGAAGCGCGCGTCCGGCCGATGTTTCCGGATCTGTCTTACGCCGAGCTCCATGCGCACTCGATCGCGGGCGACTTGACCGGGCTCAAGCAAATCGTCGACCGCGCGCAGCGCCTTGCGGCGAAGAACCCGAATTGGGAAGGTTTTTACCGGCTCTCCTGCGCAGAGTTCGTGAAGCTGCGCGGCGATCTGGTCTCGGCGCGCGCGGAGTTCGAGGCGTGCCTCGCGTCGTGCTCTCCGGAGCCCAGCGATCCGGCGCGGCAAATCACGCCCTGGCTCGGCGCATCCAAGGGCTACATGGAAGTGCTGATCGCGCTCGGACAACCGGCCGAAGCGAAGCGCTACGGCGAGCGCATGCTGGCAGAGTGCCGGGATCTCGGGATCGGTTACAGCGCTTACATCGTGGAACGGGTGCTGGCTCTCGCGGAGGCGCAGCTCGGCGGGCACGAGCAAGCAGCGGCGCGGATCGAACGAATCCTCGGAGAGCAAATCGCGCTGGGCGTCACGGGGCTTCATCTCGGCGCTTCGTACGAAGTGCGCGCCCGCATCGCGATCTGTGCGCGCGACCAGTCGGCAGTCGGCCGGTACTTACAATTGACCGCCGAAGAATACGGACTCGAGTCCGGTTCCGCGCTCAGCGCACGTTACGGACGCCTCACCAGCGAAGCCCGGCGCGCTGAGCCGCCCGCCTCGGAACCGCCTCGGCCGGCAGGATAATCCCGACGAACCACCCTGCCGCGGAGAGAGGCGAGCCGTTCAGCCCGCGGCGGCCGCCATGTTCTGCGTGTTCGGGACGACGAAGGGCAGCACCTTGGCTGCGCGTTCGAGGAGCGCGGCGCGCGCGCTGGCGGCGAGCTCCGGCCCCTTATCGCGCGCGATCTCCAGCAGCTCGGCGCTGAGCTGACGGCTGAGCGCGAGGGCTGCCTTCGCGTGCTTGGGGCTCTTCGTGATGCCGTTCGTCAGCACGTCGCGGCCGGCGTGGAGGGCGCGTGCCGCGCCTTCGCGCGTGCGTTGCCAGGGCGTCTTGGTCATCAGCTCGGCGACCTCGTAGACCAGATCCGACGCCGTGGCCGCGGCGCTGTGTGGCGCGCGGTGGAGAGCGCTGCGGTAGCGCGGATTCGCGGCCAGGAAGCCCCGCACCTGCTCGAGCGTCACGCCGTTCTCCACCAGGGCCTTCTCTAGCTCCGCGAGCGCGGCCTGCTTGGCCTTGAACATGTACATTTGCACGCGCGAATAGAAGTTGACGGCGCCGTCGCCGCTGGTCTCGACCGCGCAGAAGATGGTGCCCGGATAGCGCTCGCTGATCAGCGACTGCACGCCGTCGCTGACGCCCGAGCTCGGCATGCAGCCGAACGGCTTCACGCTGAGCGTCATGGTCGCCTTGCTCTTGACCACGTTCAGGATGAGCTTGCCGACCTCCATGTGGCCTTCGCCGCCGCGCAGATCGTTGTTGTAGAAGGGCGCGGCCACGCTGGCGACGTCATCCATGTCCGGCAGGTGGTAGTCGTAGAAGCCCCCTGCGTACGCGAAGCTGTGGAACAGGAGACGCACCGCCTTGTCGGCCGCCCACAGCCCGACCTTGCGCGTGGTCACGCCGAAGTCGCCGATGCCGGCGAGGCCGCTCTTGCTCTTGTCGAGACCGCGCAGAAGCGCGCGATTCTTGGTGTCGAAGCGCACTTCCCAGACGTTGTACAGAATCCACGCCGTCACGAACTGGATGTCTGCCTCGGCGCCCTCCTGTTCGAGGAAGCGCTGCAGGGCGTAGTTGCCGTCGCCTTCGGTGGTCATGGCCCAGAACTCGCCGATGATCGCCACGCGCGGCTTCGGCTGCAGGCGGTCGACCTCCACCTGCATGAACACCTTCTTGGAGCGCATCAGCGCGGTGAGGATGCTGCGCCCTTCGTAGAGCGCGTCGTAACAGATCTTCTTGGCTTCCTTGCAGGCCGCGTCGGTGGCGCCCGGCGTAAGCTCGTACGGCCGCAGGCGGTACCCCACGCCGTTGATGATGTCGCCGGCCACGAGCGCCTTCAGGAGATTGATGAAAAACTTCGGGTTCAACTCGAGGCCGCTGCCTTCGCCCGTCGCTTGCTGCAGCCCGCCCTGCTGCTGGAACAGCATCACGCGGAAGCCGTCGAAGCCGGCGTCGCGCAGCGCCTTCCTGTACTCCGTCACGTACATGCCGAAGCGGCATGGCCCGCACGCGCCCGCCGTCAAGAACACGAACTTGTCGATGATCTCGGTGGAGCTCATGCCGTGCTTGTCGCGCAGCGTGATCAGGTACTTCACCAGGTTGCCGACGGTGAAGTACGTCGGGTTGCATTGCGCGCGGTTTCCGAACTCCTTGCCCACGCGGAGCGCGTCGTTGTCCGGGCAGTCGAGCGACACCACGTTGTAGCCGAGGTTTCGGAACGAGCCCTCGACCAGGTAGTCGTGAGCCATGGTAAGGCCTCCGATGATCAAGGTCACCTTGGACTTCTCGCTCTTGGTGAAGCCGAGGTTCGCCATGTCCTCGATCCAGCGCTCATCGGCTTCGAGCCCGAGCCGGTCGCGCTCTTCGGCTTCGAAGCGCTTCAGCTCGGCGTCGATGTCGAGCACGGGCTTTGCCCCGGCGATCGGCAGACTCTTCTTGCTTTTTCCGAGTTCAATCTGCTGCGTCATCGTGCTTTTCTCCGTAGTTGACCGAGCTGGCTGTCACAATCTGGTGCGTTTCGTCACTCAGCTGGCGGCGGCGCTGGCGAGTGCTGAACAGGGGGGTGCGCCGCTGCCGCGGCGATACGAACGATGCGTCCGTCAGCGGCCTTCTTGCCGAGACGAACCACGCCTTTGGGGAGCTCCGGAACGGGCTGCTGCGCGCTCTCGTAGCCTCGAACCTTCTGGCGGAGCTCCGTGATCTGCTGCTGTAGCGTGGCGTCGCTCTTGCGCATGTCGGTGAGCTGCGTCTGCTTGAGCTCGAGCAGCTCGAGCTTCTTCTTGTCGAGCGCGACGCTCAGCTGGCGGCGCCTTTGTGCGACGTCTTCCAGGCGCTCGTGCTGCAGGCGGAGCGAATGGGCGTAGGTCTTGACGCGAATCTTGATCGAGCCGCCCGGCTTGTTCGCGTCCAGATCGTGCAGCGCTGCCGTGGGAGTCTTGGACGTCTGAATGATGGCATCGACCAGCCCGTACGTGGGCGCGTCGTGGCCGCACTTGAAGCTCGATAGATCGAGCACGGCGACGTTCGGGTGATGCGCCGCGAAGTTTGCGCCCCAGACCTTCTGCGCGCTGTTGGCCGAATAGTTCTCTGGCCAGATGTGATTGAGCTCGAGCGGGCTCTTGATGATGCCCTTTTCGAGATCCTCCTTGAAGTAGCGCTGCAGATACTCGAAGTCCCTGGGGATCGAGCGGATGCTCAGGATCGGATAGCCGAGCACCTGAAACTCCTCGGGGATGCCGTGGTTCAGTCCCGGATCGGCGTGGTACGGGCGGTTCAGCACCAGGATCGCGATGCGATCTTCGGCCTCGACCGTCTCCAGGATGGCGCGGCCCTTCTCTTGCAGATCGCGTTCGAACTCGGTGAGCGCCTTCCAGGCTTCGCGGCAGGCGTGGTCACTCTCGTCTTCGGTGACTTCGAGCCGCGGACCCCACACGTCGAACATGCGCCGCGCCAGGAGCGTCGGCTCCGCGAACGACAGCGCTGGATCGATGTACTCGATGTTGCGCACCGCGAAGAAGTCCACCTCTTTGGTGAACGCCGCCTTCACCACGTCGGGCGTGCCAGCGACGATCGGGCACGACGTGTTGTCCTGCGTGTCCTCCACGAAGCTCGGCACGTGCGTGAGGATCGGGAAAAAGATGTAGCGGAGCGGGCGCTTCTTCTCCGGGTGATGATGATGGAACAGCAGATTGTGGATGTGCGACTGCACCACCTTGCTGGGGAAGCAGGGATCGACCGAGCCGTACTTGCCGCCTTCGACCCAGGTCTCCTCGGTGGTCGCGTCGCTGAAAACGACGTTCGACCGGTGGATGCCGAGCGCCTCGAAGTAGGTGCGGAAGAACGGCGCCGTCGAGTACATGTTCAGCACGCGCGGCATGCCGATGCGGGTTTTCTGGCGCCGTGCGGCCGCCTCCGCGCTCGAACGCGCGACGGGGCGCGTGTACTCTTCGCGCTTGATGCGGAGCAGACCCTTCTTCACGCGCACGTCCTTGATGGTCGTGCCCGGTGCGGGTAGTGGCTCCGGCCTGTAGAACGACGCGAAGGCGCGCTTCGACTCGTAGTCGACCACGTTCGGGAAGGCCGCCGCGATCTTCTTGCGCTCGGCGACGACGGCGAGCATCGCTTCTTTGCTCTCGACCGTGCCCTTCTCGCACGAAAAACCCGAGATGTAGCGGGTCGTGCTGCCGTCCGGTCGCTCGGTGTCGATGAACGTGCGCTTGCACTCGTTGGGACAGAAGTGGCACGTCGTAGACTCGTCGGTGCGCGTGGTGTAGTCGAGCGCCAGCGTCGCCTCGACGCCGATGAAGCGGCTCTTGCCGCTGCGCTTGTAACGCCGCAGCGTTTCCATGGCCGCGCCGATCGCGCCCGCTTCTCCCGTGTGCGGGTGCACGTAGACCTCGGCGCCCGGCACGCGCTGCTTGATGTAGTCGACCTGAGCCTTTACGGCGGCCAGGTTGTATTGCGTGCCGCCCTGCAGCACGAATTTGCGACCGAGCGAGGCGAGCCGCGGAATCTGCACCACGTACTGCCAGACGTTCTTGGGCAGCACCTGCGCGAGCCCAGCGAGCAGCTCCTCCTTCTGGTAGCCCTCTTTCTGGAAGTTCACGCGGTCCGAATCCAGGAACACCGCGCAGCCGTACGAGAACTTCGGCGCGAGCTCGGCCTTGAAGGCGTGCTCGGCGTACTCGGTCACCGGGATGCCGAACTGATCGGCCATCGCTTGCAGCAGCATGCCGTTGCCGGCGCTGCACGAATTCGACAGCTTGAAGTTCTGGATGTCGCCGTTTTTCATGAACAGGACCTTGATGTCCTGTCCGCCGATGTCGCAGATCACGTCCACATCGCCGAAGAAGTGCACGGCGCTCATCATGTGCGCGACCGTCTCCACCACGTTGACGTCGGCGAGCACGCATTCTTCGAGCACGTCGGCCGCGTAACCGGTCGCACCGAAGCCGAGACACTCGAGCGTCGCTCCCTGGCTCGTGACGTCGTCGAGCAGCTTCTGCAGGAGCTCCTTCGTGTCCTGAATCGGGTTGCCCTTGGAGAGCTGGTACGCCTTGACGATGATCTCGCCGTCTTCATTGACGAGCACGGCCTTGGACGACGTGGAGCCACCGTCCAGGCCGATCACGGCGCGCACGCGCTGGCCGGGCTCGAACTTCGCCGGCACGAACTTCGGCACCTTGTACGTGTCGCAGAACAAGCCCGTTTCGTTCGGGGTAGGTGAGAGCGGAGGACCGGCCTGCTCGCCGAGTCGTGCGCGGCGGCCGTGCTGAATGAAGTGACGAAGTCCTTCCGTGCCCTTGAAACGCCCGGCGTCGCCGCCTTCCGCGATGCCGTACATGGCGGCGCCGAACGCCGCGTAAAGATCCGCGTTCTGCGGCACGAAGATCAGCTCCTCGAGCGGGACGTCTCTCGGATACTCGAAGCCGCGATCGCGCCAGGTCTCCGGGATGCGCTGGCGCCAGCATTCCTGCAGGAACGGGAGATACGTGTTCGGGCCGCCGAGCAGCAGCACCTTCGGCTTGAGCGTGTTGCCACGCGTCAGCACGCTCAGGTTCTGAAGCACGATGGCGTCCGCCAGCGAGTTCAGGACCTCGTCCTTGGGAATGCCGCTCTTCACCAGGTTGACGATGTCGGTCTCGGCGAACACGCCGCACTTCGCCGCCACGTGGTGCAACTTGGAGTCATCGAAGTGCAGGCTGGTGGCGAAGCCCGGCTCGGCCCCCACCTTGATCATGCACTTGTCGATCGTCGCGCCCGTGCCCGACGCGCATTTGTCGTTCATGGAGGTGCTCGCCGTCTTCTGGCGGGTGTTCCGGTCCTCCTTGAACATGATGATCTTGGCGTCTTGTCCGCCGAGCTCGATCACGCTGAGCACGTCCGGGTGCTTCTCTTCGACGGCGAGGGTGACCGCGTTCACCTCCTGCACGAACTTGCCGCCGGTCGGCTCGCACATCGGACTCGAACCCGAGCCCGTCAAGAACATGCGCCACTTGTCTTTGGGATGGTCGCTGAATTTGGCGAGGATGGCGTCGAGGAGCTCGAGCACCTTCTCGGGCTGCTTGGTGTGGTGGCGCTGGTAGTCGTGCCAGAGGATGGCGCGACTCAGCGGCTCGATCACGACTGCCTTT
Organism: Polyangiaceae bacterium; assembly: GCA_036520475.1. Classification (GTDB taxonomy): domain Bacteria; phylum Myxococcota_A; class Polyangia; order Polyangiales; family Polyangiaceae; genus DATDJP01. The sequence goes on along the minus strand of DATDJP010000281.1, from coordinate 12,821 downwards.
ACCGTCGTCGATCCGACGTCCATCCCAATTACGAGCTCGCCTGCGTTTCCGCTCATCCGCTTTGCCTTTCGTGGCCAGAGGCCCGGGGCCTGCTTCGCCGGCGCGAGCCTCGTCGCGTTCGGTCTGGGACACTGACGCTCGTGTCAGTTCGCTCAGGTTAGTCAGCTTGGGGGCTGCACACAAGTTCTGAGATCGGCAACAACAGGGAAGCCCTAGTCGGCGGTCGCGGAATAAAGCTTAATTATTTCAGTAATTTGAAACTTTTTACTGGCGGTGCGAAAGATCTTGGCGGGACCGGACGCTCGTGCGTCGAAGCGGGGATGGCGCGGCGCACGTCTGACACAGCCGTCAGAAGAAGTTCACGGCGAGGCTCTATGGAATCCGTAGAAACGCACGCGAGAGCCGATTTCATCCGCGCGCTCGGCGGGGTACCGATGCGCATCATGCCGAGCGGCAGGACGCCTGCGGCCAAGAAGAAGCGTAAGGCCGGTTCAGTCCCCAAACTGCAACGACGACAGGAAATTCTCGCAGCAGCGCGCGACGTGTTCGCGCGGCGCGGTTACCACCAGACGACCATCGACGACATCGTGGCGGAGGCTGGCGTCGCGCGCGGTACCTACTACCTGTACTTCGAAGACAAGCGCGCCGTGTTCTCGGATTTGATCGATCGCTTCTCCCAGCGCCTGTCGATGGCGATCGTGCGCATCGTGCCCGACGACCCCCAAAACACCGTGGACGAGCAGGTGCACGAGAACCTGCGCGTCATCCTCGGCGTGTGCTTGGCCGAGCGCGCCATGACCAAAATTCTGTTCACGGATGCTGCCGGTATCGATTCGGCGTTCGACCGAAAGCTCCAGAATTTCTACGACATGGTCGTGCAGCTTCTGACCGAGAGCCTGAAAGAGGGGCAGGGGCTCGGCATCGTTCGCGACGGTGAACCGCGGGTGCTGGCTTACCTGACGCTCGGGGCGCTCAAGGAGCTCCTGTACCAGGCCGTCACTCTGGGCTTGTCGGAGGAGAGCGCGGACGTGCTCACGCAGCAGATGTACTCGTTCCTCAGCGAGGGGTACCTGCGGGTTGGTGAGACGCGCCCGGTCCCGTCGATCAAGCGCACACGCAAGCGCTGAACGGCAACGCTTGCGAGGTTTCCGGTTTGTGTCAAAGCGATCGGGCCGCCGCACGTTGTGAGGCGGTGTGCGTGTGGTCGATTCGGAGCTCTCGCGGGCGTGTCTCCGAAGATTTTCCGAGCGGGCAGAGGCATGCCCCCACGCGCCTCGCGAGTGCGTCGATTTAAGCCCTATTATCGAGGGGTTTGCTTTGCCGTTTAGCGCCACATGAAACGCTTGACCAGGCGCTGTCCGAGGCGCAAATGAGGGTGTTGCCTGAGCGCTCCCACCTCAAGTTCTCGAAACCCCCCGGCGGTCGCTCGTTAGTAACTCCCGAGGAGAGTGATGCCAAATAGTCTGAGCCTCGCGTTCGTCGAGGGTCTCTACGCCGAGTACATCGAAGATCCAGCGTCCGTTCCGTCCGACTGGAAAGCCTATTTCGAATCGCTTGCAGCGGAGGGACCGCGCCCCGCCCAGGTCGGCCCCTCGTTTCGCGCGCGCAGCCTGTTCAATCCAGTCGTGCGCCGCGAAAACGGCGAGGCCGCCGCGGCACGCGCCGTCAACGGCACTGGTAATGGGACGGATGTCTCGGAGGCCGCGATCCGTCAGGATCGCGTCGATCAGCTCGTGCGTGCGTACCGCGTACGCGGCCACATGATTGCGGCGATCGACCCACTGGGTCTGCCGCGTGCGCACCAGCCCGAGCTCGATCCCGAATTCTACGGCTTCACCGCGGCCGATCTCGACCGCAAGTTTTCGAGCCGCACCATCTTCGGCTCGCAGACTCTGACCCTGCGCGCGATCCTGCTGCGCCTCCGCAACACCTATTGTCGCTCGATCGGCGTGCAGTTCATGCACATCGACGACCTGACGGTGAAAAACTGGCTCCAGGATCGGATGGAGGGCAGCGAGAACCGCACCGAGCTGAAGCGCGACGAACAGCTGCGCATCCTGCGGAAGCTGACGGACGCCGTCACGTTCGAGGAGTTCATCCAGAAGAAGTTCCTGGGAGCCAAGAGCTTCTCCCTGGAAGGCTCGGAGAGCCTGATCCCGCTTTTGTCGTTCGCGATCGAGCGCGCTGCGGACCACGGCGTCGATGAGCTCGTGCTCGGTATGGCGCATCGCGGTCGCCTGAACGTGCTCGCCAACATCATCGGCAAGAGCCCGCGAGAGATCTTCCGCGAGTTCGAGGATCGCGATCCGCAGCGCTACTTCGGCGCGGGCGACGTCAAGTATCACCTCGGGTACAGCTCGAACTACCAGACCGCGTCGGGCGGCTCCGTGCACCTGTCGCTGTGCTTCAACCCGAGCCACCTCGAGTACGTGAACACGGTCGTGATGGGCCGCACGCGCGCGAAGCAAGATCGCACGGGTGATCTGTCGCGCGGGCAGAAGATCGCCGTGCAAATTCACGGTGACGCGGCGTTCGCCGGTGAAGGCATCGTCCAGGAAACGTTGAACCTGAGCGAGCTGGACGCGTACAGCGTCGGCGGCACGCTGCACATCGTGGTGAACAATCAAATCGGCTTCACCACGCCGCCGTCACAAGGCCGTTCCAGCACCTACGCCACGGACGTGGCCAAGATGCTGCAGATCCCGATCTTCCACGTGAACGGCGAGGATCCCGAGGCGGTCGCCCAGGTCGTGCGGCTCGCCATGGACTTCCGGGACGAGTTCCGGCGCGACGTGGTGATCGACATGTACGGCTATCGTCGTCTCGGGCACAACGAGGCGGACGAACCGGCGTTCACTCAGCCGCTCTTGTACGCGGCCATCGCCGAGCGCAAGAGCGTGCGCGACGGCTACGTCGAGCATCTGCTCAAGCTCGGGGGCATGACGCGTGAAGAGGCCGACCAGATTTCGATTGAGAGTCGCGAGCACCTCGAGCGCGAGCTCAGCGAAGCGCGGCGCGACGACTTCGTCAAAGCGCAGGATTGGCTGGGCGGTCACTGGAAGGGTTACCGCGGCGGTCTCGAGGCTGACGTTCCGGAAGTGACGACGGGTATCCCCAAGGCCAACCTGATGGAGCTCGGCAAGCACCTGACCGAGCTGCCCAGGGTCTTCAATCCGCATCAGAAGATCGAGCGCTTGCTCCAGACCCGCCGCGAAATGGTGAGCGGCAAGCGCCCGCTCGATTGGAGCATGGGGGAGCTGCTCGCGTTCGCGTCGCTGGTGTCCGAAGGCACCCGAGTGCGCATGACCGGTCAAGACGCTGGACGCGGTACGTTCAGTCATCGTCACGCGGTCCTCTACGACGTGCACGACGGCCACACGTACATGCCGCTCCTGCACGTGGCGAACAAGCAGGCGCCGATCGAGATCTACAACAGCCCACTCAGCGAAGCGGGCGTGCTCGGCTTCGAATACGGCTACAGCCTCGAATGGCCGGACGGGCTCGTCCTCTGGGAGGCGCAGTTCGGAGACTTCGTGAATTGCGCGCAGGTCATCATCGACCAGTTTTTGGTGAGCGCCGAGGACAAGTGGAAACGGTTGAGCGGTCTCGTGCTGCTCTTGCCGCATGGCTTCGAAGGACAGGGACCCGAGCATTCGAGCGCCCGGCTGGAGCGTTTCCTGGTCCTGGCCGCCGAGGAAAATATCCAGATCTGTCAGCCCAGCACGCCGGCACAGTACTTCCATCTGCTGCGCCGGCAGGCGCTCAGGCCCTGGCGCAAGCCGCTCGTCGTGCTCACGCCCAAGAGCCTGCTCCGTCACCCGAAGGCGACGAGCAGCCTCGATGAGCTCACCACGGAAGGTTTCCAGCGCGTGCTGCCGGACACGGTTACCGATCCCAAGCGCGTGCGCCGGGTGCTGCTGTGCAGCGGCAAGGTGTATTACGAGCTCGAGAAGGAGCGCGAGCAGCGCAAGCGCGAGGACGTGGCGATCGTGCGGATCGAGCAGTATTACCCGCTCCCGGACCAGATCCTGCGGACGGCGCTCGAACGCTACGAGAAGGACACACCGGTCTTCTGGGTCCAGGACGAACCGGAGAACATGGGCGCATGGCGCTGGCTACGCGCGCGTTTCGGTCACACACTGCTCGACCGCTTCCCGTTCCACGGGGCGTTCCGAGCGGAGTCTGCCAGCCCGGCTACCGGATCACCGGGATGCCACAAGCTCGAGGAGCAGGAGCTCATCGACAAAGCCTTTGGCGGCGCCCCCGCTACTGCTGCCAAGCCGACCGCCGACGTCGTCGTGACGTGAATCGATCTTCCAAACGACGCATCTGGCAACGCGTCCCCGTGTGCCTTAGGCTGCGCCGCAGAGTGCCCGCGCCGGCGTGAGCACGAAGGAGAAGTGTCATGGCAGTCGAGCTGAAGGTGCCCCCGGTGGGTGAATCGATCACCGAGGTCGTGATCGGTGATTGGCTGAAGTCCGAGGGCGATGCCGTCGCGCGCGACGAGGTGGTCGCCATGATCGAGACGGACAAGGTCACGGTCGAGCTACCAGCCCCGACGGCAGGCGTGATTTCGAAGATCCTGATCGCCAAGGGCCAAGCCGCGGCGGTGGGTGACGTCATTGGTTTGCTGGAGGAGGGCGCCGCGGACGGCAAAGAGAAAGCGCCGGCCAAGGCCGGCAACCGCGCACCCGAGCCCAAGCAATCGACCGCGCCGCAGGAGACTCCGGCACCGAAGGAAACGACTGCCAAAGAGAGCGAGCCGGCTCCAGAAGACGACGATCAGCCCGTTCCGAGCAAACGCGTGCAGGAAATCCGCGGCAGCCTGCCGCCGCAGGCGTTTGCGCGCGTGATGCCCTCGGCGCGGCGCGCGCTCCGCGAGAAAGGTCTGCGCGTCGAGGACGTGGAAGCGACGGGGCCCGGCGGGCGTATCCTGAAGGAGGACGTGATGCGCACGCCGGCCCGACCCGAGGAGCCCGCCGCAGAAGCGCCCGCGCCTGCGCCTGCGCGCGACACCGGCGATCGGCTCGAGGAAGTCGTGACCATGACGCCGATGCGCAAGCGCATCGCGCAGCGCCTCGTCGAATCGCAGAGCACCGCAGCGCTGCTCACGACGTTCAACGAGATCGACATGAGCGGGGTCATGGCGCTGCGCAAGCAGTACCAGGCGAGCTTTCAGGAGAAATACGGCATCAAGGTCGGCTTCATGTCGTTCTTCGTGAAGGCAGCGGTCGACGCGCTCAAGCTGATCCCGCAGGTCAACGCGGAAATCCGCGGCAACGACATCGTCTACAAGCAGTACTACGACATCGGCGTGGCGATCGGCGGCGGCAAGGGCCTGGTCGTGCCGGTGATTCGCAACGCGGAGCGCCTGAGCTTCGCCGAAGTCGAGCAGGTGATCGCGGAGTACGGCAAGCGCGCGCAGGCGAACAAGCTGAAGCTCGACGAGCTCCAGGGCGGCACGTTCACGCTCTCGAACGGCGGCATCTACGGGTCGCTCTTGTCCACTCCCATCGTCAACCCGCCGCAGAGCGGCATCCTCGGCATGCACGCCATCCAGGAACGGCCCGTCGTGCGTGACGGTCAGATCGTGATTCGCCCGATGATGTACGTGGCGCTCACGTACGACCATCGCCTGGTGGATGGTCGTGAGGCGGTCACCTTCTTGAAGCGCGTCAAGGAATGCATCGAGGAGCCCTCACGCATCCTGCTCGAGGTATGAGTTTGTCGAACACGAAACACGATTTGATTGTGATTGGCGGCGGTCCGGGCGGCTATGTGGCGGCGATCCGCGCCGCGCAGCTCGGCTTGAACGCGGCTTGTGTGGAGATCGAGGCCGCGCTCGGCGGCACGTGCTTACGCGTCGGCTGCATCCCGTCCAAAGCGCTGCTCGAAGCCAGCGAGCTTTATCACGAGGTGAAGCACGGCTATGCCGCGTTCGGCGTGAATTGCTCGGGTGTCGAGCTCGATTTGGCGAAGATGCTGGCCAGGAAGGACGGGGTCGTCAAAGCGCTGACCCAGGGCGTCGCGGGCTTGCTCAAGAAGAACAAGATCACGCGCTACGCCGGACGCGGTCGCCTCAGCGCGCCTTCCCAGGTCACGGTGCAGGGCGGCGACGGCCAGGAGCAGCAGCTCTCGGCCGAGCACGTCGTGATCGCGACCGGCAGCAAGGTGACACCTCTGAAGGGTGTGGAGCTCGATGGCGATCGCATCGGCACCAGCACCGAGGGCCTGAGCTACCCGGAAGTGCCCGGACACCTGGTGGTGATCGGCGCCGGGTACATCGGGCTCGAGCTCGGCTCGGTTTGGGCGCGGCTTGGTGCCAAGGTCACGGTAGTCGAATATCTCGACCGCATCCTGCCCGGCATGGACAGCGAGATCGCGACCGAGGCGCGCCGCATGCTCGAGAAACAGGGTCTCGTCTTCAAGCTGGGCGCACGTGTCAGCGGCGCTCGCGTCGATGGCAAGAGCTGCCGCGTGGAGATCGCGGACGCCGATCCGATCACGTGTGATCGCGTGCTGCTAGCCGTGGGTCGCATGCCCAACACCGACGGGCTCGACCTCGAAAAGCTCGGCGTCGAAACCGACGAGCGCGGCCGCGTCAAAGTCGATGAGCACTTTCGCACGTCGGCCAAGGGCGTGTACGCCATTGGCGACGTGATCGCGGGGCCCATGCTCGCGCACAAGGCCGAGGAAGAAGGCATCGCGTGCGTGGAGCACATCGTAACGGGCTACGGCCACGTGAACTACGACGCCATCCCCGGTGTGGTGTACACGAACCCCGAGATTGCCAGCGTGGGCAAGACCGAGGACGAGCTGAAGCAGCTCGGGACCGAGTACCGGAAGGGCAGCTTTCCGTTCATGGCAAACGCCCGCGCCAAGGCTCTCGGCCACACCGAAGGTCGCGTGAAGATTCTGGCGGACGCCAAGACCGACCGCGTGCTCGGGGTGCACATCATCGGTCCTCGAGCCGGCGACCTGATCGCCGAGGCGGCCATGGCGATAGAGTTCGGAGCGAGCAGCGAAGACATCGCACGCACGTCGCACGCCCACCCCACCCTGGCCGAGGTGGTCAAGGAAGCCGCTCTGGCCGTGGACGGCCGCGCCATCCATATCTGAGGCTTTGCCAGAGACGATATCACCTGCGGCGCGTGCGCCGCCCGGCTATAACCGTCAGCTGACGCAATGAGCCTCGAACCGGGTCAGCTGCTCGACGCGAAGTACCGAGTGGTGCGCTTGATCGGCGAGGGGGGCATGGGCGCCGTGTACGAGGGCGAGCACACGGTGATTCGCCGCCGCGTGGCGATCAAAGTCATGCACGCGCAGGCGGCGCTGCAATCGCAGACGGTACAGCGCTTCGAGCGCGAAGCGCAGGCGGCGGGTTGCATCGGCAACGATCACATCCTCGAGGTCCTGGATCTGGGATCGCTGCCGGGCGGCGAGCGCTACATGGTGCTCGAATACCTCGACGGCGAGACGCTCGGCGCGCGCGTGACACGTCTGGGCCGCCTGTCGCCGGAGCAGCTCGCCCCGATCGCGGTACAGCTGCTCTCGGGTCTCGGAGCCGCGCACCGGGCCGGCATCATTCATCGCGATCTCAAGCCGGACAACGTCTTCATCCTGAAGGAGAAAGCCGGAACACGCGACTACGTAAAAATCATCGACTTCGGCATCTCGAAGTTCAACCAGCTCGGTGGCGACATGAGCATGACCCGCACGGGCTCGGTGCTCGGGACGCCGTACTACATGGCCCCCGAGCAAGCCAGCGGCAGCCGTGATGCGGACGCGCGCAGCGATCTGTACGCCGTGGGGGTGATTCTCTACGAGTGCGTGACCGGCCGTGTGCCGTTCGACGCGAACACCTTCAACGAGCTGCTCTTCAAGATCGTGCTGGCCGAGCCGCCGAAAATTTCCGAGGTGGCGCCCGAGGTGGACGGCGCGTTCGGGGCGATCATCGGAAAAGCGATGGCCCGCGATCCGGCGTTCCGCTTTCAGACCGCGGACGAGTTCGCCGAAGGGCTGCGGCAATGGCAGACGTCGAGGACGTTCGTGGTCGACCCGCAGCCTGGGTTGCCCGCACAGTGGGCCGGCGGTGTGCAGCCTGGTTCCTTGGCAAACACGTCGGCCCAAGCCGCCCCACACGCCGACGACCTGGATCTCGACGCCATCCCGGGGACGAAGCGCAACGTCGCTCGCACGGCTGGGATCGCGGCGCTGGTCGTGGTCGGGCTCGTGGGTATCGCGATCGCGGCGGTGGTCGCGACGAAGAGCGACGACGAAACTGGCGGGACTGCAGCGAGCGCGTCGAGTCCGAGCGTCGCACCAGCAGCGCCGCTGGCCACCGCGAGCGCACCAGTCGTGGTCGCGCCGGTCGCGCCGGTCGCGTCGCCTTCGGCGCCGTCGGATCCGCCCGAGCCGAGCCAGGCAGAGCCCGCTGGCGAAGCGGCGCCCAAGCTAAAAGCCGCTACGATTAAACGCGGGGCACCCCCTGCGCGCGCGCCTCGCAAAGAGGCGCCGCCGCGAAAGCCCGCGCCGGGCCCGACGAAACCGGCGCCAGCGGCGAAACCCGATCTGGATTTCGGCTACTGACGCGCGGCGTGCATGGCGCTTGACCACAGCCGCGCACACGCGAACACAAACGCCTCGGCTAGCGCGCGCTCCGAATTGCGCGCGTAAGAGCGAACCCTCGGCCGGCGTTGGCCGTAATACAAACGGGCCGGGTGTTTCCCGCGTCGCGCTGTTATCATCTGAGTGGAGTATTGCGATGTCCTTAGAGCCGGGCGAGTTGATCGAGGGCAAGTACCGTATCGTCAGTCTGATTGGCGAGGGCGGTATGGGCGCGGTGTACGAGGGCGAGAACGTCCGCATCCGCCGCCGGGTCGCGATCAAGGTGCTCCACATGGCCTTCACGGGGAACGCGGAGGTCACACAGCGCTTCGAGCGTGAGGCTCAGGCGGCCGGTCGCATCGGCAACGATCACATCCTGGAAGTGCTCGACATGGGCAGCCTGTCCAACGGCGATCACTTCATGGTCATGGAATATCTCGACGGCGAGACCTTGAGCCAGCGCATCAAGGGCGGCGGGCGGCTCAGCCCGCGAGCCTTTGCGCCCCTCGGCCGGCAGATGCTGGCAGGGCTGTCGGCCGCGCACGCGGCAGGGATCATCCATCGCGATCTCAAGCCGGACAACGTGTTCATCCTGAAAGAGAAGGCCGGCAAGCGCGACTTCGTGAAGATCATCGACTTCGGTATTTCGAAGTTTCAGCCGCTGAGCGGCGACGGCATGAAGATGACGCGCACGGGCGCGGTGATGGGGACGCCGTATTACATGTCGCCGGAGCAAGCCAGCGGCAGCACCGACGCCGACGCGCGCAGCGACGTCTACTCCGTGGCGGTGATGTTCTACGAGGCCGTTACCGGCCGTGTTCCGTTCGACGCCAGCACCTTCAATCAGCTCATGTTCAAGATCGTGCTGTCGGACTCGCCGCCGCCGCAGTCGATCGTTCCCGATCTCGACCCCGCATTTTGCAGCTTGATCCTCAAGGGCATGTGCCGCGACGTGCGCTACCGCTTTCAGAGTGCTGCCGAATTTACGGAAGCGCTCGACGCGTGGGTGCAGACCGGCCGCGGCGTGAGCCTGCCGCCACCTGGCGACACCAGTCACGTGCTGCCCGGGGCACACGCTGCGCTGCCGGCGGCGCCGGTGGTGGTCGCTGCGGCTGCAACGACGTCGCAACCCGGCGTGATGACGGGCGGTACGGCGGGCAGCTGGGCCACGTCGCAGGCCGATCTGGCCGTGCCCATGAAAAAGAGCAAGGGCGGCCTGATTGCCGCGGCCGCCGTGGCGGCGCTCATGGTGCTCGGCGGCGGTGCGCTGGCTGCCATGAAACTGTCCGGCGGCAGCGACGCGCCGGCCGCGGCCGCGAGCGATCCGACAGAGCCTTCGGCGAAGCGTGCAGCCGCCGCAGAGCCTGCGAAAACTCCGGCGCCGCCGGTTCCTGAAGCGAAGCCGCAAACTGCTGCGGCCTCTGAAGCCAAGCCCTCGGTCGCGCCGGGGACGAGCGCCACGTCCGACGAAAAGAGACCCGCGCTCGGCGCGGAGCGCACGAAGGCGCGCTCCGCGCCGCCCAAGCCGCCCAGCAAACCCGCCGCGCTCGCGCAGAAGCCAGCGGGCACCAAGCCGGCGGAGAAGCCCGCGGCGAAAGCACCGGCGCAGAAACCCGCGGGCGTTCCCGACTTCGGCTACTAACCCACTACCGCGGTAGCGCGTTGGCGGCTTCGACGGCGGGGTTCGTCGCCGCGCTTTCGGGCACGTCGGTCGGATAGTCGAGCTCGCGTCCGGCCAGCACACAGCCGAAGAAATAGAGCAGCGCGCCGATGCCCCAGAGCAGCGCCACCACGACGCCGCCATCGATGATGCCGCGCCACGGCTGGGGAAAGCTGCGCACCGTGATCACGAGGCCGACGATCGCCATCACGCTGATCCACGCCACGATCAGGCGTCGGCGCTTGGCGTGGAGTAGGCCCATGCAGAACGCCGGCGCGAGCGCGACGTGAAGCGGCCGAGGGTGATGCGCCAGGTGTACAGCGCGTGCGACCACGCGCGGCGAGAAGCGCAGCTGAAACGCGCGATACCCCTCCGCGTACAGACTGAAGCCGACCCAACCCGCGTAGGCGCCAATCTCGACTACGCCGAGGGTGTGCGCCCGAAAGGGCTCGAGCGCCAGCGGCACCATCCGCCACACCGCCTGGCCGAGCAGCGCCACGACTCCGAGCACTCCCCAGCACAGAACCACCAGCGAAGGCCGCGAACGGGACGCGGGCGAGGGCGCGGGCATGGCGAGCACGGGGCTGATTATCGGGCTTGAACCTCCGGAGCAAGACCCCGGCCCAAGGGTGTTTCCACGAAGCTCAGGTCCCAAGTGTCCGGATGGACTCGTGAACGCGCGGAATGACACGGAAAAAGGGCCGATTCGCCCCGGCGCGCTGCGCGTCTATAATGGACCAGCGGCCCGCTGCGGCGCCGCTCGAACTCGAAGGAGAACAGACATGTCGGTCAAGTCCCACGCGGTTTCCCGCAGGCACTTTCTCGAGGGGAGCGCGGCGCTCCTGGGTGCGGCAGCGGGTACGGCGGGCTTCGTTCCCGAGGCCGAAGCCGCGGCTCCGGAAGTGGGACCCGCTGCTCCCCCGAGCGGCTTCACACCGATGAGCGCACCCGGCAAGATCGTCAAGGTCAGCAAGGGGACGGACTTCGCAGCGCTCATGCAGCCGAACCTGCTCTGGCCGAAGCCGGAAGTGGCGCGCCAGATGCTCGAGAAGGCGATGATGACGTTCACCGGCGCGCCGAATCTGGCCGCGGCGCTCGGCAAGTTCATCCACAAGGACGACATCGTGGCCGTCAAGGTGAACGGCATCGCCGGTCAAAACGGCGCGAGCATGGCCGTGAACTTCGAGCTCATTCAGCCCGTGGTCGAGGGCCTCGTCGCGTACGGCGTGCCGGCGGAGAACATCACGGTCTACGAGCAGTACGGGAGCTATCTGCTGGGCACCCGCGTCGGCCGTAAGGGCAACAAGCTGCCCGAGGGCGTGAAGACGGGCGTGCACAGCAACGGCGACGCGAAGATGAAGTCGATCGCGGTCTTCGAGAAGGTGAAGACCAAGTACGTGCGCTTTTTGACGGAGGCCACGGCCGTGATCGACATGACCCAGATCAAGGATCATTCAATCTGCGGTTACACCGGCTGCCTCAAGAACATGACGCACGGCTCGATCATCAACCCCGAAAAACACCACGCGCATCACGCGAGCCCGCAGATCGCGGTGCTGTATGCCCACGAGATCCTGCAGAGCCGGGTGCGCCTGCACATCACGGACGGCTTCAAGATCATCTACGATCAGGGGCCGCTCGACAAAAACCCGAAGCGCCGCATCCCACACGGCGCCGTCTACGTTTCGACGGATGCCGTCGCGATGGATACCATTGGCTGGCAGGTCATCGAGAAAGCGCGCGCCGAAAACGGCATGAAGACCCTGGCCAAAGCGGGCCGCGAGCCCACCTACATCGCGCGCGCCGCCGAGCTCGGCGTCGGCATCCACGACACGAACAAGATCCGCCTCCAAGAAATCAGCATCTGACCCCCCGCCCCGCGCACGGCCTACGGCGCCACCTGGCGTTCAGATTGAACCGCCACGGCGCCAAGGCTCGCCATGCACGCCATGCACGCCAGGAATTAGGGTGGGCTCGTCGTTACGTCGGGCCCCGCCTCTCCCGGCTGGGCTGGCGAGCCGCCGCACATGTCGAGCGGCTGGACGCCACGGGTTCGTCGCGGCCCGCCGCGCTGTGCCGCTGAGCACGCCGTCGCCGTCGCCGTCGCCGTCAAGGTCCACGCTCACGCTCGCGCTCACGCTCACGAGCAGAAACCTATGGAGTAAGACTGATTGCTTCCGGTCGGTAACAGCCCACTCTCACAACGTGAGCGTTGTCGTGGGCGTTGACGGCGACGGCGACGGCGACGGCGACGAACGCAACTTTGACTGCGAGCGGCCGAATAGGGGCATGCTGAGTTTTCAGAAGTTGGATGTCTACCGTTGTTCCATCGAGTTCGTAGCCATTGCGGCGGAGTACGGCGCCGCCGGAGGTCACGCCTACATTCAGGGTTTGCCCCAAAACAAATTGGGCGCACGTGGCGAAACTTGGCGCGCGTGGCGGTTAAAATCTGAGCGCGCGCAGTGTCGGTCGGGGCAGTGCCGGTCGGGAAGGGGCGTTAGGCTTTGTTGGGCTGTGGGGTCATGCGCAGGTACGGGCGTAGTTCTTTGTAGCC
>DATDJP010000280.1:0-54531 GCA_036520475.1 Polyangiaceae bacterium | reverse complement strand
CACGTCGAGCAGGCTTCCGCCGAAGATGAACGCGAGGCGGTGGCAGCGTTCCGCCTCGTCCATGTAGTGAGTCGTGAGCAGCACGGTGGTGCCTTCGGCAGAGATGCGATGAATCTGATCCCAAAACTCACGCCGGCTCACCGGGTCCACGCCGGCCGTGGGCTCGTCGAGAAACAGCAGCGGCGGCTCGTGGATGGTCGCACAGGCCAGCGCCACTCGCTGCTTCCAGCCGCCGGACAGCGTGCCCGCCAGCTGGTCGCGGCGCTCGCTGAGCCCGGTCTGGTTCAGCACCTGCTCGATGCGCGCGTGGCGGCGCTGGCGCGGCACGCTGTAGATGCCGGCATAGAAGGTCAGATTCTCCTGCACGCTCAGGTCTTCGTACAGGCTGAAGCGCTGGGTCATGTAGCCGATGCGCTCCTTGATGCGCTCGGCCTGGCGCGCGATGTCGAAGCCGACCACGCTGCCGCGACCCGAGCTGGGATCGAGGATGCCGCACAGCATGCGGATCGTCGTGGACTTGCCGGCGCCGTTCGGGCCGAGCACACCGAAGATTTCCCCGCGGTTCACGCGGAGCGATACGTCGCGCACGGCCACCAGGCTGCCGAAGCGCCGCGACAGGTGCTCCGTCTCGATGACGGTGTCGGGGGTCATTGGCGCTCCAGAGCCGCGAGCTCCACGAACGCCGGGACGCCGGCGTACAAGCGCTCGCGCGGGTCGTCGACGCGCACGCGGACGCGTACCACCAGGTTCGGTCGCTCGCGCTCGCTGAACAGGTAGCGCGGTGTGAACTCCGTGTGCTGCGCGATGTGTTCGACACGTCCTGCGAAAGTGTCTGGATGGGCGTCGATGCGCACGCGCGTCTTGGCGCCGAGGCGCACGCGCCCGAGCTCCTGGATCGGGACGAAGATGTCGACGTAGGGACGGCGCAGGTCCGCGAGCGTAGCGATGGGCGTACCCGCTGCGACCACTTCGCCGCTTTCGACGTGCACGTCGAGCACGGCCCCGGAGTGATTGGCCAGCAGACGATGGCGCGACAGACGTTCGTCTTCGAGCGAGAGCACGGCGCGCGCGGCGGCTGCGTGACCTTCCGCGCCGCGTAGCTCTTCAGTCCTCGCGCCCTTGCGCAGCGCCGTCAAATTCTGCTCGAGCGCCTGCCGCTCGGCGGTGGCGCGAGCGAGCTGGGCGGAGAGATCGTCGACTTTGGCCACGGGCGTTGCGCCACGCGAAAGCAGGATGCGCTCGCGCTCGAGGGTGGTCTGGAGGAGCTTCTGGGTCGCGCTCGCTGCGCGCACGCGCGCGCCGAGCGAACCGACGTCCTCGCTGCGCGCTCCGGCAGTGAGCAACGCGAGTTGTGCTTCGGCCGTGCTAGCTTCGGCGGCCCGGACTGCTCGCGTCGCGCGCTCGAGTGAGTCATCGACAATTGCCAGGACGGCCCCCGGCTCCACTCGCGCGCCCCGAGCCACGCTGAGCGTGGTGATCCGGCCGGGTACCTCGAAGCTGAGCACGCGTTCTTCGTGCTCGACGACGCCGGCATACTCGAGCAGCGGGGACGTGCCGGGCCGGTATTGCCTCCACAAGAGGAAGCTGATGCCGGCCACGACCAGAATGGCCGCCACGGGCAGTAGCTTGTTTTTTATCATACGACTGATAATATCGCCGGAGCCGTCCACCAGCAAGCCGCGGAGGACAACTGCTGTAAGCCGGCGCCCGGCGCGTGCGTTCTCTGGTCAGGCTCGGGAACTACGGAGAAAACAATGCGACTTCAGGCGTTTGCGGTGTTGGTAGGCGGCGGTATGTGGCTCAGCGCGTGTGCCAGCGCTCCGGCGCGGCAGACCGGCAGCGGTGCGGTGAACCCGAAATCGGCGCCGGGCGGCGGCGAGACCGTCGGGCAATACGAAGCGCCGCAGACGCCGGGCGAGGAGCCGGCCCCCTCCGCTCCGCCGGCGGACTTCGACTCGGCGCCCAAAGCGCGTGCTTCGAGCCCGGCTGCCGAGCAATCCGCGGGCGCGTCGGCGCGACGCTTCGAAGCGGAGCGCGAGCGACGCGCGGCCGACGATCGCCCGGGACTCGGGACGTCGTGGGGCGAGACCCGTGAGAGCCGCGTTTCGACCGAAGCGTTCGCCCGCGAACAGCCCAGCCGCCCGTTCGCGGTCGCTTCCTTGCTCTACAACGACGCGCAAGGTGTGCATGCCATGGCGCGCCGCGCCGGGTTCTCGGATCTCGAGAGCGGTGAGGTGCGCGTCGCGGGCGGCGCGCTCACGGTTCGCTTGCTGGATGCGCACGGCAACCCGCTGGCCGGCTTCAGCAGCGGGGGTCGCACGCACTTCGTGGGCGTGGACGGCGAGCGCTACATGATTCAGCTGCAAAACCACACGGGTCAGCGTGTGGAAGCCGTGGCTACGGTCGACGGTCTCGACGTGATCGACGGCCGGCCCGGCGCGTTTTCGAAGCGCGGCTATCTGCTGGCACCGTTTTCGACCGTCGAAATCGACGGCTTCCGCCGCAGTACTGAAGCCGTGGCCGCGTTTCGCTTCGGCAGCGTGCGGGATTCGTATGCCGCTCGCAAGGGAAGTGACCGCAACGTGGGCGTGATCGGCGTGGCCTTTTTTCAAGAAGCGGGCAGTCGTTTCCCCTGGACGCAGCGCGAAATCGACCAGCGAAATAGCGCCGATCCGTTCCCAGGCCGCTTCGCGACTCCCCCGCACATCGCGCACTGAAACGGTGGCGGCTCGCGCGCTCCCCAGTCCTGCCGAGATTCGACTATACGCAGGGCATGAGCGGAGCGCGCTTCAATGCGGCGGTTGTGGCGTTCGACCGGGCAAACTCCGAGGACCCCAACCTGGAGATCGACGGCGGCGTCGAGTATCCGCGCGAATGGCTCGACGCCCAGCGCCTCTCGGCCTGGGTCGACCGACTCGAGCCCAACGCCTCGGAGGCCCTGCGCCTGGCGGCGCGTTGCCAGCACCTTCAGCGCTGGCGCATTCCGCGCTCGGCCTACCCGGACGGACGCGTCGGTTATCTGCAGTGGCGCACCCAGCTCGGTCGTTTCCACGCCGACGAAGCAGAGAAGATCCTGCGTGAATCGGGCTACGGCGACGACACGATCGACGCGGTGCGGCGCATCAATTTGAAGCAGGGCCTGCACAGCAACGCCGATACCCGCACCATGGAAGACGCGCTGTGCCTGTCCTTCCTGCAGCACGAGCTCGAGCGCTTCGCGCTGAAGCACTCGGACGAAAAGCTGGTGAACATTCTGAAAAAGACCTGGAGCAAGATGAGCCCGCGCGCGCGGGAAGTGGCAGCGACGGTGGCGTTGCCCGAGCGCCTGCAGAAGCTCCTGGAGCGTGCGCTGAGCGCATAGCGCGCTTCGCAAAGCGAAGCGGTCGAGCCGGTAAGCGCGTGCGCACCGCGACCTGAGTGGTACCCGCAGCCGCCGTGCGCCGATTGCTACAGCGTAGCGGAACGACGACACATCTTCGGATACACGCGAGCCTGGTGTCGTGCGCAAGTCCGCTCCCGGACGTGTGGTCTGCGTCTTGCTCTAAGTCCAGCTCGTGCGGGTGGTGGGACTTCAGAGACAGCATTGGCGACGCGCGTGGGTAGCGCTCGCTTTGTGCGGCGTCGTATCGGTGCAGCGGCGTGCCAGCGCGCAAACACCCGATACGGAAGGTTACGTGGTGCGAGTCGACGGCGACGACGTCATCGTCGACGTGGCCGGAAAATTGGGCGCGGCCGAAGGCGATCGGCTCGAGCTCTGGCGCCCGCTTCGTCTCAAGCATCCCGTCACCGGCCGCATGGTGGTGGATCGCTTCTCGATCGGGCGCCTGGTGCTCAAGGAAGTACGGAGCGAGCTGTCACTCGCTCACGCCGACGGTGAGCTCGAGCAGCCGCCTCTGCCCGGCGATGTGGTGGTGCTGGGCGCCAAGAGCGCACCAGAGAAAGCGTCCGCGCCAGGGGAGTCGCCCCCCGCAGCGTCCCGAGCGACGCGCCCGCGCGTGGACGACGCCTCGCGTGGAGTGATGCAACTCTTCGAACGCCTGAGCGGCGCCGATCTCGCGACTCGCGTGCGTGCGTACGAAGGCTATGTGCGCGATTTTCCCGACAGCCGCTACGCGCCCACGCTCCACGAAGAAGCCATGGCGCTGCGGCGTTTGCTCGAGATCCACCGCGCGGCGCCGCGGCCGGTGGTCGTGCACTTCAAGGCGCCGGACAGCGCCGTGGAAGGTCTGCCCTTGAGCCTCGTGATCGAGACGCGCGGCGAAGTCACGGGCGCGCTCCTGCACACGCGCCGGCCGGGTGACGTCGCGTACCGGACGACGCCGCTCGCGAGCAGGGGCCCCGACTACTTCGGTGTGACACTTCCGGCGGAGCGCATGCAGCACCCGGAGCTCGAGTACTTCGTCGAGATCGTGGACGGGCAGGGCGCCGCTGTCTCCGGCCTCGCCGACGCGAAGCAGCCCGGCAAGATCCCCGTCGAACGTGTGCCACGGCCCAAGCCGCCGCTGGGCCACGCGTCGACGGTCAGCGTGACGACGGACTACGCGGACTGGAACCGACTGCGCGGCAACGACGTGGTGTGGCAGACGGAGGGCTACTTCGGTCTGCGTTTCTCGGACGTCGGCCTGCGCGCGGGCAGAACCGGCTTCGGTGTTTACCGCGGCGTGGGCGGCTCGCTCGACGAGCTCGATCGCGAGGGCAAGTCGGCGCGCCGCGTGGGGCTGACGTATGGCTATCTGGAAGGCGAGCTCGGCTTCACACCGAGCGCGTCGCTGATCGCACGCGGCGTGATCGGTCTCGACGATCTGGGCGTCGCCGGCGGCGCACAACTGCACGTCCGTGTGGGCAGCGATCGCGCCACGAACCTGGTCCTCGGTGGAGAGATCCTCGACGGTATCGGCGCGCGGCTGATCACGCAGCTCGAGCTGCGGAGCTTCGAGCGCTGGCCGATTCTGTTTCGCACCGAGGTCACGAATCAACCCGCGGGTTCGCGCACAGACGAGAGTGACGTGCGTCCCGACGAGCCGCATGCTGGCATCGAAAACACTTCTTTGCGACGCGGCGAGGTGGGCGCACGCGCCATCGCACAGCTGGGCTACGAGCTGTTCCCCGAGCTGACCGTGGCGGCGCGCGGCTCGTATCAGGGGCGCACCATCAACCACGCCGGGCCGGGTTTCGGCGGGGCGGTGACGTACTCATGGTGATCCGTCGCGCACTCCGAACGCTCGGCGCCGTGCTCACCGCGCTGTGCGCGAGCGCGCCGCTCGTTGCACAGCCGGCGCGCGTGAGCCAGGCGGACGCGCAGCCCAGGTTGCATCACGCGCCGCCTGCCGTCGCACCAGCGGGACGAGCGCTGCTCATCGAGGGGCAGATCACGCATCCAGAGCTCGTCAAGCGCGCGCTGTGCGTGTTCCGGACGCCTGCTAGCCGAGAGCTTCGCGAAGTGCCGTTTCGGCGAGGTGTGCGGCACTACGTGGCCGTCGTGCCGGCGACCGAAATGCGAACACCCTGGTTCGCGTACAGTGTCGAGCTCGAGCTCCTCGATGGCCGACGCATCGCCGTGTTCGCCTCGCGTGGCGCCCCGCACGTGCTGCAGGTCCCGCAGGATCGCACCGATTTGCGAGAGCGCGCGCTGCTCGCGCGTCTGGGCGGCAGGCGATCGGTGCTGTCGGCGGCGAGCGAGTACGTGACCTTCGGACAGAGCCGGGCCGACGTGCGTGGCGCGGACGGCACGCGCCGCAGTACGCTCGTCGATGATCGCTACTACCGTCTCGAGGCCGCCTATACGTACCGGCCGCTCCGCGTCGTCAGCGAATTCAGCTTGCGTACCGGGGTCGTGCGAGGACGCTCCCCGGTGCCCGCCCCGCGCGAGGGGGATGCAGAGGACGATCCCGAAGCTCACTTCGACGTGGGTTTGAACTACGGCGCTTCGACGCTGCGCTTTCAGCTCGGCGACGCCTGGCATGTGGAAGGCGAATTTCTGACGAGCCTCACCGAAGTCGGGTTTGCGCTCGGCGGAGGCGGGGCGCTGTTGATCGGAGATCCGTACGGTTCGAAGTTGACGCTCGGGTTCGAGAGCATCGACGTGTTCGGGACGCGTTTCTGGAGTCGCATGGACATCGCGTCGCACGAGCGCTTCTCGGTGGCGCCCATCGTCGAGATCACCAACATGCCGCACGCGGACTCCTATGGTGTGCGGCTGCTCGGCGAGGTCGGCGCGACGCTGGGCGGCGGGTTGACCCTGGCGGCGCGAGGCGGTTACCAGGCGCGTCTTGCCACGAGCGGCGGCCCGAGCCTCGGCGCCAGCTTGGCTTACGCGTTCTAAGCCAATCTCGACGGGACGCGGGGGCGCGGAGGGGTTATCGTGTGCGAACCATGCCGCGAAGCGCATCCGCACCGGCCGCCGCGTGGATGCTCGCATTGGCGGCGCTCTCCGCGGACCTCTCGGCGTGCAACGAAAAGCGCGCGCAGCGCCCGACGCGCCCCCCCGCGGCCGAGCCGGCGCGTCCGAAGGCCAAAAGCGTGGTGTCCGAGCCGGCGCCGCGCGCCGAGCCAGCCGCGCCGAGCGTACCAGCTCGCCTGTCCACGGACATCGATCGGGCGAGGATCGAACGCACACTGCGGAGCGTGGCCCGCCCGCGCCCGCCGGGTAGCGCGCACTGGAAGCGCGTGCAGGCGCTCTGCGAAGCTGAGCTGAAAAAGGCGGGCTACGCCGTGGAACGCCACGACTATGGCACCGGAGTCAACGTGCTCGGCGCGCGCGCGGGGAGCGACGCGAGCGCGGGGCACGTGGTCGTCTCGGCACACTACGATCACATCAAAGGCTGCGACGGCGCGGACGACAACGCCTCGGGCGTGGCCGCGCTGCTCGAAATCGCGCGGGTGCTCTCGGAGAGTCGCTTCGCGCGCACGCTGGTGATCGCGTGCTGGGACGAAGAGGAGCGCGGGCTGCTCGGTTCGCGTGCGTACAGCGAGCGCGCCAAGGCACGCGGTGAACGCGTGGGCGCGGCGTACTCACTCGACGGCATCGGCTTCGCGAGCACGCGCCCGAATTCGCAGCGCCTGCCACCGGGTTTCGATAGCTTGTTCCCGGAGCAAGCCGCCCGGATGAAGGAACGGCAATTCGCCGGGGACTTCATCGCCGTCGTGGCCAATGGCGCGTCGCGGACCGTGCTCGACAGCCTCACGCGACACGCGCAGGACGTCGGGCTGGAATTGTTCGCAATCGAGCTGATCAGCTTGCACAGTCTGCTGCTGAGCGATGCGTACCGCTCCGACCACGCCAGTTTCTGGGCGCAGGGCTACCCCGCGGTGCTCTTGACGGACACGGCGAACTTTCGAAACCCGGGCTATCACTGCGGGCAGGGTCCGGACAGCGTGGCTTCGATCGACTTCGAGTTCGTACGAAAGGTGGCTCAGGTGACGGCGCTGTCCGCGCTCGAGCTGCTCGGGCCCGTCGCCGCTTCACCATGAGGCCCAGCCGTCGTCGAGCCTTCGCGCCGTCAGTCGCGCTGGTCGTCCTGCTCGGCTGCGAGCCCGAGCCGGAGCTCGAGATCGGCGCAGCGGCAGCCCTGCGCCCCAGCGTGCGCGCGCTGCTGCTGCCCAGGTGCCCGAAACCCGCCGAACAGCGCGGCGAGGCGACGTTCTATACCTTCGCCCATCGCATGGGAAATTGCAGCCTCGAGCCGGTGCCTGGAGACATGCAGGTGGGCGCGCTCAACACGGCGCAATACGCGCGTTCGGCGGCATGCGGCGCGTGCGTGCGGATCGCGGGGCCCAAAGGCGAGACGACGGTGCGGATCGTCGACCGCTGTCCGCGCTGCAGGCATGGCGACATCGATTTGAGCCGCGCGGCCTTCGAACGCATCGCCGACTGCGCGGAGGGGCGTGTGTCGATTCGCTGGCGCTTCGTGCCGTGCGCGGTGCGCGGCCAGATTCGTTACCACTTCGCGCGCAGCAGGTACGGCTGGACTGCGCTCCAGGTGCGCAATCATCGCCACGCCGTCGCCAAGCTGGAGTGGCTCGACGGGGCCGACCGCGCCGTGCCGCTCGAACGCCAGAATCACAACTACTTCACACGAGTCTCGAAGATGGGGCCCGGACCGTACACGCTGCGTGTGACGGACGTTCACGGCAACACGCTGACGGACGCTCGCGTGCAGGACGACAGCGAGGAGGTCGCGGGCAGCGCGCAGTTTCCGGCGTGCGCGCCTTAGAACTTCGAATCGTCCCGATTGCCATGCCAGGCGGCGGCGTGCGGCTGGCCCGGGTCTTGTTCCTGCTCGGGTCCGCCGACGTCACCCGCTGTCTCGAGCCATGCCGAGAAGCGCCGCTGAAGCTCGGAATGTTCGATGAGCCCCATTTCCTCGGCATCGAGCTCGTCCAGCATTTGCCCCACCCAGCGGTCGACCGCTGTAGAGGAGGTTCCCGTCGGGTTGGCGTTCAGCTCGGCGACGAACGCGGCCAACAGGGCGCGCTTTTCGTCGCGGCTCTTGCCTGACAGGTCCAATTGGCTGGGCGTTTCCAATGCTTCGAAACTGGTGACGATTCGACTTCTGTCAATGTCCCGCCAAAAGGGCACCCCAAGCCCCACGAGCAATCCCTCGAAGTTGATCGAGCAACACGATGCAATGTGCTTGAGCGACGCTTCGACGCTTCACGCAGCCGCGCGGATAGAACCGCTGAGCACGATCGGCGCGAAAACGCGGGTGGGCGCCCGCTCGCAGCACAATGTTGCGATCTGATTGCATCCCCGTAAGATGCGGTTGGGTTCGTCGCTTCCGCTCGGCGGACGACGGCAGGGCTTGGTCGTTCTGTCCACCATGGCTCGCGCGGAAGGTCGAAGAGGGTCTGTGAAAATGCCGCGATTCGCGGGCAACGTGCACGCCGACGGGCGCTTGACACGCGCACTCGCTGGCCTGGCGCTGGCGTGCGCTGCGTGGCTGCCCCGGTCCGCCTCGGCGCTCGAGATCGGCCAGGAAGACAGTGTCGCTTCGCTAGAGGTCCACGGCTTCGCCAGTCAGGGGTTCATCCTGACCTTGAAGAACGACTACCTCGCGCAGAACACGACCGACGGCAGCTTCGAGTTCTCGGAAGTGGGCATCAATTTCACGAAGAGCCTGACGGACACGCTGCGGATGGGCGTGCAGCTCTTCGCGCAAGATCTCGGCCCCTACGGGAACTGGAACGCGCAATTCGATTGGTTCTATCTCGACTACCGCTGGCAAGACTGGCTCGGCTTTCGCGCCGGACGCTTGAAGATCCCGTTCGGCCTTCACAACGAGGTTCAGGACATCGACGCGGCACGCGTGCCGGTGCTGCTGCCGCAATCGGTGTATCCGCTTCAGAACCGCAATTTCCTGTTTTCGCATACGGGCGCCGAGCTCTATGGGTTTGCGCGTCACGCTGCGCTGGGCGCCCTCGAATACCGTGTGTTCGGCGGCACGATCTTCCTGGATGGCGATGCGCTGACGCCGCCAGGTACGCCCTTCGCGCTCGATTTCCACGTCCCCTATGTGCTCGGTGGACGCCTGATCTGGGAGACGCCGCTCGACGGTCTTCGCGTCGGCGGCAGCGTCGAGGCCGTGCGCCTCGAGATCGCCGTTCTCATTCCTGGCGCGCCGTCCGAGTCGATTGAAAATGACTCGCAGATCTGGGCGGCGTCCGCCGAATATTCGGCCTCCGACCTGGTGCTCACGGCCGAGTATTCCCGCTCGTACGCCAAACAGTCCACCAGCAACCCCGGGCTGACCGTGGACCCATACGTGGAGAGCGAGCGTGCGTACGCGATGGCCACGTATCGGCTGACTTCGTGGTTACAACCCGGTGCGTACTACTCGATCCTCTTTCCAGACGTCTACGATCGGGAAGATCGCGAGAACATCCAGCACGACGTCGCGGCGACCCTGCGCTTCGACATCAACCCGCACTGGCTCGTCAAGCTCGAGGGCCACTACATGGCCGGCACCGCGGGCCTCGTGAACCCGATCAGCGTCAATGCACCGAGCATCGCCGAAGAAGACGCGTACTGGGCTGCCTTCTTCGTGAAAACGACCGCGCACTTCTGAGACGACCATGCGTTTCCTCCCCGCCACCGTCCTCGGCCTGATGCTTGCGCTGATCGCGCTCGCGGCCACGGTGTCGGCAGAGCCCTCGCCGTCCTCGACCGCCGCCTATCGCGTGATCGTGCATCCAGCGAATCGCATGAGCGTGGTCGATCGCAAATTCCTGGAGGACGCGTTCTTGAAGAAGAGCACGCGCTGGCCGCACGGCACGGTGATAAGGCCCGCGGATCTGACCGCGCGTTTGCCGGCTCGCCGCCGCTTCAGCCGCGAGGTGCTCGATCGGTCGGTGGCTGCGGTGAAGGCATACTGGCGACAGCGCATCTTCAGCGGGCGAGACGTGCCGCCGCCGGAGTTCGACAGGGACGATCAGGTGATCGACTACGTGCTGAAGCACGACGGCGCCGTGGGTTACGTCTCCGGCTCGGCCAACCTGCGCGGCGCAAAAGCGGTGATGGTGAACAGGCACTAGCCGAAATCATGCAGCTGACCCTTCGTCGCAAGCTGACGGCCGTTGCCGCGATCGCGGCGCTGGCGTTCCTGTTCGGCTTGACCTCGAACGTGCTGATCGCCGATCGCGTGGGACGCGAGCTCACCCGGATCAGACAGCATTACCTGCCGCGCGTCGAGCTCCAGCCGCAGCTCCAAAGGCAGTTCGAGCGTATCAATCGCGGTTTCCAGGACGCGGTCGCGGCGCGCGATCTGGATGCCCTGTCCGCGCCGCGCGCGCTGAAGAGCAAATTCGAAGCGCAGCTCGATGCCGCGCGCGGCGCGGTCGATCCGCGCGACGCCTCCGCACTGCGCCGGGCGCTGGACGATTACTACGCCGCCGCAGACTCCGCGTCGCGGCGTCTGATCGCGGAAGAGACGGGTGAAAATCTCGTGGACTCGCTCGCGGACATGAAGCTGAAGCACGCCGAACTCGCGAAGAAGCTGAAGACGACCACGCGCTTCGAGCGACGCGATCTCGACGAGGCGTTCACTTCGGCGGACCGGGCCGTCTCCTCGGGGAGCACCTATCAGCTGCTCATCAGCGTGGGGTTCCTGGTGCTCGTGGCCGGTCTGTTGGTCGCCATTCATCGCGACCTGCTGCGCGCTTTGACGGGCCTCACGGCCGGCTTCGAGCGCTTTGGAGCGGGTCACTTCGAGCCCCCGATCGCCGTCACCAACAACGACGAGCTCGGTGAGCTGGCGCGGCACGCGAACGTCATGGCGGACAGCCTGGCGCGCGCGCAGGCGCAGCTGCTCAAGGCTCGCGAACGGCTCGAAGTCAAGGTCGTGGAACG
The DNA here is from genome assembly GCA_036520475.1 of Polyangiaceae bacterium. Lineage (GTDB taxonomy): Bacteria > Myxococcota_A > Polyangia > Polyangiales > Polyangiaceae > DATDJP01. The sequence continues at coordinate 43,187 of DATDJP010000280.1, read as the reverse complement.
CACGCGGGAGCTGTCCGAGGCCAACGAAGCCATCCGCCAGATGAACAACGAACTCGAGCGCCGCGTCGAACAGCGCACCGCGGACCTCCAGCTGGCGAATCGCGAGCTCGAGTCGTTCAGCTACTCCGTGGCCCACGATTTGCGCGCGCCGCTGCGGGGAGTCAGTGGGTTCGCCGAGGTGCTGCTGTCGGACTACGACGACAAGCTGGACGACGAAGGCAAGGACTGCCTGCGCGAAATTCTTGGGAATGCGCAACGCATGTCCGAGCTCATCGATGCGCTCCTGTCCCTCTCACGCGTCACGAGAACCGAGCTACACACCACGACCGTGGATCTCAGCCAGCTCGCGGCCGATGTCGTGAAGAAGCTCGCCGCCCAGGCTCCCGGACCGGGCTACGATTGGGTGATCGAGCCAGGTGTCCAGGCGGAAATCGACCCCCAATGCGCACGTGCCATTCTGGAGAACCTCCTGGGAAATGCCTGGAAATTCACGAAGAACGCGGCCAAGCCTCGGATCGAGTTCGGTGTCGTCGAGGAGGCTTCCGAGCGCACGTTCTTCGTGCGCGACAACGGCGCCGGCTTCAACCCGGCTTACGCAGACAAAATGTTCGCCCCGTTTCAACGGCTGCACACGGTTGCGGAATTTCCTGGGACTGGTATCGGACTGGCAACGGTGCAGCGAATCGTCCATCGTCACGGAGGGCGTATCTGGGCGGAGGGCCAGGTCGGCGCGGGTGCCACGTTCCATTTCACGCTTCGTGAGGGTGTAGGAGACGCCACGACATGAACAAAGTGCTCTTGCTGGTCGAGGACAACGCGTCGGACGAGAAACTGACGATTCGCGCGTTCAACAAAAGCAATGTAGTAAACGAGATTGTCGTGGTTCGCGACGGCGAGGAGGCGCTCGAGTACCTGTTCGGCACCGGACGCTACGACGGGCGCGACGTCATTGATTTGCCGGCCGTGGTGCTCCTGGATCTGAAGCTGCCCCGCATCGACGGACTCGAGGTGCTGCGGCGCGTCCGGGCGGACGAGCGCACGAAGCTGGTCCCCGTCATCATCCTGACGTCCTCCAAAGAGGACGAGGATCGCACGCGCGGCTATTCACTCGGCGCGAACGCATACGTGCGCAAGCCCGTGGCCTTCTCCGAGTTCACGGAGGCCATCCGCACGCTGGGCCTGTTCTGGCTGGTCTTGAATGAACCGCCGCCGGTGAGTCGCGGGCCATGAGCGAGCCGCTCCGCATCCTGCTCGTCGAAGACTCCGTCTCCGACGCCAAGCTCGTGATGCGCGAGCTGCGTCGCTTGGGACGGCCGGCGGAGTTCGATCGCGTTCAGGACGCGGAAGCCATGCAGGCAGCGCTGCGAGAGCAGACGTGGGACGTGATCATCTCGGATTGGTCGATGCCCGGCTTCGGTGCGCTCGGCGCGCTGTCGGTGCTCGAGCAAACTAAGCTCGAGCTCCCGCTCATCATCGTTTCAGGCACGGTCGGCGAGGAGACGGCGGTCGCGGGGCTGCGCGCGGGGGCGCTGGATTTCGTGACCAAGGCGAACCTATCGCGGCTCGTGCCGGCCGTGGAACGGGAGCTACGCGAGAGCTCCAACCGCCGCACACGCCGGCAGAAAGAGCAGGAGCTCGAGCAAGCGCTCCGCGATAGCGAAGCGCGGTATCGCGCGTTGTTCACGAACAGCCCGCTGCCCATGTGGGTCTACGATCGCGACACGCTGGCATTCGTGTCGGTGAACACCGCGGCCGTGGCGCACTACGGGTACAGTCAGGAAGAATTCCTGAGCATGAGGATCCCGGACCTGTGGCCGCCGGAGGACGTGCCCAAGCAGCTCCCGGAACTGGAGCTGCCGCCGCCGATAACTTTCAAGAGCGTGCGGCATCGCAGGAAGGACGGCTCGATCATCCTCGTGGAGATCAAGCGCCACGACATGTACTTCGATGGTCGCCGAGAGCGGGTCGTGGTCGCCAACGACGTTACCGAACGCGAGCGCGCGCAGGAAGCGCTCCGCGCGAGCGAGAGTCGGCTGCGACAGGCTCAGAAGATGGAAGCCGTGGGGCGGCTGGCGGGCGGTGTCGCGCACGACTTCAACAACCTGCTGTCGGTGATCCTCAGCTGCGGCGAATTCGTGCTTTCGGATCTACCCGCCGGAGACGAGCTGCGCGCCGACGTCGAAGAAATCTTGAGAGCAGGGCAACGCGCGGCGGGTCTGACGCGCCAGCTCTTGCTCTTCAGTCGCCAGCGCGTGCTCGAGCCCAAGGTGCTCGACTTGAATGAGTTGCTCCTGAGCATGGAGAAGATGCTCGCGCGAATCGTGGGCGAGGACGTGGAGCTTCGTACTGTGATGGGCGCGGCCGCGGGCAAGGTGCGCGTCGATCCCGGCAGCATCGAGCAAGTGCTCATGAACCTGGTCGTCAACTCGCGGGATGCCATGCCCACTGGCGGCCAGATCACGATCGAGACGCGCGACATAACGCTCGACGAAGCTTTCGCGAGCGAGCACGCGGGCGTGAACGCGGGACCGCACGTCATGCTCGCCGTCAGCGACACCGGCATCGGTATGGACAGGGCGACGCAGCTCCGCATCTTCGAGCCGTTCTACACCACCAAGCCTGCGGGCAAGGGCACGGGTCTCGGCCTTTCTACCGTGTTCGGTATCGTGCAACAGAGTGGTGGAACCGTGTGGGTCTACAGCGAGCCCGGCCAGGGGGCGACCTTCAAGGTCTATCTGCCGCAGGTGGCCGCGGCGGTCGATGTCATCCGTGCGAGCGTGGCGCCGCGAACGCTGCGCGGATCGGAGACGATCCTGCTCGTCGAAGACGAGGACCAGATCCGCATGGTGGTGCGCGCAATCCTTTCGCGCAGCGGCTACGAGGTGTTGGAAGCGCGCAACGGCCCGGATGCGCTCGCGCTCGACGCAGGCCACTCGGGCATCATCGACCTGCTGCTGACGGACGTGGTCATGCCACAGATGAGCGGGCCAGAGGTCGCGGAGCGCCTCAGGGCTGCGCGTCCGTCGATGAAGGTCCTGTGCATGTCCGGATACACCGACGACAGCGTCTTCCGCCACGCCGTGCTCGACAGGCACTTCGCGTACATCCAAAAGCCGATCACGCCGGACTCGCTCACGCAGAAGGTGCGCGAAGTCCTCGACAGCTGAAGGGCGCCAACGTCACGCCCGCAGGCGGGCTTGCAGGTCGGCGGCGCGTGGTGCTCCGGGAGCCTTGACGCGCACGCTGAAGAGATCGCGCGGGGCGCCCTCCTGCATCAGCTCGAAGCCGCTGCCGTACACCTTCTGAAGTCCCGCCTGGAGCAGAGGAGCGAGCTGTTCGAAGTGCTGCTTCGTGTTGGTCGCGAACAGGCGATCATTGATCCGCAGCAGTGCTTCGTCCGTGACGAATCGGAGCGCAGGGGTCTTGAACGCAGCTTCGAGCGCCACGCTCAGCGCGAGCGCGCGCTGGTACGCATCAGCGACGCCGCTCGTGAGGTCCGCAGGTCCGCCGCGTTTCCTGCTGTACAAAAGCCCGAGCCGGCCCTCGCCTTGGTCGACGTAGTAGTCGGATTCGTGCCCGATCAGCACCACGCCGGGTCCCTGATGCACGTGCGAGTAGTCCACCACGTCGATCAGCACCTCCGAGCCCAGCAACTTGTCCCGGATCACGCCGTGCAAGACGGGAACGAATGCATCGAGCTCGGGGAGGCTATTCGGTTCTAGATATAACTTCAGTTGGAGCTTGTGCGCTTCCATGTTCGACCTGGCTGGCAAAGGGACAAAACGCGGTGGCTCGCGTCAAGCGGGGGAACTGCCAATGCGGGCGTAGCACTGATGCGCGGCGTCGACGAACAGCTGCGCTTCTTCGATCAGCTGATGCACGGTTTCCTTGGACGGCGCGCCGAGCCCGTCACTGTGCACTCTGATCAGGTAGTTGGCGAACTTCGCGCCGGCGTAGGGGTCGTGGAACAACTTGGTATCGACCATGTGCGCGCGGAACTCGCGCACGATCTCGTCGGGTTCCTCGCTCAGGTTGGCGTTCTTCTCGCGGGTGAGCGCGCGCGCCGCCTGTAGCATGGCCGTGTAGGCGCGCTGCGCGGCGTTCGATACGTCACCCTGGTCCAAGAGCAGCTGCGCTTCGAACACCTCGCGCTCGCTCGCCGCCAGACCCATCTGCACGAACGGCACGACTTCGCCCGCGCATTCGCCGACGCCCTGATCGCCGATCGTGTACTCGCGGGGGTCGCCCCAATCGCTATAGTAGCTCGAGTCCTCGGCGTAGCTGGGAACCTGCGTCAGATCTTCGACGAGCGCGCGCACCTGCTTTTTGCCGATGCGGTTCACGAACGCCTGGAAGGTCTCGCCGGTTTGCTTCTCTTGCTCGTACTTGGTGGTGAGGCGCTCCACGGCGACCGGCACGTTTTTCGACGGGATGGCGCCGATGGCCAGGCCGTAGCTACCGGCGTTGTTCAGCCATTGCCCGCCGACGACGAGCTGGAAGTGCGGCACGCGCCGGCCGTTCACGTTGCGGCTCACGCCCAGAAAGCCGATGTCGGCCACGTGATGCTGTCCACACGAGTTGAAGCACCCGCTGCACTTGATGTGCAGCGCCGTGGCCTCTGGGCTGAGCGCCGGCGCTGCCAGCTGCAGCCGCTTGCGCAGCTCGCCGGCCAGACCGCGGGACGACGAAATGCCGAGCTTGCACGTATCCGTGCCGGGGCAGGCCGTCACGTCGGTGATGCTGTCCGCGCCGGCTTCGGCCAGCCCGAGCGCGCGCAGCTCCTGGTACAGCTCCGGCACGTCGCGGCCGCTCACCCAGCGAAAGAGCAGGTTCTGATCGACGGTCGCGCGCAGGGCGTCGCCCGTGAAGCGGCGCGCCAGATCGGCCACTCTGCGACCCTGCTGCGACGTCATGTCGCCGAGCGGCAAGGTGACGGTCACGATGTAATAGCCGTCTTGCGCTTGCTGCTCGACGTTGCTCTTGAGCCATGCCTCGTACTCCGCGCCGAGCGCGGCAGCGCCGGGCAGCGCAGACGGCTCGCGCAAGGGCTTCTCATCGGTCGTGTGCAGGTCGCCGAGAAAGGCCGTCCAGCGCGGATCCGGGCGGAGCTTGGCGCGCTCTTCGCGTACCAGCCGCCGAAACTCGTCGTCACCCAGCTTCTTCACGAGAAACTTGATGCGCGCGCGCGAGCGATTCTCCTTTTCGCCGAGCCGCCCGAACACGCGGCACACTGCCTGCGCGAGTGGAAGCAGCTCCTCCTCCGGGCAAAATTCTTCGATCAGACGCGCGTTTTGAGGCACCGCGCCGAGCCCGCCACCGACGTAAAACTCGAAGCCGCGCTGGACCTTGCCGTCTATCTCGCGGGTCGCCGCGATCAACCCGAGATCGTGGAAGTTCGTCAGGCCGCAGGCCTCGGTCTTGCACCCCGAGAACGCGATCTTGAATTTGCGTCCGAAGTCCTGGGTGTCGTCGTGACCGAGCAGAAAGAACGTGATGGCGTTGGCGTACGGCGTGACGTCGAACGACTGTGTGTTGCACACGCCCGCGTACGGGCATGCCGTTACGTTGCGCACCGAGTTGCCGCACGCCTCGCGCGTCGTGATGCCCACCGCCGCCAGACGCCGCATCAGGTCCGGCGTGTCTTCGATGTGCACGAAGTGCAGCTGGATGTCCTGCCGCGTCGTCACGTGCAAAATCGAATCCGAATACTCTTCGGCCAGGTCGCTCATGGCGTCGAGCTGCTCGGCGCTGAGCTTTCCGAAGGGGATCTTGATGCGCATCATGCCCGGGGCGTCCCAGGCCGTCATCGGCCCCTTCGTCAGATCCCCCGTCGGAAACGCGATGGTTTGGGTCTTCTCTCCGTCGTTGCGTTGCCCGTTATCGTAGCGCTGCCCGTACACCCCGCGGCGGAGCCGGGTCTCCGCGAACAGCTTCTCCTCGATCTTGTTCTTCTTGCGAAGCTCGATCTGGGTTTCGAAGATGTCGATCTCGCGCGCCCAGGCTTCGGGCAGCTTGCTGGCAAGGCTTTGCTTCCAGCTCCTAACGACACTCATGGCCATGCTCCCTTATGAGGAACGAGGGTTTTACCGAGAATTGTCGCTAACGCAAGTCGGGTATGTGAGCGAATCCGAGGTAAAGCAACAAAAACAATAGGATACGGCGGCCGCTAACTTGACTGTTTAGGTAAAGAATTGCCCGCTACGGGCGCGCGCTGGCGAATTAGCTCGGTTTTCTCGGGCTCTCCGCGCCTGTGCGCCGTGCTAACGAGCACGCGTCCCATGCGATACCAGCGCGCCTTCGTCCCCACTCTGAAAGAAGCCCCTGCAGACGCGACCAGCGCCAGCCATGTGCTGCTACTGCGCGCCGGATACGTGCGCCGTGTCGGCGCCGGTATCTACAGCTTCTTGCCGATGGGCGTGCGGGTGCTGCGCAAGATCGAAGGCATCATCCGCGACGAGATGAATCGGGCGGGTGCGCTCGAGGTGCTGTTGCCGGCGCTCTTGCCCGCCGAGTACTTTCGCGAAACGGGCCGCTGGGATCTGTTCGGCGACACCCTGCTCCGGCTCAAAGATCGCAAAGGCGGCGACTATCACCTGGGCCCGACGCACGAAGAGATCATCACCGATCTGGTGCGCCGCGAGGTGAAGAGTTACCGCGACTTGCCGAAGAATCTCTATCAGATTCAAGCCAAGTTCCGCGACGAACCAAGGCCCCGCGGCGGGCTCTTGCGTTGCCGTGAGTTCAGCATGAAGGACGCGTACTCCTTCGATGTCGACGAAGCCGCCGCGAAGGTGAGCTACGAAGCCATGCGCGTCGCTTACACGAGCATCTTCGATCGCCTCGGGCTCGACTACCGCATGGTCAGCGCGGACTCGGGGGCGATGGGCGGCTCGGGAAGCGCGGAGTTCCAGGTCCTCGTGCAGAGCGGCGAGGACGTGATCGCGGCTTGCACGAAGTGCAACTACGCCGCCAACCTCGAAGTGGCCGAGACCGAAAGCGCACCAGCGCCAGGTCCGAACGAGCCCGTGCCCGCGCCCGTAAAGGTGGCGACCCCGGGCAAGAAGACCATCGAAGAAGTCTCCGGCTTCCTCGGTGCGGCTCCGGAAACATTCCTGAAGAGCCTCTTGTACGTCGTCGGGAGCGAGGTCGTGATGGCCGTCGTGCGCGGCGATCACGAAGTGAACGAGGTCAAGCTGGCGCGCGCCCTGGGCGCTGGCGAGCTGCATTTGGCGAGCAGCGCCGAGGTGGAACGCGCCACGAACGCCAAAGTGGGCTTTGCGGGGCCAGTCGGCTTCAAGGGCCGCGTGATCATCGACCGGGACGCGGCGCGCGTACCCGACGCCGTGACGGGCGCGAACGAAACCGATCAGCACCTCCAGCACGTGCGCTACGAGCGCGACTTTGCCGGGCAAGTGGCGGCGATCCGCAGCGTCAAGGCGGGCGACGGCTGCCCCGCGTGCGGTGCCCCGTTGGCCCTGTACCGGGGCATCGAGGCCGGTCACATCTTCTTGTTGGGCACGCATTATTCGAGCAAAATGGGCGCCACGTACTTGGACGAAAAAGGCGAAAATCGCACGATTGTCATGGGCTGCTACGGTATCGGCGTGTCCCGCTTGGTCGCGACCACCGTCGAGCAGCACCACGATGCTGACGGCATCGTCTGGCCGATGAGCATCGCGCCTTACCAGGTGCACGTGGTTCAGGTCGGCGAGGACGCCGAAGTCGTGCAGGCGGTCGCCACGCTCGAACGAGAGCTCGAGCAGCGCGGCATCGAGGTGCTGGTCGACGACCGCGCCGAGCGTCCCGGCGTCAAGTTCAAGGACGCGGATCTCGTGGGCATTCCTGTGCGCGTCACGGTGGGCGCCAAAGCCTTGAAGAACGGCGCCGTCGAATTCAAGGCGCGCAGCGAGCGCGATCAGAAGAAAGTGGAGCTCTTGCCGCTGGACTCCGCGGCCGAGAAGATCGCCGCGAGCGTCTCTCGGCTCCTGGCCGGAGACGCGGCGTCTTAGCCGAGGAGAACATGACGGAGAAGAAGCGCTCGCTCCCGACCTCGACGGACGCCGTGCACGCTGGCGTGGCGCGCGTAAAACCGCACCACGCGCTGATCGCGGGCATCGCACAAACCGCCACGTACACGTTCTCGGACACGGAGGATCTCGAGCGCTACATGCGCGGTGAGGATCCGGACGAGCAGCGCGAGGAATACGGCCGCTACGGCAACCCCACGGTGCACGAGCTCGAGAAGCGCGTCGCGCAGCTGGAAGCGGCTGATGACGCGCTCGCCTTCGCGAGCGGCATGAACGCCGTGTCCACCGCCATTCTATCGCTGATCAAGGCGGGCGATCACGTGATCCTGTTCCGGGATTGCTACCGGCGCACACGCCAGTTCGTGACCCAGGTGCTCACGCGCTTCGGGATCGAGCACAGCGTCGTGCCGCCGGGCGATCTGGACGCGCTCGCCGCCGAGATCCGTGAAACGACGCGGCTGGTAATCACCGAATCTCCGACGAATCCCTATCTCTACTGCATGGACCTCGAGCGACTGGTCGCCCTCGTCAAGGAGCGCGGCCGCATCCGCACCCTGGTCGATTCGACGTTCGCCACGCCCATGAACTGCCGGCCGCTCGACTTCGGCATCGACCTCGTGGTGCACAGCGCGACCAAGTATCTGGCAGGCCACAACGACGTGCTCGGCGGCGTCGTCGCCGGGCCTTCGCATTTGATCTCGCTGCTCCGCGACACGCGCCACGTGCTCGGCGGCGTGCTCGATCCGCACGCGGCGTTTCTGATCACACGCGGGCTGAAGACGCTGGGGCTGCGCGTGGCGCGCCAGAACGACAACGCGCTCAGCGTGGCGCGCGCGCTCGAAGGGCACCCCAACGTGGAGCGAGTCTACTATCCGCTGCTCGAGAGCCACCCGTCGTTCCGCATCGCGCAGGCGCAGATGCGCGGCGGCGGCGGTATCGTCAGCTTTACCGTGCGCGGTGGGAGGAAAGCCGCCTCCCAGGTCGTGGATCGGACCCGAATCCCGAACATTGCAGCGTCCCTCGGCGGCGTCGAGACGCTGATCGAGCAGCCCTGCATCATGAGCTATTTCGAGCTGTCGGACGCCGAACTCGCGAAGATCGGCATCGACCCGGCGCTGATCCGTCTCTCCGTCGGCATCGAGGACGCGGACGATCTCGTGGCCGATTTGCTGCAGGCCCTGAACGGCTCCTGACGCCTCCTCTCGGCTCGGCCACGTCCCGACCCGCAGCGCGCCGCCTTGTCGAGAGCCAGATCGATCGCAGGGTCAGCGCGGTGTGTCGCCGCCGTTTCGCAGAATTTCGGTGGCCCCGGGATGTCCGGGAGGTGGTGCCGTCGTCACGGCCGCCGGGCGGGCGCTCCAGACTTCGAACCACTCGGCAAGGTCGGGCTCACGGTCACGCCAGTTAACCTCCGCGTACCGACGATCGAGGTACCCGAGCGCGCAGCCCACGGTGATGGTGCCGATGGTGACGGCATCCGATAGGGCGCTCACGTGGGTGGCCAGTTCAATCAGCGTACGCTGCACGGCGGCCTCGTAGCGCGCGATCCAGTGCGCAGAGCGGAGCGATTCGGGACGCAGCGTCTCCAGGCGCCGCAACACGGTGGCGTCCATCATGCCGTCGCCGAGCGCCTGCAGCTGGAGCGTGCGCCAGTCACCGTCCGGATGAAGCTTCGGGCCACCGTGAAGGGTGTCGAGGTAGGCGCAGATCAACGGAGAGTCGACGAGTGTGCGGTCGTCGAGAACGAGCGCCGGTACTTTTCCGAGTGGGTTGTGCCTGGCCACTACACCGTCGTCGGCGAGCGGATTGGCGTCCACGATTTCAAGGCGATCGCTCAACCCCACTTCGATCGCGGCGATTCGAACTTTGCGCGCAAACGGTGAGGTTGGGTAGGACACGAGTTTCATGCGGTGGGCAGTCGAACAATCAGCGGAGCACCGGAGACACACGGTGCCAGCGTTCGCAATCAACGCAAGTGGTCTCCGGTGTAGGCGACTCCAAACCGCAACTCGTGAGCCGCACCAATCGCTGCACGTTAACCGCCCTCCGAAGAAATGAGACTGCCCGATTCTGATATCCGATAAACGCCTGGCCCGGGTGCCGCAGGCTCTACTTCGAAGTCGAGTACCTCGAACAAAAAGGAAGCTTTGCGTGCGCCCTTGGTGCCCGCCGCCTCTGGAAGTGGCTCGTCGATAATGCGCAGTGGTCGCTGCCCGGCCGCCAAAATGCGCCGCGCATCTGCCTGAAGGCGCAGCATGAACTCACGTGTTTTCCGGTGCTTTCCGTAGTAGTCGGCCATCAGGTCCGTAGAGTTCTTGTATGAATTCAACATCACGCCTGCCAAAATGGAGATTGTCACGAGCGTTTGCCAACGAGCTTTCGCATTGGACGTTGCGCTGGGGGGAACCGGCGAGATCGCATGCCTTTCGACACGAGCTCTTTTGAACGCGATGGCCGCGCCAATTACGACCAACACCGCAAGTTCATAGTAATAGCGGTGCAACAGCGTCGCGAGCGCAAAGCCGAACAGTTCAATGCGCAGCTTCGAAAGGCCCGTCAAGAGCACATTGAGCAGGAGCAACATGCTCAAGCCGCACCAAACCAGCGTATTGCTGCGGCGCTTCGCAACCGTGTAGGCAACCATCGTCACCCAAGCTGCGGTGGTAGCCAAGACGGGCAGCGAAAAACCGCGCGTTTCGTTGTATATGCTGCCTGCCGCGCTATCGCGAAGCATGCCCCAACTGCGTTCAATCAGGCCGAGCTGAAAGGCTGGATCGATCTGTATCTCCTGACGATACTGGGGCTGCAGTAATTTCCATGCGGCAACATAGAACAGGCTCATGCCAACCAACGAAGCAACGAATGCGAGGTTTTTGCGCCGTTCGCGGTTGTCCGCGCTGCTCCAAAAGCAGAGCTCGAGCGCAAGCAAATAGATTGGGACCAGCACTGCTTTGGTGAAAAAGCCAAAACCGGCTACCACGGCGACGCTGCAGATCGCCAGCGAGGCCCAGCCTCGCGCTTGGCGATATCTCAGGAAGTAATAGATGGCGATCATTTCGCATGCAAAAAGCGGAAGTCGGTGAAGCCCGGCCGTCCACCACAGAAATAGAACACCGACATACACGTAACTCCCGCATAGACCAAAAAGTAGCCAGCTAATCGGACTGCTCAGGAGAAAGCGGGACTTTGATATAGAGCCATTATCAGGCTTCGTCGCGCGGGATATGTGTTCGCGATCGACACGGTAGCATTCAATAAGGCGCAAAATGCGGTACAGGTAAATCAAACCAATCGCCTGAAACCCGCAAAGCGCAGCCAAAGCCAGCCCAAAATTCATGGGCGCGATGGCATCCAATACATACGCGATCAGCCGATGTAGGGGAGCGAAGTGCTCATCGATGGGCTCGACAATAAAGCTCGTAAATGGCAGCACGCGAGCGAGCCACATCGCGTCCAGATCTTCTTCGCGGAAGTGCGAATTATAGTAGACGAAAACAGCAGTGCCAAAATTATAAACTGCTACAGCGAGCACGACAAACACGCCCAAAGTCAACGTTGCTCGTGTATGCGCTTGCTTCGAGTCCGGCGCTTCTTCGGCGCAAGTCAGCGGTGCTTTGGTAGGTCGTCGGTCCACGTCTTGGAGCACCCTGTTCCGTTTCGTCGTCGTTCGATGCGCGCAGATTACCGGACGACGCTGCGGTTGGCCATCGCTGCAGGCCCAAGCGCCGCGGGACATGCAGGAGAGCGCAACCGCGGCGCCTATTCGCAGGTGAATGGAGGAAGCCTCGGAAGGCGCACTCTAGCTCGACGTAGTCCCTAAAACTCGGCGGGGTCGCTGTGGCTGCCGAAGACCTCGCGCAGCACGTCGCAGACCTCCTGTTCGGTGGCGTAGAGGCGAGCGGCTTCGATGATCGGTGGCATCAGGTTGCGATCGGAGCGCGCCGCGTCGCGCACTCGCTCGAGGGCAGCGCGTACGTCGGTCTGACTGCGCCCGGCTTTGACGCGCGCCAGGTTTTCGACCTGGCCCCTTTGTACCTGTTCGTCGATCTTCAGCGTGGGAATGCGCTCGCCGTCGTCTTGCTGGAAGCGATTGAGGCCCACGACGACGCGCTCCCCGGTGTTGAGCTGCCGTTCGAACTCGTACGCCGAGCTCGAGATCTCGCGCTGCGGGTAGCCGTTTTCGACGGCGCGCACCATTCCGCCCATCTCGTCGATGCGCTCGATGTACTCCAGCGCTTCGCGTTCGAGGCGGGAGGTCAGCCACTCGATGGCGTAGCTGCCGGCGAGCGGGTCGATCGTGCCGGTGACTCCGGATTCGTGGGCGATGATCTGCTGCGTGCGGAGCGCGATCGTGACCGCCTCTTCGGTGGGCAGCGCGTAGGTCTCGTCGAGCGAGTTCGTGTGCAGCGACTGCGTGCCACCGAGCGCAGCGGCCAGCGCCTGGATCGCCACTCGCGCGACGTTGTTGTACGGCTGCTGCGCGGTCAGCGAGACGCCCGCCGTTTGTGCGTGAGTGCGCAGCTTCATGCTCTCCGCGCGGCGCGCGCCGAAGCGCTCCTTCATGAGTCGCGCCCAGAGCCGGCGCGCGGCCCTGAATTTCGCGATCTCCTCCAGGAAGTCGTTGTGGACGTCGAAGAAGAAGCTCAGGCGCGGGCCGAACGCGTCGACATCGAGACCGCGCTCGATGCCGGCCTGCACGTAAGCGATGCCGTCAGCCAGCGTGAAAGCGAGCTCCTGGGCCGCCGTCGCGCCGGCTTCACGGATGTGATAGCCGCTGATCGAGATGGTGTTCCAGCGCGGTACTTCGCTGGTGCAGAACTCGACCATGTCCGTGACGATGCGCATGGCCGGCCTGGGCGGGACGAGCCAGGCATGCTGCGCGATGAACTCCTTCAGGCAGTCGTTCTGCACCGTACCGCCGATGCGATCGCGCGCGATGCCGCGCTTGTCGGCGAGCGCGATGTAGAAACAGAGCAGTACGATGGCCGGTCCGTTGATGGTCATCGAGGTGGTGACCTCGTCCAGCGGGACCTGGTCGAAGAGCACCTCCATGTCGCGCAGGGTGTCCACTGCCACGCCGCACATGCCCACCTCGCCGAGCGAACGCGGCGAGTCCGAGTCGTACCCCATCAGGGTCGGAAAATCGAAGGCCGTGGACAGGCCCGTCTGCCCCTGCTCGAGCAGATAGCGAAAGCGCGCGTTCGTCTGCTCGGGCGTGCCGAAGCCGGCGAACATGCGCATCGTCCAGAGCCTGCCGCGGTACATGCTCGGCTGAACGCCGCGCGTGAACGGGTACTCCCCGGGCAAGCCGAGGTCGCGCAGATAGTCGAGCGGCACGTCTGCAGGCGTCGCGACGTCGGGAAGCTCGATGCCGCTCCAGGTCGTGAAGCGCCGCTGCCGGGGTGGTAGCCGCGCATAGCTGTTCGCCAGCGTCCCTTCCCTGAACTCCTGGACGCGCCGGCGCAGCTCGGCCAGCTGAGAGTCGTCGAAATCGGGCGTTTCGCCCTCGGCGCTGTAATTTCGCAATCCGAGCTCGCTGCTCGCTGCTTCTTCCATCCTCACAAACTAGCAGCAAGGCCCGCGATCGTCGATCCGCCGAGGCCCTCAACCCGCCAGAAAGTGCAGCAAATCGGCCGGGGTCAGCGCGCCTGCCAACTTGCCGTCTTCGCCCACGACGGCGACCTTTCTGGCGCCCTGATCGCTGAAGAGCTCCATCGCGCGCGCCAGCGGCGCGTCCGCTCGCACACAGAACAAGCGAGACAACATGACGTTGCGGACGTGGAGGCCCTCGAAACGTTCGCGACTCACCGAGCACGTGGCGCGTACGAACTGTCCGGGAGTGATCATACCGACGGGCCGTTCGTCCTCGTCGACCACGATCAGTCCGGGCACGTCCTCGCCGGCGAAGACCGGTGAGAGACTGCTGATGCGCGCGCTGGCGCGCACGGAGCTCGTGCCGCGTTGCATGACTTCGGAGGCGGGCAAGCTCATGAGCAGCATGGCCAGCTCTTCACGAATTGCGGCCGTGCGCGCGCGCCACGTCTTGTCCTCGCGCGCCGGCTCCGCTTTGGCCTTCGCTTCTGAGTGCGCGCCCTCGGCGGCAGCGCCCTCAGCGCCGGCTTTCGCGCGCTCCGCCAGCAGTGACAGCGCCGTTTGCAGCGCCGCCTCGTGCGCGACGTCGATGACCACTTTCGTCTTGCAATCGGGACACACGACGCTGAGCTCGACGTCCTCGACGCCCTCGTTGCTGGCGAGGACGTGGGCGAACCTCATGCCGCTCGGACGTTCGGACCCGCCGCGGCGTGACGAGGGCCCATCGTCGCTTCCGAAACCGAAGTCACTGAAGTCCAGTTCCCGTCGCTCCGACTGCGAGCCGGGCGTGCGTTCCAGTCTGGCCATTGTCATGCTCCTCGTGAATCGATGCGACCGTCACACGGAGAAAGCGCTTAGTCTCCGCCGCCCAGCGTAAAGTACAGCTCGCGCACACCGTTGCGGCGAACCTGATCCAAGCAATCGAAACAAAAGGCCGGCATTTCCGGGCAACTCACGCATAGCGAGCAGTCCTTCTGACCGCAGGAAGCACACGCATCGACCCCGCGCTCTCCGGACAAGATGCCGTGGTGTCGTAGGTCGGAACGCGTGAGTAAACCGACCAGGGTGTCTCGAGCATTCAGGACGGGCAAGCACCCGGAGCCGCTCGCCAACAAGATCGCGGCAGCGGTCTCGAGCGAATCGCTGTCGCGCGTACACACGAGCGGCGCGCGCATGCGCCGAGCGACGGTGTCGCCGTCGAAGGCGAAATCGAGCTCGCAGCGGCAGACGACGCCAGCGAACGCGCCCTCATCGAGCACGAGCAGGTGATGCACGCCGCGCTGATCGGCCAGTTGCCGAGCCCGTCTGGCGTCTTCCCCTGGGCCGACGACGACAACACGGCGCAGCTGGAGGTCGGCGACGCGTTGCGCCATCCCGGTGCATCCCCTTTGATGTTGAGGCTGGCGCCGCGCACGACTCGGCCATCGAGCCTTGTGGGCCGAGCGAGCCGCTGCATGCCGCGTGCCCTCGGTTTCAGGGCGGCGCGCCATGCGGGGCAGCGAGACGTCGCGCTGCGCTTCTTAGCGAAATTTTCGCCACTCGCGCGCAAACCGTCGGCTTCATGCCACGCGAAGCCCGCAAGAGGGCTGGTGCAAACTGACTCAATGTGTCTGATTTGCGGCGGGGCAACCCGGTACAAGCTTGGTTTTCCAGTGCCGCGCGGAGTAATGGGTGCGTCGCGTGTTTTCGACTCGTACCGTGCTGCTGGCCTGGCTCTGCGCGGCGGCCGGCTGTGGCACGCGGGCTGGGGAAGGATCGCGGCCCGTGCCGGCGGCAGTCGCGGAACGTCCGCGAAGGACGGCGGCGGCGCGTTCGGCTTCAGCGCCATTGCTGGCGCCGAGCGAGGGCATCGGAACGGCGCATCCCGCGCTCCTGCTGGCGACTGCGCCGGACGCATCCTGGACGGCGCTCTGCCAGGCGCGCTCCGACACGGATAAAGACGGTCGTATCGCGCTGCGTGCCGGAGCGCACGGCGCGCTGTCGGGCGACCGAGCTCGAGCGTACTTCGTCGTCGGTCGCGGAGTGGGTAGCAACATCGACGAGCTCCTGGCCTTTGCACCCAGTGGACGCTTCGCTGCGGTGCGTCGCGGTGAACGGCTGTGGCTCGTCGACGCCAGTCGCGGCAGTGAAATCGAGCTTGGCGGCGGCGTCGCCGATCTCGCATCGGACGGCGTCCCTTTTCGACATCATCGCAGCGTCGCGTTCGATTCCGCGGGCGCGCGGCTGCTCTATCTCCGGCACGGTTCGACAGAGAGCGAAGTCGTGGTGCGCGACCTGGCGTCGGGAAACGAGCACGTCGTGCGCGCTGGCGCCGGTGAGATCCTGCGCGCGGAGTTCGCCGGGGATGCGTCGTGGTTGCTCTTGCACGCGGTGGCGGACGACACCGACGGCAACGGACGGCTCGAGTGGCCATCGCCGCGCGTCGCCCTGAACGCGGCGCAATGCACGAGCACGAATTCGCGTTACCCCGTATGGCAGCCGCGCGGCGACGTCCCGCTCGCGCGCGTGGCGCGCGTCTTTGGCGCACACTTCGAGGACGCGGCGGGGTTCGTCGCCGTGCTCGGAGCTGGCTTCGTTGCGCGGGAACCTTCCGAACGGCTGGTCTGGCGAGCAGCACGCGGCTCTGGGGACGCCGGGGTCGATGCGGGCTCGACTCCGCGTGATACGGAGCTGGCCCCCGCGTCCTGCGCGGCGCGCGTCGTGTTCGTGGACGCCGCGCGCGAGGCGCTCGTCATCGGCTGCTCGGCAGCGGGCCCGCGCTGGCCGCTCCGGCTCGTGGCGCGCGGGTACTCTGCCGAACTGGGCATCGATCTCGCCCCGACGGAGCACCTGCGACCCTGCGAAACCGCGCCGCGCTTGCTCGCGCTCTACCCCGGACAGGGTTCAGTGTTGCTGGATCTCGAGCGCCGGCTGCTCGTGGCCCTGCGACCTTACGATCTGGTCCTGTGCACGCACGGGAAGATTGCGCTCGTCCAGCATGCGCGCGAGCTCTGGACATTCGACGTCGAGAGCGGCGCGCGCACGCTGCTGACCGACGACCTGGCCGCCCAACCCGACGTGCTCTTGAACGCGCCCGTCGTGTACGTCTCGCCATGGGTGGTCGATGTGAGTCGAGGTAAGCTTCTGGGTCGCTTTCACGACGCACAGCCGCCGCTCGCCGTCGCACGCGACGGCAGGCTGCTCACATGGGCGCGCCAAAGGCCGAGCGGCGCCGATTTACCGCTCGGTCCCTTACGCTGGTCCGCGCCGCGGCCGTAGCCCGGTTCGGAAGAGCGTTGCTTTGGACTCCGACAACCTGCGAGATGCTGTGAAGAATCGGCGGCTCCGTTGGACGGGGAGCGACGAAAGTCGTTTGCCTCCGTACCGCAGCGAGCCGCCACTGGTTTCGCTCGCGCCCGATCAGCCCAAGCCGATCCGTGGCATCGAGCCATCGGACCTGAACGTCGTGTTCCAGCCGATCGTCGAGATCGCCACCGGCCGGCTGTTCGCGCAAGAAGCGCTCGTGCGCTGCAAGATTCCCATGTTCGAGAGCCCGGTAGCGCTGTTCGATCGCGCGGTCACGGAGCAGGCGTGCGGGTACCTTGGCCGCGCCATTCGCGAAGTGGCTTTCGCGCGCTGCCCCGGGGTGCCGCTCTTCGTGAACGTCCATCCCAACGAGCTCAGCGCGCGCTGGCTGGTGCGCCCGGACGACCCCCTGTTCTTCCACGACAGCGACGTCTACCTGGAGATCACCGAGTCGGCCGCCTTTTCGCACTTCGAGCTGTGCTTCGGCGTGCTCAAGGAAGTCTGCTCGCGGGCCGGCGCGTTCCTGGTCGTCGACGATTTCGGAGCCGGTTATTCGAATCTGAAGCGCATCATCGACCTGCAGCCCAAGGTCGTGAAGCTCGACCGTACGCTGATCGAGCGGCTCGATCGCGATCGCCGCCAGCAGATCTTGGTGCGCTACATGGTCGACCTGTGTGGCGAGCTCGGCGCCAAGGTCGTCGCCGAGGGCATCGAGACGCTCGACGAGCTCAAAGCGTGTCGCGACTGCGGCGCCCAGTACGGTCAAGGGTTTCTGCTCGCCCGCCCCGCGTATCCCGCACCTCGAGTCGAGTGGCCGTTGTAGTCGATGTGGTGGGCGCGGCTGCGGGGTTCGCCCCGGGCACGCGCCTGGCGGGCCGTTACGTGCTCCAGACGGAGCTCGGCAAGGGCGGTATCGGCGCCGTGTACCGGGCGCGCGACGAATCGGCGGATCGAGACGTGGCGTTCAAGGTGCTGCTCGCGAAATCCAGCCGCGAAATGCAGGCGCTGTTCGAACGCGAGTACTACACGCTCGCCAGCCTCAAACACCCGCGCATCATCGAAGTGTACGACTTCGGCGTGTGCGAGGTTGGCCCGTACTACACGATGGAGCTGCTCGACGGTCAGGATCTCCGAGATCTGACGCCGCTGCCGTGGCAGAAGGCGTGCCGCTATCTGCGCGACGTTGCCTCGTCGCTGGCGCTGCTACACGCACGCAAGCTCCTGCACCGCGATCTGAGTCCGCGCAACGTACGGCTCACGAGCGACGGGCGCGCCAAGCTCCTCGATTTCGGAGCACTCGCGAGCTTCGGCTGGTCGAGCGAGATCATCGGCACGCCGCCGTTCGTCGCGCCCGAAGTGCTGCTCGGCTCGCCGCTCGATCAGCGGGCGGATCTGTTCGCGCTCGGCGCGCTGAGCTACTGGGTGCTGACGGCTCGGCAAGCGTATCCGGCCAAGGCGCTGGAACAACTGCCGCCGCTCTGGCGAACCCCGGTCGTCCCGCCGTCCGCCTTCGTGCCCGACGTCCCCGAGGCGCTGGATGCGCTCGTCCTGGCGTTGCTGCGCTTCGATGCCTTGGCCAGGCCGAGTAGCGCGACTGCCGTGATCGACAGCCTGAACGCGATCGCCGCCCTGGACGCTGCCGAGCACGAACAGGAAGCGGAGAGCTATCTCGCGAGCGGGGCCCTGGTCGGGCGCGACAAGGAGCTCGGGCAACTCCGGTTACGGCTGAAGCAGGCCCTGAACGGCGAGGGCAGCGCCGTCTGCATCGAAGCGGATTCGGGCGTCGGCAAGACGCGCATGCTCAATGAGATCGCGCTGGAAGCACAGCTGCGCGGAGCGACGGTGCTGCGCGCGAACGCGGTCGTGCGCGGCGAGCCGCTCGGCGTCGTGAAAGGCCTCGCGCTCGCCGTCTTGCGCGCGATCCCGGGCGCCGCCAAGAAACATGCTACCCCGTGCGCCAGCGTCCTCGGGCACTTGTCGCCGGAGGTTTGGGCGGCGCTGGGCAAGCCGACGCTCGACGCGGCGTCGCGCGCCACACCCGAAGCACGCGCCAGTCTGCAGGACGCGCTCTTGCGCTGGCTCCTCGCCATCACCGCGGACGCTCCGCTGCTCATCGCAGTCGACGACGTGCACGTCGTGGATGAGCCGTCTGCCGCCTTGCTAGCCGTGCTCGCGAGCGAAGCGCGCGCTTGGCGCTTGCTCATGGTAGTCACGTTTCTGCGCCGGGAGCTCTGCCCCGATGGTTCGGCGCTGGGGCGCCTGCGCCGCACCGCGGCTCGCTTGCAGCTCGGCAAATTGCGAGCGCCGGAGGTGACGGAGCTCGTCCGCGGCGTGTTCGGCGACGTCGAGCAAGTCGGCCGACTCGGTGGTGTGCTCTATGAGCGCAGCGCCGGGATACCGTTCGAGTGTATGGAGCTCCTGCGCTACGCCGTGAGCACGCGCACCGTCCGTTACGTCGACGGGACATGGCTGATCCCGCACGACGTATCGAGCGCGGATCTGCCGAGTCTGGCCGAGGACGTGCTCAATAAACGCCTTGCGACGTTGAGCAGCGGCGCTCGACGGCTCGTGGAGGCGCTCAGCATCGAACCGGGCGCCTTGACTCTGGAACGCTGCCTATGGCTTTCGGAGGGGGTCAGCGAGGCGCAGTTGTTCGCTGCGCTCGACGAGCTCGTGCAAAATGAGGTCCTGATCGGCGCCCACTCCAGCTATCGCTTCACGCGGGAGACTCAGCGCCAGGCCCTGCTCGGCAAAGTTCCGACCGAGCGCCGGCAGGCCCTGCACCGCGCGCTCGCAGAAGGGCTCCTGGCGAAGGGCACGTCCGATCCCGTGACGCACCTGGAGATCGGCTGGAACTTGCTGAGCGGCGATCAACCGTCGCGTGGCGCAGACGCGCTCACTCGCGTCGCGCTCGACCGCGAGCTGCCCCGCGAGCACGCCGAACAAGCCGTGCGAGGCCTCGAGGCGGCGCTCGAGGTATACGAGCGCGAGCGCCGGCCAGCGTACGAGATCGCGGCGGTCTTGCTGCCGTTGATCGCGCTCGGCTACTACGTGGGCCACCGCTTCGCTCGCCAGCACGGCGAGCGCGCCGTTACGCTCGGGCTCGAGCTCACGGGCCTTTCGCGCGCGCGCCGCTTGCGGCGTTTCTTGGGCATGAAGCTGGCGTTGATCGTGTCGCTGGTGATCGCCGGTGTCCAATTTCGGCGAGCGCGCCGGCGAGCACGCGCGAAGAACCTCGACTACTCGTTGCGCGATGCGATCTCGCTGACCTCCACCGCGGCGGCCGCTGCTGTTGGTACGGCCGCGCTCGGCGCGGATATCCCCACGATGAAAAGAGTGGCCAAGCAGCTCGAGCCGCTCAGCTACTTTGGCCGCGATCACGTCGGCGCCGTGCTGCACGGGTTCATCTCCGACCTGGTGGCACAGATTCAAGGCCAGCACGCCGAAGCCCAGAAAGGCCTCGAAGCGCGCATCGAGCTTCTCAGTCGTGCCGGCGCCGTACGAGGTCTGGCGGAAGCGAGCCGTGCCGCGTTGAGCGGTGGGAATCTGCTCGCGCTCGGCTCGATGCAGGCCTATCAACACGGCCGGGCAGCGCTGGAGACGGCGGACCGCCTGGACGCGCTCGGCTACAAGCTGCAGGCCGCGACGGCGAACCAGATTCGCATGCTCTACCACGCGTACCGCGGCGAGATGCAGCTCGCCCAGGCGTATCGCGAGCGCTTCGAGCTGCAGGCCGTGCAGGGCGGCAGCACGTGGCAGGCGGAGCTCTGGGTGCCGGCGATGATGACGCTGCCATATCTGCGCAGCCGCGACGTCGTGAATTTGAGACGTACCCTGGAGCAGCTAACGCGGCAGGCTAAAGTTCTACCGGGGCTCGGCCTGTATGCGGAGCTCACGGGCGGCTACTACTACCTGTCGCGTGGTGATGCGCGCGCCGCCGCCGAGATCTTCGAGAAGCTCATCCCGTCATTCCCGCCGCGAGGCAGAATTGGCTGGGTCGGTCCGAGGGCGGCGCTCGCAGCGGCTCTGAACGAGCTCGGTGAGCACGCGCGTGCAAAGCAGATCTGCGCCGCCGCGATTTCCGCCATCGCGCCGGCCGACGAACGCTGGGTCGCGCACTACAACGAGCTCTATCGCCAGTTCGCGCTCGCGGAAAACGGGCTCGGCAACGGCGCCGCAGCCGCGGCGTACCTGGATCAACTGCTGCTGCAGCACGCCGAGGGTGACCATCCGCTCTTCATGGGAGTCGTGCACCAGGCGCGCACCGAGGTAGCCCTCAGCCAGCGCGACCGGCAAAGCTTCGAGCGCCACCTGGCGCACGTGGAACACTGGTTCAAGGGCGCGGACAATCCCGCGTTGATCGCGATCTGGGAGCGCCTGCGCGAGGCCGGTATACAGGCTGGTTACGTCGAGCCATCAGAGAGCGGCACGCGCCGGCTGAGCAGCGTGCCGCCTCCGGCGCAGCTCGATGTCACGCAGGTGCACCGTGTGTTCGATGACGACGGCTCGGGCAGCATGCAGGACGTGCTGCGCCGAATCCTGATCGGTACGGGCGCCGGCAGCGGCTACCTGTTCGCGGCCTGGCCCGAGCGACTCGAGCTCGTTGCCAGCTACGGCTACCGGGATGCGCCGGAGTGGCTGCGCGAGCGCCTGGAGCTCTTGCTACAAGCTCACGGCGCCGCCGGACCCCCCAGGAGCGTGCCCCCGGGAGCCGCGCCCGCGCTCGGCTTCGCGCGAGGATCGGCCTCCGAAGACGAATCAGACGAGGAAGACGAGGAAGACGAGGAAGACGAAGAAGACGAGGTGGGCGTCACGAAGACGACGCATACGCAGCCGTTCACGATGCAGCTCGGCGATCGCTATTGCCGGATCGTGTTGCTCGCGACGGCTCGCGGGGGAACGCCGCAAGTGGTCGGAGCTGCGGTGATCGAGCTCGAGCCGGACGCGCCCCTGAACCTGGCCGCAGACACCCTGGCGGCGTCGTCAGAAGCCATCTGGGAGCTCGTTTCCGAACGATCGGCCGCGGGCGAAAGCACTTCGAAGTAGCTCCGCATCGCGACTCGCGAAAATGGCGCACTAGCGCTACACTCCAGCGCTGATGTGGCGCAAGTGTAGCAGTTGCAAGACGGAAATCGGATTCGAGCAGGAGTACTACCTGTGTAGCGTCTCCACCTGCACGCGAAACCGTACGGGCTTGTTCTTCTGCTCGCTCGCGTGCTGGGACGCGCACCTGCCGATGATGCGCCACCGGGACGCCTGGGCTCTCAAGGAGCGATCCCCAACGCGCGAGGCGTGGCAGAGGGAGCAGACGGAGCAGACGGAGCAGGCACGACGAACGGAGCAGGAGCAAGCCGTGAGCAGCACCGACGACTCGGACGCCACGAAGAGCGAAGCAACGCGGCGCGTGGTGACGGGAGCGGCGGCCGAGGACGATTTGCCACGAGACGTGTTGATCGTGGTGTCGAAGCTGAAGGCGTACGTGAAGGCGCGCTCCGGCATGAACACGTCGGACGGCGTGGTCGAGGCGCTCTCCGAGCACCTGAGGAAGCTGTGCGTGGAAGCCATTCGCAACGCTGCCCGAGACGGACGAAAGACGGTGCTGGATCGTGATTTCGCTCCGCTCCTGTAGCTCCTGCTGCGCGGGTACATGACGCGAGGCGTGAGTTATCCCGACTTGCTGGATCGCACTGGCGAGCTCATCGGCGGCCGCTACGAGATCGTATCGCTGATCGACAAGGGCGGACAGGGCGCGGTGTATCGGGCGCGCGATCACCGCGACCAGGACGAGGTCGCCATCAAGGTGCTCAATGACGGCGCGGGTCAGGCTCCGGAATGGCGTGAGCGCATGTTCCGCGAGGCGCACGCGCTCACGGCGCTCAGTGGTACGGCCGCGGTGCGCGTGTTTGATCAGCAGTGGACCAATGACGGCGCGCTCTGTCTCGTGATGGAGCTCCTCCAGGGTTTGCCCCTCGACGACTACCTGAGGATGCTCGAGCAGTACGGGCTCCCCGTGCCGCTGACGCTCGTGCTTCGGCTGCTGGCGCCGATCGTCGACACGCTGGAAGTAGCGCACGATCTGGGGATTTTGCACCGCGATCTGAAGCCCGAGAACATCTTCGTGCTGCAGCCGGTCGGCAATGGCGGGGTCAAGCTGCTCGACTTCGGTTTCGCGAAGTTCGTGCGCTTGAAGAGCGTGACGGCGGCGGGCTTCGTCGCGGGTTCCCCGAGCTACATCGCACCCGAGGCCTGGCGCGGTGACCCGGAGCAGCTCGATCGCCGCATCGACGTCTACGCCATGGCAGCGGTGATCTTTCGTGCGCTCGCCGGCAGACCGCCCTTCGTATCGGACGACGTCCGCGAGCTCTTGCGCCTCGCCACGGGCGGCGCGCGCCCGAGCTTGCACGCGCTGCGCCCGGATCTGCCGCCCGCGGTGGACGACTGGGTGTATCAGGCGCTCGCCATCGAGCCCGCCGAGCGCTTCTATCGCATTCGCGCCCTGTGGAATGCGTTCATGGAAGCAACCCGGCGACGTTGACCGCCCGTTCCGAGGACCGCGAACGCGCCTTCCGAACACCTCCGCGCCGGCGCTGTGAGCGTTCGGCACGGCTCTCGGGCATAATCCACGCATGTTCAACTGGTGGCGACGGCTGAGCCGCGCACAGATCCTGGCCGAAACCTTTCCTGACGAATTTCGCCAGCTCCTGCTGCGGCGTGTGCCGCTCGTGCGCCAGCTCCCAGAGGCGGAGCGCGCCAAGCTCGAAGCTCTGGTCCGCGTGTTCCTGTCCGAGAAGTCCTTCGAAGGCGCGGGAGGGCTAGAGCTCGACGACGAGATGCGGATCGTGATCGCCGCGCGTGCGTGCTTGCTCGTG
This sequence comes from Polyangiaceae bacterium, assembly GCA_036520475.1. GTDB lineage: Bacteria > Myxococcota_A > Polyangia > Polyangiales > Polyangiaceae > DATDJP01. Next base: position 19,414 of record DATDJP010000280.1, on the reverse strand, counting down.
CTTCATCGTGTCGAGCTCGACGACCCCCTCTACCCGGAGCTCAGCAGCGTCGTGGTCTATCCGAGCACGTACCGCGTTCGCGAGACGCAGCAAGACGGCTACGTCGTCATCGAAGGGGAAGAGACGCGCCTCGGTGAGTCGTGGGTGCGCGGAGTCGTCGTGTTGTCGTGGGACGCGGTGGTGACCGGCGGGGCGAACCGTGAAGATGGACACGACGTGGTGCTGCACGAATTTGCGCATCAACTGGACGCGGAAGACGGCCTCATGGACGGCACTCCCGAGCTGGACGATCGGCGGCGCTACGCGGCCTGGTCGCGCATCGCTGGCGCGGAGTTCACTCTGCTGCAAGAAGCCGTGGAACGGCATAAAAATACCACTCTCGACGCGTATGGCGCCAGCAGCGAGCCCGAGTTTTTCGCCGTCGCCGTCGAGGCGTTCTTCGAAAAACCTCGACGGTTGCGGCGCGACCACCCCGAGCTGTATGCGGAGCTCGTCGCGTTCTTTCGCCTGGACCCCGCGGAGCTGCTCAGCGGCGGCAATCACCGCGTCGAGTGACGATCACGCTGCCCGCCGCACCCGCGCTTGACGCTGCTGCATCTTTCTCCGAAGCTCGCGTTCATATGCTTTCACGACTTGGAATGAATCGGCGAAACCGGCTCGTGCCGCTCTTCGCTTTGGCGAGCCTGTCGCTGTGTGAACCCGCGAGCGCACAAGAAAGCGGTTTCGAAATCGGTCTTCGCACTGGCTACGGCGTGCCGCTGGGCGAGGGTGTCGAGGATGGCCCGGACGTCAGCGACGCCATCTCCGCAGTCGTACCGGTCTGGGTCGACGTGGGCTATCGCGCGAGCCCCAACGTCTTCGTCGGAGCCTATTTTCAATACGGCCTTGGGCTTCTGGGAGACGATCTCGAAGAGCCTTGCGACCTCGACGCCGTGGACTGCTCCGTGAGCTCGAACCGACTCGGGGCCCAAGTGCACTACCACTTCTCACCTCGGTCCTCGGCGGACCCCTGGCTTGGCCTGGGCTTCGGATACGAGTGGTACAACGCCCACATCGAGGCTCTAGACGGCGAGATGAGCTCGAGCATCTCCGGATTCGAATTCGCGAACCTGCAGGGCGGCATCGATTTCTACCCAGGCGACCACTTCTACCTCGGCCCATTCCTCTCGTTCTCGATGGACCAATACGCCTCGCGGGACATCGAATGCTCCGGCGCGGCCAACGAGTTCTGCGACGCGTTCGGGGATGCCGACATCGAGGACAAGTCGATACACAATTGGCTTTTGCTTGGTATTCGCGGCGGCTACACGGGCTTCGGCCACTGAGCGCCGCTCAGGCCGAAGGCGCGAGCCAACGTCGGTATGCTTCGATTGAAGTGCGCAGGGCAGCGCGTCACCGTCGAAGGCTCGCGCGCAGGTCTGCGAGAGTAACCATGAGAATCATCGGATCGAGAGGTGACGGCTCGAGCCCGAGCCTCCGATAAAATGCAGCCGCATTCTCCGAGAGTGCATGCACGATGAGACCTCGAATTCCGATCACCTCCGCGGCGTGGATCACCCGTCTCGCCGCGTCCTGGAACAGCGCCCGACCGATACCCTTCCCGTGCTGCTCCTTACCGACGGCAAGGCGTCCAAGGACGACGACTGGGATTGGCTCCGGCATGTTGCGCCGGAACCGACCGGCACTGCTCGCCACACTGACCGCGCTCGATGCGAGGGCATAGTATGCGACGACGGTGCTTACTTCACAAGCCACGAACGTGCGTGAAGCGCCGCTCACCTGGTTGGCTCGTGCACGCTTCTTGAGCCAATCATCCAGAACGGGTTCGCCACAGGAAAAGGTGTCCAGCTCGTGGTGTTGCGCCAATGGCTCCGGCGCGGTGAGCATCAGCGCGATTTCCAGGGCAGCCGGGCGCTCATAGTACGGCGTAGTCTTTCGTTGGGCTTCGCAGGCGCATCCAGGCGCGCAATGAACTCGGCATACGCTTTCGGGCTTACGGAGATGAACGCCTGATCGACCAGCGTGTCCTCGGCGGCTCGGCGCGCGGCATCGAGGATGAAATCAGTGCGATTCTTGCCGAGCACCTTTGCGGCGCGGTCGATCAGGTGACGCTCGTCAGCCCGGATGCGAATATTGAGCGTTTCGCGCCGGCCAGGCTGGCGTTTGGGTGCGGAGGACATGAGCGTATAGCGATGCTAGCACGCCCGCAATGACGTTGTCATTACGCGAGGTGGACGGAGCGCGTCACCGATTGGCGGGCGCCGCTGCGTACGCCGCTCCGAGAGTCTTGCACCTCTATCAAATAGGCGGCGAGTCTTCGGTTGTTGCGCGCGCGGTTACACCGTAACGGGTGCAACGCCTCGTCAACCGATCATTGCGACGTTTTCCGGGCGAATGTGCATGCCGCGCGCGGCATGGCTATTGCTCACACGGGCGTCCAAACCGCAACCGTTACGGAGCCAAGCTGTGAAAAGTTTTCGTTTGCGCGCTGCCGTGTCCGTCGTTCTGGCCGCACTCTTGGCCATGTCGTGCGAGCCCGACCTCACGATTCGGGTCACGACTACGGTGGACGGTGAAAGCGGCTCGCTGCGAGCTGCCGTCGATCAGGCCAATCGGGCGAACGCGCCGGTTCGTATCGAAGTGCCCACTGGCACGTATGAGCTCACGCGCTGCGCCGAGGACGGCGACAACAGCGGCGGCGACCTCGACCTCACGACGAACGCCAACGTGAGAATCGAAGCGGCGGGCGCCAACGCCGTGATCCGGCAGACTTGCCCTGATCGCGTGCTCGAAGCTCACGGATCCGGAGTAGTGAGCATCGTCGGCGTGACGCTGTCTGGCGGCCGCGAGGAGAGCGCAGTCGATGGCGACGGCGGTGGGATCAAAGGGGGAAGCGTGGTTCTCTCACGCGTCACCCTGAGCGACAACGTTGCCGCGCGCGGCGGAGGGATCGCGTGCTCCACGTTGACCGCCGACCAGATCGTCGTCACCGGCAACCGTGCATTGGAGCGCGGTGGCGGCGTGTTCGTGACGACAAAAGCCGTCGTTCAGCGTGCCGACGTGAGTGAGAACGTGGCGCGCCTCGGAGCCGGTCTTGCCGCGGGCGAGGAGCTCGTCATCAGCCACAGCCGCGTAGCGGACAATCGAGCATCGACCGAGTCGTGGCCGGGCACTGGCCCCGACGGTGACGAAATGGGCGGCGTCGGTATCTGGGCGCCCTCGGTCGTCGGCGACGCTCTCACGGTTGCGGGCAACCGTGTGGAGATGTGCAGTCACGTGCTGCCGGAGCTTCCGAAGCTCTACGGCCGCGGAGCAGGCATCCGAGCCGAACGCGTCTCGCTCGTCAACAGCACGATCAGTGGCAACTCCGGTCCTCCGAATTGTTATTTCGAGAATCTATTTGCGCCGGTCGCAGGCATCGGGATCTACGCCGCTGAAGTCGAGCTCGACCACTGCACGGTGGTTGGCAACGAGGGCGGCGAAACCATCGAGGCACCGCGCCTCACGTCGCGATCCAGCGTGTTGATTGCCGGCTCCTACGCCGATGTCTGTAAGTCGCCGGTCGTGGCGCAGGGCACGTATAATTGGTTCGACGACGCGAGCTGCAATATCACCGGTATGGGCAATCGCCTGGCGCCGCCCAGCAATTTTCTGCTGGGTCCGCTCCGCGACAATGGCGGACCCGTTCCCACGCACGCCCCCTTTCTGGGAAGCCCGCTCATCGACGCGGTACCAACCCACTCCTGCGTGATCACGAGCGACGCGCGCGGCGTGACGCGTCCGCAGGGCGCACGCTTGCGGTGCGACATGGGTGCGGTCGAGGTGGAGCAGCCATCGGAGATTGGCGCCGCCAACCTGGGCATCGGCTTTTCCGTAGCGCCGACGACCGTAGTGGCCGGAGTGAACGCAACCTGGCAGCTGACGCTGCACAACTACGGTCCCAATCCGTCCGCGCCTGCAGTGTGGCTCGATGTGCAGGGCGTCGACGTGCAATCGCTGACGGCGACGGAAGATGGCGTGTGCCACGTCCAAAGCCCGGTGGGGTGCACCTTCGCGGTGCTGCAGCCCGGAAGCAGCGCCGTGATCACGCTGACCGCGAGCTCGGTTTGGCCTGCGTCCACTGTCACCGTTGGAGCTACGTTGAGCGGTCCATCCTTGCAGCCGCCCTTCACCGATGATCAAGCGTCGAGCACGAGCGTCGGCACCGCGGACGGGCTGTTGCGCCCAGCAATCACGTCGCGTGGGGACGTCGTTACCGTCGACTTGCTCAGCATTGACCCCGAGAAGCCGGTCGTGTCGTACCAAAGTGGCCTGATATGGCCGCCCGGTCCGACGATCATTAGGGTGACGTTCCATGCCGCGGACGGCGTGAGCGCTGATTCCGGCACAATCTTTGGCAATTCCGATTACGTCCCGGGCTCTTTTCCCGCCAGCGAGACGCCGTTTTACTCGACGCGTTTCGCGCTCACGTTCGCGGGCGAACCGCCGGCACTGCTCGGCGAGCTCGAGGTGCATCCCGGGCTCAACCGCTTGGACGGTCCCCGGATGATCCCCGTCTACTATCAGCCAGCGCCCAGTCCCGCGGATTGAAGCGCATGAGGAGCCAGCTCGTGACATTTACACCATTTCGCGCCGTTTCACTGATTGTAGTTGCTGCACTCATGATCGTCGGCTGTGAGCCCGACGCCACCATTCGCGTGACCAGCACCGTCGATGGTGCGAGCGGCTCCCTGCGGGCAGCGATCTGGGAGGCAAACCAGGCCGGCAAACCCGTGCGCATCGAGGTGCCTACGGGAACTCACGAGCTCACGATCTGCCCCGACGAAGACGACGACAACAGCGGCGGTGACTTGGATCTCACTTCGAACGCGAACGTGATGATAGCCGGATCCGGTCCGGACGTCGTAGTTCGGCAGACTTGTCCGGGGCGCATTCTGGAAACGCACGGCGCAGGCGTATTGACGATTGTCGGTATTGCATTGACCGGCGGCACCGAGAACGGCGATGGCGGCGCCATCAAAGGCGGCAGCGTCGTGCTCACGCGCGTGGTTCTCACCGGCAATAAAGGCAGGAACGGCGGCGGCCTGGCAGCCACGACGCTGACCGCCGACGAGCTCACCGTAACGAACAACATTGCAGCAGGTCGCGGCGGCGGTGTGTGGGTGACGACCAAGGCCGTGATCCAGCGTACGAATCTGAGCAATAACTTCGCAGGAGATGGCGGCGGCATCGCCGTGGATGGCGAGCTCGTCATTTCCCTGAGCCGTGTGCTCGAAAACAAGGCCGCGAAGTACGGGTCGGTGCTCGTAGGGTGGAACCCACTGCCGCTGCAGTTTTCGGCGAGCGGAGCCGGCATCCTGGCGAAGAGCGTGGTCGCCAATGGCGTCACGGTGGCTGACAACTCCCTCGACGCATGCACCGTCTCTTTGAGTCTGCACGGTCCATCTGGCGTCGCTCGTGGCGCGGGTATCAGCGCCGATTCCGCGACGCTGGTGAACAGCACGATCAGTGGCAACCAGGCTCGACGGGAGTGCAGCTCGTTCCAAAACCTTCCCAGGCACTACCATGTGAGCTCGCTTGCGGGCGGCAGCGGCATCGCAGCGAACCAGCTCGAGCTCGAGCACGTCACGATCGCGGGCAACGACGGCGGGACTAGCGTGATTCAGACGGCCCAGCTCGTGACGCGGGCCAGCGTCGCCGTTGCCGGCAGCGCGGGGCCGCTGTGTGAGTCGTCGGTCACCGCTCAGGGATCGCATTCTTGGTTCAGCGACACGAGCTGCGCTTTGATGGGAGCCGATAACCGTCAGGCCACGGCCACGTTTCTGCTTCTACCCCTCGCGGACAATGGCGGGCCCGTTCCCACGAATGCGCCGGCGCTGGGCAGTCCGTTGTTGGATAGCGTACCGGCTGCAGAGTGCCGTGTTGCGACGGACGCGCGTGGCATCGTACGGCCGCAAGGGACGGCTTGCGACATCGGCGCAGTCGAGGTCGTGCAGCCGCCGGAGGTCGGTCCCGCGAACCTGCAGCTGGTCTTCTCGGCCGCACCGGGCTCGCTCGTGGCGGGAACTAGCGCGACCTGGCAGCTGACCGTCCGCAATCAGGGTCCGAGTGCGTCGTCACCGTCCGTTTGGTTGCAAGTTCCGGCGGAGCTCCAGATCGAGTCATTGGCCGCCTCGAGCTCCGGTGTCTGCCACACCAGAGGTCCCGTCGCCTGTAGCTTCGGGGTGATGCCGGCGGGCGGTAGCGCAACGATCGCGCTGACAGGACGTCTGGTCCGATACGCACCGAGCGTCAGGGTCGACGCCACCGTGGCCGGTCCGAGTTTGCAACCGCCACTCAACGACGATCGCGTCACGAGCACGAGCCCCGTCATCGTGGACGGCGCGGTGCGCGCCGCGGTGGTCTCCTTGGGGAGCTACGTTGACGTGGATTTGTTCAGCGTGGGACCTGCGGCGACTGCGGCCTCGAGCGGCGCACCCATCGCGGTTCGCTTTCATCCTGCGCCAGGTGTGAGCGTCTGGAGCTCCCAAGGCCAAGAGCTATTCGGCATCTTCGCCTCGAGCGAGACGGCCATCGGCTCATACCGATTTTGGCTGAGCACCGACACGGCTCCTCCCGGCGATGCGCCGCTGCCCGCCAAGCTAGGCGAGGTCGAGGTGCTCTCCGGACATGGAGACGTCCAAGGGCCGCGTACGTTCGAGGTGTATTGGGCTGCGCCGCCCGACTTGGCGCTGCGCATGTGGCGGCAGCCGGGCGCGTTCCGCGAAGGTGAAGGCATTCCGGTCACGATCGAGGTTTCGAACGTCGGGCCCGCCGCCGCGCAGCGGGTTCTGGTATCCCTGAGCGCGCAGCGGAATTCAGGTGCACGGGACGTGGACTTCGGGTGGAACCCCGTGTCCATGGGCGGCGTCGAATCGTCTGCCAGCCAGGCGTTCTGGCGCATTCCGAAACTCGACCCCGGCCAGACGGCGACACTGACGGGCATCTTCGCGGGCACGGAGCCGGGCGATGAGCTGTTCGGGAGCACGTACGAGGAAGTGCGCTTCTACGACGAGAATCGTCTCAACGACTCTGCCAATGTGAGCATCGCCCCTTCGCCGCTGGGGACGGCAGATATTCGCGTCGAGCCGCTCGCGATCGTGGTGGAGCCCGGGACGGGAAGGAAGATCATGCGCGCCACGGTGACTAATTCGGGTGACGCCGACTATGCGGGCCCGAACGCCGAACTGGTCGTGTCTGCCTATGGTGGTGGTCTCGACCTCGTCAGTGTCGTCCCGCCGCCCGGCTTCACGTGCTCGTGGCCGTCGCGGTGCGACTCCGCGGCGCCGCTGGCAGCCGGTAGCTCCGTGACGTTCGAGTATGTGCTGCCGGCTCAGGCCACCGGTGACGCATCGGTATGGGCGCAGGTCAATCCTGCGGCAACCCCAGACCCCGACCTTTCGAACAACAGCAATACTCAGCCGCTGCCTTGAACACCGGATTACGGATGGCGTGGGCGCTGCTCCGTCCACGCCACACGTTCGCCGGAGTGGCTACGGAGGAGTGACGCCCTTGGCGCGCGCTTCGTCGCAGCCGCGGGACACACCGCTGTCGCCCTCTTCGGTCTTCACGACCTTGAACTCGACGCGGCGGTTCTTCTCCCACGCCTTCTCGTTCCTACCCCGGTCGAGCGGGCAGTACTCGCCGTAGCCCTGTGAGAGGAGCCGCTTCTTCTCCACGCCGCGCGAAACGAGCGCCTGCATGACGGCGGCGGCGCGCTCGCGCGTGAGCCGCAGGTTGTGCTCGTCTGCGGAGCGCTCGTCGGCATGGCCGGCGACTTCCACCGTCAGGAACTCGGGGTGACCCTTCAAGGTGGCGGCGACCGCGTCCAGGATCTCGTCGGACGCGGGCAGGATGCGGGCGCTGTTCGTCTCGAACTGCACCTTGTCGAGGATCACGATGTTGCTGCCCTCGATGATGACCTTGCCCTTGTCGGGGCAGCCGTCCTTGTCCTCGAAGCCGTTGTACGTCTCCGGATCGTTCGGGCACTTGTCCTTCTTGTCCGGGATCTGATCCTTGTCGTTGTCCGGATCCGGGCAGCCGTCTTCGTCTTCGAAGCCGTCCTTGTCTTCGGGATCGAGCGGGCAGGAGTCGTCCTTGTCGAGGATGCCGTCCTTGTCGTTGTCCGGATCCGGGCAGCCGTCCTTGTCCTCGAAGCCATCGCGGTCCTCGGGATCATCCGGGCACTTGTCGCGCGAGTCGAGGATGCCGTCGCCATCGCGGTCCCCGTCGTTGCCCTCGGGGCAGCCGTCCTCGTCCTCTTCGCCGTCGCGATCTTCCGGCACGTTCGGACAGCGATCGTCGACGTCGAAGATGCCGTCCTTGTCGTTGTCGGGCTCCGGGCAGCCGTCCTGATCTTCGAAGCCGTCGAAGTCCTCCGGCTCGTCGGGGCAGCGATCCTGATCGTCTTTGATGCCGTCGCCGTCGCGATCCCCAATCGAGGGCTCGAACACGAAGCCGAGCACGAGCCGCACGTCAGCCGCCTCGAAGCCGGTCGAGAAGGCGCGGCTACCGCCGCCCATCGTCAGGTAGCTGTTACGCTCCACGAACAGCTTGATGCCGCCCAGGAGCTCCTGGCTGAGCTTCTGGCCGGAGTCCGCGTCCTTCAGCAGGTACGTGCCGTAAGTCTCGGCGACCAGATCGAGTGAATCTAGCACTCGGTAAGAGAGGCCGAGGCCGAAGGTGAACAGATTGCCGTATTCGAGCGACCCTTCCGCGAGCTGATCGCGGCCCGCGGAATCCTGCTCGAAGCGCGGATTGTCCCCGGTGTGCCCGCGAAAGCCGACGTTCGCGCCGATCTTGAAACGGCGGCGCGCGCCGAACTGATTTTCGAGCACGACTTGCGGCCAGTACCAAACGCCGGGATCCGCTCCGAGGTCGTGCTCGGTGCCGCCCACGGGGATACCGCCCTGCACGATCACCGCCAGACCGGGGCCGTGCTCGAGCCGCGTCAGGCGCAGCTTGGCGTGGAGCGCGAGGTTGCTGAGCTTCTGCGCGTCGAGCTTGCCGGAGTTGTAGAGCGCGCCGTTCGCGCCGATGTCGTTGGCTTCCTCGCCAGCCATCAGCACGACGGGCACGGTCAAACCAACGGACGCCATGTTGGCGATGCCGTAGTTGAAGCCGAACGTCCCTTGAAAGGAGTTCTCGACCAGCGCATTCGAAATCGGGTCAGGCGCGGTCGCGGTCTCTTCGCGGTCCGTGTTGACGCGCATGATGTTTCGGCCGTAGTCGAGCACGAGGCCGAAGCTGATATCGTTGGCGCCGAGGATGTCCGAGCCGTTGACGCCGATGAAACCTTTCGAGTCGATCGCAGGACGGAACAGGTGCGTGTCCATACCGTCCGCATTGCGACCGTCTTCCGGAACGCGCTTCTCTTCTTGCGCGCGCGCGGTGCCAGCGGCCGAGCTCCAAGCGGCAGCGGCCAGGAGGCCCACGGCGAAAGCACGACTCTTGCGCTGCAGCCCCACCCGCATCGTATTGAAAATGCTCAGCTTCAACGCCATTTTGCTGAAATAGCTGTTTGAGCCGCAAAGGGTCAAGCATTCGGTGCTTTTCTGCCAGAGGCCAAGGTAAATTCACGTGATCCCGCCGCGGCTCTCCCTCCTCTTCAGCGTGCTGTTCGCCGTCAGCGTCAGCGCGGTGGTGCGTGCAGAACCGGCGACTCTCAGCGGGCGCTGGGCAGCCAGTGCCATGATCGTCTCCTGGAACATCGGAGATTGGGGCGAGTCCTGTGGTCCCAAACCCGAGGCGCGGGGCGCTCCTGCGGGACCTACGACCATCACGCAACGCGGCGGCGAGCTCTCGATCAGCGGAGCAGGCGCTCCGTACAGCACCACCCAGTGCTGGGAGCAGTATCCGGGCCTTGCGCGCGTGAGTCATAGCGGCGGGACCCGCGGCTGGCGCACGACGTGTAAGACGTCGGCCGGTGACCCGCGTCAGGCGACGATTGTCACCACACTGACGGCTTCGGACGCGTACATCCGCTTCGACGAAACCGGGCAGTATCAGTTCGTCGTGAAGGGCCAGAATTGCACTGCCAGCGTGCGCCGCTCGCGATCGTTTCGGCTCGTGCAGCGCGAGGGGGAAGCGGCGCCAGTGCCAGCGCCAGCGCCAGCGCCGGCGGCGAGCGTGCCTGCCGAAAAGGTGGCCGCAGAGACGCCCCTCGCACAGAAGCGCTGCGGTAAGGTGGGCCCTCCAACGCGGCTCGAGGTGCGGCCGGCGCGCAAGTTGATGCGACCGGGGGAGACCTTTCGATTTCGGACCCGCGTGCTGGACGTCGCGGGCTGCTGGGTGGACGTCACTCCGACCTTCCACCTCGAGTCGCCGGACGCCCCGGCGCGCGTGCTGCGCTTCGGAGAGGTCCGGATCGACGACACGGCTCCCGATGGCGAAGTGGCGTTGATGGCGCGCGTGTCCGGGCGGAGGGTGCGCGTCGTCGTCGAGGTCGTGTCCACGGCGCGTTACGCCGCATTGCTGGAGAGCGAGCGCTTCACGAAGGAGGGCGAGTCCAAGGAAGCGGCGGTGTCGGCCAGCGCATCGTCGTCCGTGGGGACACGCGCGGCCGTGGCGCAAGAGCGCGCGCGCAGCCGGCGCACGACGTTCGTCGCGATCGTCGGCGCAGCGGCGCTGATCTTGGGCGTGCTCGGGCTGATTCTCGTCGCTCGCAGCCGCAAGCAGGCCCGCACACCGGCGGCAATCGCCGCGCCCGAGCTGGAGCGCGGCACCCCGCCCGCGGCAGCGCGGATCGGGGGCACCATTTGCCCTACATGTCGCGAGGAGTACCCCGCAGAGGCTCAGTTTTGCCCGCTCGACGGCAACCGGCTGACTTCGATCGTCCCCGACGCGGAGACCCGGGGTCCGGCGGGCGGCGTCTGCCCCGTATGTGGGCAGGGTTTCGATCCCGGTGTAACATCGTGTCCGAAGCACGATGAGGAACTGGTGCCCGTCGCGGCCTATCGCGCGCCACTGGCTCAGGCGCCGGAGCCTGCCAAGGTCTGTCCGATTTGCGGCACTCAATACCCCGGTGACGGTCGTTTCTGCGGCCGAGACGGCGCCGCATTGGTCGCCATGAACTAAACTCCGCGCGCAGCGGCACCCACAAGTTTGGAGAGCTTCGAAGTCTTGCTAAGCTCCGTTGAAAGGTCGTCGCGATGAAGATCATCTGCCACTCGTGTGGCGCTAAGTACACGATAGCGGACAGCAAGGTCTCCGGCCGGCGCGTCAAGGTGCGCTGCCGCAGCTGCGGTACGCCCATCGTCGTCGACGGCCAGCAACCGGACGGCGGAGGCCTCTCGGGCGCGGACGGGCTCGATCAGGCACCCGCGAGCTCTCCAGAATTTTCAGATCGCTTGAGCTCCATCGAAATCCCGAAACCGGAAGCGGAGGGCTGGTCCGTCAACTTGAGCGAGACCGATCAGCGCACCATGAGCACGCAGGAGATCGTCGACGGCTTTCGCGCGGGCACGCTCACGGATGACGCGTACGTGTGGCGCGACGGCATGGCGGATTGGCAACCGGTGCTCGAAGTCCCCGAGCTGCGCGACGCGATAGAACGACAGCGCACGAGCGTTCCACGCCGCTCTCAGCCGGCGCCCGCCTCGGCGCGTGCTGGGCACACGCCGCTCGCCGCCCGCGTCTCGGGTGGCCGCGCGCGTGGTGGCCCGGATCTGTTCGGATCGGTCGAGAGCGCGGGGAGCGAGGCCGATGCGCTGCACGAGGCCGCGCCGTCTCTGCTCGATCAGCGTCCGAGCGGCGCGCGCAACGAAAACTCCGTGCTCTTCTCGCTCGACGCGCTCAAGGCCGGTTTCTCCGCGCCCGCGCCGCCCCCGCCGCGCACGCAGACCCGGCCCCAAGATTTCAGCGTGTCGAGCGACGATCCGTTCGGCATGAGCAAGGGCAATAGCGGCCTGAGCGGCATTGCCGGCAGCTCGAACGCGCTCTTCAGTTTCGACAATCAGGCGCTCCTCACTGCACCCGCCGCGCCGCTGCCGCGTGAACCGGACAGGGTCGTTGCGAGCGTTAGCGCCGTGGACCCAGCGTCGACCGGAACGGCGACAGCGCCGCTCGCCATGCCGAAAAAGGCCGTGAGCAAACAGATGATCGCCATCGGCGCGGCGCTCGTGCTGTTGCTCGTCGTGGGCATCGTGATCGCGCTGTCGGGCGGCTCGGACGAACCGGAGATCGCGAAGACGGACACACCGAGCGAAAAGCCTGCAGAGCAGCCCGTCGCCGCCGCGGACAAGCCCGCTGACAAACCGGCGCCCAAAGAACCGGAGCCTGCCAAGACAGAGCCTGCCAAGACGGAGCCCACGCCGGAAGCCAGCGCTACCCCGGCGCCGGCAGTGGAGAAGCCGCCTGTCAGCGAGGACGACAAGAAGCGTTTCGCCGAGGCTCAGAAGAAGAAAGCCGACCCCAAGGCCGCGGCCAAGAAGGAAGACGAGAAGCCGGCACCTTCGGGCGCAGACGGACCTCCGTTCAGCCGCGGTGCGGCGATCGCGGCGCTGTCTGCGGCGGCCGGCGGCGCTTCCGGTTGCAAGAAGCCGGGCGGCCCGACGGGTTCCGGCAAAGTGCTCGTCACCTTCGCGCCGAGCGGCCGTGTGACGAGCGCCAACGTTCAGGGCGGGAGCTTCGGCGGCACGGGCGTTGGCGGCTGCGTGGCCAGCGTGTTCCGGCGCGCGAAGGTGCCGGCCTTCGGCGGCGGCCCCGTGACCGTGTCGAAGAGCTTCACCATCAAGTGACGCCGCGCGCCGCGCTCTCGATGCGCGCCGCGAGACGGGTCGCGCGCTCTTCGCGCCGGTCCTCTGCGAGCGCGAGGCGTAGCGCGCGCGGGTCGGCCACGAGGATGCACAGCTTCTTCGCGCGCGTGACCGCCGTGTAGACCAGGTTCTTCGACAGCATCACGAAGTGGCTCGTGAGCAACGGAATGACCACCGCCGCGTACTCACTCCCCTGACTCTTGTGGATGCTGATGGCGTACGCGAGCACGAGCGCTTGCAAATCGCCGTCCTGGTACTCCACGTCGCGGCCGTCGAAGCGCACGATCAGGGTGCGCTCTTCCGCGGACACGCTGACCACGCGCCCGATGTCGCCGTTGTACACCTCGCGCTGGTAGTCGTTCTTCGTCTGCATCACCTTGTCGGCCGCGCGAAACTTCTGGCCGTGCGCCTCGAGGCTCGCGCCGTGCGGATTCAAGCTGGCTTGCAGCGCTGCGTTCAGCGCCGCGGTGCCTGCTGCGCCGGCGTGCATCGGACAGAGCACCTGGATGTCGCCCACTGCGTCGAGCGCGAAGCGGCGGGGAATGCGCTGTGTCACGAGCTCGAGCATCACGTCGGCGGCTTGCTGCGCGTCCTTGCGCGGTATCACGAAGAAATCGGCCGAGGCGTCGGCGGCGGGCGCGTTCTCCGGCATCTCGCCGCGGTTCAGCCGGTGTGCGTTCAGCACGATACGACTGTCCTGCGCTTGCCGGAACACCTCGGACAGCTCGACGCGCGGCACGCGCCGCGTCGCGAGCAAGTCTCGCAGCACGGCGCCGGGACCGACCGAAGCGAGCTGGTCGGCGTCGCCGACGATCACCAGGCGCGCCGCGGTGGACAAAGCGTCCAGCACGGCTGCGGCGAGCGGGAGGTCGATCATCGACGCTTCGTCGAGGATCAGCGCGTCTGCGCTCAGCGGGTTGTCCGAGTTTCTCGCGAACGTGCCCGAGCGCGGGTCGAACTCCAGCAGGCGATGGATGGTCATGGCCTCGCGGCGCGTCGCCTCCGCGAGGCGCTTGGCGGCGCGTCCGGTGGGCGCGGCGAGCTGGAACGCGAGGCGGCTCTGCTCGAGCACGCTGACGATCGCGCGCACGATCGTGGTCTTGCCGACGCCGGGACCGCCGGTGATGACGACCAGCTTGTGCTCGGTGCACGCCTGGACGGCGCGCCGCTGTTCGGGCGCGAGCTTCACCCCGCTCTGCTCCTCGAAGCGCGCGACCGCTCCCTCGAGCCCGTGTAGCACGCGACCCGGGCTCTCGAGCAGCCGCACCACGTTCTTCGCGAGCGCGCTCTCGGCCTGGTGCAGGCGCGCCGGGTACACGCCGTCGTCCTCGATGACCACGCGTTCACTCGCCCACAGCGCGTCCAGCGCGGACTCCACGTGCGCGCCATCGATCTGGAGCATGGCGGCCGTACGCTCGACCAGCGCCGGGCGCGGGGCGTACACGTGGCCCTGCTCCGTGAGCGCATAGAGCTCGTGGAGCGCACCGGCCTGGGCGCGCTCCGGGTGATCCCCGGCGATCCCCAGCGAACGCGCCAGGCGGTCGGCGGTCTTGAAGCCGACGCCGCGCACGTCCAGCGCCAGGCGGTACGGGAAGCGCTGCACGATCTCCGCCGCGCGTTCACCGTAGTGGCGGAAAATCCGCGCGGCCAGCGCCGCGCTCGCGCCGTGCGTCTGGAGCAGCATCATGACATTGCTGATCGCACGCTGCTCCGTCCACGCTTTCTTGATCTCCGAGACCCGCGTCGCACCGAGCCCACTGACCTCGCCGAGCCGCTCCGGCTGGCGATCCAGGACGGTCAGTGTTTCCATCCCGAACTGCGACACGATGCGCTTGGCAAAGCCCGGCCCGATGCCCGGAATCAGCCCGGAACCGAGGTATTTCTCGATGCCCGAGAGCGTGCTCGGCTCGAGCGCGACCAGCGAAATCGCGCGAAACTGCCGGCCATGCCGCGGATCTTCGAAGAATTCGCCCGTCACGCGCACGCGTGTGCCGGGGCCAACCGCCTGAAATTTCCCGACCACCGCGAGCGGCCCCGGACTCTTGAGCTCGCTGTCCACGGAGCCCACGCGCAGCACGCGAAAGCCCGTCTCTTCGTTCTCGTAAGTGACGCGCTCGACTTCTCCGGTCAGGGTGGTCGGCACGCCAGCACCGTAACATTTTTCGCGTGAACGCTCGGGGAGCTGCTTGCTGCGCTGGCGCGAGGCAGCTATCTCGTTAAGCCCCATGAAGACCGCTCACCGCCAGCATGCACGCTGTGCTTGTGCTGGCGCCCCGGCCCCCTTCGCGCTCGCAGGAACGGAACGTCAGTACGAGCGCTCCCGCCCGTTCACGATCGCGCATCTCAAGCTCGAGGTGGACCTGGACATGGCCGCGCGCGGCATCGAGGCCAAGGCGAGCCTCGACTTCGAGCGCATTTCTCCGGACGCCGAGCAGCTCGAGCTCGACGCCGTGGGTTTCGATCTGCACGAGGTTTCCCTGGCGAGCGGCGGCAAGTCGAGCCGTGCGCATTACTCGTACGACGGCGAGAAGATCGTCCTCCGCATTCCTCCAGACATGCACGGCGGGCGCATCGACGTCACGTATGCCGCCAAGCCGCGCCGCGGCATGTACTTTCTCGAGCCGGACAGCAAAGTCAAAGATCGTCCGCGTCAGGTCTGGACGCAGTGCCAGGACGAGGACGCGCGACACTGGCTCCCGTGTCACGACAAGCCACACGTGAAGATGACGACGGAGATCGTCGCGCGCGTCCCGAGCGGATTCGTGGTGCTGTCGAACGGAGAGCTGGTCGAGAAGCTCGAGCCCAAGGGCAAGAACCAGAAGTGGACGTACCACTACAAGCTCGACAAACCGCACCCGAGCTATTTGATGACGCTCGTCGCCGGTGAGTTCGAGATCCTCGAAGACCGCGCCGCCGATCGCGGCTCGGGGTCGACTCCCGTGCCGGTGCGCTATTACGTGCCGAAAGGCCGTGAAAAAGAGGGTCAGCGCAGCCTCGGCGAGACGCCCCGCATGATCGAGCTATTCGGCCGCCTCACCGGAGTCTCGTACCCGTGGTCGAGCTATTCGCAGGTCGTCGTCAGCGATTTCATCTTCGGGGGCATGGAGAACACGAGCGCGACCACGCTCTACGAGTACGTGCTGCTCGACGAACGCGCGGCGCTGGACGTCTCGTCCAACGACCTCGTGGCCCACGAGCTCGCGCACCAGTGGTTCGGCGACTACGTCACGTGCCGGGATTGGTCGCACGCCTGGCTCAACGAGGGCTTCGCGACGTTCTTCGAGCACGTGGAGCGCGAGAGCCGCCTCGGCAAGGACGAGTACGAGTACGGCATCGCTTCGGATCTCGACGCGTACCTGCGCGAGGCGAACGGACGCTATTCGCGGCCGGTAGTGTGCCGCGAATACGCCGAGCCCATCGACCTGTTCGATCGGCACCTGTACGAAAAGGGCGGGCTGGTGCTGCACATGTTGCGGCGCGAGCTCGGCGACGACCTGTTCTGGCGCGCCATCCACGTGTACCTGACGCGTCACGCCGGAGGCATCGTCGAGACCACGGATCTGGCGCGCGCCTTCGAAGAGGTGAGCGGTCGCTCCTTCGAACGCTTCTTCGACCAGTGGATTTACCGCGCCGGCCACCCCGAGCTGAAGGTTAAAATCAGCCACGAAAATGGCCTGCTCAGCGTGCACGTCAAGCAATCGCAAAACACCAGCCAGACCTCGGTGTTCGCCTTCGAGCTAGAAATCGAAGTGGCCGACAAAGACGGCGCGCGTAAGCGTCACAGAAAGAGCGTGACGACCACGACTGACGCGCTGATCGTGCCGCTCGAGCAACGCCCGTCCTACGTCGCCTTCGACCCGGACCTGCGCGTGACCGCGCCCGTCACGCTCGACGTCTCCACGGACATGCTGCACCAACAGCTGAAGCATGGCAGCTCCGCGCGCGTGCGCTGGGCGGCCGCCGAGGCGCTCGGCAAACGCGACCAGTCGCCCACCGTGAGCGCGCTCGGCAAATCCCTGTCCGACGAGCGTGAAGCCTGGATGGTGCGCGCGGAAGCGGCGACGGCGCTCGGTCGCATCCGCGGCGACGAGAGCTTCTCCTGGCTCGCCAGGAGCGTGGAGGCGGCGCATCCCAAGGTGCGGCGCGCCGTGTGCGCAGCGCTCGGCAGCTTCCGCACCGCGGAGGCGGCGCGCCTCGTCACAGCGCGCGCCAAGGACGACCAGAGCTACCTCGTGATGTCCGAAGCGGCGCGCTCGCTCGGACGCACACGGCAAGCGGGTGCGCTCGACACGCTCATGAAGCTGCTCGATCGTCGGTCCTGGGCCGACGTCACGCGCGCGGGCGCGCTCGACGGCCTGGCCGCGCTGCGCGACGAAGCCGCGGTCGAGCCGGTGCTCGAGCGCACGCGCTACGGCATTCCCACCCGTGGCCGCCGCGCCGCCATCTCCGCGCTCGCGCGTCTCAGTGACGAACGCAAGGTCCGCCAGCACCTGGAAGATTTGCTCGACGACAACGATCCGCACTTGCGCATCGACGTGGTCGGCGCCTTTCAGACGCTGGGCGACGTGCGCGCCAAAGCGGCGCTGCGCCGCCGTCTCGAACGCGAGCTCGACGGGCGCGTGAAACGGCGCATCCGCGAGGCGCTCCGCGACATGACCGACGGCAGCAGCCCCGGCGAACGCCAGCGCCTCAACGACGAGCTCGAGACGCTGCGCGGCGAGCTCACGGAGCTCAAGACCCGGCTCGCCAAGCTGGAAGCAACCAAGCCGGGCGGCGCCAAGAGCAAAGCCAAGGGCGGACGCGTGACCCGCGAAGAACCGGCGCGCAAGTCGCGCGGACGCGCCGCGTCGTCGGCGAACAAGGCGCGCGCGCGCACGAACTCGACGCCACACTCGCCCAAGCGAAGGAAGCTGCTCGATGAGCGAGGAACTCGCACGCGTTGAGCGGCGTGGCAGCGTCGTGGTCGTCACGCTGGCGCGCGAGACACGCGCCAACGCGCTCTCGCGTGCGCTGATCATCGAGCTCGGTCGCATCGGAGCAGAGCTCGCGGCCAGCGACACCGTGCGCGCGGTCGTGCTCACGGGCAGCGGTGACAAAGCATTCTGCGCCGGGGCTGATCTCAAGGAACGTCAAGGCATGGCGCCCGACGCGGTGCGCGAGCAGCTCCGCCTCTACCAGAGCGAGCTGTCGTGGCTCCGGCAGCTCGCCGTGCCGACAGTCGCCGCCATCAACGGCATCGCGCTCGGCGGCGGGCTCGAGCTCGCGCTGCTCTGCGACCTACGCGTCGCCGCCGAGCACGCCGTCCTCGGTCTCCCCGAGACCAGCCTCGGCATCATCCCCGGCGCCGGCGGCACACAACTCTTGCCGCGGCTGATCGGCGAGGCGCGCGCGAAGGAGCTGATCTTGCGCGGCAGCCGCGTGAACGCCCGCGAGGCGCTCGCGCTCGGGCTCGTGAACCGCGTGACTGACCCCGAGCACGCCGTGCTCGAGGACACGCTCGAGTGGCTTCGCCCCATCGCAGAGGGCGCCCCCATCGCGCAGCGCGCCGCCCTGCGCGCGGTGCGCGTCGCGCTCGACATGCCGCTCGCCGAGGGTCTCGAGTTCGAGCGCGCCCTGTACGACGGTTGTCTCGAGAGCGAAGACCGCAACGAAGCGCTGCGCGCCTTCGCCGAAAAGCGTCCGCCGCGTTTCGTCGGACGCTAAAACTAGCCGCACCGCGTCAGTGAAACGTGTTCTAGTAGAACGTGTTCTAAGGCCGGATAATCTGCCGACTTTTCGCGCAAGAGACACCGGCGTGCCGCCCGGTCAACGCGAACGCCCTAGGCACGAAGCACGAGTAATGTTAGGCATTTTCGACAATTTCCGACATAAGTCGAGTCCATGAGCGCACGTCGTAATTCCTCAGGGGTCACTCCCGACCCGAGCGCAGAAGCTGGCCAGCTCGACAAATCGCGGCCGCGCAGCACCGTCCGCGCGACCGCGGATGCGACGTCCAAGCCGCGCCGCGCTCGCAAAAAGCCCAACCTGCAATCCGTGCCGCGCCCCTACGGTGGGCGCGCGCCCGAAGAGCGCAAGCAAGATCGCCGCGAGCGCTTGCTCGAAGCCGGCCTCGATCTGTTCGGCACCATCGGCTACGCGCAAACGTCGATCGAGCGCCTGTGCGCGCGCGCCGGCGTCACCACGCGCCACTTCTACGAGGAGTTCGGCAGTCGCGAAGCGCTGCTCAAAGCCGTCTACGACCAGGTCATCGGCCGCACCATGCGCGCCGTGCGCGACGCCCTCACCAACTCGGCGCCGCAGGATCGCTTGTTCGGTCTCGAAGCCTTCCTCGACTGCTACCTGGACGACCCGCGCTACGGCCGAGTCGGCAGCATCGAGATCGTCGGCGTGAGCCCCGAGCTCGAGCGCCACCGGCGCACCGTGATCCACGCGTTCGCCGGCATCATCGAGAGCCAGTACAAGCAGCGCGCCGAAGCGGGTTTCATCAAGACGCGTGATTTCCGTCTCGCCGCCATCGCCCTCACCGGCGCCGTGAACGAGCTCTGCATCGAAGCCTTGATTCAGCCCGAAGCCCACGCGATCGCGAAGCTCAAAGAAGAGCTGACGCACATGTTCGTAGG
>DATDJP010000279.1:0-2873 GCA_036520475.1 Polyangiaceae bacterium | reverse complement strand
ATCCTGCCCGCGGCGTGAGATCCGCGTGCTTGCGGGAACGGGGGAGCATCCGTCGCGAATTTTCCGCAATGGGCAGCCTGCGCGGCCGAATGGGGCGGGCTATCATGAGGGCATCCCATGGCCGAATCGCTCCGACCTGCTCCGCTCCCGCCGAGCTCGAATCAGCTCGTCTACGACGACGGTGAGCCCTTGGAGACGGCGCGCCATCGCCAGCAAATGACGATCCTCATCGAGTCGCTCGAGCTCGCCTGGCAGGATCGCAGCGATTTCTATGCCGGCGGGAACATGTTCCTCTACTTCAGCGAAACCCACTCGCGCCGCAGCGACTTTCGCGGTCCGGATGTGTTCGTGGTGCTGAACACCTCCCGCCGCGAGCGGCTGGCGTGGGTGGTGTGGGAGGAGAACGGCCAAACTCCCGACGTGATCATCGAGCTCCTGTCCGATAAGACCGAGCACATCGATCGCGGGGAGAAAATGCGCATTTATGCGCGTTCGCTCAAAGTCGGTGAGTATTTTCTGTTCGATCCGTTTTCAGGCGTTCTCGAAGGCTACGAGCTCGACGCGCTCCGCGGACGTTATGTGCCGAAGACCCCCGACAGCGCCGGGCGTTTGCGCTGTGAGCAACTCGACCTCTATCTCGCGAAGGTGAGAAGCACGCTGCACGCGGTAGAGGCAGATTGGCTGCGCTGGCTGGACCAGAGCGGCCAGGTGCTCGAGCTGCCTGTCGAGCGCGCTCACATGGAGACGCAGCGTGCCAACGCCGAAGCGCAGCGTGCCAACGCCGAAGCGCAGCGTGCGGACGAGCTCGCGGCGAAGCTGGCCGCGCTCAAGGCTCGCTAAGTTCCCAATCCTGCAGGCTTTCGTGCTGCGCGCGTCTTTCGCCAGCGCAGCTTCGTACTTCGGCGTCGCTGCCCTTGAAGCCAGAAAAAAGAACGAGTATTCATTTTTTATGACTACTCGGCTTCGGCCTCTTGCCGCCCTGCTGGTGGCGATCTTCGCGAGCAATCTCGCGGCCTGTTCTTCCGACGACGATGACGCCGGCGGAGCACCTCGGCGAGCGGCGTTCCCCGCTCCAACCTGGGAGATGCGTACGCCGGAGGAGCAGGGCATGGACCAGGCGGGCATCGACGCGGCGCTGGCCTACGCCTTTGGGGAGAAGAAGCACACGCAGGGCGTGGTCGTGATACGCGGTCGAGCGATTGTCGCCGAGCGCTACGAGCCAGGTCGCGACGAGCGCGCGTGGGCGGCCAGTTGGTCGGTGGCCAAGAGCTTTACGAGCGCGGCGGTCGGCATCGCCATCGGCCAGGGGCTGATCCCGAACGTCGACGTGCCCATGACGGACTACTTTCCGAACTGGGCCGGCACGCAGAAGGAGTCGATCCGGCTGCGGCATGTCCTCAACATGGCGAGCGGGCTCGCGTGGGCAGAGGACTACGATCCCACGACGACGACGACCAGCGACGTGATCCAGATGGTGCTCACGAACGACGCGCTCGCGTACGCCGAGTCGCGACCCGCCGCGAACCCGCCAGGCACCGAGTTCAACTACTCGAGCGGAGACACCATGCTCGTGTCCCGCGTGCTGGAACTGGCGACCGGCTCGAGCGCCGAAGAGTTCGCGACCCAGCACTTGTTCACGAAGATTGGCATGGGTCCGACCGACTGGTGGCGTGATGCTCGCTCGCGCACACTGACGTACTGCTGCCTCGATACTCCCAGCCGCGAATTCGCCAAGCTCGGTTTGCTGTTTCTCGAGCGCGGAACGTGGGACGGGACCGAGGTCGTTCCGGAGTCGTGGGTACAGGAGTCGCTCGAGCCCTCGGCGAGCTTCGCGGGCTATGGCTACTTTTGGTGGCTGACTGGCCGCGACCCCGGAAGGCCCAGCGCAGAGCTCCCCGAAGACACGTTTTCAGCGCGCGGCCACGACGGGCAGTACATCTACGTCATTCCGAGCCTGGATCTCGTGGTCGTTCGGAACGGGCGTTACGACAAACACCCGGGCGACTCCCTGGCGGATCCCAACTTGATCGCGTTCTATCCGCCGGACGGCTTCGTCCCGGAGCGAGGGACGAGGCCGCCGGAGGATGGCTGGAGCGACGCCGAATTTCTCGGGCCGATCGTGCGATCCATCCGCGAACGCTGAGCATGCCCAAGCTGTCTCGCGCGAAGCTCGAAGCGCGTCGTGAGCACATCCTGCGAGCCGCCTCCGCTTGCTTCGATCGCCAGGGCTTCCACCGCACGACGATCGCCGACGTGCGGCGTGAAGCGGGCGTGAGCACTGGCGCGATTTACACGTACTTCCCGCACAAAGAAGCGATGATTCGAGCCATGCTCGAGGACGCACAGCGCACGCGCCGCACCCAGCTCGAGGAGGCCGCGCGGCAACCAGGAGGCAGACACGAAGAGCGCGCCGTGCTCCTGCAATGGGCCGAGCGCGTGTTCACCGATGAGGGTGCGCATGTGGCGCGCATCAACGTCAATTTGTGGGCGGAAGCCCTGCGCGATCGCGCGGTCGCTGGCCTGGCGCAGCAGTCGCTCGCGAACGCTACACGAGCCGTGGCCGACGTGGTCACGCGTGAGGTCGGGCGTAGGCTTCCCGCGCTGCCCGGGAGCAGCGCGCGCGACGTCGCGAGTGTGCTGGTCGCGATCCACCTGGGGATGGAAGTTCAAAGAGCCGTGGGCGTGAAGCTCGACGCGAAGGGCATCCTGCGCGTTCTCGACGAGCTGTTTCCCACCGAGGCCGCAGAAAGCCAGGCTCGGGTCGCACGCGCGAGCTCGAAATCGAGAGCGACGGCAAAACGTCGCGGCGCGCGCGGCAAGACGCGTCCATGACTGAACGCCGCTTTCACTGATGCTGAGCAGCGGGCGTTTCA
>DATDJP010000278.1:0-6042 GCA_036520475.1 Polyangiaceae bacterium | reverse complement strand
CAGCTGGTCGAACGACGTCGTCGCCAAGTATCAGACCGCGTTCGACAACAAGCACACGTTGCTCGACGTGAGCCTCGGCTGGCACCATCAGGACGGCGGCCGCTTCCCTGCCGACGGGTCACCGCTCAACAACACGACCGGTCTCGGCGGTCTCGAGCAGGTCCAGTGGCATCGGCCGAGTCCCGCTATCCGTCCGATCACCGAGTTCGAGGACGTTCCGAACGGCGCAGTCCTCTGTGCTGAGCAGGGCGGCCTATCGCCTTGCCCAGCGCCCGACGTGTATTACTCGGGTGGTCCAGACACCATCACGGATTCTCGGGTGGATCGCTACCAGGCGAATTTCGTCGTGACGCGGCTCTTGCGTGCGGCCGGGCATCACGTCGTCAAGGCCGGCGTCGATGCCGAGATGACGACGTACCGGCTCGTCAACGCCTACTCGGGTGGCAGACGTCTGGATGAGGCTTTGGACCAAAACGAGGACGGGACCGTCAACGGAACGTACTGGTATACGCAGCGCCAGTGGGGCTTCCTCGCGGGCCCGGACGATCCGGTCTACCAGAATGCAGCCGAGTTCGACGCGCGGGGCATCACCGTCGGCGGCTTCCTCCAGGACAGCTGGAGCATTCTGGACGTCGTCACGCTGAATGCGGGCCTTCGTTACGACGTGCAGGTGCTGTACAACGACAATGGCGACAAGGCGATGGTGGTGCCCAATCAGTGGTCGCCGCGCATCGGAGCGATTTACGACTTCACCCGCAACGGTCGCTCCAAAATCTACGGCAGCTACGCGCGCCACTACGAAAGTGTCCCGCTCGACATCGCGCAGCGCGCGTTGAGCGGCGATGCGTCGATCCAGACCTACCTCGAGCCGGCGTGCAGCCCGGAAAATCCGGCCCTCGATCCGGCTTGTCGAGCCGACCCCGGCGACGGCGGGCAGCCTATCCAGTGGCAGCCCGGGTTGTTCATGCCGAGCCCGTCGTGGGCCCAGACGGGCGGCGGGCGCGCTCCGGTCGATCCAGACCTGAAGGCTCAGTCGTCGGATGAGTTCGTGCTAGGCGCGGAGTACGAGGTGCTCCCGAGCGGCCGTCTCGGAGTTTCGTACACACATCGCTACATCAACCACATCATCGAGGACCTGAGCAACGATGAAGCGGGAAGTTTTTTCATCGGCAACCCCGGGCACGGCATGGCTTCGACGTTTCCCAAGCCGCGCCGCGACTGGGATGCAATCAGCCTGTACTTCGAGAAAAACTGGAAGCGCGAATGGCTGGCGCAGGCCAGCTACACCGTTTCGTGGCTGCGCGGTAACTACTCTGGGCTGTATCGCCCCGAGAACCTGCAGCTCGATCCGAACATGAATTCCACCTACGATATTCAATCGCTCGTGGCGAACGCGGATGGTCCGCTGCCGGGCGACCACCGGCATCAGTTGAAGGCCTTCGGCGCCAAGGAGTTCCGGCTGCCGAAGGGCATGGCCATTACCACCGGCCTGGGCTACCGAGGTCGCTCCGGCGCGCCGACGAACTACTTCGGCTCGCACCCGGTCTACAGCATCAAGGAAGTGCTCATCCTGCCGCGCGGGTCTGGTGAGCGAACGCCTTGGGTGCACAGCATCGATCCGCACGTCGGCTACTCGGTGGACATCACGAAGAGCAGCACGTTCGAAGTCGCGGTGGATGTGTTCAACGTGTTCAACTTCCAGGCGGTGACGCGAGTCGACGAGAACTTCACGACCGAAAACGTGCTGCCGATCGCGAATGGAAGCACGGGCGACCTCGCCGGCTGTAAAGATCCGACGCGCGGCGCGTGCAACATGACCTCGTCGGCCGGCGCGCCGATTGATTCGAGTGCCGTCAACTCGAACTTCGGAAATCCGATCGCTTACCAAGAGCCCTTAACCGTGCGTTTCGGCGCCCGCCTGACGTTCTGAGAGGCCCAACATGAAGCGTGGAACCAAGCTGGTCGCTCGTACGTTCGTCTCGATCACTGGCGCAACGACCGTCGCCCTACTGCTGCAGGGTTGTCCCGAGCAGCCTGAAATTCAGTGCAGTTTCGCGCGCGGTCCGTTCTCGGCGCGCTATACGCTGGTGGAAAGAAACGGCACGTGTGACGGCGTGCCGGAGATGGTGGGTGAAATCATCGGAGTCGAGCAGTACTTTGCCGAAAAGTCTGGCAAGAAAGCCGACTTGAGCAAGCCCTCCGTAGCGCTGCAGTCCGACACCATGGGCACGCTGGCAGTGGAGAGAGGCGGCAACACGAATCCGGACCTCAAGCTGTACGCGCTCGGTGCCTTGAACTCGCCGGACCCGGCCGGCAACTTTTGCAGCGTGGGTTCGTTGAACCCGGCGCAGCTCGAGCTGGCGGAAGTGCTGCCGGATGCCGGCTCGGATCCGGACGGTGGCGCGCCCGGCGACGCGGGCGACCCCGATGCATCGGACGATGCTTCTGTCGGCGAAGACGACGCAGGCTCCGACGCGGCACCTGAAGACGCTGCGCAGGAGCCGTCGGGGGAACCCGCTGTCAGCATGCGCTACGACTGGAGCAATGTGCGCTTCCTGGTAAGGCCGGAGATCCCGGGGCAGGCCTTCGATGCCGACCTGACGATCACGCTCAACGGCTGCGCGACGAGGTACCGCGTCAACGCCATTTCGTATCCGAAGTATTGGGCGGAGCCTCTCTGCGCCCCCACCGACCCCGATAGTGGTCAGATTGGTGAGGCGGACGACGCTCGCTGCGCGCCGTACGCCAACCCGGAGCTGGGCCTGGAAGTCGGATCGCAGATCAACCCGAGATTCAAGACACGTTGCGAGCCCGAGACGAAGTACTGCGTCCTGGTTGACGAGGTTTCCAACTACCAGTGACGCACCGACGAACGTCGTCGTGATTGGCGAACGGTAAGGCTGGCGGCTCGGTGCGAACACCGACGCCGCTGAGCCGACTCAGCTACTCGCGCTCCGAGACCGGCACGGCGTTCGTCTCCAGACGCGGTGAATGGAGTGGTCCTCTCCGGTTTTGACCGGACTTATTCGTCTACCGCCGGCGACGAAGCAGGTTGCGTGCCACGGGGTGAGACTCGTCCTAGGCCCCTGAGTTCGAGAGATGCAGTTACACGCAGAGCGCGCGTGTAACTGCGCGTGATACACGGCCGGCGAGCGACTGTTACCTCGTTTGATACGCCCGCCGTGCGTGCCGGCGCCGCCCGCCGCCGACGGCTCGCAGTCGTGCTAATGTCCCGGAGTGGTTGTTCGGGACGACCAAAGGGCTGCGCTGAGCCGCGTCGGGGAGTGGCTCGCGCCTGACTTGCGCATCGTGGAACTTCTCGCGGTTGGCGGGAATGCCGGCGTTTACGCGGCTGAGCGGGGTGCCGGCAAAACCGTCGCCGTCAAAGTTCTACACGCACGCTTGTGTGAGGACACGGCAGTGCGAGAGCGCTTCGTTCGTGAAGCCTATCTGGTGAATTGCATCGACCATCCGGGGGTCGTCCCAGTCGCGGAGCATGGAGCCACGCCAGACGGCGTCCCGTTCTTGTTGATGGAGCTTTTGCATGGAGAGACGGCAGCGCACAAGCGAACGCGGCTCCGCGGCCGTCTGCCGGAGCTCGAGGTTTTGTCGATCGCCGAGCGTGCGTTGAGTGTGCTGCACCAGGCGCACGCAGCCGGCATTTTGCACCGCGACATCAGCCCGTCGAATCTGTTCCTTTGTAGCGACGGGTCCCTGCGAGTGCTCGACTTCGGGAACGCTGGATCGCGGGAGTCGGCACACGTGCACACGAGCGTCACGCGGACCGGCGAGGTCATCGGAACCGCCGCCTACATGTCGCCGGAGCTTGCGCTGGGAGCGCATCGCTGCGTGGATATTCGGAGTGACATCTACTCGCTTGGGGCCACACTGTTTCGCTTGCTGAGCTCGGAGTGGGTGTTTCCCAGTGTCAGGGCCGACGCGCAACGCCTGGCGGTCATTGCGTCACCGGCTCGCTCTCTCGCCCGCGCCTTGCCCGGTGCGCATCCCTGTACGATCCGGCTCGTGGACCGCGCCCTCAGCTACGAGCGTTCGGAACGCTGGCAGACGGCCGGCGAAATGCAGGAGGCCTGTCGTGAGGCGATGACGGCGATACTCGAGCGCGGACCGGCGACGGCCAAGCCAGCGGAGCGTGATTTGTCCGAATTCGAGGAGTTCGCGACGCAGCGCGCGCTGCCACCACCTGATCTGGTTTGAGAACTGTCGTGGGGAAGTCGGACCAGCCAGAGCAGTCGACGCTGCGCTATCCGTCCGAGCATCCCGCGCCGCTCAACCGTCCCCTCGAGTTAGTCGTCGCGTACTCGCCGGATCCCGACGCGCCGGCGCAGCAGATCGTACTGCCGCCTTCGCCGGAACACGTGACGGCGGTAGGGCGCGAGATTGCGACGCCGGGCCTCTGCGTCAAGGACCCGCGCCTGTCGCGAATTCACTTCCGTATCGTGTGGGACCAGCAGGGTCAGGTCCATCGCCTGGGTGACGTGGACAGCGCGAATGGCACCTTCGTGAATGGCGCACGCATCGCCAACTGCCCCCTCGAGGCCGGAGACGTGGTGCGCGCGGGCGACACGCTCTTCGTGCTCGATGAGGGCGATGCCATGGCAAAGGTGCAGCACGAGGCTGCGCTGGTGGCGCCGTCTCGGAGCACGGTGCTATTGCTCGGCGAAAGCGGCACCGGCAAGGAGCTCCTCGCTCGTTGTCTGCACGAGAAAAGTGGCAGAGACGGCAATTTCGTGCCCGTGAACTGCGCAGCCATTCCGCGGGAGCTCGTCGCGGCCGAGCTGTTCGGACACACCAAAGGCGCGTTCTCCGGTGCCGCCAATGCCCGTCCGGGCTTGTTCATGGCGGCGGAAAAGGGAACTTTGTTCCTCGACGAGATCGCGGATCTACCGCTCGACGTTCAGCCGGCGCTGTTGCGTGCGCTTCAGGAACGACGCATCCGATCGGTAGGTGCAGAGCGCGAGACCGACTGCTCGGCGCGTATCGTGGCCGCCACGCACTTCGATCTGGCCGCGGAGTGCGCCGCAGGGCGCTTTCGTCACGATCTGTACGCCCGCTTGTCGCGCTTCGTGTTCGTTTTGCCGCCGCTCCGCAGCCGGCGGAGGGAGATCATGCCGCTCGTTCGCGAGTTCTCGCGGCATCCCCTGGCGCTCACGCCCACGGCAGCGGAGGCGCTGTTACTTTGGGAATTCTCCGGCAATATCCGCGAGCTGCAAGCGATCGTGGACGCGTTTCAGGTCCTGCGACCGGAAGAAAACGCGTTCACCTTGGAGTTTTTGCTCGAGCGCTGGCCCAAGATAGCCGAGTTCACGCGCGACCGAGCCGACACGCCGCAACCCGCGCCGACCCGAGCCGTCAGTACCCCGCGCCAGCTCGTGAAGTTACTCAACGAGCACTCGTGGAACATCACGGCCGTGGCGCAGTCACTCGGGTGCTCGCGCGTGCAGATCTACCGCTGGATCAAGGCGTACGGGCTCTCGCGACCAAACACGGACGGGTGAGCGCGCAGCTTTCGGAGCTCGACAGCTCGGCAAACCCAACGCGATGCGGCAGAGCAGCTCGACGAGAGCTGTGAGGTTGACCCGCGCCCGGGGCGCGGCAAATGTTCCGTGCGTGGGGCAGATCGTAGACGGCCGTTTCGAATTGCGAAGCTTGGTTGCCAGCGGCGGGATGGGCTCGATTTATCAAGCGCACGATCTCGCCACGGGGCAGCTGGTAGCGGTCAAGCTGATCAGCGCGCCGGGCTCGGGCTTGCCGCGCTTCGTAGTGGAGAGCCGCATCCTGTCAGAGCTCGAGCACCCGTCCATCGTGCGCTATGTGGCGCACGGCGTTTCTGCGGAGGGCGCGCCGTACCTCGCCATGGAATGGCTGGACGGGGAAGATCTGTCTCGGCACTTGGCTCGCAACGGGGCGCGTCCCGTGGCAGAGGTGCTCGCTTGGATTCGGCAAGCGGCCGAGGGGCTGGCGGTGGCGCATCGGCGTGGAGTGGTTCACCGCGACATCAAACCAAGCAACGTGTTTCTCGTC